>JAZJYY010000011.1:0-64711 GCA_040390145.1 Pseudomonadota bacterium
CCCCACCCCGCCGCTCCTTTCAGTCGCGTCGACCCTCCCCCTCCAGGGGAGGGTAGGCGCGTCGGTGAACCCCGAATTCCATGCGCACCGATCTGTTCGACTTCGAACTACCCGCCGACAACATTGCGCTGCGGCCGGCCAGCCCGCGCGATGCTGCGCGCATGCTGGTGGTGCGGCCCGGTGCGGAACTGCTCGACCGCGTCGTCGCGGAGCTGCCGCAGTGGCTCGAGCCCGGCGACCAGCTGGTCGTGAACGACACCAAGGTGATCTCGGCCCAGCTCAAGGGCCGCCGCATCGGCCGCGACACCGAGCCGAAGATCGACGCGACACTGATCAAACGCCTCGACGGCTCGCGCTGGCAGGCGCTGGTCAAGCCGGCCAAAAAACTTGCGCCGGGCGACGTGGTCCGTTTCGGCAATGAGGGCAGGGTGTGCCTGCTCGGCCATCTGGATGCAGAGGTCGAGGCCAAGGGCGATGACGGCGAGGTCACGCTGTCGTTTTCATTCCACGGGCCTTCGCTCGACCAGGCGATATCGGATCTCGGCAGCCCGCCGCTGCCGCCTTACATCGCTTCCAAACGCGCGCCGGACGAGCATGACGCCGCCGACTACCAGACCATGTTCGCGGCCCATGAGGGCGCGGTCGCGGCCCCCACGGCGGGCCTGCATTTTACGCCGGCACTGGAGGCCGCATTGCGCGCGCGCGGTGTCGGGGTTCACCGGATCACCCTGCATGTCGGGGCAGGGACCTTCCTGCCGGTCAAGGTGGACGACACGGCGGGGCACAGGATGCATCCCGAATGGGGCAGCATTTCCCGGGAGACCGCCGACGCGCTGAACGCGGCGCGGACAAAGGGCGGCCGCATCGTCGCGGTCGGCACCACCTCGCTGCGGCTACTGGAAAGTGCGGCGGCTGAAGACGGCTCGATCCAGCCGTTCAGCGCCGACACCGCGATCTTCATCACGCCGGGCTATCGTTTCCGCGCGGTCGATATCCTGCTGACCAACTTTCATCTGCCGCGTTCGACGCTGTTCATGCTGGTCTCGGCGTTTTCAGGGCTCGAGACGATGCAGCAGGCCTATGCCCATGCGATCAGGAACGGATACCGGTTCTATTCGTATGGCGATGCCAGCCTGCTGTTTCGCGGCAATGCCTGAGACGCAGGCTGGGCAAAATCGTCCTCAAAACTTGTAGGTCGCGCTGCCCAGGACCGTGCGACCGATCCCGTAAAAGCAGTCGCCGCGAGCCAGGCAGCCGCCGCGCTGAATGCGGCGTGGACAGCAGACGGCCGCATCTCGCGGTCGGCATCACCTCGCTGCTGCTGGAAAGCGCGGCGGCGGAGGACGGCTCGCGGGTCGCTGGCCCGCTCTCAATGAACTCGACAGGCGCGGCCCTCGGCGCGGCCGCCCGCTCGTCCGATCCGCACAAGCCATATCGAGCCGTCCGTCCTGACGTCGGTACAGGAGCCGGGTTTGACCATCGCGGCGCTGATACACGACGGAGTTAAGTCCTGGCCGTTTGCTCCACAGCTTATACGCAGGTGCAAATTATCGACGTCGGATCTCGGTTCTCGATAGGCATTTCGCGCCGTCCCCACACGGTTCTTTACACAGACGCGATAATTTACCAGGGCGGTGGTTGAGGGGATAAAGATCGCTTGCGCCGATCCTGTCCTGTCAGCGATTGCCCAGCGGATTGACGCACGATCGGGGCATTGTGCCGCAGCCGGCGCTGCAAGGAAAGTCACGGTGGCAGTAAGCATGACCAGCGCAAGTTTCATCTGCCAAGTCTCTCTATGCTTTTCCAGACCAGGACCGTCGCTAGGCGCGTGCCGACGCACTAACCGGCCGGTGCCGCGATGACACCGAAAGCAGCAGTCCGACGCCGAGGATAGTCGAGACCAACGACCCACCGAGCACGCCGAGGCGCACCTGATTCAGCTGCCCTTCGTCCGTGAACGCGAGACCGCCGATGAACAAGCTCATCGTGAAACCGATGCCCGCCAGGCACGCAATGCCCATGATCTGGGGCCAGGACACGCCATGCGGCAGACGCGCGAATCCGCCCGCAGTCGCGAGCCAGGCAAACAGCGTGATACCGACCGGCTTGCCGATTATCAGTCCAAGCGCGATGCCGAGGGTCAACGGCTGCATCAGGTCAGCAAGCCCCAGCCCAAACAATGGCACGCCCGCATTTGCAAATGCGAAGACGGGCATGATGAAAAAATTCACGGGATTGCGCAGCAGTTCGACGAGCTGATGCAACAGTTCTCGACCACCTGCGCGCAAGGGGATGAACAATGCCGTGATGACGCCGGCCAATGTCGCGTTGATGCCGGACTGCAATGTGAATAACCACAACACGGCGCCTGCGGCCATATAAGGCCACAGTTTCGGAACGTTGCGGTAATTCAAGGCGGCCAGAGCAAGAATTGATACGGCCATGCCCGCCAGGCCCCAGCCCTGCAGCGCACCACTGTAGAACACCGCTATGACGAGAATTGCCGCAAGATCATCAATGACGGCAACGGCCAGCAGAAAGGCGCGCAATGGCGTCGAAATGCGCTTGCCAAGAAACCCCACAATGCCGATGGCAAAAGCTATGTCCGTTGCCGACGGGATCGCCCATCCCTGGCTGAGACCGGGGGTGCTGTTGGTCAGTGCGACATAGACCAATGCCGGCACGGCCATGCCTCCAACTGCCGCCGCGAACGGCAAAATTGCGCCGGCACGGTCAGACAGCGTGCCCTCCCGGAATTCTTCCTTTATTTCCAGGCCGACGAACACGAAAAATACGGCCATCAAGGCATTCTTGATCCAATCTTTCAGCGAATTGGACAGATCGAACGGGCCGATATCGCCGCCGATTGGAAGCGCCAGTACCGTCTTGTAGACGGAAGCCAGGCCGGAATTGGCTATGACGAGCGCGACCACCGTCGCCGCGAGCAGGGCAAGGCTCGCCTTGATCGCGCCTGAAGAATCGGACGCTTCCGACATGCTTGTTGTTCTCCGGGTGCGTGAAGCAGTTGATTGGGCGCTGCGCAATCAGACAGGATAGCGAAGAATCGCGGCGAGTGATTTCCCGTCCGGGATATGAAGCACAGCGCTCAACTCGAAATCGGATGGACGGTGTGCCGGATCAATTGAGCAGTTGTTCAGATCATATCTAAGCATTGACGACAGGCGGCGGGAGTTGGCGGGTCTGCGACCCAGTGGCGCACGGCTTTGATTGAGTTGAACGACATTCGGCTGAAGCAATTCGGTTCCATCAACTGTTCGTGGCCATCACGCGCTGCGGCAGCAATTCCGCGATCTGGATCGCATTCAGCGCGGCGCCCTTCAGCAGTTGGTCCGCCGCCACGAACATCGAGATCGAATGTCCCGAGGGATCGCTGAGATCCTTGCGGATGCGGCCGACCAGCACGTCATCCTGGCCCGACGCATCGATCGGCATCGGAAAATAGTTCTTCACCCGGTCGTCGACGATCGTCACGCCCGGTGCGCCCGACAGGATCTCGCGCACCTCGTGCTCGCTGATCGGGTTTTCACATTCGAAGGTGATCGCCTCGCAATGCGCGCGCAGCACCGGGACGCGGACACAGGTGACGCCGACGGCGATCCGCTCGTCCTCGAATATCTTTCGCGTTTCGTTGATGACCTTCGTTTCTTCGTCGTTGTAGCCGGTCAAGGGGTCGATCGCCGTGTTGTGGTTGAACAGGTTGAAGGCGTAGGGGTGCGGCAGCACCCTCGGTTGATACGCTTCGCCGTTGAGGCTGGCGCGGGTCGATTCCACCAGCTCTTCCATGGCGGCGGCACCGGCGCCGCTGGCCGCCTGATAGGTCGACAGGATCACGCGCTTGATGCGGTTCGCCCGGTGGATCGGCCACAGCGGCACCAGCGCGGTGATCGCGGCGCAGTTCGGGTTGGCGATGATGCCCTTGTGCTCCCTGATCCTGCGCGCGTTGATCTCGGGGATCACCAGCGGCACGGCGGGATCCATGCGGAACGCCGAGGAGTTGTCGACCACGACGGCGCCGGCCTTCACGGCGATCGGGGCAAACCTTCTGGAAATGCCGCCGCCGGCCGAAAACAGCGCAATGTCGACGCCTTCGAAAGAGCGCTCGGTGAGTTCCTCGATCACGATGCGTTGGCCGCGGAAGTCGATGATGTTGCCGGCCGAGCGGGCGCTGGCCAGCGCCCTCAGTTGGCCGACGCGAAAGCCGCGCCTGTCCATGGTGGCGATGAATTCGGCGCCGACGGCGCCGGTCACGCCGGCAATGGCAACAACGGGATAATTGCTCACTTTGGTCTCCATGTATTTTGAGCCGGATCGTCCGCAGGCAATAAAAAAAGCCCCGGACCTTTTCAGGCGGGGCTTCGGTTCAGAGGGTGCGGGTCGTCCAACTACGCGCGCAAATCTCCCGAAGCCCGGCAGGGCTTGGTGGTTTTCGCGGTGCGTTTGGTGTTCGCGGTCATGGGGCGGGCTTATGCGGCAGATTTTTGCCGGCGTCAACGGGTTCGGAACCGAATATATTGTGATGATGGGCTGTTGAACCGGATGGCCTTGTCGAGCGATAAGCCGACCCATGAGCCTCCCCAATCACTTCGACCTGATCGCCACCGACGGCGCCGCCCGTACCGGGCGGTTGACGACGCCGCACGGTGTCGTGCGTACGCCGGCCTTCATGCCGGTCGGCACCGCGGGCGCGATGAAGGGCATGCACTGGCGCGAAGCGCGCGACGCCGGCGCCGATATCGTGCTCGGCAATACCTATCATCTGATGCTGCGGCCGGGCGCCGAGCGCATCGCCGCGCTTGGCGGCCTGCAGCGTTTTACCGGCTGGAACGGACCGATGCTGACGGACTCCGGCGGCTTCCAGGTGATGTCGCTGTCGGAGCTGCGCAAGGTCACCGAACACGCGGTGACCTTTCGCTCCCATATCGACGGCACCAAAATCGAGCTGTCGCCGGAGCGATCGATCGAGGTGCAGCGGCTGCTCGGCTCCGATATCGCCATGCAGATGGACGAATGCATTCGGCTGCCGGCGGAGCGCGCCGACATCGAGCGCGCCATGCAGCTGTCGCTGCGCTGGGGCGAGCGCAGCAAGCGCGCCTTCGAGAGCGCGCCTGACGGCTACATGCTGTTCGGCATCGCGCAGGGCGGCGACGTGCCAGAGCTTCGCCACGCCAGCGCACGCGGCATGGTCGAGACCGGCTTTCACGGCTACGCGATCGGCGGCCTCGCGGTCGGCGAGCCGCAGGCGGTGATGCTGGCGATGATCGAGGAGGTGGCGCCGATCCTTCCCGTCGACCGTCCGCGATACCTGATGGGCGTCGGCACGCCGGAGGACATGCTGGAGGCGGTGGCGCGCGGCATCGACATGTTCGATTGCGTGATGCCGACCCGCAACGGCCGCCACGGCATGGCGTTCACCCGGTTCGGCCAGATCAATCTGAAGAACGCCCGCCATGCCGACGATCCGCGGCCGCTGGACGAGGCCAGCGAATGGCCGTCGACCCGCGATTGCGCGCGCGCCTATCTGCACCATCTCGTGAAGTCGGGCGAAACCCTCGGCGCCATGCTGCTGTCGGAAATCAACATCGCCTATTACCAGCACCTGATGCACGGCATCCGCGACGCGGTTTCAAACGGCACGTTTGCGGATTTTCGCGCGCGCACCCGCGCCGATTGGGCGCGCGGCGACATCGCGCCGCGCTGAAGCTTCCGCGATCAGTTACAGACGAACCGCGTGATCAACGCATGCTTGGTGACAAACCCATAGCCGCAGGTATCGCAGGTCCAGAGGTAGCTGATGACGTTTTCCGCCAGGTAAGCGGAGCCTTCCGCGGCTACCATGGAGTCGGCGCAAACGGGGCAGACTGGCAGATCACACCCGCGGGGGCTGGGATGGGACGCGACGGTCGGCATGACTTCAGCGACTGCTGGCATCGTGGCCTCCTTGCGATCTGGAGTTAGACTTAAGCATACACTGATTTGTTTGACGTTGTCGCAACACAAATGCGTTGTTTTTACGTTATTTAGGGACTTTCCGAGGTTGCATCGCAGCGAAATCTCAGCCGCGGGATTCCGACTTGCGCGTTGCCACAACCTGTCCGTAATGATGGAAGAGCTTCGAAGTATCAGCACATTGCCGCCACAGGAGTTTTTCATGGACGCGCCTTCACCCGCCAGTGCAGTGCACCGTCCCGGCCGGGGCCGGGTTTTCGACTCGATCGTCGACGCCATCGGCGATACGCCGATCGTCCGTCTGCGCAAACTGCCTGGAGCGCACGGGGTCCACGCGACCATCCTGGCGAAGCTGGAATATTTCAACCCGGCAGCCTCGGTGAAGGATCGCATCGGCGCGGCGATGATCATCGCGATGGAAAAGGCCGGCCTGATCAATGCCGATACCGTGCTGATCGAGCCGACGTCGGGAAATACCGGGATCGCGCTTGCCTTTGTCGCGGCTTCGCGCGGTTACCGGCTGAAGCTGGTGATGCCGGAATCGATGTCGATCGAACGCCGCAAGATGCTGGCCTTCCTCGGCGCCGAAATCGTGCTGACGCCGGCCGCGCAGGGCATGAAGGGCTCGATTGCGACCGCGGAGGAACTGGTCCGCACCACGCCCAATGCCGTGATGCCGCAGCAGTTCAAGAACCTCGCCAACCCCGAAATTCACCGCCGCACCACGGCGGAGGAAATCTGGAACGACACCGGCGGCAATATCGACTACTTCGTCGCCGGCGTCGGCACCGGCGGCACCATCACCGGCGTCGGGCAGGTGCTCAAGCCCCGCAAGCCCGACTTGCGCGTCGTTGCTGTCGAGCCGGAGGAAAGCCCGGTGCTGTCGGGCGGCCAGCATACCCCGCACAAGATCCAGGGCATCGGCGCCGGTTTCATTCCCGACATCCTCGACCGTTCCGTCATAGATGAGATCATCAAGATCAGCTCATCGACCGCGATCGAAACCTCGCGCGCACTGGCGCGCAACGAGGGCATTCCCGGCGGCATTTCCTCAGGCGCTGCGATCGCGGCTGCCCTGCAGATCGGCAAGCGGCCGGAGGCCGCCGGCAAGACCATCCTGGCGATCGTGCCGTCGTTCTCGGAACGCTATCTGTCGACCGTGCTGTTCGAGGGAATCTGAGACCATGGCGGATCAACCGAGACGGCCGCGAACCCTGAACGACGCCCGCACCGAAGCCGAAGCGGCGTTCAAGAAGACCACCACCAAGGTCATGGAGGCGCCGCCGAAACCGACCGCGATTCCGGGCGTGAAGGAGCTGGTGTCGCTGCGGATCGATCAGGACGTGCTCGAGCATTTCCAGGAGGGCGGACCCGGCTGGCAGGACCGGATCAACGACGCCTTGCGCAAGGCGGCGGGAAAATAGGGTAGATCGTCATGCCCGGGCTTGTCCCGGGCATCCACGCATTCCTTCATCAGCAGCAAGAAAGACTTGGATGGCCGGGACAAGCCCGGCCAGACGAAATGAAAAAGCCCGGCGTGAGCCGGGCTTTTTGCTGGAGTGATATCTGTGGACCGGACGATCAGCGGCGGAACATGCCACCCATCATGCCGCCCACCACGCCGCCGACGAAGGCGGCTCCGGGATCGCCGCCGCGGTGGCCACCACCACCGCCGCCGCCGCCACCACCACTGCTGCGCTGCCGTTCGCGGCGGGCCGGCTTCTTCTCTTCGCCGCTGTCGCTCGACGCCGTTGGCGCGGTCGCGACGATTTCCGTCAACAGCGCCTTGTGCTGGAACTTGTTCAGGTAGCCGCTCTTGGGATAGCCGCGCGCGGCCTGCCAGCGCGTGATCACCGCGCGGGTCGACTCGTTGAACGTGCCGGTCACCTTGGTATCGAAACCGAGGCCGTTCAGCCTTCGCTGCACGTCGCGGCGCTGGCCCTTGTCGAGGCCGATCTGGTCTTCGGTGGTCTGGTTGGCTTCCGCGTCAAACGTCTTGGGATCGATCCCGGTGGTCAGGTTGCGGGTCGCGTTGGCCGAGGCGCCATCCTGCAGCGAGGCGATCCGGGCCTGCGCCAGCGAGCGGAACTGGCCGTTCGGGTAGGTCGCCAGATAGGCGTTGAGTTCTTCGGGCTTGTTGGATTCCTTGACCGAGCGCCAGAACTCGACTTCGACCTCCGAGCCCTGTGAAGTCGCAACAGGGCCGGTGGCCGGCAAGGCAGCTATGGCCGTCGAGATCGGGGCTGCGGCCTGATTGAGATAGACCGTGCCGATCAGGTTGGTATGGCCCCAGGGCAGCTGGCCCTTGTTGGTCTCCTCGTTGACCTGGGCGCGGACCTTGGTCATCGCCTGCTGGATCTCCATGCCGGGGGTCGCGATGTTGGCCATCAGCGCGCGGGTGAACGGGCTGTTGGCGCCTTCCTTGCCGTCCAGCGCGGTCTGGCCGGGGCCGGTGGCGAAAGCGATCAGGGTGCCTTCGCCGGACTTCATTTCGGCGAGGCCGGTTTGCACCGAGACGCTGCGGGTGGCGCCGGCATTCGCCTTGATCTTGGCGGCGAACGGGTTGTCGCGGCAGGCGTCGAGGAACACCAGCTTGACCTTGGCGTCGCCCATGGTCTGGTCGAGCGTGAGGTCGATGTTGATGGCGGCGCCGAGCTTGACGTCCATTTCCGATTTGATGTCGGCGTCGATCGGCAGGAGATAATTGACGCCGCCGATGGCGATGCCGTGCCCGGCATAGAAGAACACCGCGACGTCGGCGCCCTGCGCCTTCTTGCCGAACTCGAGCAGCCGCTCGGTCATTTTATCGCGGGTGAGGTTGGTGCCTTCGACCACTTCGAACCCGACATTGCGAAGCACGCCTGCCATCGACTTGGCGTCGATCGAGGGGTTGGGCAGCGGTTGAACATTCTTGTAGGCGCCGTTGCCGACGACAAAGGCAACACGCCGGTCGGCCTTGGCCGATTGGGCCGTCAACGCCATGCAAATCAGGGAAAGAAATATGGTGAGGTAGCGCATCGAAAAAATCCCCCGTGGAATCGCGCGATTGGGAGCGAGTTATTGCGACAGACTACACGAAAAAACCACGCATCGTGTCGAAAATCGAGCCATGATGTTAATTGAGCCGTGCCCGTCCGCCGATACATCACAATAGGCGGCAGGCCGGCAGGTTTGAGTGATCTGGATCACAGTCGGGCGCGGAAAATCGCTCGGGAGATTCGAACCGCCCCGCCGCCGTCAGGCTTGCGCGCGCGCGGGAACCTGGGCGGCCGATTTCAGGTTCAGCAGATTGCCGGTCAGGATCAGGGCCGCGCCGAGCACGGTGAACATGTCCAGCCGCTCGGAATAGATCAGCCAGCCGGCGGCGGCGCTGAGGGGAACCCGGAGGAAGTCCATCGGAATTACCACCGTTGCATCGGCATACAGCATCGCGCGGGCCATGCAGTAATGCGAAAAGGTGCCGCAGATCGCGATCACGACGGTCCAGCCCCAGGCCCAGGCCGACGGCCAGACCCAGACATAGATCGAGGGAAAAAAGCCCGCCACCGACTGCACCACCAGCATCCAGAAGATGATCGCCAGGGTGTTTTCGGTGCGGGTCAGCGACTTCACCATGGCGATCGAGATGCCGAAGCCGACCGCGGCGGCCAGCGCGATCAACTGGCCCGGATTGACCTCGCCGGTGGAGGGGCGAACGATCACGATGACGCCGACGATCCCGAGCGCGATCGCGGCGATTTTCCACACCGTCATTCGCTCGCCGAGAAAGGCCGCGGCCAGGATCGCGGTCCAGATTGGCATGGTGAACTCGATCGAGACCACCTGGCCGATCGGAATCAGGGTCAGCGCGAAGAACCAGCCGAGCTGGGCGCTGTAGTGAATGAGATTGCGCGAGATGTGCTGCAGCGGCCGCGCGGTCTTCATCGCAGCGAAGCCGCCGCTCATGCGGATCAGCGGGTACAGCATGCAGAGGCCGAGGAGCGAGCGCACTTCCATGATCTGAAAGACGTTCATTTCGCGCGTGGTCTCGCGGCCGGCCACCGTCAGGATCAGCATCAGCGCGAGCCAGCCCGCCATCCACAGCGCGGCCCTTGGTATGGAAGGTGTTCGGTCCATCTTGGGGTGATCGCCAGGCTTTCCCGCGCCGGATGTCGCGCGAAAATACGAAAAGGGCAGGCCGGTATCGGCGACCTGCGCGTGATTTGCAACGCGCAATTAAGTCGGGGCTGTGCTGCACCATGCCAAGATTCGGGGTGGGAGAGGGCGCGGGTTCGGTGCTAAACGTGCTCGTCATTCCGGGGCGATGCGAAAGCATCGAACCCCAAATCTCGAGGTTCCGGGTTCGCGCGAGCGCGCCCCGGAACGACGGCAACCCAAATCCGGAGAACCGCTTTATGCTCACTCTGCAACCGGCCGAATGGTCGAAGCCACGCGGCTTTTCGCACGGCGTCGCGGTCGATGGTCCCGGCCGCTGGGTCGTGCTGGCTGGCCAGACCGGCGGCGACGAGAAGGGCGACTATGCGCCCGATATGGCGGCGCAGACCGCCACCGCGCTGCGCCGGATCATCAAGCTGCTCGGCGAGGCCGGCGCCGGCCCCGAGCATATCGTCCGCCTGACCTGGTATCTGACCAGCCGCGAGGAATATCAGGCCGCGGGCGCCGGCATCGGCGCCGCCTGGAAGGAGACGCTCGGGCGCAACTTCCCGCCCTCGACGCTGCTCTACATTTCGGGCCTGGTCGATACCCGCGCCAAGGTCGAAATCGAGGTCACCGCCTTCGTACCAAATGCTTAGCGTCCGAGTCTGATTTCTCAGAGCTGGGCTCTAATCTTTTGTTTTGACACGCTATTTAGACGAGCGGCGCCCACTTCGCTCGAACGATAGGGAAGTTTCACGAATGACAACACGATCCACATCCGCTGATTTTGTAACCGCCTTCGCCACCGGCTGGCCCGAAGACCAGCCCGAGATCATGGTCCTGTCGCTGACCACGCACAGGGGCGTTCAGGATTTTGCGCTCAACAAGGAACAGGCCCTGCTGGTGGCCAAGACCATGACGGAAACCGCCAACCGGTTGGCCAAGCCCAAAACCAGCTAGCCAGACCAGCTTTCCAATTGCGCGGCGAGGCCGCTCAGGAGCGGGTCAGCGAAATCGATGTGACGCGGAATGCGCCTTCGGACTTGATGACGACGGATTGCTTGTTGCCGCGGGTCGTCAACGCGATGTTCGCGGTGAATCCAGGGCCGCTGGCGACCACCTGGAAGCTGCCGCCGCTGCCGCGACCTTCAAGGTTGCCGCTGGCGTTGCGGATGCTTTCGCTCCAGCTTCCCGAAAGCGCCGTGCCCTGGGCGACCACGTTGCTCGCAAGATTGAATTTGAAGCTGTCGCTGGCGCAGGTCAGGGTCTGGTTGATGGCGTCGCCGTCAGCGCGGACCGCGTAGCTGGCGCGGCATCGAACCCGCTCGGTGGAGCCGTCGTCGAGCGTGATGGTGCCGCCGCCGGACCAGTTGCCGGCCAGGCCGGAGAACGCGCCCGGATCCGCGTGGCTGGCGGTGGCGCAGATCGACACCAACGAAAACGCCAAAAAAAACGCAACGGCTGAAAATATCAGCCGTCGCGCGTTTGTTGCTATGGGGCCCGGCTTACTGCCGCGATGCTTCCCATCGACCACTGCACGGAACGCCTGCAGATGCGCCATTCCATTTCCCCGAACCGGTTTTGCCGTTGAGCTGACCGTTCGCATATGCACCATTGATCGAGACCCGCACAAGACCCTCGCGGCCCACCTTGCCGGAAACGGGAGCGCCACCGGCCGAAACGTTACCGTCCGTCACAACCAGCGTCGAGCTGGTGGTCGGCTGACAAGTACCGGACTTGGTTACCACCGTGACCGTCCAAAGCCCGTCATAGGCATTGCTGTCCGCCAAGGCGGGAGCAACGACGAAAATGCCGGCGGCGGTCAAAGCGGAAGCAAGTAGCGCGTGGCGAATGCGATTGTGGCGCATGAATAAATATCCCCGACATGTATGTGTGATGACGCGGTATCGAGCGGCAATGTGTTCAAAGTTTGCTGCGACGCGGCAACACGAATTGTTCCCTACAGATCAAACATTTGTAGGTGAGATTGGTTCCCACGCCGGAACGAAAAATGCGACCTGAAATTGCGGTTTACGTTACCTTCAGAAAGGTCACTTGGGCAGATTCGGCGCACTGGTCGCGAATTGCTCGTCCTGGGGCTTGGCCGGCAGCGATTTATTCGCCTTGGCGTACTCTATTACCTCTCCCAGCAGCTTCTGGCCGAGCGGGGCCAACGCGCGCTCCCACAACTCGCGTGCGGTTTCGCCCTTCTTGACGAAGCACCATTCCTGGGCGGCGATGGCGCCGGCATCCATGCGGTCGGCGAGGTGGTAAACGGAGCCGCCGGCGATCGGGTCGCCTTCCCGGATGGTCCATTCGACCGCGGCGATGCCGCGGTGCCGCGGCAGTAGCGAGGGGTGATAGCCGATCCCCCCGAGCTTTGCCGCCGCCAGGGCGTCCCTGCCGATGCGCGCGTGGCTGTGCGCGGTGACGATCAGGTCGGTATTTTCAGCGATTTCGCCTGCTACCACCAGTTTCGGATCGGCCTGCACGGTGACCGCGATTCCGGCGTCGCGGGCAGCGGCGGCGAGCCGGTCCTCGGCATCAGCCACCACGACACCGGCGATTTCGACGCCGTGCTGGCGCAGCATGTTCAGTGTCGTCACGCCGAAATGGCGGGAGCCGACCAGGGTAATCCGCATGGTGTTTGATCCGTCCAGAGCAAGGCGTCCCGTCGATAACACGTCGCCGCGGTCTGTCACGCCGGCGGCGCCGGCACGGGCGGGTTATCAACAGGTCGGGGAGGGATGTGTGATCGGCTTGTGACATGGCACCGGACGGGCGTTGGGCCGCAAAAAGGCCACCGAAGGCAGCTTGCATGACGCAATGCCACGGGCTTACCCTGATCGCATTGCGGCTCGAAGCAGCATTGGAATTTTTGTGGAGGTTTTCATGCCAGGATTTTCGTCGATGAAGAGACTCTGTTTGATTGCAGCGACGATGGCGTCGGTGTCGTTGCCATCAGCCATTGGCTTGGCCCAGACCGCACCGAGTTCCGGCGCGGCACCGGCGGCCACGCCACCGGCAGCGGCCACTGCGCCAGCCGCAGCGGCACCGCCGCCGGCCGCCGCGACGACTGCGGCGCCAGCCACCACGACGACGGCGGCTGAACCCGCCAAGCCGGCGAAAAAGAAGGCCGCGAAGAAGAAAATGACCCGGCAGCAGGAGATCGACAAATCGATCGATAGCGGCACGGTGCCGGCGCGTTATCGAAGTTCGATTCCGAAGCAGTACCACCAGCATATTCCTTTCGCGAAGCAGTAAGCGGCGGTCTCGGCGCTGCAGCGGCAAACGCTGCGGCGACCCGGCATTCTCCGGAGCCGATGCGGATTGTCCTTTCGGCCGTTGCAGTACCCGCAGGGGTGACTGCACCGGATGCATCTCAGGAATGAGGCTGTCCGAATGCCGAAAAAGGGAATTACCGGACACGACGAATGGGTGATCACGGAAGCGCTCGCCACCGCGCTGATCGCGCTGGAGCAACTGCCGACGGCAAGCCAGCCCCGGCCTCACATGGAGGATATCAAGAAGCTGCTGATCGCCGGTTGCCAGCAGGGGACCGTCACCGTGCATCTGGCGCAGGCCAAATGCCGGCTGTTTCCTGACCGCGATCCGCTGACGATCTACAGGGAGTATGGCCTGGAAGACGGCCAGGCCTGAACGATCGGTTGTGCCTTGCAGAACGTACCGTCCGCAGATGGGTATGAGCGGGATCGGATTTTACGTCTTGCCGGCACGGCCGGGCAACAGACCCTTCAGCCGCTTCCATATCGGCGCGACCACAAATCCGATGATCGGGATGCAGGCCGCGCCGATCAACAGGCCTATGACGCCCGATATCGCCGCATGTGCGATCCACTCGAGCACGCCCGCAGCCGCCGGGAGCGCGTGAGCCGCAGCCTCGGTCGCAGCGTGGACGGCCTGTCCGATCGAAGGCGGGCCGTAGATTTCCAGCCCATGCAGCACGATGCCGCCACCGACCCAGATCATCGCGGCGGTGCCGACGGCGCTGAGGACTATCAGGAAGCCGGGCATGCCGCGAACGAGGCCGCGTCCGAGGGCCCGGCTCACACCGCCAAAGGCCGAGGAGGTGTCGTTCCTGGCCAGCGCCAAACCGACGTCGTCGGCCTTCACGATCAGGGCGACCACGCCATACACCGCGGCGGTGATCCCGATCCCGACCACTGCCAGCACCAGTGATTGTGTCCAGACGCTCCCCGCGGGAACTGCCGCCAGCGTGATCGCCATGATCTCCGCTGACAGGATGAAGTCGGTCTTGATGGCGCTGGCGACCTTTTCATCCTCCAGAGTCTGTGCATTCAACGCGACCGTTTCGAGTTGGGCTTCGTGCTGCTGGGCATGATGGGGGAGGACGGCTTCGAGCAGTTTCTCCACGCCCTCATAACAGAGGTAGGCGCCGCCAAACATCAGCAGCGGCGTGATCGCCTGGGGCAGGAAGTAGCTGAGCGCCAGGGCTGCGGGAAGCAGGATCAGGAGCTTGTTGCGCAGCGATCCCGCCGCGATCTTGCCCACGATCGGCAGTTCGCGTTTGGCGGCGAAACCGATCACGTAACCCGGCGTGACCGCGGTATCGTCGATGACGACGCCTGCGGCCTTTGCCCCGGCCTTGACGGCCTGGCCGGCTATATCGTCAAGGGAAGCCGCCGCTACCTTTGCGATCGCGGCAATATCGTCGAGCAGCGCGATCAGTCCGATGCTCATTCACTGTTCCCGTTCGCCATACGCTGCTTCCTTGCCGATGAACCCAAAGCTATAACCCGATAATTCGCCCGACACACTCGTCGAGAGGCCAACCCCGCGAGAGATCATGCGTTTTTTCGAGCGACTAAAGAGCGCGGCATCCGTCGAGTGGCGCGCCTACGCCGAACACCCCTTCACCAACGCGCTGGCGGACGGCTCGCTCACCGAGGCAGCCTTCCGCCGCTATCTCGTTCAGGACTATCTGTTCCTGATCGAGTTTGCCCGCGCCTATGCGCTCGCGGTCTACAAGTCGCCCAGGCTTACCGACATGCGTGAGGCGGCGGCCGGCCTCTCGGCCATCATCGACGTCGAAATGAACCTGCATGTGAAGCTCTGCGCTGGGTGGGGGCTGACCCCGGATGATCTCGAACAAGCCGCTCCGGCGGTGGAGATGCTGGCCTACACGCGTTACGTGCTCGACGCGGGCATGCGCGGCGATCTGCTGGCGCTCAAGGTGGCGCTGGCCCCCTGCGTGATCGGCTACGCGGAGATCGCGACGCGGCTTGCCACGCATCCCGGTGCGCTAGCAGCCACCAATCCATACAGCGTCTGGATATCGGAATATGCCGGCGCACCTTACCAGGAGATCGCCGCGAAAGCCCTGGCGCAGCTGGACAGTCTCGCCGATCTCTACGCCACGCCGGCCCGGGAGCAAGATCTGATCGCGATCTTCAAGGAGGCCACCCGGCTGGAAGCCGACTTCTGGGAGATGGGCTGGCGCGCGAAGTAGCGTCACGGCGATTCGGCCAGGGCAGGCCGCCTGGAGGCTACTTAGGACCGCACGAGGAACCGACGCTCACCTGCGGTGTTCTCACGATAGCTGCGTTGTCACCGCAAGCTCAAGATGCGCTGTGCTGCGTCAGTCCAATCACGGGAGTCGCTGGAATGGCTAAAAAAGAAGATGACAAGCCGCTGGAGCCGGAGGACTTTCCCGTTCGCGCGGAGCACAAGAAGATCGTCAAGAATGACGGCGAGCCGATCGCCGAGGCCCGGAGCGAGAAAACGGCGGACGAGGTGGCGGAACGCCTGAACGCGGAAGAGCAGCTTCGGGAAGAAGATCGCTGGTCGGCCTGACGGGCGATTTCGTTCTTCGTTTTAATTTCTTGCGGCGGGAGCCTCGGGCTTAATCGGCTTGGGGCCTGCTGGGGTGGGTTCAACCGCGAGTTTGCGCTGTGTCGGAATAACCTTGGCGCCGGCGGATTGCGCGGCCTCCTGGGTCGCCTCCCGATCGTGCGGCTGCCGGTTCCACGGACCGAACTCGACGATGAGGAAGGCCGCCACGCTGAACACCGCGACGGCGGCCGTGATGGCCAGCGGCCAGCCGAGTTCCTTCTCACGTATCTTAATCCTGACCCCAGCCATGTGGGGCAATCCATCCAGCACACGCCGGTTCCGATCATCGCGCGCGGCAGAAGGCCGCACAATCCCCAATGACACGATCAAGATCGACTTGGCGAAGGGATGAATTCGCGCCATGATGGCCGGATAGGCCACTGGCACCATGCGGTTTTTTCCTGCTGATTGAATGCCATTTCCTGATGGGATTTCCGTGAAGACCGAATTGATCGACCGCATTTACGAAAGCTCTTTCGTGCCGGAACTATGGCCCGGCGTGCTCGATGATCTGGCGCAACTGACCGGCTCGCGTGGCGGACTGCTGTTCTCGGCCCGCGACCGGGTATTGAAATGGACCGCTTCGGCAAATTTGAACGACATCTTTCGCTCCTATGTCGAGGACGGCTGGTTCAAGCGTTGTCCGCGCCGGATCTGCCTGTACAGCCGGTCGATGCCGGAGTTTTTCGTCGAGCATGATTTCTGGACGGAGGAACAACTCGACAACGACCCGATCTACCGCGATTTCTTTCGGCCGCACGGGCTCGGCTGGTCGGCCGGTACCGGCCTGCAATTGCCGACCGGCGATCACATCGTTTTCAGCATCGAGCGCGACCACAGCCGCGGGCCGATCGAAAAAGAGCGTGTTGAACTGCTGAACGAACTGCGTTCCCATCTGGCCCGAAGCGCGTTTGTCGCGGCCCGGCTGGGACTGCAGCGCGCCAAGGGCGCCAACGAGGCGCTGGCGGCGATGGGGTTGCCCGCGCTGCTGCTCGGCCAGGACGGCACCGTGATCGAAGCCAACCCCCTGGTCGAGGATCTGTCCGATCATTTGCAATGGCGTGCGCAAAGCCGCATCGCGCTGACGGATGGCCGTGCCAACGAATTGTTGCGGTCGGCGCTTGCCGAACTCGATACCGATCTCGATTCATCGGTCCGCTCCTTTCCGCTCCGTGACGCCGACGACAGCGCGGTGCGCGTGGTCCATGTCATTCCGATCCGGCGTTCCGCCCACGACATCTTTGCCGGCAGTTACGCGCTGCTGGTGGTGACGCCGGTGTCGGCCACGGCTGGCCCGCCGATTGAACTGATGCGGTCGCTGTTCGACCTGACGCCATCGGAAGCCCGCGTGGCGCGAGGCCTCGCGGTCGGCGAGACCCTGGAAGAGATCGCCGCCAGCGGCGGGGTGGCCATCTCAACGGTTCGTTCGCAGGTGCGTCAGGTGCTGGAAAAAACCGGATGCGCCCGTCAGGCCGAGGTGGTGTCGCTGCTGGCCAACGTTACGCTTGATCGCAGCACCGTGCGCAATTAACGTCGGATTCGGCGCGTCGCTTCATCAATTTTGAGGATGACGTGCCAGTTGACCAACCTCACTATTGTGGCGGCGTGATTTGCGCCTGAATCACATGGAATGGAGATATTTCGTGAAATCATACACTAAACCGACGCTCGTCAAGCTGGGCAGCCTCGCGCTGATCAAGTCGAATTCGACGGGTCCGAGCACCGACGGCAAGAAGTATTCCGGCTTCTTCAAATAAGATCGAAGCGTCGATCGAAATCAAGCGGCGAGCTCCTCGCGGGCGCGCCGCTTTTTCATGCGTGGGCCGCTTTTCATGCGCGGATGGAACTCGCGGATATCAGCCCGGCGATCCTCTCCCCGGCGGCCCGGTGTCGCATGAAAGCCTGCTGCCAGCCGAGATAGCCCATCAGGGCCATGGCGGAGCGGGTCGAACTGGTCGCGATGCCGAACGAAAGCTGTTCCAGCGCGTGGTTCGCGGCCCGCCGGTCGATCCAGCCATCAGGCGCCGTCCGGAGCAGGGATGCAAAATACTCCCGCGCCTTGTTCACATAGGTCAGCTGAAACGAGTTGAACACGAAGGTGTCGTTCTGGCGGCCGCGCAGGGATTCCGGCACGATTCCCCTTTGGGATTCCCGCAGCAGTTCCTTGTAGCGGCCTTCGAAATCATGGACGAGCAGGGCGCTGACTTCATCATAGACAAAATCCAGCAGCGGAAGATCGCAGAACGGCGAGGCGTCGATCAGCCCCTTCGCGGCGAAATGGCTCTGCGTCACCGTCCGCGGCGCGGAAAAGTAGCCCCAGTCGTCGCAGATGATGCCATCGCCGACCAACTCTTGTTCCCGGGTTTCGCGTTCGGTCGAATATGCATGGAGGGTTCTGCCGCAGCGCAGCCAGGGAACCTTGTCGGTCAGCATGCGGCGCATGTTGACGTCGCTGACATCGAATGGATTCCAGCCGCTGTCGCCCATCATCCGGTTCAGCCGTTGATGGATGCCTTCGGGCACGAACGACAACAGGCTCTGCCAGCCGAGGTTGATGCGGCCGCGTGACAGCAGCGCGCTGGCCGGCGGCAGGGCCTTGGCAAAATGCCGGTATTCCCCGCGCTGCAGCAGGTAGGGAAGAAAGGACGGCGCCCGCAGGAACAGCTGGTCGGCGCCAAATCCGGTAAAGACCTGCGAGCCTGGCACCGCCACCTCGGCAACGGCGCGCGAAAACCAGTCGCCGAACCAGAAGAAATCGCTCGGCTCGTCGGAATAACCTGGGCTGTCGTCGACCTCGCTCGGAAGCTGCTCCGGCGGCATGACCACGAGATCGATGCCGTAACGGTCCGCGACCTCGCGGGCGTAGCCTTCGCTGATCGCGTGCGAGGGCAGGTTGGGCTGCGAGAACATCACGCCGCGAATACCGGAAGCCTGTTCACCCAGCAGGCAGGCGATGAACGACGAGTCGAGGCCGCCGGATATCTCGACGCAAATCTTCGCATCCGGATAAGCCGCAAGGCGGCCCTTGATCTGGTTTCGCAGGATTTCCAGTATCTGGGGCGCGACGTCCTCGCGGCGCTGCGCGGGGTCCAGCCGATAGCCGTAGTTCCTGCGCACGAGTTGTTGGCGCGCAACGGAGCGACCGAGGCAGATCAATTCGCCGGGCAGGACTCTGCTGACCTCAGCGAGAGGCGTTTCCATGCTGAGGAACTGATAGCCGGGCACCAGCAGAACGTGCCGGGCGAAGTAATGTTCATTCCAGCGCGAACTCGCAGCCTCGAAGAAAACGCCGAGGCGGTTGGCGAGCATGCCATCCCGCTCGCGATAGTAGAGCTGGTACTGCGACGTAAAACTTTTGAACGCCCAGGTTGCCCGACCCGCCACGATGATGGCGACGAAATCGCCATCCGCTTTCGCGATGGCGGGCGGGCCCTCGCGATCGATCAGCGCTGCCAGACGATCCAGCGCAGCACGACCGATCTGGTTTTCGACCCGGAAGACGGCGCCCTCGATCAGAATGGTTCCCGAGGCGCAATCAAGCGTGATGCAGTCACGATCGGCGCTCCAGCGCGCCCCGGCAGTCGAGGTTGCGTTCATTGCAGGTTCCGATATTTATCGGTTATTGTTTTGCAGCAGGGCAGTCTTGCGGAAATCGCCGTCGTCATGAGCGCATCTATTTTATGTTTGTCCCATTTCTCCACGAAGCTTTTCGGGATTGACCGTACCGTCAATTTCTTTCGATGGCTGGGGCGCGCCCGGGGGGCTGGCCGTTCGCCGGATTTAACAGCGGAAGATCTTGCCGGCCGCGCGATACGTGGCATGCAGCTACTGCCGCTCCGGATCGAATGTCTCGATCAGGCGGTCGCCACCTGGTACGTCCTGAACCGACATGGTCATCCGGCGTCCATCAGGATCGGCATGCGGCTGTCGCCGCTGTCGGGCCACGCCTGGGTGATATGCAACGAGCAGGCCTTCATAAAAACTCCCGGCATGGAGGATTTCACGGTTGTGGCTTCCTATCCGCCTTGGGTGGAAGCCGGCGCCACGAATTTCAACTGAACCAGTTCGCTGACGAGTTCCTCGAAATCGCCCTGAATTTCCTGGCGCTCGGCGCCGTACTCCTCGGCCAGCCGGTTGACGACTTCATCGAGATTCGCCTCGAGTCCGAGCCGCAGCATCCGCGCCGCGGTTTCGTTGAGGCCGTAGGAATCGCCTGATTTCACCGAAAACAGGACGTCCTTTCCTTCGACATTGGTGAGGGTGGTGCCGGGAGCCAATCGAATATGCATGTTCCAACCAATCCGGGATCAATCAAGCGTCAGGAGATTTCGGCGGAGCGAAGGAAGAGTGCTCGCCGCCGGGGAGGCGTCCGCCGGTCTGGTGTTGCCACAAGGAGGCGTAAAGTCCGCCAAGGCCGATAAGCTGTTCATGCGATCCTTGCTCCAGAATGCGGCCGGCATCCAGTACGACGATCCGGTCCATTCGCGCCAGCGTCGAAAGCCGGTGCGCAATGGTAATCACCGTCTTGCCCACCATCAGCGTGTCCAGTTGTTCCTGGATCGCGTGCTCCGCCTCGGAGTCGAGGGCCGCGGTAGCTTCGTCCAGCACCAGGATGGGCGCGTTCTTGAGCAGCGTCCGCGCCAGAATGATGCGCTGGCGCTGTCCGCCGGACAATCTTGCGCCGCGTTCGCCGGCGCTTGCATCGAGCCCGGTGCGGCCGTCCTCGTCGCGCAGATCCGCCATGAACTGCGCGACCCGGGACTGGCCCAGGGCACGCGCGAGTTCGGCCTCCGTGGCATCGGGCTTGCCGCACATGATGTTGTCTTTGATAGAGCGGTGCAGCAAGGCGGTGTCCTGGGTGACAACGCCGATGCAGGATCGCAGGCTGTCCATCGAGACGTCCTGGATGCTTTGCCCGTCGATCAGGATGGAACCATGCTGGATGTCGTACAGGCGCAACAGAAGGCTGACGAGGGTGGATTTGCCCGCGCCGGACCGGCCGACCAGGCCGACCCGCTCACCCGGCGCCAGGGTCAATGTAAACTGCTCGAACAGCGGATGCCCGCTCGAATATCCGAAACCGATTTTCCTGAATTCGATCGCGCCAGCGCCGATTTCCAGCGCCTTAGCATTGGGTTTGTCGACCATCGTGTTGGGCGCCGCGATCGACTCCATTCCCTGCTTCACGTCGCCGAGATTCTGAAAAATGCCGGAGACTTCCCAGGCCACCCAGCCGCCGGTGCTTGCCAGCTGCCAAACCAGCGGCAGCGCCATGGCCACGGCCTCGGCCGGGATCGCCTCGTTGAGCCACAGGCTGACGCCGATAACACCCGTGCCGGTCAGCAGCGCCGTATTGAGCAGCGTCAGGCTGGTCATGAAACCGGTGATCGCCCGCATGTGACGCAGCTGGGTATCGTTATGCGACAGCAAGGCACGGCGAACGTGGTCGTTGTCGGTCGCGGCGTAGGAGAACAGCTTGATGGTGAGAATGTTGCTGTAACAGTCGACGATCCCGGCCATCAGATCAGAATAGGCTTGCGAGCTGTTTTCGGCCCTTGTCCGCAGGCGCGGCACGTAATAGCGCAGCAACAGGCCGTAGCCGCAAAACCAGCCGGCGATGGGAAGCGCCAGCCGCCAGTCGGCGCCCGCCAGCAGGACGGCGCTGGCGCCGCCATACATCGCCAGATACCACACCGCGCGAATCGCGGCCTCGGCGGTTTCGCGCAGGGAGCCCGCGGTATGCATCACCCGATGGGCGAGGCGTCCCGGAAAGTCATTCTGGAAGAACTGCCAACTCTGGTTCACCACCAGCCAATGGCTGATCCAGCGCATCCGCGACGTGACGCCGGGAACGAGATAGCTGTTGCGCAGGTGCAGATCGACGAAGATCAGGGCGGGGCGGATGATTCCGATCGCGACCAGAAGGGCTGCGAGCGTCGGCCAGCGTTCCAGCCACGCCGTCCACCGGTCCGGCTGACCGACGAAAGCCACCACCTTGCCGACGAACACGGACACCATCGCGTCAGCGCAGGCGACCCCGAAGCCGCAGATGAACAGCCAGACAAAGATCTGCTTATGCTCGGCGAGAAAGTATCGGTAGAACGCCAACAGGGAGGAACGGGGGACGTCGGGAGGCGGGGCGGCGGCAATATCAATCCGGTTCATAAATACGTCGCTGGTTCAGCGAGTCATTCGGCCGCTTGCGTACCGGCGTCCTGACTCGCGTCGAAATTCAATAGGGCCTTCTAGCACCTATGAGGCGCCTTGGCAGAGGAACCCGCCTGCCGCGAACCGATATATTTCCGCTGTGTTCATCCATTTTGGGGATGCGGCTTCGACGGGCCGACCCCACCATTGGCGTGACAGTTGTTGTCACCAGCCTCCGATCAGCCGGAGGCTGCATGCCTGACCGGGAGGATTTCATGATTCGCTTTTCAGCTTTGGTTGCCGCTGCGTTTGCCCTCGCGGTTTTCGTCGGGGGATCGCTGGCACAGGCCCAGACTGCCTCGGACCCAAAGAGCCAGCCGGGCAGCGGCCAGTGCCGACTGTCAAACGGGCAACGCTGCTGAACTGGCGTGACTGCGCCGCCTCGTTCACGTATTGAACGAACGATCCCCATAGCGCGGCATTCGCGAGCGTTCGGCGCCGCGAAATCGCTGTGACCCCGCGTTTGAAGTCTAGACGGTCGCCTTGACCAGTTCTCCAACCGACTGGGCGCTCTGGGCTTTCGGGTCGTGCAGCGAAAAGGCCGGGCCATCATAGAGAAACGAGCATTGGTGGATGACGATGTTTCCGTCGCTGACGCTCACCAGCGAGTAGTCCGGCGCCTCATGCGTTCCCGGAATGTGGCCCTCGGTTTCGAAATCGAACGCGACCTGATGGGTCAGCGCGCGCTGGATATGGAACGGGATGCCGCGCCAGATTCCGGCGATCGGACGGTGCAGATGGCCCATGAACATGTAATCGGGTTTTCGCGTGCGGGCGATGACGTCCCATTCGGCCTCGCCATTGGCGAGCTTGATGGTGTCCATGTAACGCAGGCCGCTGTCGAACGGCGGATGATGCTGGAACAGCAATAGCGGCCGGTCGGTCGGGGCGGAGCCGAGCGCTCCCTCCAGAAACCGCAGCCGTGCCTCGCACAGGATGCCGGCATGGTCCGGCGTATCTTCGTTCAGCGTGTCCAGCGTGACGATGGTTGCGGCGTCGAAATGGTGTACGGCCTGCACGAAGCCGTTGATGTCGCGATCGGCGCCTGGAAATTCGCCGCGGAAGGCCGCGCGCTTGTCGTGGTTTCCCATCATCAGGATGGTGGGGGCATGCAGTCCGGCGAGCACGCCGGCGAGGCTGGCATAGGCCGCCGGTTCGCCCCAATGGGCGAGATCGCCTGACATGATGACGAAGGCAATGTCCTCGTGCGTCGCATTGATTGTCTCGACAGCGCGCGTGAGGCGGGCGGCCGGATCGAGCCCGTACAGCTTGCTGCCGCGCGGCACGAAGTGGGTGTCGGTAAGAATGAGGAATTTCATCGCTGCATGGTCTCCCGGTCCCACATGGCAAAATCGGGCGAGCCCTCGGTCCGGATCGCGCCCTGATAGCCGAATTCGACCATGTGCACGGTGACGTAGTCCGGCCCGACGAAGGCGACGCCATAGGATTCCGGCAGGTCGGACGCGCTCAGCATGAGCTTTTCCGAAAACAGCGGGAAACTCGCGTGATTGGTGCCGCGCAGCGAAGTGGCGGGTACGCCGGCCACCGAGCCGCCGAGCGGCAGATGGCAATGGCCAAAGAAGATATGGCGGATCCTGTCGCGATATCGGCCGACGATCTGGCGAAACGCCGCATCGTCCAGCAGCCGGATCTGGTCCATCGGACCGAGATGCGTCGGCATCGGATTGTGATGCATGAACAGCAGAAACGGGCCGTCATGTTCGAACAGCTGCTGTTCCAGCCAGTCCTGCCGCGGCGCGCAATAGCGGCCGGCATGGGTGCGCGGCTCGGTGGTGTCGAGAAACAGGCAGCGGCCGGCGGCGGTGTCGTGAAAACCTTGCGCAAAACCGTCGGACTCGGCGTATTCCGGGAACACGCCGAGGAAGGCCGCGCGATCATCGTGATTGCCGATGCAGAGCCGAACCGGAAGCGGAAAGCTGTCCAGCCGGCTGCGCAGCCATTGATAGTCCGCCCGGTCGCCCCAGTCGGAGAGATCGCCAGTGATCACCATCAACTCCGCGTCGCTGTGGTCCGCCAGCACATGTCCGAGCGCGCGCTCGAAATTATGGCGGGGATCGCGACCGCCGATGGTTTTGCCGGGTGCGGTCAGATGGATGTCGCTCATATGGATGAGTTTCATGGGGACCCTCGTTGCGATGAACAGCGGGGCGCCGTGGCGCCCCGCGCTGGATGAGCGATGCCTGACTTGTCGATCAGCGTGCCGAGCCGACCGACTTCGGCAGCAGCTTCTGCACGTCGGCGGTCATGTCGGCGAGAACGGCATCCGGTTCTTTGGTGCGCGTTCCCGAAATGATCGTGTTGAGATGATCCTTGATCACGTCGGTGATCTTCAGGCCGTTGTCACCGGGAAATGCGTACCATTTGGTCAGGAACGGCAGTTGCTTGACCGCGGTATAGTTGTTCGGGTTCTTGACGTAGAAATCCTTCAGATGGACGTCGTTGGCCACCTTGTTGGGGGGCATGTAGCCGGTGGTTTCGGCCATGATCGCCGCGCCCTTCGCACCAGTCCAGAATTTGACCACCTCCCAGGAGGCGTCGCGCTTGGCCTTGTCCTTGGCGAGGATCATCACGACGTTGCCGCCCGCGGGGAGCCGGCCCTTGTCGGCGACCACATCGGGGAAGGTGTGGGTCTTCAGCGTGAACTTGTCGCCGATCATCTGCGTCACCTTGTTCAGATCGGAGGTCGAGGTGACATGGATGCCGGTCTTGCCGGCGGCAAATGCCGCGCGCATCGCGGGCTGATCGAGGTTGGGCATGCCGCCGTCGCTGACGAGGCGCGCCAGGGTCCGGATGGCGAACTTGCCTTCCGGTCCGTCGAACGCCACCCTGGTCTCGTCGGCGTTCAGCATCGACCCGCCGCGCGCGAACACCGGCGCCTGCCACAGCCAGTTGCCGGTGATGTCCCAGGCGTAGGTGATGCCGTTGACGTCGGGCGAACTGGCCTTGATCTTCTTGGCGAGATCAATGATGCCGTCCCAGCTCGTCGGCAGTTTTTCAGGATCGGCGCCGGCTTTTTTGGCGAGGTCGAGATTGACATAGACGATCGGCAGCGAGATCGCGAACGGCAGCGCGTAGACCTTGCCGCTGGCGGTGCCGATGTCGAACATCGCCTGGTGGAAGCCCTGCTTGTCGAAATCCTTTTCCGCCGCGATATAGCCATCGAGCGGCGCCGGGATGTTCTTGTCGACGAGAACGCGGATGCGGTTGAGGCCCTGGAAGCTGACGTCGGGCATCTGGCTGGTAACGGCCTCGCGCAGCACGCGCTGGGTGCCGTCCTCGTAGGATTCGTAAGGCGCACGCATCGACACCTTGATGTCCGGCCGGATCTTGGCGAACTCTTCGGCGATCTTCTTGTGGGTTTCGGTGAACAGTTCCGGGTAGGGATACTGCAGCACCACTTCGGTCTGGCTCTGGGCGTGAGCGCCGGCGGCGCCGGCAAGCACGGCCAGGGCGGCGACAGTCAGTCTTTTCAACATCGATAGCTCCTTCGTTACGATTGCACCTGGGGTTTATTTGATGCCGGTCAGCGTGATGCCCTCGATGAACCGGCGTTGCGCAAGCAGGAACGCGACGACGAGCGGCGCGATGATGACGATGGCGGCTGCCATCAGCGGGCCGTAATTGGTGCCGGCTTCTTCGTTGCGGAAGCTGGCGACGCCGAGCGGCGGGGTTCGCAGGTGCTCGCTGTTGAGCACGATCAGCGGCCAGAAATAGTCGTTCCAGTGCGCCACCACCGAGAAGATCCCGAACGCGGTCAGCGCCGGGATCGCGGTCGGCAGCATCACGCGCCAGACGATGCCGAACTCCGAAATGCCGTCCATGCGCGCGGCCTCGATCAGGTCGTCCGGCACGGTCTTGAAGAACTGCCGCATCAGGAAGATGCCGAACGCCGAGATCGTGAACGGCACGATCAGCGCGGCATAGCTGTCGAGGATGCCGAGCTGGTGAAACAGCAGGAATACCGGGATCGCCGTCGCCTGCGGCGGAATCAGGATGCAGAACAGCACCAGCGCAAACAGCACCTCGCGGCCGGCGAACCGCAATTTGGCCAGCGCATAGGCGGCGGGCAGGGCGATCAGCACCTGCAGGACGAAGATCGACGCCGTGACCACGACGCCGTTGAGCAGGAACCGCCAGAGATTGGCCTTGCCGAAGGCGGTCGCGAAATTGTCCCACAGCGCAAAGCTGTAGGGGATGAAGTGAATGTCCTTGGTGAAGATCTCGGTCTGCGGCTTCGATGCCGTCGAGATCATCCAGATGAACGGCAACAGGATGAACGCAGCGCCGCATAGCAGCAGGCAATGGCGGGTGACGGACCAGACCATGGCACGGTGGCGCGGCATCATGCGTAATGCACTCCGCGGTTCGCCAATGCTGATTTTACCAGGGTCAGCAGCAGCACGAAGACCAGGAACACCACGGTCAACGCGGCGCCATAGCCGGAGCGGAAAAATTCAAAACCCTCCACATACATGGTGTGGATCAGCACTTCGGACGATTTCGAGGGGCCGCCCTTGGTCAGGACGTGGACGGTGTCGAACACCTGAAACGAACGGATACCGGTGATGACGACCACGAATACGGTGGTCGGTCCCAGCATCGGCCAGGTCACCAGCCGGAACCGGGCCCAGGCGCCATGCGCGCCGTCGATCTCGGCGGCGTCGTAGAGCTGCCGGGGGATCGAAACCAGGCCGGCGAGAAACAACACCATGTTAAAGCCGAGCGCCTGCCAGATGCCGATCACGCAGAGCGCATAGAGCGCGGTGCGGCGGTCCTGCAGCCAGCTGAAACCGTCAACCCCGATGCCGTGCAGCAGCCCGTTGATGAGGCCGAACTGCGGATGCAGCATGAACTCCCAGACGATCGACATCGCGATCAGCGTCGCCATCACCGGCAGGAAGTAGATGGTGCGGTACCAGCTCAGCAAGGAACCACCGCTCTCGATCAGCAGCGCCACGGCGAGCCCCAGCGCCACCGCCGCCGGCACTACAATCGCGACATAGGTCAGGGTGTTGCGCAGCGAGAGCCAGAACACCCTGTCGCCGAACATGTCCTGGTAGTTGGCAAGGCCGATCCAGGAAAATGAGGGGCTTCCGAGCTGGTAGTCGGTAAACGACAGCGCAATGACGCCGAGCAGCGGCCCGAGCAACAGCAGGCACATCAGGATGAAGGCGGGCGCCACCATGGCCAGCGCAGGTCGTGCACGATGGTGGCTTCGCGCATGTGATGGCGCGGCTCGAGCGGCGTGGCGTTCGGCCGGTATCGCAGTGGCGGCGAGGGTGTCAGCCAAGGGCTTTCTCCCGCACACGTTCGCTGCGAACCGGGGCCACGGCCTCGATGCGCTGGCCGGCAGCGTCGAATACCCTGACGGCACTGGCCGGAAAAGCGAAGTCGATGGCGCTTCCGATCGCCGGGAGAGGCCGGTCCGGGTTGACGCGCGCGACCAGGGGCAGGTCGACACGCTCGACCTTGACGTGAACGAAGGCCTCGGCGCCGAGGTTCTCCAGATGCACGACGGTGCCGGAAATGGCGCCGGAGCCGGCACCGGGCTCGACGCGCTCCGGCCGTACGCAGATCGAACAGCGGCCGGCGGGAGCAAGCGTGTGAAGGCCGAGCGAACGGCCCAGGAGCTCCAGGCCGCCATCCGCACGGACGAGGCCAGGCAGGACGTTGATCTTCGGACTGCCGACGAATTCCGCGACGCGGATGTCCCGTGGGTCTTCGTAGACTTCGGCCGGGGTGCCGATCTGGACGATGTTGCCCTCGATCATGACGGCGATGCGGCTCGACATCGTCATCGCCTCGGCCTGGTCGTGGGTGACGTAGACGAAGGTGGCCTTCAGCTGGCGATGCAGTTGCGCCAGTTCCGCGCGCATATGCACCCGCAGCTTGGCGTCGAGATTGGACAGGGGTTCGTCGAACAGAAAGCCGACGGGTTGACGCACTATGGCACGGCCGACCGCGACGCGCTGGCGCTGGCCGCCGGACAATTGTCCCGGCTTGCGCTTCAGCAAGGCGGTGAGTTCGAGCTGGGCGGCAACCCGCTCGACATCTGAGCGGATGCCGTGTTCGGTGCTGTTACGTCCGGGGAGCAACCGTCCAAGCAGGGGCAGGCGGGCCAGCGCGGAATGGCGCCGCATCCGCAGCGGCACCGCGATATTGTCGAAAACGGTCAGATGCGGGTACAGCGCGTAGGACTGAAACACCATCGCGAGGTTGCGGGCGCTGGGCCTGATGCCGTCGACCGGAACGCCGCCGATGCGCACCTCGCCGGCGCTCTGGGACTCCAGGCCGGCAATGATGCGCAGCAATGTCGACTTGCCGCAGCCCGAGGGGCCGATCAGCGCGATGAACTCGCCGTCTTCGATCGCCAGGTCAATTCCCTTGAGAATTTCCGTCGGGCCGAAGGCCTTGCGGACCCCGTTCAGTTCGATCTTCGCCATTTCACCAGTGCCCCGACTGCATTGCAGCAATGAGCGTTGATTAGGGGCGTCGCTTGACAGTCACATAACAGTCAAAGGATTTACCTATCTTCAACACAGGATTTCCTTTTGGAGTCATTCCCGGGCGCTCGGTGCTGGAGGCTTGAATCGCGATGGCTTTGACGTCTTCCCGCGTGCGCGCGGTAAACGCGGTGTTCGAAGCCGGCAACTTTTCCGCTGCGGCAAGGCGTCTCGGCGTCTCGCAGCCTTCGATCGCCCAGCTGGTTCGTGAACTGGAAGCCGAGTTCGATGTCAGGCTTTTCGACCGGCATGGTCACAGCCTGGTGGCGACGGCGCTGTGCCGTCAGCTTTATGCGGCAACCAACCGAATCCAGGCGATGGAAGCCGACGCGATCGCGATTCTCGAACAGCGCGAGGAACTGGCGGGAGGCGAGCTGCGCGTGGGCCTGGGCAATTCAATGCCCGGGATGGCGCTGATTTCCGCGTTCAAGGCGCTCTATCCGAAAATCCAGATTCGCGTGGATATCGGCAACTGGTCGGACATCATGGCCGCCGTTATCGATCGGCGCGTCGATGTGGCCGTGCTTCCCGAGGTGCCTCAGGACCGCCGCTTTCGATGCGAGGTTTGCCTCAATCAGCGTGTGGTAGCGATCTGTCATCCCGGGCATCGCCTCAATCAATTGGGCCAAGTGTCGGTCGCCGAGCTGACGCAATACCCCCTGGTGTTTCGCAGCCGCAACTCCTCGACCCAACGTGTCGTGGACAAGGCGTTTCGCGCGGCCGGACTGCGGCTCGAGCCCGCCATTGTCGTCAATACCCGCGAAGGCATGCTGGAAGCCGTAGCCAATCAGCTCGGTATCGGATTCATCTGGGAGCATGGCTCCAGCCGGGCCGACCGCATCGCCAAGGTCGTGGTGTCGGAGATGGACGTCGAGGTCCCCGAATATATTTTCTCGCTGTTGGGCGCCAAGGGAAAACTCGTCGAACTGTTCTTTCACTCGCGCAATCTGTTGCCGCAGGGCTCGAACTAGACGCCGACCGGTTCAGGCGCGGCCGGAATTCAGGCCGGCGAATTTCCGTGGTGCGCGTTCCGCCCGTGGCGGCGCTCCCGATCGGCGTCGTCGCGCCAGCGCTTGACTTCTTCAAGCTCGGTATCGGGCTGCTTTTCGATCACGTCGCGTTGTCCGAGGTAGAGCTTGCCGCTGTCGCCGTCGATGGTGATCCAGTCGCTTTCCGAGATCGCCGTGCCTGCGAGCTTTGCCCGGGCGGCTGCGGCGTCGATCGTCATGCCGCCGCATCCGACGACGCAGGGCTTGCCCATCTGACGCGCGACCAGCGCGGCATGCGCGGTGCGAGCTCCGACCGACGTTACGATGCCTGCCGCGACGGCAAAGCCCGCGACATCGGCGGTGCTGGTATCGGGCCGCATCAGGATCACCGGATCACCGGCGGCGGCCAGACGCTGGGCGCTTTCGGAACAGAACGCTGCGCGTCCTACCGCGATGCCGCCTGATGCGCCAATTCCGGCAGTGACCGGATCCTCCGCCGATGCCAGCGAGATCTGGACAAGGGCCGCAGGATCGATGCCGTCGAGGCGCTGCAGCCCTTCGGACCTTGTGATCAGTCCTTCATGCACGAGGTCAATGGCAATCCGGAGCGCCGCGCGCGGCGTTCGCTTCGCGGAACGCGTCTGCAGAACCCACAATTTGCCGTTCTCGATGGTAAATTCGACATCCTGCACATCCCTGAATTCCCGTTCCAGGCGCTTGAGCGTCTCGGCGAGTTCGGCCGCCGCCGCCGGCAGCGCGCGAGCGAAGCTTTCTTCCGTGTCCGGCGTTCGGCGGCCCGAGACGACGTCTTCGCCCTGGGCGTCGAGCACAAGGTCGATCATCGGCTGCGCCTTGCCGGTTGAGGGATCCCGCGAAAAAGCCACGCCGGCGCCGGATGAAAGTCCGCCATTGCCGAACACCATGGCCTGTACCGTAACCGCCGTACCCCGGAGATGTTCGAGTTTCTCGATACGGCGGTAGGCCTGCGCCCGCTCGCTCATCCACGACCGGTAGACAGCCCTTGCGGCCCTGTCGAGCTGCACCATCGCATCCTCAAGCCAGCTGTCATCGCCGTCGTCGATCAAGGCCCGCTCGTCTGCGGCGAGACGTTCGAGCGCCTCGCTGTCCAGCTCGCGGTCGCTGGCAACGCCTTCGCTGGCGGTCAACTCGGCAAGGCGCGCCGCGAACGGCTCGGGGTCGAGGCTCAGCACCGCTTCGCCATAGCTCTCGAGAAATCGCCGCCGACAATCCCATGCCAGCCGCGGCCGGCCGGTGGCCCGGATCAGGCCCTGCACGGCGGTCGACGTGCAGCCGACATTGAGAACCGTGTCCAGCATGCCCGGCATCGACCGCGCCGCTCCCGAGCGTACCGACACCAGCAGCGGCTGCCGGCGATCGCCGAGGCGCTTTCCGGTCGCGTGTTCCAGGAACTCGATGCCGTCTTTCAGGCCATCGCGCAGGTGACGCTCCGCATGTCCTTCCCCGTCGATGATCGCAGCGCAGAGCTTCACCGGGAGCACGAAAGCCGGCGGCACCGGCAAACCGAGGGCCGCCATTCGCGCCAGGTTGGCGGCCTTGGCGCCGATCGCTTCGGCAGAATGCTGTTCGGTCGATACGCCGCCAATACGCACGATATGCATGGGCCCCAGTCCTTCCTAGGCTGACAGTTCGGTCATGATGTGACGCCGCAGCAGATGCCCGAAGCCGGCCAGCCGGTCGGTGGCGCGCTCGATGGCCCGGGCAAGTTCGAGAACGGCGAGCGACGTCGCCACGTCGAAACCACCGGCGAACACCCGCGCGGTGACCTCGCGTTCGCGCGAATCCGCCGCATGCTCGGCGTCGATCAGGCGAATGACGGCGTCCAGCGCGTCTTCGGAGTCGGCGCGGCGTCCCTCCGGCACTTCGATGGCGGCGGCGAGGCCGCAAGCCGCGGCTTCGGTCGCCGTCGTGGCGATTGCGCACAACCCGGCAAGTGCCGACAGCAGCGTCGGGTCGATCCCGGCAGGCGCCAGCGAGGCGATGAAGGCGGCCTGTTCCAGCTCATCGACGGCTTCCTCGACGCGGTCCACCAGCTGTTCGATGATCGGGCCGGCATCGAGGCGGGTCGCTTCCTTGCGGGCCTGGATGGCAATGCGGTCGGCCTTGCGTTCGATGAGGCCGGCGCGGGTGGTCAGCAGTGTACCGTCGGCCGGATGGCCCCCCTGCAGCGCGGCAACGTGCTGGGCGATCGCCGCGGCGACATCGTGCGCCAATCCGATCTGACGCAGCACGATAGCGAGCAGGGCACTGTCGACGCGCTCGAGATGCCTGACCAGATCGGCTTCGATCTGGTCGCGAACCAGCCTGACCGATCGTCCCGCACGCAGCGCCTCGGTCGAGGCGCGCATCGCGGTTTTGAGGAAATCGACCGCGGCGTTGCGCCCGAGCGCCTGATCCAGCCGCTCGCCGAAGCCAATGCGCGTCGGCGCTGCATTGCGCACGGCGGTGCCGATCAGTTCGTTGCCGCCGAGTTCCAGGAAGGCGCGGTGGCCGATCCGCTGCCGGGCAGCCCATTCCAGAATGCGGGTCGCATCGTCCTTTGCGACCCAGCTGCGCAGCAGCTTGCGCGCCTTGTTCCAGTCGATCAGGAAAACCAGCGCCGCGCCGAGCGCGGCCAGGAAGGCGTTGCGATCTCCGGGGCTTCCGGCCTGGTACTGCCCGGTGACGAGAAAAAAGGCGTCGTCATCGCCGAGACCCGCCGCGGTATGACGATCGAGCCCGCTCCACTTCGCCGGGAATTTATCGAACAAGCCGATGAAGAATTTGGCGCGCGCCCGGTGCACGTCGGTATAGGTCACCGTCACCGCATTCTTCTTGACCGCAATGACCACGACATGGGCGTCGGTGGTGCCGATATCGTTCTGGATCAGCAGACGGCCACCCGATCTCGTCGCCATCGTATCGAGGCCGGGATGGTCGAATTTCAGGACGCGGGTCTCGTTGAGCCCCTGCATGAAGCTTTCCACCGGGGCGCGGTCTTCGGCGTTCAACCCGAAGACGTGGGCGCCTGCCAGGATTTCTTCGGCGCAGCCGGCGGCCAGGCGGTTGAGCGCCTTGTGCAGGTCCATCACCAGCCGATGCAGGCTGTCGCCGCCTTCGTCCGCCACCCCGGTCAATTTGGCGACCCGCGCGATTTCGATTTCATTCAACGCTTCAAGCGCGCCGGTGTTGCGGATCGCCGCCAGCCGGGCACTCATGGCTTCACCCTCGGAGGCGTTGCCCGCGCTCACGGCGCGAACCATCGCCGCCACGTCGTCGTGGATTTCCTTCAGCAACCTGGCCAGATTGGGCGCGGCCATTCGGCCATCGCCGGCAAGATGGGCGCCGCTGATCAGCGTCGCCAGCGCCGCGGGCGCGAGTCCGGCGGCCTTGCATTCGACCTGCAAATCGGTGGCCGGCCGATCCGGCCGTTGCGCATGGTGTGAAGCAGCCTGCAGTGCGCTCATGCGCACCTTGGCGCGATCGTTCGCGGCCAGTCCCTCGGCAACGAGCGACGGCAGAAGGATGTCAGCTTGTCCGAGTTGCTCGATGATTTGCGATTTCATGGCCTGCCTTCAACGGTGATGGCAGGCATATGCACCGCATTCGCGACAGTCTCATTGCGCTAGATCATTCATGAAAACGTCATACTGGAGGAGCGCTGCGATCAGGCAGCTCTTGCACGCAAAGTTTCCAGTGGTTCACGATCCGGAAGCGGGCGGTGTTATCCTCCTGGCGGAATAGGGCGATCCGATCGATCGGCAGCGCCGCGAGTCCAAGGGCGGAAAAGCGGTCCGCCAGCATGGGCAACAAGCTGTCGCGGCGCCCGGCGTCCAGCCGGCCGGTCAACGTCATGTGAAAGCGAAAATCGGCCATTACATAGGGATATCCCCAGCGGTCGAGATTCGTGCGCTGCGCCGGGGTCAGTTGCGATGGGTTTCGCCGCGCACGATCCTTTTCGCTGAGCGGCGCGCGAAACGAATCGAACTCGCTGACGCAATCGGTCGCAAGCTGGATCAATTCCGGCGACGGCTCCGCCGGGATCACCGCGCCAAAGCCGTCGATCGAACCGACCACCGGCCGGATCACCGGAATCAACCGGGGCGTTGCAGCGAACACGGCGCAGGCGGCAAGAAGATCGATCTCGGTGGTGCCTGACGCCAGCGCCATCGGCGCCTTCAGCGTGGCGTGAAATCCGTATTTTCGCGGATCGCGGGTCAGGTCGTGCCAATCCGCCACCGCTTGCAGGACGCCGTCCGGGAAGGGCAGATCCTCGCCACTGAAGGCGTCATAGCCGAGCAGCTGCGCGCCGAAGCGTTCGAGATCGCTGCCGGGCGCCGGAACATAGTAGATCGCGTAGCGTGGATAGTCGGTCATATCGGCACAATAGAGCCGCGTCACGCCGCCGCAACGGCCCTGCGCGGCGCTGTCGCGTACCGGATCAGCCGGTCAGCGTCGGTGAGATGAACCAGGCGGCCGGCTGCGATGACGCCGACGATTCGCGGCCGCAGCGGCACCCGATCATCGACCAGGATGACATCGGCGCGCCGGCCTTCGGCGAGAACGCCGCGATCGGTGAAGCCGGCGGCGTTGGCGGGTGTCGCCGATACCAGGTGCCAGGCCTTCTCCAGCGGCAGCACGCCGTCGGCGGCAAGGCGGAAGGCTGCCAGCAGGGGCGCGGGATAATAGTAATCGGACGCCAGGATCGAGCACAGGCCCTTGGCGATCATGTCGGACGCCCTGGTCCATCCGGTATGGCTGCCGCCGCGCACGACATTCGGGGCGCCGAACACGATGAAATCGCCTGACGCGGCGGCCTCGCGGGCAGTTTCCTCGTTGACCGGAAATTCGGCGATGCCGACGCCCCGGTCCCGAAAGGCTTTTCGCATCGCCGGGCTTTCATCGTCATGCGACAGCATGCGAACGCCGGCCGCGCGCGCCGCCTCGGCCAGCCGTGCGATCGATGCGGGGACGTCGTGACCGCGGGAAACGATGCTCGCCACCAGGCCGTCGAACGCCTCGCTGGAAAGACCGGTGCGTTCCACCATGCGGCTGCGCTTCTGCGGCCTGGCGAGGCTCGCGACGGTGGAATCCATGTGGTCGTTGAACGCCAGCAGGTCGATCCGTCCGTCGGCCAGCCACTGGCCGATTTCGCCTTCGGCATCGAGGTTGTAGGTCTCGTGGCGCAGGTGGAAGCGGGTATCCGCCGCCAGTTGCGGCCGCAGCGCCTCGATGGCCTCGAGCAACTGCCGTGCATTGTCCGCGCTGCGCAGCCCCGGCTCCCACGACCAGGTCGTGGCGTGAAACACCGTCGTGATGCCGTTGGCGATCACCTGCCGGTCGCTGTCCACCAGCGCCACGTCGACGGGAAAATCGACGCCGGCACGGGGCATCATCTGCCGTTCGAAGGCATCGCCGTGCAAATCGACGATGCCCGGCAGCACCTTCAGGCCAGCGGCATCGATACCGAGGGGACCGTGCCCATGGTCCGAACCGACGGCGCCGATGTCACGCCCGGCGATCCGCAGCGAGGTGTCGTGAAAAGCGTCGCCGAGAAGAGTTCGGCCGCCTTCGATCGACAGGCCCGTCATGATGCGGCCCGCATGGCTCGCGTGCGCCCCTGCGGGGCGGCGGCCTCATGTTTCGCCAGAAAGTCCTCGATCGCCAGTTTGCGGAAGTCGGGCAGGGCGCGGCGCAGCGTCTCATGGTCCCAGTTCCACCATGCCAGCGCGGCGAGCCGGTCGGCGATATCTTCCGGGAACCGCCGCCTGACGATCCGCGCCGGATTTCCGGCGACGATGGTGTAGGCCGGAACGTCCTTGGTCACGATGGCGCCGGCCGCGATCACGGCGCCGCTGCCGACGTTGCGGCCCGGCAGCACGACGGCGCCATGCCCGATCCAGACATCATGGCCGATATGGACGTGGTGGTCGCGTCGCCATGCGAAAAATTCCGTATCGTCGCTCTCTCCCGGAAAATACGAGCTGGCGCGATAGGTGAAATGGGCCTGCGATGCCCGCTGCATCGGGTGGTTGCCCGGATTGATCCGCGTCATCGCGGCGATCGAGCAGAATTTTCCGATCGTGGCGTAGGTGATCTGGGCGTCGTTCACGACATAGGAATAGTCGTCCATCGTCACTTCATGCAGGATCGTGCGCGGCCCGACCTCGCAGAAGGCGCCGAGCCTGACGTCGTGCAGATCGGCGGTCGCGTCGACGGTCGGCTCAATCGAGAGCATTTTTCCGGCCATGCAAATTCTCACGATGAAAATTGATCTGTAAGTCCGCACGTCATCGATGGGCTTGATGACAACGTCATGACGAACGAATGACGTCAGCTGCGGCAAGTGGTTGATCCTGTTCGCCGCAGGAAGCGCTGGAAAACCACCCGGCCGTTCATCCGACTGTCACAAGCCGTTGTTAGCGATCATGACACCAGACACATCAGGAGGGTGCCGCTTTGACATCGCATGCCATGATCGATGCCAGAGATATCTCCAAGTCCTACCAGCGTGGTGTGCCGGTGCTGGACGGCGTCACGCTGTCGCTGCGACGCGGCGAAATGGTCGCGCTGATCGGCGCGTCCGGCTCGGGAAAGTCGACATTGATTCGTGCGATTGCCGGGCTGACGCCGATCGACGGCGGCCGCAACGGCGCAGCCGGCCGCATCGAGGTGATGGGCGAGGCGATCCAGCGGGACGGCCGCCTCAACAAGAATCGCGGCCTGCGTGCCCGCATCGGTGTGATCTTCCAGCAATTCAATCTGGTGCCGCGGCTTTCGGTGCTGACCAACGTTTGCTTCGGACTGCTGGGACGATTGCCGATCCTGCGCGGAACGCTCGGTCAATTCAGCATGGCTGACAAGCGCGTGGCCATGCAGGCGCTGGCGCGTGTCGGCATCGCCGAACACGCGCTCAAGCGCGCCAGCGAACTGTCCGGCGGCCAGCAGCAGCGCGCGGCCATTGCGCGCTCGCTGGTGCAGGGGGCGGAACTGCTGATCGCCGACGAGCCGATCGCCTCGCTCGATCCGGCCTCGGCCCGCCGCGTCATGGACCTGCTCGCCGACATGAACCGCAATGACGGGCTGACCGTGTTCATCTCGCTGCACCAGGTCGAATACGCCCTGAAATACTGCGCGCGCACGATCGCGCTCAAAGGCGGCAAGGTCGCCTATGATGGCCCGTCCAGCGCCCTGACGCCTTCCTTCCTCAACCAGATCTACGGCGCCGAATCCGAGGAACTCTTTCTGCCTTCTTTCGAGGCGCAGACGCGGTTCGCGCAAGACAGCCGCGACAACGACGAGCAATCCGTAGCGCGCATGCCGGCGAAGACCCCCGCTTTCGAGATCGAGCGGCTGTCGGCCTGAAGTCAGGTGCGGTCTCGCGTTTGACGCACCGGAAAATACAACGAATTCAAACAGGAGAAGCGACATGCGTAAGCTAGTTCTGATCGCCGCCGCCGTGGCCGTGGCGGCAGGCGTTTCGATCAAAGTTGCCCGCGCCGAGACCACCGAACTCAATTTCGGCATTATCGCCACTGAAGCGAGCACCAACCTCAAGACGGTCTGGGACCCGTTCCTCGAAGCGATGGCCAAGGGGACCGGCTTCAAGGTCAACGCCTTCTACGCTTCCGACTATGCCGGCGTGATCGAAGCCATGCGCTTCAAAAAGGTCCAGGTGGCATGGTTCGGCAACAAGTCGGCGATGGAGGCCGCCAACCGCTCGAACGGCGAGATCTTTGCGAAGTCCGTGGATTCGGACGGCAATCCCGGTTACTGGTCGCACCTCCTCGTCTACAAGGACTCGCCGATCAAGAACCTCGATGACGTGCTCAAATGCGACAAGTCGATCAACTTCGGGATCGGCGATCCGAACTCCACCTCGGGCTTCCTTGTCCCCACCAGCTACATCTTCGCTGCCAAGAACATCGATCCGAAGACCTGCTTCAAGACCGTGCGCAATGCGTCGCATGAGGCGAACGGCATGGCGGTGGCAAACAAACAGCTCGATGTCGCGACCAACAACAGCGAAAATCTACGCCGGCTCGAAATCACCGCTCCCGAAGCCCGCAAGAATCTCCGTGTGATCTGGACTTCGCCGCTGATCCCGAGCGATCCGCTGGTCTGGCGCAAGGATCTGGACGCGGACGTCAAGACCAAGCTCTATACCTGGCTCTTGAGCTATGGCCGCATCGGAACGCCGGAAGAAATCGCCTCGGCGAAGAAGGTGTTGACCGGCCTGCAGTGGGCGCCGTTCATTCCGTCGTCGAACGACCAGTTGCTCCCGATCCGCGTCCTTGAAGCCAACAAGTCGATCATGAAGATCAAGGGCGACACCAAAATGTCGGCCGAAGAACAGGCCGCCAAGGTCGCGCCGCTCGAGGCCGAAATCAAGACGTACCAGGAAGCGGCCAGCAAGGCCGAGCATGGCGCGTTCGCCAAACAGGTCGCGCCGTTCTTCGAGGCGGACAAGGCCAACGACCAGGTCAAGCTCAAGAAGCTGATCGGCGAGCTTGCGGCGAATGCCGCGATGGCGCCGACCAACTGACGTTGACGAAGGGGCGCCGGCCGCCGGTCCGGCGCCCTTCGTGTATTCCACGCCATCACAGATCGGGCCATGACAGACATCATCCTTGCTCCCGTCGAGGGCCGGCCGTCACGGCAGGTCCAGGAAACCGCGGTCCCGCTTTATCCCTTCGCCCGACGGGTGCGCGGCTGGCTGGGATGGGCGCTGGTTTTCGGCCTGCTGGCCTGGAGCTGGGCGCCGGCCGAGATGTTCCGCGTGTCGGCGCTGTTCACCGACTGGCGCAACATGGCCGAGTTCGGCAGCGCCTTTCTGCATCCGAATTTTCACGAATGGCAGCAGTACCTCATCGATATGGTGGTGACCATCCAGATCGCGATCTGGGGCACCGCCCTGGCCGTCGTGTTCGGCATTCCGTTTTCTATTCTGAGTTCTGCCAATATCTGTCCGGCGTGGATTGTGCAGCCGGTTCGCCGATTGATGGATTCCTGCCGCGCGATCAACGAGATCGTGTTCGCGCTGCTGTTCGTCGTGGCGGTGGGCCTGGGCCCGTTCGCCGGCGTGATGGCGCTGTTCATCCATAATCTCGGCGTGTTCGCCAAGCTGTTTTCCGAAGCGGTCGAAGCGGTCGATCCGCGCCCCGTGGAAGGCATCCGCGTCACCGGCGCGGTGCGCGTGCAGGAAGTGATCTTCGGCGTCATCCCGCAGGTGATGCCGCTGTGGAGTTCGTTCACGCTCTACCGGCTCGAGACCAACGTGCGCTCGGCGACGACGCTCGGCATCGTCGGCGCCGGCGGCATCGGCCAGACCCTGTATGAGAGCATCCGGAGTTTTCAGTACGCCGATACGGCCGCGCAGATCATCATCGTCGTCGTTACCGTGATGGTGCTCGATCTCATCAGCGCCCGGATCCGCAAGGTGCTGGTTTGATCGCGGGCGTCGCATCGGCCAGACCGGCCAGCGCCGTTCATGCGCGATCATCCGGCGACTTCTAGCCGTTCTCGACCAGAAATTCGACCCGTTCGGCGGCGAAGCGCGCCTGTGTGGTCAGCAGCGGTTTTCCGTCGGCATCGACGTCGGTGCTGTCGACCACCAGCACCGGGCGTCCGAGCGCCAGATCCAGCCTGATCGCGTCGGTCGCGTCAACGATGGCGGCAGTGACGCGAGTCGTGGCCCGGCGATAGTCGCGGATTCCGTAATGCGCCAGCAATTTGGTGGTCGAGCGTACCCGCTCGTAGATCCGCCCGGCGTCGGGAAAGCGTTCCGCCGCGAGCCAGGTGGTGCCGAGGCAGATCGGCGTGCGGTCGGCCAGCCGCAGCGCTTCGATCCGAACCAGCGGCGTGCCGGTCTTCAGGCCAAGCTGCTTCGCCAGTTCGCGCGTCGCCGGCTCTTCGCAGGCACTGATCAACTGGCCGCGCGGCTCGCGGCCGCCGGCGCCGACGATCTCGGAAAACCGCGTTCGCGAACGCAAGGGATAGGCGATACGCGGCGCCTCCACATAGGTGCCGCTGCCGCGCTCGGCGCGCACCAGGCCGCGCTCGGCCAGCGTTGCGAGCGCCCGGCGCACGGTGTGGCGGTTGACGCGGTAGGTTTCAGCGATTTCGGTTTCGCCCGGCAGCCGTTCGCCCGCGGCAAAGCGGCCGTCGGCGATCCCACGCTCGATGCCGTCGGCGACCTGCCGCCACAACGCCACGCCGGAGGCTGCATCCTGCATGCTCATGGCGTGAAAAAGCCGGGGAGGGGCATCCGAAAAATAATCCTTCTGTCACGAAACAGTCATGGCGCTTCGCTATCAAGTTGTCTAATAACATAGACAACTTGATTCCGGCAAGGTTGATTTGAAGGTTGGTATGACCGTCCGGAACGAAAGCGGCAAACAGGCGCAACGCAAGGCGGCCATGGCGGTGCTGGCGCATTCCGATGCGGCGGAGATCGCGCGTCGTCTCGAACCGCTCTCGGTGCCGGCTTACGAAAATTTGCGCGAGCCGGAGAACGGCCTGGTGATGCTGCGCGGCCGCATCGGTGGCGATGGCGCGCCGTTCAATCTCGGCGAGGCCACGGTGTCGCGCGCCGCGGTGCGGCTGGCGACCGGGGAGGTCGGCTTCGGTTACACGCTCGGTCGTAACAGGACAAAGGCGCAGATGATCGCGCTGTGCGACGCGCTGGTGCAGTCGAATGAGTTCGCGGACGCGGTCGAAGCAAGCGTGCTGACGCCGCTTCGGGCCGCAATGGTCTCCGAGCGGGACCGCAGGGCGGCTGAGACCGCGGCGACGCGGGTCGATTTTTACACGATGGTGCGCGGTGAGGGCTGAACGATGACGACGGTTGCCGAACTGCCTGCCGGGTTCGCGGACAAGGTGTTGTCTGCGCAGACGATCTTCCGTTCGGTGATGGATGCGATGGCGCGTCCCGGCAGCGTTCAGCGCGTCGCCGCCGCATCCGGCGCGCCTGCCGCCATGATGCGCGGCACCGCGGCCATCGCCTTGACGCTGTTCGATCACGACACGCCGGTCTGGCTTGATCCTCTTCTGTCCGAAACATCCGATGTCGCCAAATGGCTCAAGTTTCACACCAGCGCGCCCGTCATCGCGGATCCGTCGGTCTGCAGCTTCGCGGTCGTCGGCGATGCCCGAGGCCTCCCGGCGATGGATCGTTTTGCCTTTGGCACCAACGAGTACCCCGATCGCTCGACGACGGTCATTCTGCAGGTCGAAAGCCTGACGCAAGGTCCAGCTTTCGAATTGCGCGGCCCCGGCATCGACGGCACCGCCGAGTTGCGGGCCACACTGCAGCCCGAGGACCTGTTCGAACGGCTCGCCATCAACGCCGCGCTGTTTCCGCGCGGTATCGACCTCGTGCTGGTGGCTGATGATGCCGTCGTCGCGATACCGCGAACCACGCGGCTTGCCGCGAAGGGAGATTAACGCATGTATGTCGCCGTCAAGGGAGGCGAACGCGCCATCGAGAACGCCCATCGGCTGCTGGCCCATGAGCGCCGCGGCGATCGCGATGTTCCCGAACTCTCGCTCGCCCAGATCTCCGGGCAACTCAGCCTCGGCGTCGATCGCGTCATGACCGAGGGATCGCTGTATGACCGCGAGTTGGCGGCGCTGGCGCTGAAGCAGGCGCGGGGCGACATCATCGAGGCGATCTTCCTGGTCCGCGCCTTCCGCGCGACGCTGCCGCGGTTCGGCGCGTCAGAGCCGGTCGATACCGGCCAGATGCAGGTGCGCCGCCGCATCTCCTCGACCTTCAAGGATATCCCGGGCGGCCAGATTCTCGGGCCGACCTTCGACTACACCCACCGCCTGCTGGACCCGGAACTCGCCGAGGGATCAAAGCCCGCGGCGCCCGCGACCGCGGAAGCATCCACCGCCACCATGCCGCGCGTGACCGACATTCTCGGCCGCGACGGCCTGATCGAGTCCTCGCCCCAGCCGGATGCCGATGCGCCGGTGGGCGATCTCACCCGCGAACCCCTGGGCTTTCCCGCCGATCGCGATCTGCGGCTGCAAAACCTGGCGCGCGCCGACGAAGGTTTTCTGCTGGCGCTCGGCTATTCGACGCAGCGCGGTTACGGCCGCAGCCATCCCTTCGCCGGCGAAATTCGGCTCGGCGAGGTCGAGGTGGAATTCATGGCCGAGGATGTCGGCTTCGCGGTGCCGCTCGGCGCGGTCACGCTGACGGAGTGCCAGATGGTCAACCAGTTCAAGGGCTCGGCGACGGAATCCCCATGCTTCACGCGGGGTTATGGGCTGGCGTTCGGACAGTCGGAGCGCAAGACCATGTCGATGGCGCTGGTCGACCGCAGCCTGCGCGCCCGCGAGCTTGGCGAGGAGGTCATCGCTCCGGCCCAGGACGAAGAGTTCGTGATGTCGCATTCCGACAATGTGCAGGCGACCGGATTCGTCGAGCATCTCAAGCTGCCGCATTATGTCGATTTCCAGTCCGAACTCGGCCTGTTGCGCAAACTGCGCAAGGAGTTTTCGGAAGCAGCGGCGGATACCGCTGCGCCGATGCAGGAGGCCGCGGAATGAACGCGCCGGTCTACAATTTTGCGTATCTGGACGAACAGACCAAGCGGATGATCCGGCGCGCCATCCTGAAGGCGATTGCGATTCCCGGTTACCAGGTGCCGTTCGCCAGCCGTGAAATGCCGATGCCCTATGGTTGGGGCACCGGCGGCGTGCAGGTGACCGCCGCGATCCTCGGACCTGACGATGTGCTGAAGGTGATCGATCAGGGTTCCGACGACACCACCAACGCCATTTCGATCCGGAAATTCTTCGCCAGGACCGCCGGCGTCGCGACCACGACATCGACGGCGGATGCCACCGTGATCCAGACCCGGCACCGCATTCCCGAAGCGCCGCTGAGGGCTACGCAGGTGCTGGTCTATCAGGTGCCGATTCCGGAACCGCTGCGCTTCCTCGAGCCGCGCGAGACCGAGACAAGGCGCATGCATGCGCTCGGCGAATATGGCCTGATGCACGTCAAGCTGTATGAGGACATCGCCCGCTTCGGGCATATCGCCACGTCCTATGCCTATCCGGTGAAGGTCAACGCCCGCTACGTGATGGATCCGTCGCCGACGCCGAAATTCGACAATCCGAAGATGGACAATTGCCCGGCGCTGCAGCTGTTCGGCGCCGGCCGCGAGAAGCGCATCTATGCGATCCCGCCCTATACGTCGGTCGTGTCGCTCGATTTCGAGGATCATCCGTTCACGCGCTACCGTTTTGATGCGCCCTGCGCGCTGTGCGGCGCCACTGATTCCTATCTCGATGAAATCGTCACCGACGACCAGGGCAGCCGGATGTTCGTCTGTTCCGATACCGACTATTGCGAGAACCGCCAGGCGGAGGGTCATCGCGGCAGCGAAAGCGCGGCCCCGCACAAGGAGAGGCCGCATGGCTGACAGCGACACCGCCGTGCAGGACAACGACCAGCCGCTGCTGCTGGCCGAGGGCCTTTCCAGGAATTATGGCCGGCTCAGCGCCTGCCGCGACGTGTCCTTTGCGCTTTATCCCGGCGAAGTGCTGGCGATCGTCGGCGAATCCGGATCGGGCAAATCGACCTTGCTGCAGCTGTTGTCGGCGCAGTTGGCGCCGAGCGCCGGAAAGGTCTCGTACCGGATGCGGGACGGGGTGATGCGCGACCTGGCTGCGCTGGGCGAAGCCGAGCGCAGGTTCCTGTTTCGCACCGATTGGGGCTATGTTCATCAGGATCCCGTGCTCGGACTGCGGATGGCGGTATCGGCCGGCGCCAATGTCGGCGAGCGCTTGATGGCGGTCGGCTGGAACCATTATGGCCGCATCCGCGACACCGCGACATCCTGGCTGGAACGCGTCGAGATCGACGTCGAACGCATCGACGACGCGCCGCGGACCTATTCCGGCGGCATGCGGCAGCGGCTGCAGATCGCGCGCAATCTGGTCACCGAACCGCGCCTGGTGTTCATGGACGAGCCGACCGGCGGGCTCGATGTCTCGGTTCAGGCGAGGCTGCTTGATCTGATGCGCAATCTGGTGAGCGAGTTGAACCTCGCCGCCATTGTCGTCACCCACGATCTCGCGGTGGCGCGGCTGCTGTCGCACCGCGTGATGGTGATGAAGGGCGGCCGGGTCATCGAGACCGGCTTGACCGATCAGGTGCTGGACGATCCCCGCGAGCCCTATACCCAGTTGCTCGTCTCCTCGATTCTGCCAGCGTGAGCCCGAACCCATGACTGCCATGCCGATGACTGCGATGATCGATATCCGCAATGCGGAAAAGACGTTTACGATGCATTTGCAGGGCGGCATCGAATTGCCGGTCGTGAGCGGCGTCTCGTTCAAGGTCGAGCCCGGCGAGTGCGTGGTGCTGTCCGGCCCGTCCGGCGCCGGAAAGTCCTCGATCCTGAAAATGATCTTCGGCAATTATCGCTGCGATGGCGGTCGCATCGGCATCCGCCACCAGGGCGCGCTGGTCGATCTGGCCCTGGCCGAGCCGCGGCAAATCCTCAGCGTGCGCCGCGCCACCATCGGCTATGTCAGCCAGTTCCTGCGGGCGGTGCCGCGGGTCGCCACTATCGATGTGGTGGCCGAGCCCCTGATATCGAACGGAGTGGCGCGTGCCGAGGCGCAGGACCGGGCAGGGCAGCTGCTGCGCCGTCTCAATATTCCGGAGCGGCTGTGGGCGCTGCCGCCCTCGACCTTTTCGGGTGGCGAACAGCAGCGCGTCAACATCGCGCGCGGCTTCATTTCCGATCTGCCGATCCTGCTCCTGGACGAGCCGACCGCCTCGCTGGATGCCGCCAACCGCGCCGTCGTGGTCGAACTGATCGAGCAGAAGAAGCGCGCCGATGTCGCCATGGTCGCCATCGTCCATGACGACGAGATCCGCCATCTGATCGCCGACCGCATCGTCGACGTGACGTCGTTTGCATCCGCCGCTTGAAGAAAGAACCTTGAACATGACTTCGACCGGATCCGAAACAATGATCGGCAACGCCAGGATCGTTCTGGCCGACCGCGTGATCGAGCGGGGCTGGATCGCCTTTGCGAATGGCCTGATCGCGGAAACAGGCGAGGGCAACGCGCCTGCCGGCAGCGAGGATGCGGCCGGCGACATGATCATGCCCGGCCTGATCGAACTGCACACCGATCATCTCGAAGCGCATTACGTACCGCGCCCCAAAGTGTTCTGGGATCCGATCGCGGCGGTGGTTTCCTATGACGCGCAGCTGGCGACATCGGGCATCACCACCGTGCTGGATTCGCTGCGGGTCTGGCGCGAGGACGGCGCCGAGGACGTCGATGGCAGGGCAGGCGTGCTGGCCGCGGCGATCTCGTCGGCGCGCGATGCCAACCTGCTGCGATCGGATCATTTCCTGCATCTGCGCTGCGAAATCCCCATGCCGAGCGTGGTCGAGGAGGCCAAGGAGTTGATCGATCGGCCGGATGTCCGTCTGATGTCGCTGATGGACCACACGCCCGGGCAGCGTCAGTTTCGCGACGAAGGCAAGCTGCGCGACTATTATCGCGGCAAGGGCGCCGGCATGACCGATGCCGAACTCGACGTGCTGTTCGAGCGGCGTTTTGCCTATCAGAAGGCCTATGCCGCGGCCAACATGCGCGAGATCGTGGCGCTGGCGCACCGGTACAATATCCCGCTGGCCAGCCACGACGACACCACGGACGAGAACGTTGCCGATGCCATCAAGGACCGTGTTTCGGTGGCGGAATTTCCGACCACGATGGAAGCCGCGCGCGGGTTGCACGAGGCCGGCATCGGCATCCTGATGGGCGCGCCCAACGTGGTGCGCGGCGGCTCGCATTCCGGCAATATCGCCGCGGTCGATCTCGCCCGCGAGGGGCTGCTCGACATCCTGTCGTCCGATTACATCCCCTCCAGCCTGCTGATGGCGGCGCTGCAGCTGCCGCGGTGTGCGCCCGCCATCGATCTCGCCTCCGCCGTCCGCACCGTCACCAAGACGCCCGCCGAAGCGGTGGGCCTTGCCGACCGCGGCGAGATCGCGGTCGGCAAGCGCGCCGACCTGATCCGCGTCCATGTCGCCCGCGACATCCCGGTGGTGCGCAGCGTCTGGCGTGAAGGACACCGCGTGGCGTGACGGAGGAATCGACGATATCCAGCCATCGCGTTGTCACGGGGATCGGGCCCGGCCGGCTGGTTCTGGTGGTCGGCCCGAGCGGCGCCGGCAAGGATACCCTGATCGGGCTGGTTCGGGTAGCCTGCGCCGAGGACGGCAAGATCGTCTTCCCGCGCCGGGTGGTGACGCGCGAACCCTCGTCCTTCGAGGACAATGAGCAGGTGAGCCTGGAAGCATTTGCGCAGGGCCGGGCGCAAGGCGAGTTTGCCATCCATTGGGAAGCGCATGGCCATTGCTACGCGCTGCGCCGCGCGATGGACGACCAGCTTCGCGCCGGCCGCGCGGTCGTCGCCAATGTATCGCGCACGGTCGTCGAATCGATGCGCCGCACCTATGCCGACGTCGTCGTGGTCATGATCACGGCACCGCCTGAAATCCTCAGCCAGCGCCTTTCGTCGCGGGCGCGCGGCAGCGACGGGCGGGTCGCGGACAGGCTGGGCCGCGCCGTTGACGCGGCGGCCGCCGCGCCGGATGTGACCATAGTGAATGTCGGCCGCGCCGGAGATCACGCCCGCGAGTTGTTGCAGGCCATCAGGGAACTTTGAGCGCCAGATCCTCGCCGACATGAGCGGGAACCGCGTGGCCGCGAGGCGTATGTCAGGACATGGGCCGAGCGGGGGGCAGTCGCTGTGCCAGGGACGTCACGTCCGGTGTTTCCGGCCACGAACGGCCGCTGTCATCTAACCTTCAACTCCGTCGTTCAAAGATTGGCGGCTGTTCCGGGAACAGAAGTCCCGCTTTCGGGTCGTTGCGACGCTGCAGCCTCAATGGGGCGGGTTCCGTCAGCGAAGTCACAACGGAACCACAACGATCTTCCCCGCAGTCGGAGTTGTCCATGACCGAAAAGCGCATTCAGGATCGCATTCAGGCTGACTTGCTGGACAGCTTCGATGAAGAACTGGAACTCGAGATCGACGACGATCGCCTCGATGCGTTGACCAACGAGTTCTCCGGCCACAGCGCGAAAGAGACCGTCGATCGTAGAATCTATTTCAAGGAGCTGTTCCGCCTGCAGGGCGAGTTGGTCAAACTGCAGAGCTGGGTGCAGCACCACAAACTCAAGGTGGTGGTGATTTTCGAGGGGCGCGATTCCGCCGGCAAGGGCGGGGTCATCAAGCGCATCACCCAGCGGCTCAATCCGCGGATCTGCCGCGTTGCGGCACTTCCGGCGCCGAGCGAACGTGAACGCACGCAATGGTATTTCCAGCGCTACGCCTCGCACCTGCCGGCCGGCGGCGAAATCGTGCTGTTTGACCGCAGCTGGTACAATCGCGCCGGCGTCGAGCGCGTGATGGGATTCTGCACCGAGGCCGAGGTCGAGGAGTTCTTCCGGTCGGTACCGGAATTCGAGCGTATGCTGGTTCGCTCCGGAATCGTGCTGATCAAGTACTGGTTCTCCATCACCGACGAGGAACAGCATCTGCGCTTCACCATGCGGATCCACGACCCGCTCAAGCAGTGGAAGCTCAGCCCGATGGACGTGGAATCGCGCAGCCGGTGGGAACAGTACACCAAGGCCAAGGAGGCGATGCTGGAGCGCACCCATATCCCGGAAGCCCCCTGGTATGTGGTTCAGGCCGTCGACAAGAAGAAGGCGCGGTTGAACTGCATCGCGCATTTGCTCGAACAGATTCCGTATGCCGAAATCGGACGCGAGCCTGTGGTTCTGCCTGCGCGAATTCACAACCCGGATTACAGTCGCGGTCCGATTCCATCTGAAATGTACGTCCCGGAACGCTATTGAGCGGGTTTGGGGCCGGATTTTGCGGAGTCCAATGCAAGCTGAAACGCCAGGCTTCGACGTTACCGGCGACGCCATGGTGAGGGCGTCGGTCGCGACCGCGCCGATTCCGGGCCTGGTCTGGGCGTTCCGCATCCATGCCGACGGCCGGCCGGAAATCCTGCCGGTCGATCAGCCGATTGCGTTTGGCCATGACGGCCTGTTCTGGCTGCATTTCAACCTGGCGGATGCGCGGGCGCTGCAGTGGCTGACGCCTGCGAACCTGCAAGTGCCGCCCCAGGCGCGCGCGCTGCTGCTGTCGAAGGATACCTATCAGCAGCTCCATACGGTCGATGACTGTGTCTACGGCGTGATCTCGGACCTGCTGCGCGACATCGGCGAGGCAACGGAGGATACCGGATATCTTCGCTTCATCATGACCGAGCAGATCCTGATCAGCGGGCGACATCACGCGCTTTGCGCGGTCGACGCCACCCGCCGTGCGCTTGAGGACGGCCGCCGAATCGAAGGCATTGCCGCGCTGCTGGAGACCATCGTCGAGAATGTCGCCGACACCATGGACCGCGTCGCCGATCGGGTGGCGCATGCCCTCGACGAAGTCGAGGAGCAGGTGCTTTCGGATGGCGCGACGGACTTGCGCCAGAACCTCGGCCGGCTGCGGCGGACCTGCGTCCGGCTGCATCGGCAGGTCTCGGGATTGCGGATCGTCTTCTACCGGCTCGAACAGAAGAATTCCGGCGATCTCAAGCCCGCTCTGCGGCTCCGCGCCGGCAAGCTGGCCCAGCGCCTCGACGACCTCGATCGCACCATCGTCGAGATGCGCGAGCGCAGCCGGCTGCTGCAGGAGGAACTCCATCTGAAGATCGAGGAACAGGGCAACAACAACATCAGAGTGCTCTCGATTCTGACGGCGCTGCTGATGCCGCCGACGCTGGTCAGCGGCATCTTCGGGATGAACATCAAGGGCCTGCCGTTTACCGATCTCGAGGCGGCCTTTGTGTGGACGGCGCTGCTGATGCTGATGGCGTCATTCGCCGCCTATTTCATCATGAAACGCATCGGCGTCATCAGGTAGCGTGGGCCCGGAGGAGGGCGCGTAACGCGGCCGTCACATCGGCGTGCCAATGGGGGATGTCGATCACCCGAATCAGCCGGCGCGATAGTTGTTATGTCCGCCCCGGGATGGATGCACCCCCTGAAAGCCCTCGTGTTGCCAAAGACACCCCGCAGCCACGCCCGACTGAAGGGTCTGGGCGTGGTCGTCAGCCTTGCCAACGCGGCGGCCGCGATCTTCGCGCTGACGCATGCGCACAAGAACGACAACTACGACGAAGTGTTAGCGGCGGTTGGACGCACCAGCCCCGGCGTCATTGCGCTGTCGCTGATGTTGGTCGCCATCTCCTATGCCAGCCTGACGCTCTACGACCTGCTGGCGCTGCGCACGATCCGGCGCGCCGACATTCCCTACCGGATCGCGGCGCTCGCGAGCTTTACCAGCTATCCGATTGCGCACGGCGTCGGCGCGGTGGCGCTGGTCGCGCCGGTGATCCGCTACCGCGTCTATTCGCGCCACGGCCTCGGCGTCTTCGAAGTCGCCAATATCAGCTTCCTCACCGGATTGACGTTCTGGCTGGGTAACCTGACGGCGCTGGCGCTCAGCCTGTTCTGTGCGCCCGGTGCCATCAGCCTGATCAATTATCTGCCGCCGGACGCCAATCGCTGGCTCGCGGCGGCGCTGCTAACTGGCGTGCTCGCCTTCCTGCTCTGGACCTGGCTCGCGCCCCGAAGTTTCGGGACCCGGCGCTGGCCGGTGCGGCTTCCCTCAGGTCCCGTCGTTCTGCTGCAGATCGTGATCGGCATTTTCGATCTCGGCGCCGCCGCGCTGGCGATGTATGTGCTGCTGCCGGCGGGGCTGGACATCGACGTATTTCGGGTGATCGCGGTGTTCATCGCCGCGACCTTGCTCGGCTTTGCCAGTCATACGCCGGCGGGCATCGGCGTGTTCGACGCGGCGATCCTGATCGGGTTGGCCGGTGAACAGAAGGAACCTGTGATCGCGGCGCTGCTGATGTTCCGGTTCCTGTACCACTTCCTTCCCTTCGTGCTGGCGCTCGGCCTGTTCGGCGCCCTGGAAGGCTGGCGGAGTTGGCGCGCCAGGAGCGTGCTATGAGGCCGGTCTAGCCGTTCACACCGGCGAGTTGAGCTTGAGTCCGACCATCCCCGCCACGATCAGCGTCAGGCACAGCACCCGGACCGGATCGGCCGGCTCGCTGTAGATCACCATGCCCAGAATGATGCTGCCGGTGGCGCCGATACCGGTCCACACCGCATAGGCGGTGCCGAAGGGCAGGGACTTCAGCGCGATGGCCATCAGTCCGAAGCTGAGCGCGATCGCCACCAGGGTCGCGACGGTCGGCCAGAGCCGGGTGAGGCCGTCGGAATATTTCAGGCCGAACGCCCAGGCGATCTCGAACAGCCCCGCGGCCAGCAATGCCAGCCAGCCGCTCACGCGGTCTTACGATCCGGCGGAACGGTCAGCACGGCATACTGCGCATAGCCGCGGAAGGGCCGTTCGAATTTCAGATCGGCGCCGGAGCTCCTGCCCATCGCCGACAGTTCGCGCGCGAGATCTTCGCGCGGCGTGACGTCGAACAACGCCAGCCATCGCTTGAGCAGCGTCCTGGCTAGGCCGGGTAAACGCTCCTGATCGCCGAAATCGATAATGTGCAGGCTTCCGCCGGGCTTGAGATGGCGGGCGGCCGCCTGCAGCACGAGGCGCCAATCCCCGATCATCGACAGGCTGTAGGAAATCATCACATGGTCGAACCGGGCGATGCTGAACAAGACCTGCGGATTGAAGCCGATTGCGTCGCCATGCGCGACGCGGACTTGCCTGGACAGGTCGCGGCGCGAAATCGCCGAAATCGCCGAGGTCAGCATTTCCGTGGAAATATCGATGCCGAAGAATTTCGCGTCCGGATAGAGCCGGGCGGCGTGCACCAGGTTTCTGCCGGTTCCGCAGCCGATCTCCAGCACGTCATCGCCGGCCCTGGCGCCGAGGTTGGCGATCAGCTGGTCGCGCCCGAGCAGATAGTATCGTCTTGTGCCGTCGTAGATGTGGCGCTGCCGGCGGTACATCCGGTTCATGCGGCGCGTGGCCTCGACCGGCCACGATGGTTCGTCACTGATCTCCTCGGTGTACATCGACATCCCGGCACCTCGGTTCGGCTGTGATCGCCTGATCCTTGCGATGTTCGCGCGACATGGATGTGACAGCGCAGGCTTGCGTCCACGGTTCAGGTTCGGTCGCTGTCGCAAAACTGCAGCGTGCCCGCGATAGCCTCATTGGATTGTCGATTCGAGGGATGGATGAATACGCAACTCATCGCAGACGCGGTCCGCAACTCCAGGGGCAAGGCCGAGGAAACCGTGTGGGACCGGCTGTTCGCATTCTGGTTCCGCCGGCTCGTCTACACCCAGATCTGGGAAGACCCGGAAGCCGATCTCGCCGCCCTTCGTCTGCCGGTCGGATCGACCATCGTCACCATCTCCTCCGGCGGCTGCAACGCGCTGTCCTATCTCACGGCGCGGCCGGCGCAGGTCTATGCGGTTGATCTCAACGAGGCGCATCTGGCGCTGCTGCATCTCAAGCTCGCGGGGCTTCGTGCCTTCTCCGGCTACGCCGAGTTCTGGCAGTTTTTCGGCGAGGCCGCCTCGATCGCCAACTCCGCGCTGTATCGCGACAAGCTGCGGCCGGCGCTGGATGCAGAGACGCGCGCTTACTGGGACAGGCTCAACATCATCGGCCGCCCGCGGCATGCCTATTTCACCGACGGGTTCTATCGCCACGGCATGCTCGGCCGCTTCATCGGTCTGGCGCATGTGCTGGCGAAACTGGCGCGGATCGATCTCGCGGCGCTGCTGAACGGGAAGGCGGATTGCCCCGAACGCGTCGAGGCGCTGGATCGCCTGCATCGCCTGTTTCATTCGCCGCTGGCGCGCCTGATCACCGCAACGCCGGCGCTGCTGTTCAGCCTCGGCATTCCGCCGCAGCAGCGCGCGCTGCTCGGCGCCGACGCGCCGCTCAATGAAGTGCTGCACGAGCGGTTGCTGCGGCTGGTCAACGGTCATCCCAACGAAACCAATTATTTCGCATGGCAGGCGCTGCAGCGCAGTTACCGCGGGCCCGGCGATGCCTGCCTGCCGCCCTATCTGCAGCGCGGCCAGTTCCAGCGCATGCGCGACGGCGCCGGACTGATCATTCCGGTGCACGCCAATCTCAGGCAGTTCCTCGAAGGCCTGCCGGCGCGCGAGGTCGACGCCGTGGTGCTGCTGGACTCGCAGGACTGGATGGCGTCAGAAGAAATCCGCGCGCTCTGGAATGCGATTGACCGCACCGGGAGTGACAATATCCGGGTGATCTTCCGCACCGCCGGCAAGGAATCGCCGCTGGAGAACGACGAACTGGCACCGCTGCGGCAGATCTGGCGTCGCGATGAGGCGCGCAGCGCCGAGGGTTTTGCGCGCGACCGGTCGGGGATCTACGGCGGCTTCCACTGCTACGAGCGGCGCTGAAAACAACTTCGGCCTCCAGAAGGCCCGGAGCTAGGCTCTGCCAAACAGCAGATGCCCCGATCGCCACATGCGCTCGCAGACGGCGCGGGCGAAATTCGTCCTTTGTCCGGGCTCAAATCCCGCGAATACGGCGTGGGACAGGATTTCCGATATGCTCCTGCTGCCATCGGCGCGCTCCAGCAGCAGGGCTTCCGCGCGCGATATCGGGGTAACAATTTCCCCATGCGGCGAAGCGCGCGTCAGTATCAAGGCATTGGCGTCGCCGCCCAGTCGGGTCCCGGCCCGAACCAGCGGGACATACGACAGAAAATCATCCGTATCGAAACGCGTCTGGAAGCGTTTGCTCTCCGGCTTCCGGACGAAAAAATCGTGCCGCGAAGTCAGCACCGCGAGATTGTCCATGACCGCCCATTGTTCGGCGGGCGGCAGCGCCAAAACCCGTTCCAGCATCTCTCCGCTTAGGAACCGGTCGGCGCAGTACAGGGCATTGTCGTTCCAGCCGAAGAAGATGAGTCCGGCCGCTTCGACGAACGTCATGATCTCCGGCACCGAATAGGCGCGATCCTGCGGGTGAAGCAGCATGTCGACCAGTCCCGCATCGCCGACATCGTCGGTCAGGTCATTGGGCAGTTTGCCGTTGGTCGAGACCAGGTAATGGTACGAGGGGACCGACTTCAGAAGTTCGCGGGCAATCCTGACGCCCTCGGCATTTGGACCGGCGCCAAGCCGCCGCAGGATATCCTGGACCAGATAGACGCCGGCGCGCCCGGCCGTTCCGTAAAGCATCAGCGCCATGCTTCCCCTGGCATCGAGCACGTCAGCGAGTGCTTTCAGGCCGGCGTCCGGATCGGGCAGGTGATGCAGCACGCCGGTGGAAACGATCAGGTCGAACGAGCGATCCAGCCTGGCGACATCCAGCAGGCTCATTTGCCGAAGTTCGAGGTTGCCGAGGTTGTGCCGATCGCGAAGACGGTTCGAATGCGCCAGGCTTGCCTCGGACAGATCGATGCCGAAGACCGAACAATCCGGGTTATTGAGCGCGATCAGCGCCGCCTGGGAAGAGCCGCAACCGGCGCACAGGATGCGCAAGTCCTGCCGGGGCCGGCCTTCCGGCCACAGCTGAATTCCCGCAAACCGGGGGTCACAGGTCAGCGGTCCCCATTGCCTGAGGAATTGCGCGGCGTCCTCGATCGGCGGCGGATAGCTGTACGCCTCGTACTGCTTGCGGACGGCTTCTGTAACGGTGTCTGGCATGAGGCGTTCTAGATCAGCCCGATCTGGCCGGCAAGGAACCCACGCCGGCTCCGCTGCCGGCACGGGGGGGCACCGCGCCAATGCAGTTAATGCTGTTCGGCTTTCCAGTCGCGCTTGATCTTCTTGGCCAGCGACCATTTGTGGACTTCGGTCGGGCCATCATAAATGCGGAAGGCGCGGATTTCCCGGAAAGCCTGCTCGACGATCGTCTCGGTCGAGACGCCGGTGCCTCCCATCACCTGCACGCAGCGATCGGCGACCCGCATCAGCGCTTCCGACACCGACACCTTGGCCATCGAACTCTCGGCCGTGCCGAGCGAGCCGGTGTCGAGCACGCCTGCGCACCAGTCGATCATCAGTTCCGACTGTTTCAGATCGATCAGGTTCTCCGCCAGCATGAAGCCGACGCCTTCGTGATCGACCAGCGCTTTTCCAAAGGCGTGGCGGCGGCAGGCATAATCGGTGGCGATCTCGTTGGCGCGGATCGCGAGGCCGAGCCAGCGCATGCAGTGCGACAGCCGCGCCGGGCTGAGGCGGATCTGCGCATATTTGAAGCCCTCGCCGGAGGCGCCGAGCATCTGGTCGGCGGAGACGCGAAGGTTCTCGATCTCGATCTCGGCATGTCCGCCGGGCATCGAACTGTCGATCGTATCGATCACGCGCAGCGTGCGAATCGCGGGGTCCGGCAGGTCGACCAGGAACATGCAGGCGCCGACGTCCGACTTCGCCATGACGATGCCGACCTTGGCGCCATCGGCCCCGGTGATGAATTTCTTTCGCCCGTTGATGACCCAGTGGTTGCCGTCCAGCCGGCAGGTGGTCTGCATCATCGACGGATCCGAACCGGCGCCGCCGGTGTCGGCCGGCTCGGTCATGAAGAACGCCGAACGCGCCTGGCCCGACACCAGCGGTTCCAGGAAGCGCGCCTTCTGCTCGGCGCTGCCGACCTTGCCGAGCAGGTACATATTGCCCTCATCGGGCGCCATCGTGTTGCAGGCCAGCGGTCCCAGGGGTGAGAGACCGGACTTGATCAGGGCCTTGGCGGTCTCGCGCTGGGTGAGATGCGATCCATCCGGCAGGATGTGCGGCGTCAGGACCCCGGCCTTGCGCGCCTTGGCGCGCATTTCCTGCACCAGCTCGTCGCTCGGGCCGTGCGGTCCGGTCCGCGGATCCTTTTCGTAGGGGATCACCTCGGTGCGGATAAAAGCCTCGATGTTGGCGGCAATGGTGTCGGCTCGATCGGTCATGGAAGCGGATACTCCGGTGAATCTCCGCCTCGGCGGAATGTTGGTGGTTCAGGTGCCGCTGGTCCAACCAGCCGTGTCTCACCGCGACGGTGCATTCAATCGACTAGCCGAAGCCGTGTGCAGCGGAAAGCCGTTGACGGTCGGATCGATGCCTGCTTCCCGTGCCCAAGGGTGCGGCGAACCAGCCTGGTGCGGCCGGGACCTTAGAGTTACTCGCAGGCGTTTGATCTGAACAATACTGGTGGACCGTTCGCGCTCCGCGTCGGAGACCTGCAGATTGCGGTTCCCGAACCGTCCACCTGGGCCATGATGATCCTGGGTTTTGCCGGCGTTGGCTTCATGGCCTATCGTCGCAAGAACCACGGCGCGGCCTTCCGCGTCGCCTAGGCTTCTTCCGATTTCCGTTAAAAAGGCCGCCTTCGGGCGGCCTTTTTCGTTCGGTTCAAATTAAATCGGGAATATTATTCGACAGCCGGGAAAAGGCCAATTTTTGAAACCGTGCCGGTCGGCGGCCTGCGGCGGCTGATCAGGAAATCGGCGTCGCGCTCGCTCGGCATCTTCAACGACAGGTCAGTCCGGAGAGGCCCCCGCCAGCGTGCCGTCACGCCATGGCATCGATCATCCGGGCGGTGCGGTCTCACGCTGCTACCGCATCGCGCTGCACGGTGCCCAACCGATTCGGTGGTCAATCCGGCTCACATGTCGCAAGTTTATTCCGGCCGATCCAAGGAACGGATCATCGCTGCATCGGTTCCGTAGGCTTAGCTTTGGCAGCATGCTCAGGGGTTCTAATGGACCACTTCATCCGCCGCGAAAACATTGCGCATTATCGACGGCTGCTGGCCGATCCCGACGTGATGACTGATCAGGTCCGGCATCGTGAATTGACGCGGCTGTTGGCTGCTGAACTGGCCAAGGGCGCAAGGCCGCCCTTATCAGAATTATAAGCTGCAATGACGGCCCGCAGATACTTCCGCGTCTCAATGGTCCTGCTGGCAACTGCCGTGCTGTTCTGGCAACTGTACGCTGGCGTTGCCGCAATCTGGGTTTGGTTTGAAAAGGCCTGATGGTCATCCCATAGCCCCGCCGGCATGCCGTCATGGCCCTGGCATCGATGTCGTCAGAGTTCGGTAGCGTGCGACGGGCAGGGGTTGCTGCATTTCTACAAGCCTCCCAGTCTCCGCGAGCAACTTGCAACGCGAGCGAATGCGCCCTTGGTGCCGAAGCGAGGCCAAAAGGCGCTACCGAGAAGTGGTCTATTCTTTTCCTAGAACAAGCTGCTTGGGCTCTTGGTGTGCGGCGATGGTGGCCGTAGGGTTCCCTTGGCTGCTCTTGACGGTTCTGTGAGAGAATGCTGCACTGCCGTTGTTGCAGTGCGAGTTCCCATGACTGAAATAGTGGACGCTATCCTCAGGGCCTACGGCAGAGAGCTGGACGCGGAAGCCCGCGCCAAAATTAGCCGCTATCTGGAAACCCTGACTTCCACCGGCAAAAAGGACGACCTGACTGTTTACGGTCTGGCCTACCTCGAACAACTCGATAACCCGGATCCCCGGTATTCCGGCTGCTAGGGAGTTCCGCCGGCTGAACACCTATATTTAGCGGCTGGCGGCGCATCGACCTTGAGCGCTGAGTTGTCCCCGTACAAATACGTATCTCGGAACGTCCCACAACTTCGGGTGTTGCCCCTATAGCACTGCAATTTTAGCAGCCACCGGGGCAACGAAAATGAAGATTTCCGAGAAATACCGCTTCAAGGCTCTAGACTGCGAAAACCGAGGGCGCGCTGCGAAGGACTACGAACTAAAATGCGCATGGCAGGAGATCGCAATCGAATGGCACTGCCTAGCCAACCGAACAGCCCATGAGGGTAGCCGAGATCGTGAACTCGAACCTAGTGCGCGGGCCTTTGCCCCCGGGCGGTAGTGAAAACAATACGTGAAACTGGACTTGGTGAGCGCGGAGGGACTCGAACCCTCGACCCCATGATTAAAAGTCACGTGCTCTACCACCTGAGCTACGCGCTCACTTGCCGCGCTGTGTAGGGGGCGGCTGGGTGCGGGTCAATAGCAGGACCGGGCGCAAATGTCCTGTTGGGGACGGCGCGGATTTTTGAGCCGGTACGGGCCTTTATCGGCAGTTCCTCACCTGCGCCGGGGGCTGTGGAAAACCCCGATCCCGCTCAGCTCGCCTCGCGGCGCACCTCGGAGGCCACCGGCTGCTGGCTGGGGACCACGTTCGGCATCGTCACCGGGCGCAGGCCGATCAATTCGGCGCTGCGGATGCCGGTATTGCGCCAGAATTCGAACGAGTTGATCCGCGAGCTCTCGAGGATCGCGATCGCCACCGCCGACAGGAACGGCAGGCTTTGCAGCACCAGCACGCCGGCGAAGATATAGATCTCGCGGACTTCCTTCTGGCTGTTGGTGACCACCAGCACGGCGGCGCCGATCAGCAGCAGCACGCCGATCACGGCCTCCCAAAACGCCTGGAACTCGATCGACATCCTGGAGAGGCCGCCCTTCGAGGTGCGGGCGAACGGCAGGTGTTCGGTGATCAGGCCGTTGGCGACCGCGCGCGAGACCGTCCACTGCACCGACATCGCGGCGATCATGGCGCCCAGCATCTGGCCCCATTTGATGTGCACCCGCAGCCGGTACAGCACGATGAAATGCGCCAGCGAGACCACGAAGGCGGCGATGATCGGCAGGGTCAGGATCTTGTCGGGAATGGCGATGCCGGCGAAGGCGACGATCGGCACCCAGATCAGGTTCAGGATCGCGACCAGCACGCCGAGGCTCTCGGCGCCGAGCCAGTTCAGCCAGCCCAGCGCGAATTCGCGGCGCTGGTCCGGCGACATCCTGGAGGCGCCGGGCAGGAACCGGCGCCAGTGCTTCTTGACGATCTGGAAGCCGCCATAGGCCCAGCGGTGGCGCTGCTTCTTGAAGGCTTCATAGGTGTCCGGCAGCAGGCCGTGGCCGTAGCGGTGGTTGGTGTAATGCGTCAGCCAGCCATGCTCGATGATGGCGAGGCCGAGGTCGGTATCCTCGCAGATGGTGTCGCCGGCCCAGCCGCCGGCCATGTCCATCGCCGCGCGCCGGATCAGGCACATGGTGCCGTGAACGATGATGGCGTTGAACTCGTTGCGCTGGACCATGCCAATGTCGAAGAAGCCGGCATATTCGCCGTTCATGATGTAGTGCATCAGCGACGTATCGCCGTCGCGATGCTCCTGCGGCGCCTGCACCAGGCCGACGCGGGGGTCGGCGAAAACGGGCACCAGGTCCTTCAGCCAGTCCGGCTGCACCACATAGTCGGCGTCGATGATGCCGATGATCTCGGCGTCGACCGCGGTGCGTTCCATGGCGATGCGCAGCGCGCCGGCTTTAAACCCCTCGACCTTCTCGGCGTTGATAAAGACAAAACGTTCGCCGAGCGCGCGGCAGTGGTCCTGGATCGGCTGCCAGAATTCCGGGTCGGGCGTGTTGTTGATGATGCAGACGCATTCGAAATTCGGATAGTCCAGCCGGGCCACCGCATCGAGCGTCTGCTTGAGCATGTCGACCGGCTCGAAATAGGCGGGGATGTGGATCGAGACCTTGGGGAAGGTCACGGCCTCGCCGATGGTCGCCGGCGCAAGCTGGGCGCCCTTGACGATCAGCCGGCGCGGCTTGTGGCCGAAGGCAACGGCGGCGATGTCCTCGATCCGCGCCATCGCAATCAGCACCAGGGGAACCAGCAGGGTCAGCCCCAGCGTCAGCGCGAAGGCGGAGCCGAATACGAAGTAGTGGCCTTCCCAGTAGGCAAATACGGTGGCGGTCCACGCTCCGACGCCGGCGGCCGCCGCGGACAGCACCGCCGACTGCATCACCGTGGGACGGTTGAGGCGCACGATCGGCAGCGACAGCAGGATGCCGACCAGCACGGCGATGGTCGCGAGCTTCCAGTAGTTCTCGTTCACGATCGGCCCGGTCCAGGCGAATTTCGGCTCGCGGGCGGCGTTGAGGATGCCCCAATAGGGCCCGACGCCGCCTTCGAAGAATTTCCAGGGCTGATCGATCGCCTCGACGATATTGTATTCCATGCCGATGGCTTCGGCGCGTGTGACGAAGTTGCGCAGCACCGCGGCCTGCTCGAAGGTGCCGGGCTCGGCGTTCTTCAGATTGTAGCCGGCACTCGGCCAGCCGAATTCGGCGATCACGATCCGCTTGCCGGGAAATTTTTCGCGCAACAGGCCATAGAGGTAGACCGCCTGGTCGACGGCTTGCTTGTCCGTAAAATTTTCCCAGTAGGGCAGCACGTGGGCGGCGATGAAGTCGACGGAGGAGGCCAGCTCCGGATTGTCGCGCCAGATGTTCCAGATTTCGCCCGTGGTTACAGGGACATTGACCGATTTTTTGACCTGCTTGATGAGGTCGACAAGGTCTTCGACCTTCTGCTCGCCGCGAAACACCGTCTCGTTGCCGACGACGATGCCGTTCACGTTGCTGTTGCGCTTGGCAAGGGTGATGGCGGCCTGGATTTCGCGCTCGTTGCGTTCGCTGTTCTTGTCGATCCAGGCGCCGACCGTAACCTTGAGGCCGAATTCGGCGGCGATCGGCGGCACCAGCTCGACGCCGCCGGTCGAGGAATAAAGCCGGATCGCGCGCGTCAGCGGCGCCAGGACCTTGAGGTCGGCGCGGATTTTTTCGACGCTGGGAATGTTGTCGACGTCGGGATGCCCTGAGCCTTCGAACGGCGCGTAGGACACGCTGGGCAGTTTGCCCCTGAAGTCGGGAGCCTGCTGCTTCTCGCGCAGCACGCCCCACAAGGCGGCATGAGCGGCAGTCACACACAAGAGAACGGCGACTACGGCGCGCATCGACTAAACCATTTGATGGGGCCAGTATGGCAGGGCAGCGGATCCGTCCCCGAGATCCGACCAAGTCAGCGGCAAAGCGAGCATATCTCTGCCACGCGATTTAACAACTCTTATGACGCCGTGGCGTTTTGAGGGCGCGAATATTTACAGGACATGAATATCCCCCTCGTTCCGGAAAACCGGCACGTCGGCAGGAACATTCAGCAAGCCTATTTCGCGGCAGGCGAAGGTGCCGGAGCAGGGGCGGCGGCCGGCGGAGCCGCAGCAGCGGGATTCGGTGCGGCGCTGCCGGCGGTCGCGGGCGGCTGCGAGGCCGCGGCGGTCTGCGGCTGTGCCCCCGGATTGATCCAGCAGGCATGAATCCGGCCGCTCAGCGTGTCCGCCACCTTGGGGTCGATCTCGCCACCAAACCGGGTCAGGCAGCGGAACGTCGCCTGCACGTGACCACCCGGGCAGCCGAACCGGTCGTACAGGTCGAGATGCCGGAACGCGGTGTCGAGATCGTCGAGCCACATCAGGCGGACCACGCGGCGCCCGAGCCAGACGCATTCGGGGTTTCCGGCCGGGCCGTTGATGGCGGTGGAGGCTTCCAGGAATTGGTCGGTCTTGCGCTGGTTGTCCCTGGCGACATCGGCGGGGGTGGTCGCGGCCGGCTTGCCGGACTGGTCCTGCGCGCCGCTTTGGGCGAGGGCGCCACCACTACCGATCAGGAGCGCAAGCCCGGCAACGGCGAGATGGCGCAAAACCGCACTCCGAAACTGAAGAACCACCCGTCGACGCATAGATTCCCCGATTTGTTCCCGCCCCGGGCCAGCCCGGACGCGCTGGTGTGATGCCGTCCAAATGGGACTCCAATGCGGCGGCGACGCCTTGGATTCCCAAGTTAATTCCTGAGGGATTCCCATGACGGACATTTCGAATTTTGTCCAGCAAAGTCACAACTTTATCGCCGGGCGGTAAAGCCGCAGTCCGGGAACAGGCGGGATTGCGACCATCCGGCTCTTGGCAGGAGGCCGGTGACAAGCTAATCGACGGTCCTCGCCCGGAGGATGGAACCGATTTCACTTCGTACGCCACTGGCGCTTATCCTGATATCCCTGAGTGCGATCGCCGCGGCGTGGTGGTGGATGGCCACGCCCATCAATCTGGCGCGCGCGCCGATCGACCCCAACGCCAAGCTGCAATGCGTATCCTACGCGCCGTTCCGCGGCGACCAGTCGCCGCTGGTGCCGACCTTGCACGTCGGTCCGGAACAGATCGCCGAGGACCTGGCGCAGCTCGCCAAAATTTCCGACTGCGTGCGCACCTATTCGATCGACAACGGCCTTGATCAGGTTCCGGAGCTCGCCGGCAAGGTCGGGCTGAAGGTCATTCAGGGGATCTGGCTCGGCAGCAACCGCCTGAAGAATCTCGCGCAGATCCAGACGGCGGTGCGCCTGACCCGGGAATATCCCGGCGTCATCTCATCGGTCGTGGTCGGCAATGAGGTGCTGCTGCGCGGCGAGATGACGGCCGCCGACCTCGCAGCCAACATCCGCTCGGTCAAATCGCAGGTCACCGTTCCCGTCACCTACGCGGATGTGTGGGAATTCTGGCTGCGCCACCGCGAAGTCTATGACGCCGTCGATTTCGTCACCATCCACATCCTGCCGTATTGGGAAGACTTTCCGATCCGCGCCAGGCACGCCGCCGCCCATGTCGACGCCATTCGCAAGCGGATGGCGGTGGCGTTTCCGAGCAAGGAAATCCTGATCGGGGAAACCGGCTGGCCGAGCGCCGGACGGATGCGCGAAGGCGCGCTGCCGTCGCGCGCCAATCAGGCGAAAGTGGTTTCGGAAATTCTGGCGCTGGCGAAGCGGGAGAATTTTCGCGTCAACCTGATCGAAGCCTACGACCAGCCATGGAAGCGCCAGCTCGAGGGCACCGTCGGCGGCTATTGGGGCCTGATCGACGCGGTTAAACGCGACCTGAAGTTTCCGCCCAACCAGCCCATCAGCAACTATCCGTCCTGGAAGCTGCAGATGGTATCCGGCATGGGCCTCAGCATCCTGGTGTTCGGCGCGGCCTGGCTGACGCTGCGCCGCCGGCCCTGGACGCCGCGGCCGGCAGCCTGGGTCGCGGTCGGCATCTCCGCCACGGCGGCCGGCATCCTGCTTGGCGTCGCCGTCGACAAGATGCTTTACGAAAGTTACGGGATCGGCGGCTGGCTCAAATGGGGCGCGCTGCTGGCGGCCGGGATCGTGTCGCCCATGCTCTGCGCCAACGCCCTGATGTCCGGACGGGCGCTGCCGACATTCCTGGAATTGATGGGGCCACGCGATCAGCGGGCGCGGTCGGCGCTGACCTTCCTGCTCGGGGCCACACTGCTGGTGACCACCCTGATCGGCGCGGAGACCGCACTCGGTTTCGTGTTCGATCCGCGCTACAAGGATTTTCCGTTTGCCGCCCTGACCATGGCGGTGCTGCCATTCTGGACGCTGATGGCGCTGAACCGGCCGCAGCAGGGCACCCGCCCGATCGCCGAGGCGGTATTTGCCGGCGTGCTGGCGGCCGCAGCGCTGTACACCGGCTTCAACGAAGGCAAGGACAACTGGCAGTCGCTGTGGACCTGCGCGCTGTTTGTCCTGCTGGCCGTTACGCTGTGGCGGGCGCGGGCCGTGCAAATCCCAAAATGAGCAGGCCGATCGCCAGGCCCGACAGGCTGACATTGTAGAGCACGATGCCGAAGCCGGCGGATATCAGCCCTCCGGTGAGCAAGACGATCGAGGGCCGCAACAGATGCAGCGTCGCGATGACGAGCGCGACGATGCCGAACACCGAATTGCGAAACAGCGAGGTCACCAGGATCCGGGTCTTGCACAGCATGGTCTGCAGGCCGGCGTCGCAGGCCAGCGCCGCGCTCGAGAACTCGATGGCGAGATAGCGCAGATAGAGCGCGTAGCCGACGGTCACGAAGCCGACGACCAGCAGCCATTGCACCTGATAGGGCGTCAGCCGGAACGGTTCTTTTTTCATCGTTCGAATATGCTCGGTAATTCGGGGCGGGACAACCCGGCACCGGCCACGAACGTCGCGGCGGCCTGAAAGAACATGAGAAAAATCGCATAACGCCCTGTCAGGGCAGGTTTATTGGTCGCGCTTGAACAATGAGGACAGCATGCCGCCTTCCGGCTTCCTGGCCGGCTCCTCGACCGCCACCGGCTTCGGCTTGGCGCTGCTTCGCTTGCGCGGCGCAGGTTTGACCGCGGCGGGCGGCTCGTCGCCCTGAAGCGAAAGGCGCTGGCCGTCGAACACGGTGGTCTCGCAAGGCCGCTGGCTTTCGATCAGCGCGGCACAGATTTTCGCCGCCGCCGCTGCATCGCGCAGCGGGCCGGCGACCAGCCGCAGCTGCAGACCGAGCCCGCCTGCGCCTTCCTTCACCACGATGATCGGCCGCAAGGCCAAAAGCGCCGCATTCGACTTCGATTTCAACAGGCCGCGCCACAGCGCGCGCAGGCCGCCGACTGAATTGGCGCCGCCGACATCGACGCCGAACTCGGTTCGCAGCAGCTTGGGCGCGATCGCCTCCGCCTCCGCGTCGGCGCCGACCGCGGCCACGATTTCAGGGATCGGCCCCGAAGTGACGGCTTTGGCCGGCCGCTCCGGTTCGATCAGTTTGCCGGCCGCGGCATCCGGCGGCGCCATCATCGACCGCTCCGCGATCAGCGGCGTGGCGGGGCTCGCCGCCGGCCGATGGGTGGGCACCGGTTCGACCGATGAGACCGTGGAGGGCGCCGGCTCGGGTGGCGTTGTGGGTGCCGCGATGACCTTGGGCAGCTTCTCGGCGGCTGCCGTGGCGTTGGTGGCCACGGGCGCGATGGCGGGGGGCGGGCTTGGCAGCGGACTTGGCTGCGGACTTGCCAGCACCGCGGCGGTCTCGCCCGCCGGCCAGGCGGGAACCGGTTGCGGCGCCGCCGGGGCGGCGGCCTGCCGGGAAATGGCGCCGGTCACCGAATCCAGTCCCTGTTCGACCACGGTGACGCGCGAATACAGCCGGTCGCGATCGGTGTTCAGCGTTTCGATCGCGGCGGCCAGCCGCCGGGCCTCGCTGTGGGTGTCCCTCGCGACCGCTTGAATCTGCTGAGCCTGGCGGCTCAAATCGGCCGTCGCGACCTGGTCGCGCCGCCATCCGACCGACGACTGGTTGGCGAGCACCGCCAGCACCACCGCGCCGACCGAGGCAACGCCCCAGCATCCCAATCGCCACAGCTTGCGGCGGTCGAATTCGTCCTCCTCCGCCAAAAAGCCGGACAGCACGCCGCCGGTATTCTCGGTTTCGAAACCGCCAGCCAGGTGGTCTGCTTTCTGGTCAGGTTTCTTGGCCATACGAAGTTGTCGGCCCTCCCGAGGCCTGCCCGAATCACACGCCAAACATTAACAGGAAAAGGCTCGCCATCCTGAGTCCGGAACCGTCCGGATGGCCGTTCTCGGTAATGTCAGGGTGGCGAATCGGATTTCCATGCAGGGCGAAAACCCTCTAAGAGGGCGGCGGCGCACGCGACGCCGTGAACTCCGGGTCAACACAGGGATACGAATGTCTCGCTCCAGCCTCACCATTGTGCTCGCCGCCGGTGAGGGCACCCGCATGCAATCGTCGCTGCCGAAGGTGCTGCATCCCGTCGCCGGCCAGTCGCTGCTGGCGCATGTGCTGGGCGCCGCCCCAAAGGGCGCCGATGCCCGGCTTGCCGTGGTGATCGGCCCCGACCACGCGGCGGTCGCCGACGAGGTCAAGCGCATCCGCCCCGACGCCGAATGCTTCATTCAGCGCGAGCGGCTCGGCACCGCGCATGCGGTGCTGGCGGCCCGCGACGCCCTCGCGCGCGGCGCCGACGACCTGCTGGTGGTGTTCGGCGATACCCCGCTGATTTCGGCCGAAACGTTTGCGCGGCTGCGCGCGCCGCTGGCGTCGGGCGCAGCACTCGCGGTGCTCGGCTTTCGCGCCGCCGATCCCACCGGCTATGGCCGGCTGCTGGTCGAGGACGGCCGGCTGGTCGATATCCGCGAGCACGCCGACGCCACGCCGGAGCAACGCGCGATAAAACTCTGCAACGCCGGTGTGATGGCGTTCGATGGGGACGCGGCGGTCGGGATTGATGCGCACTGGTT
>JAZJYY010000011.1:64721-89180 GCA_040390145.1 Pseudomonadota bacterium
AAGGCGCTCGAGATCATCGACGCCATCGGCAACGCCAACAGCAAGGGCGAATATTATCTGACCGACGCCGTCACAGTAGTTCGGGAGCTGGGGTTGGAGGCGGTCGTGATCGAAACCGGCGAGGATGAAGTGCGCGGCATCAACACCAAGAGCCAGCTGGCCGAAGCCGAAGCGGTGATGCAGGCCAGGTTGCGCAAGGCGGCGCTGGCGGCCGGCGTGACGCTGATCGCGCCCGACACGGTCCATCTCGCCGCCGACACCACCTTCGGCAAGGACGTCACCATCGAGCCGTTCGTGGTGATCGGTCCCGGCGTCACGATATCAGACGGCGCGGTGATCCATTCGTTCTCCCACATCGTGCAGGCCTCGATCGGCAGGAAGGCATCGGTCGGCCCCTATGCGCGGTTGCGGCCGGGGACCTCGCTCGGCGACGGCGCGCGGATCGGCAATTTCGTCGAGGTCAAGGCGGCGACGCTGGAAGCCGGCGTCAAGGTCAATCACCTCAGCTACATCGGCGACGCCGATGTCGGCGCCAACTCCAACATCGGCGCCGGCACCATCACCTGCAATTACGACGGCTTTTCCAAGCACAGGACCACGATCGGCGAGGGCGCCTTCGTCGGCACGAATTCCTCCCTGGTGGCGCCCGTCAAGATCGGCAACGGCGCCTATATCGGCTCCGGCTCCGTCATCACCAGGGACGTGCCCGACGATGCGCTGGCCGTCGAGCGCAGCCCGCAGACCAACCGCGAAGGCGGCGCGAAGCGGTATCGCGAGCTGAAGACGAAGGCGAAGGCGCCCAAAGATGGCCAGGCATGATCCCGAAAAGCGGCTGCGGGTTTTCGGATCGGATCATGCCCGACAACGTCGTTATTAAGCTTTCCGCTTAACGCTGTCGCAATCCGCAATAATTATTGAGTATCTGAAGCTGCGCGATTCTCGTTAAGAGGAGCGGGCGCATTTTCGGCTAATTTGGGGATATCGAACCGCATGTGCGGCATTGTCGGCATTTTGGGACGGGCTCCGGTTGCGGAGCAACTGGTGGATTCGCTGAAGCGGCTGGAATATCGGGGGTACGATTCCGCAGGAGTCGCCACGCTGGAAGGCGATCATCTCGAGCGCCGCCGCGCCGAAGGCAAATTGAAAAATCTCGAAGCGAAATTGCGGGCGGAGCCGCTGGCGGGGCACACCGGCATCGGGCACACCCGCTGGGCCACCCACGGCAAGCCGACCGAGAACAACGCGCATCCGCACGCGACCGATCGCGTCGCCGTGGTTCACAACGGCATCATCGAGAATTTTCGCGAGCTGCGCGAGGCGCTGACGAAAAAGGGCGCGGTGTTCAAGACCGAGACCGATACCGAGATCGTGCTGCATCTGGTCGACTCCTATCTGGCCAAGGGCCTCGATCCGGTCGAAGCGGTCAAGGCCTCGCTGGCGCAGCTGCGCGGCGCGTTCGCGCTCGGTTTCATTTTCGCCGGCGACGCCAATCTGATGATCGGCGCCCGCAACGGCCCGCCGCTGGCGATCGGCTATGGCGACGGCGAGATGTATCTCGGTTCCGACGCCATCGCGCTCGGCCCGTTCACCGACACCATCAGCTATCTCGAGGACGGCGACTGGGTCGTGCTGACGCGCACCAGCGCCGTGATCCATGACAAGCACAACGCCGTGGTGCATCGCGAGGTGCTCAAGCACGCCGCCTCGACCTCGCTGGTCGACAAGGCGAATTACCGCCACTTCATGGCCAAGGAAATCCACGAGCAGCCCGAAGTGGTGGGCCATACGCTGGCGCGCTACGTCGACATGGCGACCGAGCGGGTTTCGCTGCCGGTGACGCTGCCGTTTGATTTCAAGAATATCCAGCGCATCTCGATCGTCGCCTGCGGTACCGCAAGCTATGCCGGTTTCATCGCCAAATACTGGTTCGAGCGGCTCGGCCGCGTGCCGGTCGAGCTCGATGTCGCCTCGGAATTCCGCTACCGCGAGGCGCCGCTGCGCAAGGGCGATCTGGCGATCTTCATTTCGCAGTCCGGCGAGACCGCCGACACGCTGGCGGCCTTGCGTTATGCCAAGGCGGAGGGGGTGCACACGCTTTCCGTGGTCAATGTGCCGAGTTCGACCATCGCGCGCGAAAGCGAGACCGTGCTGCCGACGCTGGCGGGCCCCGAAATCGGCGTCGCCTCGACCAAGGCTTTCACCTGCCAGCTGATGGTACTGGCCGCGATCGCGGTGGCCGCGGGCAAGGCGCGCGGCGAATTGTCAGAGGCCGACGAAGCTAGGCTCGTTCATGGCCTCGTGGAAATTCCGCGCCTGATGGCCGAGGCCCTGAAGACCGAGCCGCAGATCGAAAAGCTCGCGCGCGACCTCTCAAAGTGCAAGGACGTGCTCTATCTCGGCCGCGGCACCAGCTATCCGCTGGCGCTGGAGGGCGCCCTGAAACTGAAGGAAATTTCCTACATTCATGCCGAGGGATACGCCGCCGGCGAGCTCAAGCACGGCCCGATCGCGCTGATCGACGAGAACATGCCGGTGGTGGTGATCGCGCCCCACGACCGGGTGTTCGAAAAGACCGTCTCCAACATGCAGGAAGTCGCCGCCCGCGGCGGCAAGATCATTCTGATGACCGACGCCAAGGGGGCGGCGGAGGCCACCATCGAGTCGCTGGTGACCATCGTATTGCCTGATATGGCCGCCACCTTCACGCCGATGGTCTATGCCGTCCCGGTGCAGCTGCTGGCCTATCATACTGCCGTCATAATGGGCACTGACGTCGACCAGCCGCGCAATCTGGCGAAATCGGTGACGGTGGAATAGTGTCACATTCCGGACGGTGGCCGGGGCCTTCCAAAGTCTGCTAGGATGGCTTGGCTGGCCGTGTACAGTAGCCGCTGTGATCAACCTGGAACCCGAATGAAGCCCGACGAATTGCCGCCCGTGCCCCCGGCCGAGGTCCCGCCAGAGGTCCACAGCGGGTTTATGGCCCGATTCCGGAACTATTTCCTGACCGGCCTGATCGTCGCCGGTCCGATCGCCATCACCTTCTATCTGACTTGGTGGTTCGTCACCTGGGTCGATGGCATCGTCCGGCCGTTCGTGCCGATGGCCTACCGGCCGGAGACCTACCTGCCGTTCGGGCTGCCGGGCTCCGGGCTGATCGTTGCGGTGTTCGCGCTGACGCTGCTGGGCTTCCTCGCCGCCAATCTGATCGGGCGGACCCTGGTCGATCTCGGCGAGAAATTGCTCGGCCGCATGCCGGTGGTGCGCGCGATCTATCGCGGCCTCAAGCAGGTATTCGAAACGCTGTTTTCGGGGCAGGGCTCCAGCTTCCGCCGCGTCGGCCTGGTCGAATTCCCGTCGCCCGGCATGTGGTCGATCGTGCTGATCTCGCAGCCGCCCAGCGTTGAAGTCGCCAACAAGCTGCCGGGCCAGGACGAGCACATCTCGGTATTTTTACCCTGCGCGCCGAACCCGACCACCGGCTTCTTCTTTTACGTGCCAAAGAGCAAGATCATCGAAGTCCAGATGAGCGCCGAAGACGCCGCCACCCTGATCATGTCCTGCGGCGTGGTGCAGCCCGGCTCCGACGGCCAGAAGAAGATCGCCGCCCTGGCCGAAATGGCGAACGCCGCGCGGCTGGCGAATACGGCGGCGCCTCGGCCGGAGCCGGCGAAGGTGGATTGAGGGCGGCTCCGTCCCGGCGCTGGAGTGGCGGAATAGGGCAGATATGCTATATTTGGCAGTATGAGCCCCGGAACAAAAACATTGTTGGAACAAGTTCAGTCCTGGCCGCAAGAGGACCAGGAAGAACTTGCCGACGTGGCCCGCGAAATCGAATCCCGTCGCACCGGCGTGTACAGGCTTTCCGATGAAGAGCGAACCGCAGTTCGCGCGGGATTGGAAGACGCGCGTCGTGGGGATTTTGTGTCCGACGAGGAAATCGACGAACTTTTTCGCTTGCACCCGCGTGCATGAAGGTTCGCTTTACCCGGCGGGCGCTGCGTGATCTTGCTCAGATCCACGATTACATCAGTCATGACAGTCCCGATATCGCTACTGGATTTGTCTCGCGCTTAGTAGAACGCGCGCGGGAGCTAGCCGGCAACCCATTCCAGGGGAGAGAAACGGACGAACCAAACGTACGAGTAATCGTGGCTCCCAATCTGCGTTATCTGATTTTCTATTTGGTCACTGGCGACGAGATTCACATCACCCACATCCGCCACACATCGCGTCGGCGTCCACCCGGTTGGGGTCGATAGGTGTGCTTCGCAACGCCTGAATCGGTAGGAGCCAGCAATGCGTCCACAGATCCATTGGATCGACTTGCCGATGGCCGGGCGGCTCGCAATCATGGCCCGACCGCGTGCGGGAGACTGGCTCGAGGACGAGATTTCCGGATGGCGCGCGCAAGGTATCGATGTCGTTATCAGCCTCCTTGAACGGGAGGAGGTCCGCGACCTTGAACTTCAACGTGAAGCAGATCTCTGCCACGAGCAGGGCATGGAATTCCTTTCATTCCCCATTCCGGACCGCGGCGTGCCCGTGTCATTGCGTGACACAGTAATCCTTGCTCGCACGGTGTCAGCGAGGATCGGCGGAGGGCGAGCCGTCGCGGTACATTGTCGCGCCGGGATCGGACGCTCGGCCCTCATCGCAGCATGCGCACTGGTTTGCTCAGGGGCCGATCCGGCGGTTGCATTTGAAGCGATCGGCAGGGCACGGGGCGTGCGCGTTCCGGATACGGAAACGCAAATTGACTGGGTCTCAGCGTTTCGAGATTCGGCGATTGCCGCCTGCAACGAGTAGCGCGCCTCGGCCGGAGTCGGCGAAGGTGGATTGATTGCCGAGTTCAGCAATCAAAAAGGCCGCCTTGCGGGCGGCCCATTGATCGGTCGCAGCAGGAAAGCTCTGGCCTAGGCCAGTTGACTGCGCATCCGCCGACGATAGGACAACAGGCTGACGCCCGCAAAACCCAGGATCAGCATCGCCCAGGTCGATGGCTCGGGGACTGCGCCGGCGAAGAGGATCGGAGAGACTTCATAGGTTTCAGTTGCGCCAGTCTCCGATCCGGCGCGCTCCTGAACAGAGGAAAAGGCAGTGGTGGAAACGAATCCGACAAACATGCCAGCATAACTACTGGAGATGCTGCCGATGAGCGTTACCCCGTCCAAATAGAGATCTATCCCCGTGCCGGGGCCGTTCACAGATTGGCTTTGTAGATCCCAGGACCCGGCAAAGGCATATATCGGCGAAGCAAATGACCACGTGGTGGATGCCCCTCCCGGGACGACTGTGGCGCGCCACGCATCGCCGAACGTAGCAGATGTATGAGTAATTGCGCCATTACTGACCGAAAGACCCGGCGCCGTCGGCCCGGCGCCGCTAAAATCTTCCATAACGATCGCGCCGGTAACGGCGGCCGACCACGCTGTATAATCGGTGTAGAAGGTAACCGCAGCGGAAGCCGGGCTTGCCACCGAAACACCGATCAGCACGGCAGTCGCAACCAATAATCCCCGCATGTTCATAATCATTCCCCAACCCCCAAAATTGGCCGTGCAAAAAGCCGACAGCCGTCCAATCGCAACTTCGTATCATCAAGTGCAATAATTCGAAGATTATTGCGGGTAGTTAACTTTATTGCCAGCAAAAAATGAAGTGAGCTGGAAATTTTTCGGTTTAACCGCCTGCCATTATTTAAATCACAAGTTGCCGAAAATCATGCCGCCGGGATCGTTGCAGGCCGGGCGGCTGGGCCGCCCGGTGTCAGAGAAGGAACGCGTGGTCGTTCAGATTCAGATTGATGCCCGTGAGGATGACCTGCATATCGGCGGTGGTGTCGCCGCTGACATCTGCCTGTACGATTGTCCTGTTGTTGGCAATATCTTCGAACCAGGTGACCGAGTTGGACTGAGCCGAGTTGCTGGCGCCGCCGTAGGAGAGATGCTGGGCCGCGCTGCCCGTAATCGCGCTGAAGTCCAGGACATCGCCGTTCCAGCCGGCCTGGCTGCTTGCCGTGGAGGTGTTGGCAACGAAGTCCGTGATGGTGTCCGCCGTTCCCGGCGCGCTTTGCGTCGCTGCCGTAAAGACAAAATTGTCGTTACCGCTGCCGCCCGTCACGGTATCCACGCCGGCGCCGCCGACCAGGACGTCATTCTGGCTGCCGCCACTCAGGATATCATTGCCCGAACCGCCTACGAGCGTGTCATCTCCGACACCGCCGGTCAGCGTATCTCCGCCATTGAGGCCAAACGAAATGTCCGCGGTCGCACCCACCACGAAACTGAGCGTTTCGCCGGCGGTCGTCCCGGTGTGAACCGCAAAATTTTCCACCCGCACCGCGCCGCCTGGGACATCGGTGACCTGCACCGAGAAATTGTACAGATGGTTCGTGGCCGGAGCGGCGCCAAAGCTCAACGTTGCCGTACCGCCGGCGCCGGGGACGAGCGAAAAGCTCGAGGCAGTCGTGCCGGTGCCGGGAATCAGCGAATAAACGAAATCGGTGCTGTCGACATCGATCGCCTGGAAGGATCCCAAGGTAAATCCCGGGGATACCACCGCATCTGTCGTCGTCGCGACATTGCTGACATTGAAGATCAGGTCCGCGGGCGCATCGTTGGCGCCGACGACATCGATGGTGATGTCCTGGGTTGCCGAGCCGTCGAGCGATGTGACGGTCAGGATATCCGTGCCGTGTTGACCGCCCGCCAGCGGATCAGCCCTGTTCTGGTCGATCGTGTAGCTCCAATGCCCGTCATTGGCGTCGAACGTGAAGGTGCCGTAGTTGCCCTGCAACGAGGCCGGGGTCAGGAAATGCGACTGGCCGGCTTCCGGGTCGCTGATCACGACTTGTCCCGATGCCGTTGCCGGGCCGGCATAGTTCTGGTCGACATTGATCTTTTCAATCACCGTCCCGGAGGCCTGTCCGCTGAAGGTCGGCGTGTCGTTGGTGCCGGTGATGGTGATGGTCAACGTCGTGGTCGAGGTTGCGCCGAACTCGTCCGTGACCGTGTAGTGGAACACCTCGTTGACCGTCTCGCCCTGCGCCAACGCCTGGGTCGCGGGATTGGTGTTATCCAGCGTGTAGGTGTAGCTGCCGTCGGCGCCGATCACGACGGAGCCGTAGGTGCCGCTCACGGGATTGCCGACATTGGCGCCAGCGCCGTTCACCTCCGCCACGGTCAGAACGTAACCGGTGTCGATGTCAGTGTCGTTGGTCAGCACGTTGCCGACCGCGGTCGGATCGCCGGGACCGTCGGCGCCGGCTTCGACGACGGGATCGCCGGCATTGGTGTCGGCCACCGCTACCGGCACATCGTTGGTACCCGTGATCTTGATGGTCAGCGTCGTTGTCGAGGTGGCGCCGAACTGGTCGGTCACCTTGTAGGTGAAGACATCGTTGACCGTGGCGCCCTGCGCCAGCGCGTTGGTGTCGGAGTCGGTGTTGTTCAGCGTGTAGATGTAGGCGCCATTGGCGCCGATCACGACGGAGCCGTAGGTCCCTGCCACCGCCTGGCCGACATTGCCGGCAAGGCCGGCCACGGCCGCCACGGTCAGAACGGTACCGGTGTCGACGTCAGTGTCGTTCGTCAGGACGTTGCCGGTGGCGCTCGGCGTGCCCGCAAACGGGGTGTTGCCGGGCTTGACGCCGGCCTCGACCGCCGCGCCGCAGTCAACGGTCGCCACCGGCGCGTCATCGGTGCCCTGGATGGTGATGGTAAGCGTCGTGGTCGAGGTGGCGCCGAACTCGTCTTTCACCACATAGGTGAAGACCTCGGTGACCGTTTGGCCCTGCGCCAGCGCGTTGGTGTCGGGGTCGTTGTTGTTCAGCGTGTAGGTGTAGCCGCCATTGGCCCCGATCACGACGGACCCATAGGTACCGCCGACGGTGGCGCCGACATTGCCGGCAACGCCGTTCACCGCCGATACGGTCAGCACACGACCGGTGTCGACGTCAGTATCGTTGTTCAGCACGTTGCCGACCGCGGTCGGATCGCCGGGACCGGCGGCCCCGGCTTCGACGACGGGATCGCCGGCATTGGTGTCGGCGACGGCCACCGGCGCATCGTTGGTGCCGGTGATCTTGATGGTGAGCGTCGTGGTCGAGGTGGCGCCGAACTGGTCGGTCACCCTGTAGGTGAAGACATCGTTCACCGTGGCGCCCTGCGGCAGCGCGTTGGTGTCGGTGTCGTTGTTGTTCAGCGTGTAGGTGTAGCCGCCATTGGCGCCGATCACGACGGAGCCGTAGGTTCCAGTTACCGACTGGCCGACGCTGCCGGCAGCGCCGTTCACGGCTGCCACCGTCAGAATGCGACCCTGGTCGACGTCGGTATCATTGCTTAGGACGTTGCCGGTGGCGGTCGGCGTGCCCGCAAACGGGGTGTTGCCGGGCTTGACGCCCGACTCGACGACCGCGTTGCAATCGGCGACGCCTACCGGCGCATGATTGTTGTTGTTGCCGCACCCGCCCGACTGGCTCGTCCCGTCGATGGTGATGGTCACAGTCGCGGTATCATAGCCGCCTTTTCCGTCCGAGATCTTGTAGGTGAAGCGATCAGTCGCCTCCTGCCCGGATTTCAACGAGTCGAATGCGTCGTTGGTGTTGTAGGAAAATGTGCCATTCGAATTGAGCCGGAGGAGGCTCCCATTCGGCAACTTGATCCATTGACCGACCGTTATTGCAGAACCGTTGACGGCGACGATCGTGAGCTTGTCGTTGTTGCAGTCGGTGTCATTCGATAACACGTTGAGGACAACGCCTGAAGCATTCTCACTCACCTCAAAACTGTTGTTGCGCGCGTCGGGTGCGGTGTTGCGGGTCATGACCAATTTTCCCCAAAATTTATTTGTCTGAATCAACGAGCAACGGAAATTAACCCCGGCGTATTAAATCGACGTGGAAACTACGCCACCCATCGGCTTCGATGCGGCTGATTGAATATTTAACAAGTTATTAATACGGCAGGGTGCGTGTCAAGAGGGAGTTCCAATCTTCGGTTAATTGGATTGAGGATCGGCTTATTTAATCGAGGTGACGTGGCGATATTAAAAGCCGGAAAAATGCGCGTTGACCTTTGAAAATGGGCCGTCACCCGATTGATCGAACGGCCTCATGGAGTGAGAATGTGCTTTTTTGATTTATTTTATCTTCAAGGCTATATTTAATTTGAAGAATGCTGTTAGCCCGCGCCGATCAGCGGCACCGCCTCGTCGCGCTCGAACAGATAGAGCAGCACCCGCAGCGCTTCGCCGCGCTCGCTCTTCAGCTTGGGGTCGTCCTTCAGGATGCGCAGCGCCTCGTCGCGGGCCTGGGTGACGAGCTGGGCGTGCACCTCGGAGCGCGCGATGCGGTAGCCGGGCAGGCCGCTCTGGCGGGTGCCCAGCACGTCGCCTTCGCCGCGCAATTTGAGGTCCTCCTCGGCGATGCGAAAGCCGTCGGTGGTTTCCCGGATCACCTTCAGCCGTGCGGTCGACATTTCCTTCAACGGCTCCTTGTAGATCAGCAGACACGTCGATGCCTCGGAGCCGCGGCCGATCCGGCCGCGCAGCTGATGCAGTTGCGCCAGGCCAAAGCGTTCGGCGTTCTCGATCACCATGATGGTGGCGGCGGGCACGTCGACACCGACCTCGACCACGGTGGTGGCCACCAATAGCCCGATCTCGCCGGCGGCGAACTGCGCCATCACGCGGTCCTTCTCGGTGCCCTTCATCTGGCCGTGCACCAGCCCGACACGCTCGCCAAAGCGTTGCTTCAGGCTCTCGAACCGTTCGGTGGCGTTGGTCAGATGTTCGATACCCTCGGCTTCGGATTCCTCCACCAGCGGGCAGATCCAGTAGACCAGCTTGCCCTTGTCGAGCGCGCGGCCGACGCCGTCCATCACCTCGCCGAGCCGGCTGTTCGGGATGGTGCGGGTGTCGATCGGCTGGCGTCCCGCCGGCTTCTCGCGCAATTCCGAAACGTCCATATCGCCGAAATAGGTCATGACCAGCGTGCGCGGGATCGGCGTCGCACTCAGCACCAGCACGTCGACCGCTTCGCCCTTGTTGGTCAGCGCCAGCCGCTCGCGCACCCCGAAACGGTGCTGCTCGTCGACCACCGCCAGCGCCAGCGCCTTGAACACCACGTCGTCCTGGATCAACGCGTGCGTGCCGACCAGAAAATCGATCTCGCCGGCTTCAAGCCGCGCAAGGATATCGCGTCTCTCCTTGCCCTTCTCGCGGCCGGTGAGGATCGCCACCCGCAAGCCGGCGCGTTCGGCCAACGGCGTGATGGTCTTGATGTGCTGCCGCGCCAAAATTTCGGTCGGCGCCATCAGCGCGGCCTGCTTGCCGACTTCGGTGACGGCAGCGGCCGCCAGCAGCGCCACCACGGTCTTGCCGGAGCCGACGTCGCCCTGCAGCAGCCGCAGCATCCGCACCGGCTGGCGCAGATCGTCGGTGATGGCGGCGACCGCGTCGCGCTGGGAGGTGGTCAGCGCATAGGGCAGGGCGTCGATGATGCGGCTGCGCAGATGGCCGTCGCCGGCGTGGCGGTCGCCGGCCGGGCGCCGCAGTTGCGCCCGCACCAGCGCCAGTGCCAGCTGGCCGGCCAGCAATTCGTCAAAGGCGAGCCGCGACCAGAACGGACCATCGGGCAAAATGTCGGTGAGCTCGACCGGCACGTGGACGCGGTTCAGCGCCTCGGCCACGGACGGAAATTGGCAGCGGCGGATCACCTCCGGACTGATCCATTCCGGCAAGGCGGGCAGCTTCTGCAGCGCCTGCACCATCGCCCGGCGCAGCGAGCCCAGCGCCAGCCCCTCGGTCAGCGGATACACCGGATCGATGCCCGAGAGTTTTGCGAATCCCTCTTCATCGACGACGCGGTCGGGATGCACGATCTGCGGAATGCCGTCATACATCTGCAGGGTGCCGGAGACGTAGCGTTTGGCGCCGACCGGCAGCAGCTTTTCGACATAGCCTGGCTTGGCGCGGAAGAAGGTCAGCACCACGTCGCCGGTGTCGTCGCTGGCATAGACCAGGAACGGCGCGCGCGCATTGCGCGGCGGCGGCGGGCGGTGACGGTCGACCGTCACCTCCAGCGTCACCACGGCGCCCTGGGCGGCGTCGCGGATCTTCGGCCGCGCCCGGCGGTCGATCACGCTGGCCGGCAGATGCAACAGCAGGTCCACCAGCCGCGGCGTCTCATCGCGGCCCAGCAGATAACGGAACAGCTTGTCCTGCTTCGGCCCGACCCCGCCAAGGGTCGTGACCGGCGCAAACAGGGGATTGAGCAAAGCAGGGCGCATTCTGAAGCCTAAGATCGTTCCTGTTCGTCATGCCCGGCTTTAGGCCGGTCATCCACGGATTTTTCCCTGACAAAGGGCCTGATCCCGACGGCCGCGGCCTGCGCGCAGGCCCGTGTGCATCGTTATCACTCGCTCGACAAGCCGGGTTGCCGGACCTATCTTTAGCTCATGAATATCATTCGCCGCACCCTGGAAATCGATGCCGGCACGGACGCGCGCCTGACCGAAATGGCAGCCGAGCGCGGACAGGATGTCGCGGTCATTGTTGCCGAAGCCGTGGCGCTGTTGGATTCCGTCGTTGATCTCTCAGGACCTGATATCGCGGAGGATCGGCGTCGGCTCGACGCGTTCGTCAACAGCGGCCAGGCGGTTCCGCTAGAAGACGTCAAGGCTTGGGTTGCGAGTTGGGATACGGCGGAAGAGCTACCGCGTCCATCTCCATCCAAGATCGGATGATCTTCTTTTCGCCCGACGCTCTGATGGATGTCGAGCGATTGCGGACGTTTCTGACTAAGGCCAATCCCGGCGCAGCGCGCCGCGCGATGATGACGATCTCGACGGCGATCGAGCGCTTGCAGGAGTTTCCCGAATTGGGGATGCCGACGAAAGATGCCGAGATTCGGCAGCTTGTTATCCGGTTCGGCGCCTCGGGTTATATCGTCCGTTATTCGATACTGGCTGAAACGGGTGATATCCTCATCACACGCGTCTGGCACGGCCGCGAAGCACGGACATAGCTGCAGGACGGTTAGAAACCGAGGGTGTGAGCCGAACGTCGGGGCGGGTCATTGATCCGCGCCACGAAGATGTCTCATCGTTTTCTTCTTTATGCAGAAAGGAAGCTGGATCGCTTCGTCGCAAGCGCTCCTCGCAATGTCGGCAGGACCAGCGGGCCCGGTATACCAGAACTGCCGACAATCGCTGTATTCGGGGCTGACATTCGTCGCTCCCATGGCTATATCAACCCCGCCCGGCACGTCCGGGCTTTTGGCGTTCGGATGGGAATCATCAATGACGGGATCGACACGATCGAGCGACGGCCTCGATGACCGCCGCAAGCGGCTGCTGTTTCGCTGCTGGCATCGCGGCACCCGTGAGATGGACCTCATTCTCGGCCGCTTTGCCGATGCCGAGATCGCGGGTCTGACGGAGGAAGAGTTGGGCCAGCTTGAGCATCTGATCGAGTTGCCTGACCCTGATCTGTACGCGGCGCTCAGCGGCGACAAACGGCTTCCGCCGGAATATACCGGGGCACTGTTCGACCGCATCAAGGCGCGGGGCGCGGTGGACCACGACGCATGAAGTCTCCGACACAATCGCCGGCGAAATTGCTGGTACCCGGCCGGGCGCTGACCTTTGCCAATGTCGCCGAGGGCGCCGAGGGCCTCGTGGTCTCCGACCTCGCGCGCGCGGTGGCGGCGCGGCCGAACCCGCCGGCGGTCAGCCTTGCCGTGGTCTGCCGCGACGGGCCGCGCATGCAGCAGCTGGCCCGGGCGCTCGAATTCTTCGCGCCCGATCTGCCGGTCATGCAGTTCCCGGCCTGGGACTGCCAGCCCTATGACCGGGTGTCGCCGCATGGCGGCATTCTGGCGCAACGGCTGACCACGCTGGCCCGATTGTCGCGCCTTGAAGGCAGCGACAAGCCGCTGATCGTGCTGACCACGGTCAACGCCATCGTGCAGCGGGTGCCGGCGCGCGAAACCGTCGCCGCGCAGGCGCTGTCGGTGGCGCCCGGTCACGTGGTGCCGATGGCCTCTATCGTCTCGTGGCTGGAGCACAACGGCTACAACCGCTCGTCGACGGTGCGCGAACCCGGCGAATACGCCGTGCGCGGCGGTATTCTGGACCTGTTCCCGGCCGGGCTCGAGCAGCCCGTGCGATTCGATTTCTTCGGCGACAGCCTGGAATCGATCCGCAGCTTCGATGCCGAGACGCAGCGCACGCTGCTGCCGATGCGTTCGCTCGACCTGGTGCCGGTCTCCGAATTTCAGCTGGTCACCGAAACCATCCGCCGTTTCCGCATGGGCTATGTCGCCACCTTCGGCGCGCCGCAGCGCGACGACCTGCTGTACGAAGCCGTCAGCGAGGGCCGCCGCCATCCCGGCATGGAGCACTGGCTGCCGCTGTTCCAGGACCGCATGGACACGCTGTTCGATTATCTCGACGGCGCGCCGGTCGCGATCGAACCGCAGAGCGAGGACGCCGCGCGCGAACGCTTCAAGCAGATCGCCGATTACTACGAGGCGCGCCGCGAGGCGCTGGAGCATCCCGGCGGCGGCGCGATCTACAAGCCATTGCCGCCGGACCGGCTGTATCTGACCGAAGACGAGTGGGGCAAGCGGCTGGATGACGCGGCGCTGGCGCGGCTGACCCCGTTCGCGCTGCCCGACGGCAGCGCCGATGCGGTCGATGCCGGCGCCCGGCAGGGCCGCAATTTCGCGCCTGAACGTGCCGATACCTCCGTCAACGTGTTCGAGGCCGTGGTCGCCCACGTCCAGGCGCTGCATGCCCAGCGCAAAAAGGTGGTGATCGCGCTGTGGAGCGAAGGCTCGCGCGACCGCATGGGCAGCATGTTGAAGGACCATAAAGTCGGCCAGCTCACCAGCGTCAATTCCTGGCGCACGGTGCAGGCGACGCCGCGCAACGAAGCCATGCTGGCGGTGGTCGGTATGGAATCCGGGTTCGAGACCGAGCATGTCGCCGTCATCAGCGAACAGGACATTTTGGGCGACCGGCTGGTGCGGCCGCGCAAGGCCAGCCGCAAGCTGGACAATTTTATCTCCGAGGTCACCAGCCTCTCCACCGGCGATCTTGTGGTTCACGTCGAGCACGGCATCGGCCGCTTCATCGGGCTGCAGACGCTCGAGGTCGGCGGCGCGCCGCATGACTGTCTCGAACTGCATTATGCCGCCGATACCAAACTGTTTCTGCCGGTCGAGAACATCGAACTGCTGTCGCGCTACGGCTCCGACCACGCCAATGTCGAGCTCGACCGGCTGGGCGGCAGCGGCTGGCAGGCGCGCAAGGCAAAACTCAAGAACCGTATCCGCGAGATCGCCGGCGAGCTGATCAAGATCGCCGCCGCGCGGCACCTGCACGAAGCGCCAAAAATGCCGGTGCAGCCGCATCTCTACGACGAATTCTGCGCGCGCTTCCCCTATGAAGAAACCGAGGACCAGCTCGGCGCCATCAATGCCACGCTGAAAGACCTCGAAACCGGCCGGCCGATGGACCGGCTGATCTGTGGCGATGTCGGCTTCGGCAAGACCGAGGTGGCACTGCGGGCGGCGTTCGCGGTGGCACTCGAGGGCAAGCAGGTCGCCGTGGTGGTGCCGACCACGCTGCTGGCGCGGCAGCACAGCCGGAATTTTACCGAGCGGTTCCGCGGCTTTCCGGTCAATGTCGCGCAGGCCTCGCGGCTGGTCCCGGCCAAGGAACTGACGCAGGTCAAGAAGGGCATTGCGGAAGGCGGAGTCGATATCGTGATCGGCACCCACGCGCTGCTCGGCAAGGCGATCAAGTTCAGGGATCTCGGCCTCGTCATCGTCGACGAGGAGCAACATTTCGGCGTCACCCACAAGGAGAAGCTGAAGCAGCTGCGGGCCCAGGTTCATGTGCTGACGCTGAGCGCCACGCCGATCCCGCGCACGCTACAGCTGGCGCTGACCGGGGTGCGCGATCTCTCCATCATTGCCTCGCCGCCGGTCGATCGCCTCGCGGTCCGCACGTTTGTCGCGCCGCACGATCCCCTGATGATCCGCGAGGCGCTGCTGCGCGAGCGCTACCGCGGCGGACAGGCGTTTTACGTGGTGCCGCGGATCGAGGACCTCGCTGGGGTAAAAGACTTCCTCGACAAGAACGTGCCGGAGATGAAGGTCGCGGTCGCGCATGGCCAGATGCCGCCGACCGTGATCGAGGACATCATGTCGGCGTTCTACGACGGCAAATACGACATCCTGCTGTCGACCACGATCATCGAGTCCGGCCTGGATATTCCCACCGCCAACACCCTGATCGTGCACCGCGCCGACATGTTCGGCCTCGCGCAGCTGTATCAACTACGCGGCCGGGTGGGGCGCTCGAAACTGCGCGCCTATGCGCTGTTCACGCTGCCGGCCCAGGCCAAGATCACGGCGCAGGCGGAGCGGCGTCTGAAAGTGCTGCAATCGCTGGAGACGCTCGGTGCCGGATTCCAGCTGGCGTCACACGATCTCGATATCCGCGGCGCCGGCAATTTGCTTGGTGAGGAACAGTCCGGCCATATCAAGGAAGTTGGCTTCGAGCTGTACCAGTCGATGCTGGAGGAGGCGATCCTCAACCTCAAGGCCGGCGTGGTCGAGCCCGCGGCCGACCGCTGGTCGCCGCAGATCACCGTCGGCATGCCCGTGCTGATCCCCGAGGACTACGTCAACGATCTCGCGGTGCGGCTGTCGCTGTACCGGCGGCTGGCCGATCTCGACACCGACGACGAGATCGACAACTTCGCCGCCGAGCTGCGCGACCGTTTCGGCGTGCTGCCGGACGAGGTCCGCTACCTCTTCAAGATCGCTGCGATCAAGGGCTATTGCCGACGTGCCAATGTCGAAAAGGTTGATGCCGGGCCGAAGGGCGCCGTCATCACCTTCCGCGACAACAAGTTCGCGCAGCCGGATCGCCTGGTCTATTTCATCCGCCAGCACGGCAACGCCGCCAAGGTCCGCCCGGACATGAAGGTGGTGTTCCTGCAGGTCTGGGAGACGCCGGAGGAGCGCCTGTACGGAACCACGGAGATCTTGCGACAACTCGCCAACCTCGCCGAGAACAAGAAAGCGGCGTGATGACGCGGTGCTCCCTCAACGTCATTGCGAGGAGCCCTTGCGACGAAGCAATCCATCTTACCTAGCAAGGAAAGAATGGATTGATTCGCTGCGCTCGCTATGACGTCGAGAGAGCGCTCATGACGCCGCGCGCCGCGCTTCTTGATAGAGCCTTGCCAGCAGCGACTTCGCCGTATCGTCCGGCATCATGGTGGCCACCGTTAACGACGGTTCGGAGCTGATGTCGCGCTTGCCGTGGCTGGTATGGCGCATCACGCTGGAAAGGCGCCGCGCGATCATGTGGCCGGTGCGCAGGTCGGTGTCGGCGAACGCCACGATGACCGAGCCGTCGTCCTGGGCGGCGCCGAAATCCATCTGCCGCATCAGCCGGCTGATGATCCGTGCGCCATCGAGTTGCGCGCGCGGGTGGGCAGGGTCGAAGACAAAGCGCGCCACCGACAGGCCGCCGCCGCGGGTCAGCGTTTGATAGACCGCGGTGGCGAAGTCGCGGTTGAAGGCCTGCGGTGTCAACAGACCCGTCCTGACATCGAGCAGGCCCTCGGCGTCGATCGACCGGAGGGTCCTGGTCAGATGGGTCTCGAAGGCATGCTGGCGGATCAGCGGCAGCGCGTTGGCGGCGATGTGCGCGGGCTCGCCGGATATGATTTCGAGGTTCGGCAGATCGTAGGTCGGCGCCAGCGCATCCGACGTCATCACCACCGGCAGATTGCGAAAACGGGAATCCTCGGTCAGCACTGTGAGGAAGGCATCCACCACGCGCGGACTGAAGCCTTCGCCGAGCACGATGCCGTCGATGTCTCTGACGTTGAGATGCCTGGCGGCAGCTTCGATCGAAAGCGCGCCGACCACGGCGATCCGCTCGCCGAGCGATACCGAAAGCGCGGGGTATGCGGCACCGCGGCCGATCAGCAGCACGGTGGCGTCGCGGGTCGGATTGAAGTCGCTTGCCGTGGCGCGCGCCAGCGGCTCGCCGTCGATGCGGCGCATCACGGTGATATCGAGGGTGCGAACCCGCAAGGCAGCGCGCAGCCGCGCCGTCAGGCGATCGAAACTGCCGCCGGTCTGGGAAAAGGGGATGGCGTTGTCGGGCAGCGATGTCGTGGGATCGACCGTGATCAGCGGCAGATAGGGCCGCTGCGCGGCGATCTGTTTGGCGAGGGCGTCGAGGCCGGGTTCGGCTGCTCCGGACATCGCGACCAGCACCGCAGCCGGCTGCATCTGCTCGACCGCGCGGGATGCCTCGGCCCAGCCGGCATCGATCATCGGGAACATCTTGGCGTCGTCGAGGGTATTGGCGAACGACGGGCGGCCGCCGGTCGATACGACGATAAGCGGGCCTTGCTGGGACATCTGGGACTCAAGGATTACGCGTTGGATGGAACCCGCGACCCTAGTTCCCCGGCCTTAATGCCGCGTCAACGCGACCTCATGGATTTCACTCAGGCCTGATTGGCCCGGTCGCGAAATGCTTCCACCATCAGCGGGTTAAGCCCGAGTTCGGCCAGCGCCTCGCGGGCCCGGCCGTTGTCCTGTGCACGTCCGGCAAGGCGGTGACCGCTGAGGCGGTCCGGCAACGCCGTCAGTAGCGCCCCCTGTCCGAGGCGCCGGGCCCATTCCTGCAGATCCCCCGACAGAAACCGGTAACCGCCGACTGCCATGATTCCCGTGGGCGGCGCGGTAATGCAGATCGCGCCGGTCGCCCGATCGATCCGGGCGGCGTAATCGGTGTCGACAAAATCGCGCGGCGGATGCGCGATCAGGGAGTCGCTCGGCGGTGGCGGCGGCGCGTAGGGCGCTACGGAAACCATCGGTCCCCGCAGGGCCAGCGTCCCCCTGGGCGTCAGGAAGATATCGCCTGCGATTGACGAACCCGGAACCTCGCGCGGTGCGCTGTGCGGTCCCGGCCGGACGGCCGCCGGCGCGCCATCTGCCGCGGTGCGGTGGGCGGCGAACAGGCCGGCTTCGCCGAACAGATAGACATCGGTCAGCGTTACCTGCGGCTGCGTCCAGGGCGGTGACGATGCGACCTGTTCCGGCGCACGCCACAGTCCGATCAAAGTCCGCAAGGTCGGCAGACGCGCCGCCATGTCGATCTCGCCGAGCCGCAACGCCAGTTGCGCGGGCGCGACCAGGGTGTCGCAGCTGTGCTCGACGATCTGTTGCTCGAGCACGTCGTCGTCGAACGGATGGTGCAGCGCCAGGGTTCCGCCCGACAACAGCCAGATCACCAGCGACGAAGTCAGACCCGCGAACGACGAGGGCGTGAACGCCGACATGATGGTCGCGCCCTGCGGCACATTGCTCTCGAGCGACAATGCGAGGCCGCCGGCGATCAGGTTCAGATGCGAGCGCGGCACTGGACGAAAGCCGTCGCTGGTGACGTCGAACGAGATGATCGCCGCCTTGCGGCCGTCCTGCACCACGGTGCGCGAGGTGGTGGAATCGCTCGACAGGGCCAGATCGAGCGAAGCCATGCCTTCCGGCAGATCGCTGCCGAATCCGCAGACATGGCGGATCGAAAAAGCTTCGGCCGCGGCATTCATGGCGAGATCGGCATGAACGACGCCGTCGATCCGGCTCATGCTCACGATCGCCCGCGCCCCGGTGCGATTGAGCGCGACGGTCAATTCCGCCTGCCGCCACAACAGCGGGAACAGCGCCACCACCAGCCCGGCGCGATGCGCGGCCAGCACCGTCAGCACGAACTCGATGGTATTGGGCAACTGCACCGCGATCACGGAATTGGACGGCAGGCCGGATTCGATGAAATGCGCGGACAGCGCCGTGATCGCCCGGTCGGCTTCCGCGAAGGTCAGGTTCCTTGGCGGCTGCCCGGTGATGCGCTGCTTGTTGAGGGGATCGAGCAGCGCCAACGCCTCCGGCTTGCGGGCGAGGATCCGCTTGAACAATCCGTCGAGCATCGGCGATGCGTTGGTCTGGATCACGGGGGTCACTTCGGTTGGACGTCCGGCCGCTGCCACCAGGTTTCCGGCAGATACCCGGTCAGGGCAGTGGCGTCAGGTCGTTCTATCCGATTCCAGCGCGCGATCCATTGTTCTTGAACGTTAAACAGCGGAATACCGTAAAAGCCCGACATCAGCGTCCGGTCCAGCGCCCGCACCGCCGGGACGAAATCGGCATGCTCGCGCGCCTCCAGCAGGGTCGCGATGAGCACGTCGATGGCGGGGTCCCTGGCGCCCATATAATTCCGCGTGCCCTGTATGCCGGCGGCCTCGCTGCCCCAGTAGAACGACTGCTCATTGCCGGGCGACAGCGATTGATCCCAGCGGTTCTGCAGCATGTCGAAGTCGAAGGCGAGCCGGCGCTGGTCGAACTGAACGGCGTCGACCGCGCGCACCGACGCCTCGATGCCGGCGCGCTTCAGGTCGCGCTGACAGGCCAGTGCGATCCGCTCCTGATCGCGCGTCGTCACCAGGATTTCGAAGGCGAGGGGGGCCCTGGTCGAACGCTGCCGCAGCACCGCGCCGTCGAGCTCGTAGCCGGCCTCCGACAACAGCTTCAGCGCGCTGCGCAGCGTGGCGCGATCGCGGCCCGAACCGTCGGTGACGGGCAGGCGGAAACTGCCGTCCATGATATCGGGCGGGATGCGCGCCGCGAAAGGTCTCAGCAGGTCACGCTCGCGATCATCCGCCGCGCGGCCATAGGCCGACAGCACCGAGCCAGCGAAGAAGCTCGCGGTGCGCCCATACAGCCCGAAGAAGTAGTTGCGGTTGATCCATTCGAAGTCGAACAGCAGCGTCAGGGCCTGGCGCACGCGGATATCCGAAAATGCCGGACGCCGCGTATTGAACACCAGGAATTCGGCAGGTTGCGGCATCCCGGTCTTGATGGTGTCGCGGATCACCTCGCCGCTGCGGGCCGCCGCGAAATCATATCCGTCGTGCCAGCGCAGCGGTTCGGTCTCCACGCGAAAATCGTACAGCCCGCGTTTGAACGCTTCGAACGCGCCGTTGGCCTCGCGGTAGAAATCCAGCCTGATCTCGTCGAAATTCCATAAGCCCCTGTTAACCGGCAGGTCGCGGCCCCAGTAATCGGGATTGCGGGTCAGCGTGACACTGGCGCCGGGCTTCACCGCAGTGATGCGGTAGGGGCCGGAACCGATGGGCGCCGTCATCGAGGTCTCTTCGAAGGTGGCGACATCGACGGCATGTTTGGGCAGTACCGGCATCAGGCCGAGGATCAGCGGCAGCTCGCGGTCGTTGGCGCCGGCGAGGTCGAACCGCACGGTCAGCGGATCAGTTGCTTCGGCGCTGGCGACCTTCGCGTAATACTGACGATGGTTGGGACGGCCCTTGTCACGGAGCAGGGCCCACGAAAACAGCACATCCTCCGCAAGCACCGGCTTGCCGTCGGAGAAGCGCGCCTTGGGGTCGAGGTGGAAGGTGACGTAGCTCCTGGCGTCGTCGGTTTCCACGTGCTTGGCGAGCAGGCCGTACAGTGTAAAGGCCTCGTCATGGCCGCGCGCCATCAGGCTTTCGACTACAAAGCCGCGGACCTGCTGCACGGCGACGCCCCTGACGATCAGCGGATTGAGGCTGTCGAAGGTGCCGAGAACACCCTGCACCAGCCGGCCGCCTTTCGGCGCCGCGGGATTGGCATAGGGCATATGGGTGAAATCGGCCGGCAGGGCCGGGACGCCGTGCATGGCGATACCGTGGCGCAGCTCCGCCGCCCGGCAGGTGTCGACCGCGAGCGCAAAACCGACGGCAAGAGCGAGCACGACGCACGCCATGGCCTGAACGCTCGGCCGACCGGAAATGGGCCATGCCGCGCGTGGATGTGATTCGATATTGCTCACGGCGGCTTTTACCATAGCCGTCACAGCCGGTCCCGGCAGTCGGCAAGGATGCCTGTCGGCATTGATCTTTTCGCCTGCCGCTGTATTGAAGGCGGGCAATTGACCAAGACGGCAGGGCCTGTCACGTATCCGCCTCATTTGGCAAAGAGACAGCCGCCCAACGGCTAGGTGTCGGTGCCTGCAGCGGTTTCTGCCGCTTCCGTTCAGAAAGGGTTTTCCGCAATGAATTTCCGTATCTTGGCCGCGCCGGTGTGGACGCGTGGGCGGATGACCGCCGTGTTGGCGGCGACCGCACTGTCCGCCTCGCTGCTGGCCTCCAGCGCGCAGGCCCAGCAACCCCAGCCGGCGCCCGGCGCTCCCAAGGCCGCCCCCGCACCCAAGGCCGCGCCGAAGGCGGCCCCGAAGGCACCGGCTCCGTCGGCCCAGCAGCCCGCCGCACCGCCGGCCGGAGCTCCCGCCGCAGGCGCCCAGCCGGCCGACCAGCAGGTTCAGCTGATCTACGCGCCCTGGACCAAGTTCTGCCTGAAGGGCCAGGACGCCGGCGCCAAGCAGGTCTGCTTCACCGGCAAGGACGGCCGCATCGAGTCCGGCCAGCCCGTCATCGCGGCCGTCATCATCGAGCCCGAAGGCGAGCCGAAGAAGATCTTGCGCGTGACCCTTCCGCTGGGCATGCAGCTGGTTCACGGAACCCGCGTGATCGTCGACGCCAACGCACCGATGCAGAGCCCCTACGTGATCTGCTTCGCCAATGGTTGCATGTCGGACTATGACGTGACGCCGGAACTGCTGGCCAGCATGAAGAAGGGCCAGAACCTGGTGGTGCAGGCGATCAACTCCAACGGCGCGCCGCTGACGCTGCCGCTGCCGCTGGCCGAATTCGCCAAGGCGTATGACGGCCCGCCGACCGACCCCAAGGTGTTCGAGGAAACCCAGAAGAAGCTGCAGGAAGAGCTGCAGAAGCGCGCTGAGGAACAGCGCAAGAAGCTTGAGTCCAATCCGCCCGCCGGTGCCCCCAATCCGGCTGCGAAGTAAGGGCGGGGCCATCCTGTCGACAAAACAAAAGGCGCCCGATCGGGCGCCTTTTTCGTTGGGTATGAATCTCGCAACGGGGTGCCTCGGATGCTGCGCTGCGCGCTGCACCGCGTCCGGGACACGAGTTTAGCCTTAATTCAGCGACGGGTTGCGGGGACGATAGCCGCCTGATTTGTCTTTGACGAAAATCTCGGCGACCTGCGAGTGCCGGATCGGCTCGCCCGAATCGTCGGGCAGCAGGTTCTGCTCGGAAACATAGGCGACGTATTCGGACTCCGAGTTCTCGGCGAGCAGATGATAGAATGGCTGATCCTTGTGGGGGCGGACCTCTTCGGGGATCGACAGCCACCATTCCTCGGTATTGTTGAAGACCGGATCGATATCGAACACCACGCCCCGGAACGAAAAGATCCGGTGACGGACGATCTGTCCGATCTGAAATTTGGCGGTCCGCGCTTTTATCATATCTCGTCGAATAGACCATGATTGTGGCCGATGCTAGAGGCAAACAGCCGAATTAACCTTTGCCATGCCGGCCCGTCAGGGCTGTCGAGCGGGGCAACCATGATGAAAAAGACCGGCCCCGATGATCGACATTCTCAACCTCGCGTTGCCCTATTTCGGCTTGATTTTCATTGGGTTCGCCTGCGGCAAGGTCAAGGCGCTGCCGGAGCACGGGCTGGCATGGATGAACTTCTTCCTGCTCTATGTGTCGCTGCCGGCGCTGCTGTTTGGAATCATGGCAAAAACGCCGTTCGCGGAGCTCAATAATCCCCCGTTCCTGATCGCCACCACCTTCGGCACCGCCAGCGCCTTCTTCCTCGCGATGTTTTCGAGCCAGCTGATAGGCCGGCTCTCGGTCCGGGAATCCACCCTGGCCGGCCTCGCCGGCGGCTATGGCAACATCGGCTATATGGGCCCCGGACTGGCGCTGGCCGTGCTCGGCTCGAAGGCCGCGGCGCCAACCGCGTTGATTTTCTGCTGCGACGCCATCTTTCTTTTCACTGTCGTACCGCTGTTGATCGCGCTGACCGACCGTGAACACCAGTCCTTGCTGCGCACGCTCGGCGTCGTCGCGCGGCAGATCGTCCTGAACCCCTTGATCATGTCGGCCTGCGCCGGCGCGTTCGCCGCCGCCTTCCATGTTCGCCCGCCGGCGGCGATCGACAATACGCTGCTGTTCCTGCAAAATTCCGCCGCGCCGGTGGCGCTGTTCGTGCTGGGGGTCACGGTTGCATTGCGCCCGCTGGCCGGGGTGCCCTGGGAAGTGCCCGGCGCCATCGCGGTCAAGCTCCTGATCCATCCGCTCATCGTGTTCGGATTGATGCTGGAATTCGGGCCGTTCCCACAGCCCTGGGCGGCGACCGCGGTGCTGATGGCGGCACTGCCGCCGGCGCTCAGCGTGTTCGTGATCGCCCGGCAGCACGACACCTGGGTCGAGCCCGCGTCGGTCGCCGTCCTGATCGGAACATTCGCCTCCGTCATCACGCTGACTAGCGTGATGTGGTTCATTCAGAGCGGCCGGCTGGTGTTTCCCTGACCCCGCGAGCGCCGCCACGACGGCGCCAGGCCCTCGCGCATGGCGAGGCGGCGGATCGCTCCGATCGAGCCGATCAGATGCATGCCGACCGCGCGCAGCGACTGCACGGGCAGGAAATCGCTGAGCAGTGAGCGGTTCGCCATGTCGATCGCCAGGATGCGGCTGGCGACATCGGCGCGGCGAGCCGAATCGTAGCGCTGGAGCACCTGCGGCGCGCCGGGGTCCTCGCCCGCCAGCATCGCGTCGCGAACGATATCGGCGATGTCGGCGGCATCGCGCAGTCCCATGTTCAGGCCCTGCGCGCCGATCGGCGGAAACACATGCGCGGCTTCGCCCACCAGCGCGATGCGCGCCTTGGCGAATTGCCGCGGCCGTTCGATGCCGAGCGGAAACAAATGCCGGCCGGGCTCGACCGCGACGCGCCCGAAAATCGAATGCGATTGCCGTTCCGCGGCTTCCGACAGTTCGTCATCACTCAGGTTCATCAGCCGCTCGGCTTCCTTCGGCGCGGCGACCCACACCACGCTGCTGCGGTCGCCGGGCAGGGGAACGAACACGCACGGACCGTGCGGGGTATGAAACTCGGTGGAGACGTTTCGATGCGGCCGCGAATGGCCGATGTTGAAGGTCAGCGCCGCCTGGTTGAGGTTGCGCCGGCTGACCTCGATGGCGGCGGCCTGCCGGCACAATGATTGCCGTCCGTCCGCGCCGACCACAAGGCGTGCCGCCAGTGATTGTCCGGCACGCGTCTGGATGGCGACCCCGGTGTCATCAGGCTCGATGGTCGCAGCCTCGTCGTCGAAGCGAGTGAGGCCGGAAAGCCCGTCTGCGCGCTGTTCCAGCGCTTGGATCAGCGCGCGGTTCTCGATGTTGTAGCCGAACGTGTCGAGGCCGATTTCGTCGCAGGCCAACCGGACCTCGGGCGCCCGGATCAGGCGGCCGGTATCGTCGACCAGTCGC
>JAZJYY010000011.1:89190-99846 GCA_040390145.1 Pseudomonadota bacterium
CGCGATTCACAACGAGGACACGGTCGCCAACTATCACACGGAGGGCCGCCGCCTGGTCCCTGCAGCGCGGCCAAACTTCCAGCCGTTCGAGCAGATCGATGGAGTCGCCCAGCAGAGCCGTGGTGCGGTTGTCGGCATAGGGTAGCCGGCGGGCGACCAATGCCGTACTCGCGCCTGCTTCCGCGAGGGCGATCGCAGCGCCAAGTCCCGCGGGGCCGCCGCCGATCACGACGACGTCATAGATACCGGATCCATCGTTCATACCGGGACAATTGACGTTCCCGGCGGCAATATCAAGTCGGCATCATCCGGTCACATGTTCCCGTCGATTCGCGCGGCCGAACGCCGCAAGCACCGGTGTGCAAATTCCGGCGATTCCTGATAGCAGTGCGGGCCGATGGACCAGTCGAACCAGCCAGTTTCCATGCCGCGAGCGACGCCGGGATCGCGGGCGGCTGCATTTTCCGTACACATCTTCACGGCGATGGGGGCGGGCATCGGCCTGCTCGCGATGCTGGAGGCGGTGCGCGAGCACTGGGCAGGGATGTTCGCGTGGCTCGGGCTGGCGCTGGTGGTCGACGCGCTCGATGGTCCGATCGCGCGGCGGTTCGATGTCGTGCGCCTGCAGCCGAACTGGTCGGGCGAGGTGCTCGACCTCGTGGTCGATTTTGTCACCTATGTTTTCGTGCCGGCCTATGCGATCACTGCCAGCGGCATGCTGCTGCCGGTGATGGGACCGCTGCTGGGCGCCGGCATCGTGGTATCCGGCGCGCTGTATTTCGCCGATCGCCGCATGAAGACCGACGACAACCATTTCCGCGGTTTTCCGGCGCTGTGGAACGCCGCGGCATTCTACCTGTTTCTGCTGCATCCGCGGCCATGGCTGGGGAGCTTGATGGTCGCGGTCCTGATCGTGCTGACATTCGTTCCCTTCAACGTCATGCATCCGGTCCGCGTCATCCGGCTGCGCGGCCTGACGTTGTCGCTGCTCGGCGTCTGGGCGATTCTTGCGATCTTCGCGCTGGCCAGGGATTTCGATGTCAGCGCGCCCGTAACCATCGGACTTTGTGCGATCGCCCTCTATGTGGTGGCGAGTGACGCAACGATCCGGCTAGTGAGGTCTTTCAAGACATGATGGAATTATTGACCAGTCCGGAAGCATGGGCGGCGCTGCTGACGCTGACAGCGCTGGAAATCGTGCTCGGCATCGACAATGTCATTTTCCTGTCGGTCATCGTCTCGCGCCTTCCCGAGCCGCAGGCGAAGCGGGCGCGGCAGATCGGGCTGGCGCTGGCGCTGGTCTTCCGCATCATGCTGCTAAGTGTGCTGGTGTGGCTGATCGGTTTGACCCAGGCCGTTTTCACCGTGAAAGGCATGGGGTTCTCGTGGCGCGACATCATCCTGATCGGTGGCGGACTGTTCCTGATCGCCAAGGCCACCCACGAAATTCACCGCGAAATGGAAGCGCGCGAAGAAGGTCATGTGGAAGCGCCGGCGCCCAACGCGTTCTTCTGGGTGATCATCCAGATCATCATCATCGATCTCGTGTTCTCGCTGGATTCGATCATCACCGCGATCGGCATGGCGGAGCAACTCGAGATCATGATCGCGGCGGTCATCATCGCCGTGATCGTCATGTATGTATCTGCCGTTCCGGTCACGAAGTTCGTGTCGGAGCATCCGACCACCAAGATGCTGGCGCTGGCATTTCTGGTGCTGATCGGCCTGGCGCTGGTGGCCGACGGTTTCCAATTCCACATTCCGCGCGGTTACATCTACTTCGCGATCTCGTTCTCGGCCGCCGTCGAATTCTTCAATGTGCTGGCCAAGAACAACCGAAAGAAGGCCGCGAAAAAGACCATCGAGAAGCCGGCCCAGCAATCCGGCGGATAGAAGCTGCCGCGGCGAGTTGACAACGCAGTCCCGATGGCTTTCGTTCGACCTCAAGGCAGGGCCCAAGAAGAACCTGGCCTAAGGAGAATTCGATATGATCAAGGCCGTGCGCGTGCACAAGGTGGGGGGCCCGGAAGCCCTGGTTTACGAAGCCGTCGACTTGCCCGCACCCGGACCCGGCGAGGTTCGCATCCGCCAGCACGCCATCGGTCTGAACTTCATCGACGTCTATTATCGCACCGGCCTCTACAAGGCGCCGGGGCTGCCCTTCATTGCCGGCAATGAAGCCGCCGGCGAGGTTCTGGCGGTCGGGCCGGGTGTCACCAATTTTCATCCCGGCGACCGTGTCGCCTATTATTTCAATCTCGGCGGCTACGCCACCGAACGCAACATTCACCTACGAGCAGGGCGCCGTCCTGATGCTCAAGGGACTGACGGTCTGGTACCTGCTGCACAAGACATTCAAGGTCGAGCCGCACCATCGGGTGCTGATTCATGCCGCCGCCGGCGGCATCGGCCTTCTGGCGTGCCAATGGGCGAGGGCGATGGGCGCGCATGTCATCGGCACCGTCGGCACCAAGGCCAAGGCGGATCTGGCGCTCGCCAATGGCTGCGATCACGTCATCCTCTACAACGAGGAAGATTTCGTCGCCCGCGTCAAACAGATCAGCCGCAACGAGCTCTGCGACGTCGTCTATGACGGCGTCGGCAAGACCACCTTTCCGGGGTCGCTGTCCTGCCTGAAGCCGCGCGGGCTGTTCGTGAGCTTCGGCAACGCCTCGGGCCCGGTGCCGCCGTTCTCGATTGCCGAACTCAATAATCACGGCTCGCTGTTTGCGACCCGTCCGAAACTCAACGATTACATCGCCAAGCGCTCGGATCTGCTGGAAGGCGCCGACACCCTGTTCTCGGCCGTCATCAACGGCAAGCTGCATGTGCCGATCAACCACGCCTACGCGCTGAAGGATGCGGCGAGGGCGCATACCGAGCTTGAGGCCAGAGCGACGACGGGCGCGTCGATCTTGAAGCCGTAGTCTCACAGCCGTCATTGCGAGGAGCCCTTGCGACGACGCAATCCATGCCTCCGCGGAAAGGAAGAATGGATTGCTTCGCTGCGCTCGCAATGACGCCGTGAAAGCTACGCCACCCGCCGCGCCGCCCCCATCCGCGTCAGGATGAGGTCGAGTCCATCGATCATCTGGGCGATCTCCTCACGCGTAACGTTGAGCGCCGGCATGAAGCGCAGCGCATCCGGCTGCGGCGAGTTCAGCAGCAGGCCGTCGGCCATCGCCTGCGCGACGATGGAGGCGCCGATCGGGTGCTTGAGGTCGAGCGCCAGCAACAGCCCGCGGCCGCGGACTTCGCCGAGGCCGTGCCGCGCCGACATCCGCTGCAACTCGCTTTCCAGAAACAGCCCGGCATCTACGGCCGATTTCAGGAATGCCGGCTGGCTGACCGCTGCCAGAACGGCGAGTCCGACCGCGCACATCAGCGGATTGCCGTTAAAAGTGCCGCCCTGGTCGCCATGCGCGAAACAGGAAGCCTTGTCCGTGGCCAGCAACGCCGCCAGCGGCACACCGCCGCCGATGCCCTTGCCCAGCGTCATGATGTCGGGTTCGATTCCGGCATGCTCGTAGTGAAACAGCTTTCCGGTGCGGCCCATGCCGGTCTGGATTTCGTCGAAGATCAGCAGCAGGCCTTGCGCCTCGGTCAGCGCACGCAACTCCCTTAGAAATTCATCCGTCGCCGGCCAGACGCCGGACTCGCCCTGGATCGGCTCCAGCATCACGCCGATGGTTTTGTCGGAGATCAGCCGCTTCACCGAGTCGAGGTCGTTCAGTCTGGCCTTGGGGAAGCCCGATACCTTTGGCTCGAACAGCGGCTCGAAAGCCTTCTTGCCGGATGCCGACATCGTTGCGAGTGTGCGGCCGTGAAAGCCGCCTTCGAAGGTGATGATCTCGTAGGCGCCGTTCTTGTGCAAGGCGCCGTATTTGCGCGCGAGTTTGATAGCGCCTTCATTGGCTTCCGCCCCGGAATTGGTGAAGAATACCTGATCGAAGCAGCTATGATCGGTGAGCGCCTTCGCCAGTTCGAGGCTGGGGCCGTTGTAGAACGCCGGACTCGGCGTCAGCAGCAGCTTGGCCTGCGCGGCCAGCGCATCGGCAATGGTCGGCGGCGAGTGGCCAAGGCAATTGACCGCCCAGCCCTGGACGAAATCGAGATAGCGCTTGCCGGAGTCGTCCCACAGGAACGAGCCTTCGCCGCGCACGAACACCGTCGGCGGACGAGAGGTGATTTCCATCAATGCGTCAAACGAATGCGTGGCGATGTTCATGTGAAGACTCCTCAGCGGGTTGGGATGCAAAGCGGGCTGAAAAGCAGAAGGCCGCACTTTGCGGGTGCGGCCTTCTCGAAAACTTGCTGATCCAGCGTTTCAGCGTTGTCGTCGGACACGGCGCGACCCATCATCGTCGAGCGAGCGACGACGGAGAGTGGCGCGGGTGTTGGTCCGGTTCAGGATCATGGGGCAGGGCCATACAGCCGAAGGGTGTGAGGTGTCAAGCGGGGCGCTCCGCGTCCATCAGCGGATCCCCCCGCAACGCGGCAACGGCGAACTTTGGCAAGTGTTAGCTTGTGGCGCCGTGGTCCGTCCCGAATGGAAATCCGGAGCTGCGACTGAAGCGCAGTCGCCTGCTTTCGCGCAGGTCAATCGAGGCCGGAAACGAGCAGGCGCTCCGTCGGCGGGACTTCGAATTCCTGAACGTAGAGCGGACGCTCCGCCGCGGCGGCCACCGCGATCACGTGGAGAACCATCGCGTTGGAGCTGACGCCGATGACCGGAGCGGCCTCGGCGCTTACTCGCCGGACATTGGCGAAATGGTTCACCCGGGTCACCGGCAGGCCCATCTCCTCGGCGATCCTGAGCTTGAAGTTGGCGCCATCGAGGTCGCCGATGTCGCACGTCACAAGGCTTCCGAGGTCTTCCGCGACCGCGAAGAAGCGGGAGTGCACCGTGAACTCATGGTTCACATCGATGCGCCTGCTGATTTCGATGACGGATTGTCCCGGGCCGCCGCCGATGTGGCCGACCCAAGACCCCGCGTCCCTGGCTTTCTGGCGGGTGAGTGTCGTCGAATAGATCGGAAGATACCCTGTGCCGGATTCATCGAGGAAGCGGCAATGGAGAGGGTAGGGCAATTTCCGGTCACGATCTGCAACGAAACTCCCGGAGCCCTGCCGACGAAGGATGATGCCTGCATCGACCAGGTCGCGGAGCGCCCGCTGCACGGTGCCGAGGCTAAAGGGGGTCATGGCCGTCAGCTCAAGCTCGGGGGGAAGCTTGCAGCCCGGCGGGAAATGCCCGGCCTTGATGGCTGCCAGCATGAGATGCCGCATCTGCGCATGTTTGGGCATATCGGAGCTGACATCGCGCCCGAAGCGGGTCATCAGGCTGGGCAGCTTGACCACGGGTGTGTCGGCAGAATGGTTCATTGGCATGGACGCGCTCCGGTCGCTCTTGTCGCCTTCGGCAGCCCCGGCCGCAAGGGCCGGGGGCCGGACCTGCCGTTCAAAAGCCGCTTGATAACATCATAGCTATATAGTATATGCCTCTCAGTCATTGAGGCATTCATGGTAACAGCCCCCTCCGGTCGTCCGAGCAATCTCCTCGTCATCATGTCGGATGAGCACCAGGCCCGGATTTCCGGCTGCTATGGACACCCCGTCATCCGCACACCCAACATCGATGCACTGGCGGCCCGCGGTACGCGGTTCCAGACGGCCTACACCAATTCGCCAGTCTGCATTCCGGCGCGCGCCAACTTCGCGACCGGTCGCTACCTGCATCAGATGGGCTTCTGGGACAACGCCGACCCCTATGACGGCACCGTGGAGACCTGGCACCACGTGCTGAGGGCGGCGGGCCACCGGGTGGACTCCATCGGCAAGTTGCACTTCCGGGGGCTGCCGGGCGAGGACTATGGCTTCAGCCGGGAACACGTGCCGATGCACGTCATCGAGGGCAAGGGCGATCTCATGGGCCTTGTCCGAGATGAGCTTCCCGTGCGCAAAGGCGCCTGGAAGATGGCGGGCATGGCCGGTCCGGGTGAAGGACCATATACGATATACGACAGGGACATCACCGCACGCGCACAGGTGTGGCTGCGGGAGGAAGCGCCGAAGCAAAAGGAAAAGCCGTGGGCGCTGTTCGTTTCGCTCGTTGCGCCGCATTTCCCCCTGACCGCGCCGCCCGAGCACTTCTACCGCTATTTCGACGACCCGGCTCTGCCGCTGCCCAAGTTGTATCGCAAGGACGGGCGCGCGCGTCATCCTTACATCGAGGAATACGCCTACGGATTTCCCTATGACGATCACTTCGAGGGAGAAAATGGCGTTCGCCGCGCGATCGCGGGTTACTTCGGCCTGTGCGCGTTTCTGGATGAGAACATCGGCAAGATACTCAATGCGCTCGACGCTTCCGGCGCGGCGCGGGACACCACCGTGGTCTACACCAGCGACCATGGCGACAATCTCGGCGCGCGCGGCGTCTGGGGCAAGTCGACGATGTACGAGGAGTCCGCCGCGATTCCGTGCGTTATCGCCGGGCCGCTTGTGCCGCGGGGCAGGGTATCATCAACGCCGGTATCCCTGATCGATGTCTTTCCGACCGCGCTCGATGCCGTGGGGCTCGGAGAGGCGATTGCGGCACGAAAGCTGCCGGGCCGTTCGCTCATCGCCGTCGCCAACCAGGCTGACGCGCCCGACAGGGTCGCGTTCTCGGAATACCATGGGATGGGTTCGACGTCCGGCGTCTTCATGGTGCGCGTCGGCCGCTTCAAGTATGTGCACTACACCAAGTATCAGCCCCAGCTCTTCGATCTTGCGGCGGATCCGGACGAACTCATCGACCTTGCCGGAAATCCGGCCCATGCGGCTGACCTGCGCCGATGCCAGGAAGCGCTGGCCGCGATCTGCGATCCAGTCGAGGTGGACGGCAGGGTCAGAGCGCGCCAGGCGGAGCTGCTGGCAGCGAACGGAGGCAGGGAGGCCGTCATCGCCCGAGGCGATCTGGGGTTCACGCCGCCGCCGGGGGTCACCGCAGCCTTTAACTGACGCCGCATCGTTGCGGGAGGAAAACATGCTTCGCCTGCTTGCAATCCTGTTTGGCTTTCTGGGGATCATCGGCAGCGCCGTCGCGCAGCCGAATTGGCCGGCGCGGCCGGTGACGATCATCGTGCCCTTTCCGGCCGGCGGCGGGACCGACATCATCGCCCGGGTGCTAGCGGATCGCTTCTCGGCAGCGTTCGGGCAACGTTTCATTGTCGAGAACAAGACAGGCGCCGGCGGCATGGTCGGCGCCGGCGCCGTCGCGAAGGCGGTGCCCGATGGTTACACCCTTCTGGTCAGCTCCCCGGCCGAGATCGCCATCAACCAGCACATCTTCGAACGGATGACCTATGATCCGCTGAAAGAGCTGACGCCGATCACGCTGCTCGCCTGGACACCGCTGATCATCGCGGCGCATCCCGATCTCAACATCTCCAATCCCGCGGAGCTGCTGGCGGCGCTGAAAGAGCGGCCGCAGCCGATCCCTTATTCGACGCCCGGTGTGGGAAGTGGCATGCATCTGGCCGGCGAGTATCTGAAGAAGCTCGCCGGCCCCCAGCTCCATCACATTCCATATCGCGGCGCGGGTCCCGCAGTGCAGGACGCCGTGGCGAGTCATGTTCCTCTCACCATCGCCGGAATGCCGCCGGTCGTCCCGCACGTGAAGTCAGGTGCCCTCAAGGCGGTCGCCGTGACGAGCGCCAAGCGTTCGGTGCTGTTTCCCGAGATAGCGGCACTCGCGGAACTGGGCGGCGACTACCGCGAGTTCGATCTGACCAACTGGTTCGGTCTTCTTGCCCCGGCCGGCACGCCCGACGTCATCCTGCAGAGCCTGCACACGGCGGCTGTCGCGGCGCTGGCGGACACGACCGTCCGCCAACGCATCGCCGACCAGGGCGCCGAGCCTGTCGGCAACACGCCCGCGGAGTTCACGGTCTTCATCCGAGCGGAATCGGACAAATACAAGCGGATAGCAGCGGCGACAGGCGTCAGGGCCGCGCCGTAGCAGCCTGGCAAGCTCGCCATTCGGCGATGAAACCGTTCCAGCAAGCGATCAACGACCAAGAGACTTAAAATCCCGCGACGCTGCCGTGCAGGTCGTACTGGTCCGCGCGTTCGATTTTTGCGGTGACGATTTCGCCGACCTTCAGCGGGCGGCGGCTCGACAGGTAGACCGCGCCGTCGATCTGCGGGGCGTCCGCTTTCGAGCGGCCCTTTGAAACCATCGGGCCGACTTCATCGACGATGATTTGCTGCCGCGTGCCCACCTTGCGCTTCAGGCGGCGCGCGGAAATCTTCTGCTGCCGCGCCATCAGCGCATTCCAGCGTTCCTGCTTGATCTCCGGCGGCACGTGGTTGCCGAGCGCGTTCGAGGTCGCGCCTGCGACTGGTTCATATTTGAAGCAGCCGGCGCGATCGATCTCGGCTTCCTCGAGCCAGTCGAGCAGATAGGCAAAATCGGAATCGGTCTCGCCCGGAAATCCGACGATGAAGGTGGAGCGGAGCGTCAGCTCCGGACATTGCTCGCGCCACTTCTTGATCCGCGCCAGCGTCTTGTCCTGCGCGGCCGGACGTTTCATGGCTTTCAGGACTTCCGGGCTGGCGTGCTGGAACGGGATGTCGAGGTACGGCAGCACCTTGCCTTCCGTCATCAGGCCGATGACTTCGTCGACATGCGGGTAGGGGTAGACATATTGCAGCCGAACCCAGGCGCCGAGTTCGCCGAGTTCTTTGGCGAGGTCGAAAAATCTGGCGCGGACCTGGCGGTCCTTCCAGGGGCTGTCGGCATATTTGATGTCGACGCCGTAGGCGGAGGTGTCCTGCGAGATGACAAGCAATTCCTTGACGCCGGCCGTGACCAGCTTTTCCGCCTCGCGCAGCACATCGCCGGCCGGCCGCGATACCAGGTCGCCGCGCAGTTTCGGGATGATGCAGAAGCTGCAGCGGTTGTTGCAGCCTTCGGAAATTTTCAAATAGGCGTAGTGCCGCGGCGTCAGCTTGATGCCCTGCGGCGGCACCAGGTCGAGATGCGGATTATGCACCGGCGGCAGCGCGCGGTGCACGGCATCCAGCACGCTTTCATATTGCTGCGGCCCCGATATCGAGAGCACGCCGGGGTAGGCGGCCTCGATCTGCTCGGGTTCCGCGCCCATGCAGCCGGTGACGATCACCTTGCCGTTCTCGGCCATCGCTTCGCCGATGGCGCCGAGCGATTCCTGCTTGGCGCTGTCGAGGAAGCCGCAGGTGTTGACGATGACGAGATCGGCGCCATCATGCTTGCGCGCCAGTTCATAGCCCTCGGCGCGCAGCCGGGTGATGATCCGCTCGGAATCCACCAGCGCCTTGGGGCATCCCAAGGAAACAAAGCTGACTTTGGGCGCGGCGGCCTGGTTCATATCGGATCTGCCTGATTGATGGGCAGGAGCTAGTCCCAATCGTCCATAATTACAAGGCTTTAAGCCGGCTTCGGGCGTGGTAAGAGGTGCTTTGCCGGAAATGCGAGTGATCGATGGGCTCCGAGACGTCCCCCAAGATCGTCATTGTTGACGAAAGCCCGATCCGCGCAGCGATCCTCGAGGAGGGGCTGCGGGAGGCGGGCTTTACCGGCGTCACCCACATCAGCGAGATGCACAACCTGCTGGCCCGGATCTATGCGCTGGATCCCGACGTCATCCTGATCGACCTGGAAAACCCCAGCCGCGACGTGCTGGAACAGATGTTCCAGGTCAGCCGCGCGGTGCGGCGGCCGATCGCGATGTTCGTCGACCAGAGCGATTCCGCCTCGATCCAGGCCTCGGTCGATGCCGGCGTCTCCGCCTATATCGTCGATGGCCTGAAGAAGGAGCGGATCAAGCCGATCCTCGATCTCTGCATCTCGCGCTTCAACGCCTTTTCCAAGCTGCAGGACGAGCTCGACCGCGCCAAATCCGCGCTCGAGGACCGCAAGGTGATCGACCGCGCCAAGGGCATCCTGATGAAATTGAAAGGCCTCACCGAAGACGAGGCCTATGTGCTGCTGCGCTCCACCGCGATGCGCGAGAAAAAGAAAATCGGCGAGATCGCGCAGTCGATCCTGACCGCTTCGGAGTTGCTGAAATGACCAAGGCGCTGCGCATAGGCTTCATTCCGCTGGTCGACGCCGCGGCCCTGATCGTCGCCGTCGACAAGGGTTTTTGTGCGGCCGAAGGGCTCGATGTCACGCTGGTGCGGGAGGTGTCGTGGTCCAACGTCCGCGACAAGCTCAATATCGGCCTGTTCGACGCCGCCCATCTGCTGGCGCCGGTCGCAATCGCGTCCAGCCTCGGGCTCGGACACGTCAAGGTGCCGATCGTGGCCCCATTCAATCTCGGCCTCAACGGCAATGCCATCACGGTGTCGCCGGCGCTGCATGCCGCGATCATGGCGGAGTTATCGGGCGATCGGTTCGACCCGATGGCGACGGCGCTGGCGCTGGCCCGCGTGGTCGCGGCGCGGCGCAAAAGCGGCGCCGAACCGCTGACCTTCGGCAATTTATCGAGATTTTTGGCCGTGATGCGCTGCACATTCGATCCATGCGTCTGGTGAGGAAAAACTATTTTAGGCATATTGATCGCTTTTCGGATCAAATCGCGATTGAGCTGAATGAAAAGACGGTGACGGTGCGGGATTGGGGACGGG
>JAZJYY010000011.1:99856-105183 GCA_040390145.1 Pseudomonadota bacterium
GCCGAACCGCTGACCTTCGGCATGACGTTTCCGTTCTCGACCCACAATTATCAGCTGCGGTTCTGGATGGCCGCCGGCGGCGTCGATCCCGACGAAGATGTGCGTCTCGTGGTGTTGCCGCCGCCCTATATGGTGGACAGTCTTGCCAACGGTCATGTCGACGCCTTTTGCGTCGGCGCGCCCTGGAATTCGGTCGCGGTCGATCTCGGCATCGGCCATATCCTGCATTTCGTCTCGGACATCCTGGTTCGCGCGGTCGAGAAGGTGCTGGCGGTCAGGCAGGACTGGTCGGACAAAAATCCCGACGTGCTGGCCGCGCTCGTACGGGCACATGATCGCGCCGCCGAATTCATCGAGCAGCCGCACAACCGCGCCGAGGCGGCGCGCATCCTCGGCGCACCCGAGCGCATCGGTGTCGATCCCGAAGTGATCCAGCGAACGCTCGACGGCCGCCTCAAGATTTCTCCCGACGGGACCATGCGTGAGAGCAGCCGCTATCTGCTGGTGGGGCGGCAGGGCGCGGCGCGGCCGGATCCCGCGCAGGCGGCCTGGCTTTACGCCCAGATGGTGCGGTGGGGGCAAACGACGGTCAGCCCGGAGGCGCTGAAAGTCGCGATGGCCGTGTTCAGGCCGGACCTGTACGACGCAGCCCTCGGGCGCGAGGCGAAGCCAATCGAGACGTCCGAGGGGATCGGCGCCTTCGCAGGACCCGCCTTCGATGCCAACGACATTGCCGGCCACCTGGCCGCGTTCAAGATCGGACGGCAGAAGCCCTGAGACGATCGTGGTGTGAGATTGAGCACCCGGCCCAGCCGTCCAATTATTAGGCGGCCTGCCTGAAATCAGCGGCCGAGCCGGCTGGCAGGTTCCCGGCTGAAAATACAACCAATTGAATATATTGGATAATTTATAAGAATCAGGATGGCACGCAACTTGTATGTTGCAGTGCGGCCAGCCGTCGCAGATGCCCGTTGGCCAACGTCCAAGATGGATTCCCGCAGCAACGAAGCTGGTCGGGCCGGTTCGTACGTCATGAACGGGTTCGCATTCTTTTTCCGTTGAAGCCACCCGTGGTGGCCGCAGGAGCTTCGTCGCGCACCATGAAACTGGAAACGCTCTCCATCGACTTTACCGACGAGAAACGCTACCTCGAAGGATTCACGACGGGGCTGCAGATCAGCCGGGTCGGGCGCGGCCTCGGCGGCGCAGTCGCGGGTAAAGCGACTACCGAGCCGACCGGCCCTGAAGCGTCGCACATCAAGGCGCAGGATCGCACGCTTGCCGCGGGCAAGAAGCTCGTCGACCAGGAAAAATGGAAGCGCGAAGAGCATCCGTTCGACGCCTATCCGCGGCTGAAGGCGCAGGCCCAGGCCGATGCGCGACCGTCGCTGGCGGATAATTTCCGCTGGCGCTATTACGGCCTGTTTTATGTCGGGCCGACGCAGGACTCCTATATGAGCCGCTTGCGGATTCCGAACGGCATCCTGAAGCACTGGCAGTTTTCCGGGCTTGCCGACCTGATCGAACCTTCGTGCGGCCCGTTCAGCAACGTCACCACCCGGGCCAATCTGCAGGTGCGCGAGATTCCGCCGAAGCACGCGGTGACGCTGATCGAAGGCATCCAGGACCTCGGACTGTGCTCGCGCGGTTCGGGCGCCGACAACATCCGCAATGTCACGGGCACGCCGACGGCGGGCATCGATCCGCAGGAATTGCTCGACACCCGCGAATACGCGCGCGAGTGGCACTACCACATCCTCAACGACCGCTCGCTGACCGGTTTGCCGCGCAAATTCAACGTCGCCTTCGACGGCGCCGGCAAGATCGCGGTGCTGGAAGACACCAACGATATCGCCTTTGCCGCGGTGGAAGTGAAAGACGGTTTTGATGTCGAGCCCGGCGTCTGGTTCAAGCTCGGCATCGGCGGCATCACCGGCCACAAGGATTTTGCGACGGATACCGGCATCATCGTCAAGCCGGCCGACGCGACCAGGGTGTCCGACGCCATCGTCCGCGTTTTCATCGATCTCGGCGACCGCACCAACCGGCTGAAGGCGCGGTTGAAATACGTCATCGACGGCATGGGTATGGAAAAATTCCTCGACCTGGTCGAGCAAAAGCTCGGGCATCCGTTCACCCGCGTGCCGCCGGAAGCGCTCGCGCCCCGTCCGGTGTTCGACCGATCAGCTCATATCGGCGTGCACAAGCAGAAGCAGGACGGCCTGAACTGGATCGGCGTTGCGCTGCCCCTGGGCAAGGTGACCTGCGAGCAGATGCGCGGCCTCGCCAAAATCGCGCAAGACCTCGGCGACGGCGATATCCGCCTCACGGTCTGGCAGAACCTGCTGATCTCAGGCGTGTCCGACGACAGGGTGGCATTGGCCACCGCCGCGATCGAGGCGATCGGCCTTGCGATCAAGTCTTCGGAACTCCGCGCCGGGTTGATTGCCTGCACCGGCCGCGCCGGCTGCAAGTTCGGCAATGCCGACACCAAGGCAACCGCCGCCCGGATCGCCGACTGGTGCGAGCCGCTTGTGCCGATCGAGACGCCGATCAACATCCATCTCACCGGCTGCCACCATTCCTGCGCACAGCATTACATCAGCGACATCGGCATGATCGGGGCGCGTATCGCGGTCGGCGACAGCGACGACACCGTCGATGGCTTTCACATATTCACCGGCGGTGGTTTCGGTCCCGACGCCGAGATGGGGCAGGAGGTGTTTCATGACGTCACGGCGAAGGATGCGCCCGTCTACGTCGAGCGGTTGCTGAAAGCCTATGTCTCCCATCGCGCCTCACCCGACGAGACGTTCCTGACTTTCGCGCGCCGCCATGACGGCGAGACGCTGCGCAAATTGGCCGATGCCGAGGCTTCCTCATGAACCAGATGACACCGCCTCCCAAAATCGAGATCATTCCCTCCAGCGCGCCGTTTTCGGAAGCGCAGCGCTCCTGGCTGAACGGCTTCTTTGCCGGGCTGCTGACGGATGGCGGTCCGACGCCGCTGTCGTCGGAGCAGGGCGCGGCCGTATTGCAGGGTCCCGATGGCGACGATGGCGAGGCGCCCTGGCACGACCAGACCATGCCGATATCGGATCGCATGAAGCTGGCGGAAGGCCGGCCGCTGCGCCGGCGCATGATGGCGGCGATGGCGCAGCAGGACTGCGGCCAGTGCGGCTACAATTGCCACGACTATTCGGACGCGATCGCCAGCAAGGCGGAGCTGCGTCTCAATCTCTGCGTCCCCGGCGGCAAGGAAACCGCCCGGATGCTGAAGGCGCTGAACGAGGAACTCGAAAAGGCGCCGGCGGCCTCATCCGGCCCGGCGGCGGCAACGCCTGCCGCAGCCCCGGTTGTCGTGGCCGAGCCCGGCCGTTCACGCGACAATCCCGTCGCGGCCAAATTCGTTTCGCGCCGGCTGCTCAACAAGGCCGGATCGGAAAAGGAAACCTGGCATATCGATTTCGATCTCTCCGGCGCCGGCCTCGATTATGTCGTTGGCGATTCCTTCGGCATCTTTGCTCTCAACGATCTCGGCCATGTCGACCAGATCATTGCCTTGCTGGGCGCCTCGCACACCACCAGGGTGCGAGGCAAGACGCTGCGCGAGGTGCTGACATCAGAGGTGTCGCTGTCGCCGGCGCCGGACAGCCTGTTCGAACTGGTTTCCTACATCACCGGCGGCGCGCAGCGCGAAAAGGCGCGGGCGCTGGCACAGGGCGAGGATCCCGATGGCGATGCCGCCACGCTCGACGTGATGGCGGCACTGCAGAAATTTTCCGGCGTGCGTCCGCATCCCGAAGCCTTCGTCGAGGCGCTGGAACCGCTGCAACCGCGGCTCTATTCGATCTCCTCGTCGCATAATGCGACGCCCGGCAAACTATCGCTGACGGTCGACTGCGTGCGTTACGTGATCGGCAAGCGCAAGCGGCTTGGCCTGGCCTCGACCTTCCTGGCCGAGCGCATCAATCCCGGCGACGAGCTCAAGGTCTATGTGCAGAAGGCCCATGGCTTCGCGCTGCCGCAGGATCCGAAAGTGCCGATCATCATGATCGGGCCGGGCACCGGCATCGCACCGTTCCGCGCCTTCCTGCTCGACCGCAAGGCGACCGGCGCGACCGGCAAGAACTGGCTGTTCTTCGGCCATCAGCGCAGCGCATCGGATTTCTTCTATGCCGACGAATTGAATGCGATGAAAACCGCGGGCGTGCTGACGCGGCTGTCGCTGGCGTGGTCGCGCGACGGCGACAAGAAATTCTACGTGCAGGACCGCATGCGCGAACTGGGCCGCGAAGTGTGGACGTGGCTCGCCGACGGCGCCAACATCTACATCTGCGGCGACGCCAAGCGGATGGCCAAGGATGTCGAGCGCGCGCTGGTCGATATCGTCGCGCAGTTCGGCGCGCGTTCGACCGACGAGGCGGTGCTGTTCGTCGCCGACCTCAAGAAGAAGGGACGTTTCCAGCAGGACGTGTATTGAAGCGAATTCCCACAGCGTCATCCTGAGGTGCGAGCTCAGCGGCGCAATTGCGCCGCGGACTTCGGCGAGCCTCGAAGGATGGATACGAGGAAGGAGCCCGCTGCCCATCCTTCGAGGCGCGCAAGCGCGCGCACCTCAGGATGACGAGAGTTTGTTGAAAAACTTGGCGAATAATATTCTCGCCGGAATCCCCGGTAGAGAATTTTAGGCTGTAACCGAACTCCATTTGGACGTCGGCATCGCTATTTTGGCGGTCATCTTGCATCCGGCCGCGAACGGCCCTTCATTATGGGCCCATGCTGCGTTGGAGATCGACCATGCGCGAACTATCGGCGGAAGCCCGCCTGCACCTGCACGCGCGCCAGTATACGCGACAGACCGGAACCGGGTTTCATACCGCCGCCCTCTATGGCTCCCTGGCGCTGATCGCCGCCATCGTGTTCGGCACGCTGTCGGTCCACCCGTTCTGAGAAATCCCCTCATCATTCTTGAAAACACATCCACTCCCTCATGGTGAGGAGCACGTTCAGCAGCGCCATAGCGCTGCTGAACGCGCGTCTCGAACCATCTGGCACATCGTCTGCCGCCATCCTTCGAGACGCCGCGCGCAAGCGCGCGCGGCTCCTCAGGATGAGGTCTGTGGGTGTGGCTAATTTGCTGCCTTGAACGGCGCCACTTCAACACCCGCGGCCTTCAACGCCTGGCGGATACCCTGCGCGATATCGACCGCGCCCGGGGTGTCGCCGTGAATGCACACGGTGTCGGTGCGCATCTTGATGACCTTGCCGGTGACCGAGACCACCGCGCCGTCCTGCACCATCCGTACCACGCGCTCGGCGATTTT
>JAZJYY010000012.1:0-99702 GCA_040390145.1 Pseudomonadota bacterium
CGGTATGGGAGGCGGCGTCCATTTCCAGCACGTCCATGTGCCGGCTTTCCATGATGGCCTGGCAATGCACGCCGGGCACCGGCATGTGGATGGTCGGCCCCTTCGCCGATCCGTCCGGCAGCTCGTAATTCAGCGCGCGGGCGAGGATCCGCGCCGTGGTGGTCTTGCCGACGCCGCGCACCCCGGTCAGGATCCAGGCCTGCGGGATCCGGCCGGTCTCGAACGCGTTCGATACGGTGCGGACCACGGCGTCCTGGCCGATCAGGTCGTCAAAACTGGAGGGGCGGTATTTGCGCGCCAGCACCCGGTAGTGCTTGCCGGCCTGCGGCGGGCCGCCAAGGTCGAAACCGCCCTGATGGACGCTTTCGGGATCGCCTGACGGCGTTTTGGGATTGCCAGCGTCGGTCATCGATCGATCCGCAATGTGTGTCTCTCGAAGCCGGCTTGCGGAACGGGAACGGTATCAAGCGCAGGACGGGATAGGTCCATCTTGCGCGATTCGCTCGAAAAAACAGGTAGGAGACTGACGAGCGACCCGATCCGGACCTCGTTAGGGCTGCTTCCTTCCGGACCTGACCCGGTTGGCGAGTGGCTCGTCCACCGCCAATCTCCCGGTCCTTATTTGGGGCCAAAAGCCCCGGAAAGCAAGCGGGGTCCTCGGCCGACTTGCAGGACTTGTGCGAAAACGCGGAAAGGCATTAGTTGCCGTCATGGCCGGGCTCGTCCCGGCCATCCACGTCTTGCTTCGCTGCCACAGCAAGAAAGATGTGGATGCCCGGGACAAGCCCTGGCATGACGAGGAAATATGCATGCCTTCTGACGCTCCCGCCTGGTCGCTGCACTCCCAGCTCAAGAAAGACACCATCGACATCGGCGACCTGCCGCTGTGCAAGGTGCTGGTCATCAAGGACGCGCATTACCCGTGGCTGCTGCTGGTGCCGCGCCGGACCGACGCCGTCGAGATCATCGACCTCGACGAGGTCGAACAGGCGCAATTGATGACCGAGGTCAGCCGCGTCGCCCGTGCCCTGAAAGAGATCACGAAATGCGACAAGCTGAATATCGCAGCGCTCGGCAATCTGGTGCCGCAGCTGCACGTCCATGTCATCGCGCGCCGCACCAGCGACGCCGCCTGGCCGCGCCCGGTCTGGGGGGTGATGCCGCCGCTCGCGCATGATGCGGAAGAAGTCCAGACTTTCATCAGCGCGCTTCGTCGCAGGATTTGGCTTGGTTGAACTCATGACAGCATTCGATTCCTTTCCGCTCGGCCGTCCCGCCTTTGTCACCAACATTCTCGACCGCGCCGCGCATCTGCGCGGCAGCGACGAGAAACTGTTGGCGCTGGAGTGCCATCGCGACGCCCGCGCGTATGTGGTGCACCGCGATTCGCTGGTCGTGAAGCAGGACGCCGGTGGACCCCGCGTACTGCTGACCATCGACGAGGCGCTGAAATTCGGCGCCAATCCCGGCACGATCTTTCTGGGGTTGCGCGACGGCGCGGCGGTGTTCGGGATGGGCATCTCGGCGGCCTCGGTTGAAAAGCTGCTGACCCGCGACGACGTCGCCGTCACCGAACTGCGCGGCATGGCGATGCAGGGCGTGGTACCGCCGGAGCAGCTCTCGGCGATCGCGATGGCGAAATCGATGGTGAGCTGGCATCAGCGCCACGGCTATTGCGCCAATTGCGGAACCCGCACGGCGATGAAGGAAGGCGGCTGGAAGCGCGACTGCCCGAGCTGCAAGGCCGAGCATTTTCCGCGCACCGACCCGGTCGTGATCATGCTGGTGACCCACGGCGAGAAATGCCTGCTGGGACGGCAAAAGCAGTTTCCCGCCGGAATGTGGTCGTGTCTGGCGGGCTTCGTCGAAGCCGCCGAAACCATCGAGGACGCGGTCCGCCGCGAGATCTTCGAGGAATCCGGGATTCGTTGCACCGACGTGAATTATTACATGACGCAGCCCTGGCCCTATCCGTCCTCCCTGATGATCGGCTGCACCGCGCGTGCCACCACCGAAGACATTATCGTCGACCATATGGAACTGGAGGATGCCCGCTGGTTCACCCGCGCCGAGGCGACCCTGATGATCAAAAGGGAGCATCCCGACGGCCTTGCCGGGCCGCATCCATTCGCGATCGCCCATCATCTGCTCGGGCGCTGGCTGCATGAGGGCCCGAATACCGGCGCATAGCGGGAACGGGCCATGGTTCCATCGATTAACCCCCGACCAGGTTCCGGCAGAATGCGGAGCCGCTATGATGGATAACCGCATGAATTTTCAAACGGCCGCGCCAAAAATCCCGCCGCGCATCCTTTGCATCGGCATGCCGGTGCGGGACCTGACATTCCGGGTCAGCGGTGTTCCGTCGCGCGGTTCCAAGGAGAATGCCACCCATTTCGACGAGATCTGCGGCGGCAACGCGCTCAACGCCGCGATCGGCATCGTCCGCCTCGGCGGCCGCGCCTCGATCTGCGGGCCGATGGGCGATGCCCGGGAAGCCTCGGCGCGCTTTATCTTCGAGAAGATGGCGCATGAGGGCATCGAAACCAAACACATCGTGCACATGCCCGGACTGGTGACGCCGATCTCGGCCGTCATGGTCGATCCCAGTGGCGAACGCACCATCGTGACCTTCCGCGATCCGGAGCTGTGGAAAGTCCGCCTGCCCGACACCGACAAGCTGCTGGACGATTGCGCCGCCATCCTCACGGAGAGCCGCGCCGCGGAATTCTGCACCGATCTGTGCGCCGAGGCGCGCCGCCGCGGCATCCCCGTGATCGTGGATGTCGACCGCGCGATGTCGCTGCGCGAGGGCTTGCTCAATGCGTCGTCGCATCTGGTGTTCTCCAGCGAGCCTTTGCAGGAGACTGCCGATGTCACTGACGATGGCCAGGCGCTGAAGAAGATCGCAAAACTGACGCCCTCGTTCCTGGCGGGGACGCGCGGACCGAAGGGCACGATCTGGCTCGACGAGCAGGGCGAACTGCAGGAGACGCCGGCCTTCCCGGTCCACACTGTGGATACGCTCGGCGCCGGCGACGTTTTCCACGGCGCGTTCGCGCTCGCGATCACCGAAAAGCAGGAATTGCGGCAGGCGCTGCGGTTCGCTTCGGCCGCCGCGGCGCTGAAATGCACCCGCCATGGCGGCGCCTTCGCCGCCCCGCAACGCGTTGAAGTGGAACAGCTTTTGAGCCAGGACCAGTCCGCCGCCTCAGCCCAGGGCGAGCAATAGCGGGCTTGTCCTAGAAGAATTTTCTCTATATGAGGATAATTATCGCCTCAGATGGAACAAAGTTCTTCTCATGACCGACATTGCTGTTCAGATCCCCGAACCCAACCGGCGCCTCGACGCCATCGACCGCAAGATCCTTACCGTGCTGCAGGAAGACGCCTCGCTCTCGGTTGCCGAGATCGGCGACCGCGTCGGCCTGTCGTCGACGCCGTGCTGGAAACGCATTCAGCGGCTGGAGGCCGACGGGGTGATCCTGCGCCGGGTCGCGCTGGTCGACCAGAACAAGATCGGGCTCGGCATCACGGTGTTCGTCTCGGTCGAGAGCGCCGATCATTCCGAAGCCTGGCTCAAGACCTTTGCCGGCGCCGTCAGCGCGATGCCGGAGGTGATGGAGTTCTACCGGATGGCCGGCGACGTCGACTACATGCTGCGCGTCGTGGTCGCGGACATGGCGAGCTATGATGTGTTCTACAAAAAGCTGATCGGCGCCGTGCCGCTGAAGAACGTCACCTCGCGCTTTGCGATGGAGAAGATCAAGTCGGTGACCGCGCTGCCGGTGCCGGCGCTGGCCTGACCTGCCGGCCCCGTAGTTCTACGGCGCGGGGGCTACACCCGAAATTAGCTTTGCCACGATATTCCGTCTCGATGGGCAGAGTCCTCAGCATCACGACGTCTCGCTGGCCGGCCTGGCTCAACGCCACGGCGCTGCTGCTCGTCAGCTTTGTCGCAATCACGGCGCTCTCACTGCAGGCTCGTCCGGACACCGAAATTGTGGCCGTCGCCTTTCCGCCGTGGTGGAATGCGCAGCAGATTTTCGAGGCCGCGGCTTCCGCTGACGCCGCCATCGTCAGGACCACCGCTATTGCCGCCATTCTCGTGGTCAGGCCGAATCACCACGACGGCCTCAGCCGTTTGCGCCAGGCCGGCGCGTGGCTGACCATCGATCCCCAGGCCATCGACGCCTGCTTCAACATTCGCACCAGAGAAATCTGAGAAGGAAATCCGAGCATGAATATCGGCAGCAAGGATCTCGACGCTCTGCGCGAAACCGCCAGCAAGGCGCTGATCGCACTGCTCTGGCTGCATGTACCGATCGCGCTGGCCGTTGGCATGGCGCGTGGCGCCTGGCTAATGCCGACCATTCTCACCACAGCCTTTGCCGCGGCCGCTACGTTGTCGTGGCGTGCCGCAGGCAACGGACTTTCGACCAGCCTCGTGGTCGCCGTCGCGCTGATGGGCGGGGTCTCGGTGTTTACCTGGGAGCTCGCGGGTCACCCCTGGCAGATCGACATACACATGTACTTCTTCGCGGCGCTGGCGTGTCTCGTCGCCTATTGCGACGTCAGGCCGATCCTTGCCGGAACCGTTGCCGTCGCCCTGCACCATCTGGCGCTCAACTTCATCATTCCGGCCGCGATCTTCCCGGGTGGCGCCGACTTTGGCCGCGTAGTGCTTCACGCCGGCATCCTTGTCCTCGAAGCCAGCGTGCTGCTGCTGGTAGCCTATCAGCTCGAGCGGCTGTTCATGACGACGGCGCAGAAGACGGCCGAAGCCGACGTCGCCAACGCTGCCGAGGCCCGCGCCACCGCCGAGCGCGGTCAGGCCGAGCAGCAGGCCAGGCTGGAACGCGACGCAGCTACGCGCCGGCTCGCCAGCGAATTCGAAAGCAAGGTCGGCCACATCGTCGAAGCCGTCGCGGTGGCCGCCCGCGAAATGCAGAGCATGTCCTCATCAATGAGCAACAGCAGCGGGGACGCCGCGCGACAGACTGCGGCGGCCGCCGCCGCATCGACCCAGGCCTCGCTCAATGTCGGAACCGTGGCCTCGGCGGCCGAGCAACTGACCGCCTCGATCAGCGAGATTGCGCAGCAGGCGACGCGCTCCGCAACCGTCACCGGAAAGGCGGCCGAGGAGGCCCGCCGCACCAACACCGTCGTCGAGGGACTCGCCGCGGGTACCCAGAAGATCGGCGAGGTCGTGACCCTGATCCAGTCCATCGCCAGCCAGACCAACCTGCTCGCCCTGAACGCCACGATCGAAGCCGCGCGCGCCGGCGAGCACGGCCGCGGATTTGCGGTGGTCGCCAGCGAGGTCAAGGCGCTGGCCAATCAAACCGCGCAGGCGACCGAAGAGATTTCGTCGCAGATCCAGAGCATCCAGGCCGCGACCGGCGAGGCCGTCACCGCGATCCAGGCGATCGGCGGCACCATCGCCGAGATCAACGAAATCTCCAACGCCATTGCAGCGGCCGTCGAGGAGCAGGGATCGGCGACGAGCGAAATCTCCGGCAACGTGCAACAGGCCGCGAACGGCACCCGTGAGGTCAATGAGAACATCGTCGGTGTCGCCGAGGCCTCCAGCGAACTCGGCAGTTCGGCCTCGAAGCTGCTGGACGCGGCGACCGGACTCTCGTCGCAGTCCGAACGGCTGAAATTCGAGGTCGGCAGCTTCCTCGGTTCGGTGCGCGCGGCGTAGGCCGCGCTCACGAACAACCACAACTGTCGTCACCCGCGAAAGCGGGTGACCCAGTATTCCAGAGACGTCAGCGATCGACCGAGAAGCCGCGGCGTACTGGCTCGCCCGGTCAAGCCGGGCGATGACAGCGATGGGTGTCGCGCGCTCGAGCGCCCTCAAATCGTCTGATTATATGCGCCCACCTCGGGATGCGTTCGCAGCACCACGTTCATCGCCTCGAACAGATCGTGCATGCGCTGTTCGGAGACCGGGCTCTCGACCACCACCACCAGCTCCGGCTTGTTGGACGACGCCCGCACCAGGCCCCAGCTGCCGTCCTCGACGGTGACGCGCACGCCGTTGACGGTGACGAGGTCGCGGATGGTTTGCCCGGCGACCTTCTCGCCCTGCTTCTGCATCGCCTCGAAATGTTTCACCACCGCATCGACCACGCCGTATTTGGTTTCATCGGCGCAATGCGGCGACATGGTCGGCGACGACCAGGTCTTCGGCAGCGCGTCCTTCAGGTCCGCCATCGACTTGCCGGGCGCGCGATCCAGCATCTCGCAGATCGCGATCGCCGAGATCAGGCCGTCATCATAGCCGCGGCCGAGCGGCGCGTTGAAGAAGAAGTGGCCGGATTTCTCGAAGCCGGCCAGCGCCCCCAACTCGTTGGTACGGCGTTTCATGTAGGAATGGCCGGTCTTCCAGTAGGTGACTTTGGCGCCCTGCTTCTGCAGCACCGGATCGGTGACGAACAGGCCGGTGGATTTGACATCCACCACGAATTCCGCATTCGCCGTCACCGCCGACATGTCGCGCGCCAGCATGACACCGACCTTGTCCGCAAAAATTTCCTCGCCGGTATTGTCGACCACGCCGCAGCGGTCGCCGTCGCCGTCGAAGCCGAGGCCGACATCGGCCTTGTGCTGGAGCACGGCGTCGCGGATGGCGTGCAGCATCTCCATGTCTTCGGGATTCGGATTGTATTTCGGAAAGGTGTGATCGAGTTCGGTATCGAGCGGCACCACCTCGCAGCCGATCGCCTGCATCACCTGCGGCGCGAAGGCGCCGGCGGTGCCGTTGCCGCAGGCGACCACGACCTTCAGCTTGCGCTTCAGCTTCGGACGCTTTGTGAGGTCGGCGATGTAGCGCGCCGGAAAATTCTCGTGAAACTGGTAGGAGCCGCCGACCTTGTTCTCGAACTCGGCGTTGAGCACGATTTCTTTCAGACGGGTCATCTCGTCCGGGCCGAAGGTGAGCGGCCGGTTGGCGCCCATCTTGACGCCGGTCCAGCCATTGTCGTTATGCGACGCCGTCACCATCGCAACGCAGGGTACGTCGAGGTCGAACTGCGCGAAATAGGCCATCGGCGTCATGCACAGCCCGATGTCGTGAACCTTGCAGCCGGAGGCCAAAAGCCCCGAAATCAGCGCGTATTTGATCGAGGCCGAATAGCCGCGGAAATCGTGCCCGGTGACGACCTCCTGCTTGACGCCGAGTTCGGCGATCAGCGCGCCCAGCCCCATGCCCAGCGCCTGAATGCCCATCAGGTTGATTTCCTTGCCGAACAGCCAGCGCGCGTCATATTCGCGAAAGCCGGTCGCCTTCACCATCGGCTCGGATTCATAGGCATAGGTATTCGGAACCAGCGCGGATTTCGGCTTCGGAAACATTCGGGCCTCGCGGTGAAATGCAAAAAAAAGGGCCCCGCAGCCATAGCGAATGCGCGGGCGCAGCGGAAGACGGGATAGCGCTTTGTGGTGATTAAATGCGACGGATCGGCAAAGACCGCCTATTGCTCCAGCACCAGCCGGCCGTTGGCGTATTCATACCGCTTCAGCTTCGACAGGAACGACGCGCCGAGCAGATTTTCCGACAGGGCTTCGTCGGGCAGCACCATGGCCTCGACGTCGCGCACCACGATGCCGCCGAGTTCGAGCATGGCGAGCCGCGTGCGCGCCGCCTTGATGGTGCCGTTGGCGGTCTGGACCGTCGTCGTGTAGTCGCTGCGGGACGGGCGGAAGCCGAACCGCGCCGCGGACTTCTCGTTCAGAGCCACCACGGAGGCGCCGGTATCCACCATGAATCCGATCCGCTGGCCGTCGATCCGCCCCTCGGTCAGGAAATGGCCGCGGGCGTCGCGCGGAATGCTGAGGCTGCGACCGCCGGTCGGCGCCGCAACTTCGACCGGAGCTTTTTGAGACGCGCTTTTGGCGAGCGCCGGTGAAGACGTCATCTTGTCCGCCATGTCAGCCATGATGGTGCCGAGGCCGACCAGCACCGCGGCCATGATCAAAATGCTACGCATACGCCACACTCACTCGGAAGACCCGCGATCTCACCACATCCGCCACCATGCCGCGACTGAACGGGAGAAGCGGAGACTGCCATTTTGGCTAAAAGGATGAGTGAAGGGTTAACGGGCTAACAGACTTGTCATGCCCGGGCTTGACCCGGGCATCCATCTTCTTCGCGAAATGCGTTTCATGAAGCGATGGATTGCCGGCTCAAGCCCGGCAATGACGGACGGAGAATCACGTCCCTCGCGGTTTCACCCGCCGGGTCGGCGCGGCGCTGGCGGGATCTTCGGGCCAGGGATGACGCGGGTAGCGGCCGCGCAGGTCGGAGCGCACCGCCGCATAGCTGCCGCGCCAAAACCCCGGCAGGTCGCGGGTCACCTGCACCGGGCGGTGCGCCGGCGACAATAATTCCAGCACCAGCGGCACCGCGCCCTTGGCGATCGACGGGTGGGTGTTGAGCCCGAACAATTCCTGCAGACGGACTGCGATGGTGGGCCCCTGCTCGGCCTCGTAGTCGATCGCGAGCTGGGTGCCGGTCGGCGCCTCGAAATGGGTCGGCGCCTCGCGCTCCAGCCGGGCGCGCAATTCCCAGGGCAGCAACGCCATCAGCGCATCCGACAGATCGCCCGCCGAAAGGTCCTTCAGCGCCGTCTTGTCGTACAGCGCCGGCACCAGCCACGCCTCGCGCTGCTCGGCCAGCGCGTCATCGGAAAGGTCGGGCCAACTCTCACCTTCAGCCTTGCGCAAGAACATCACGCGATCGCGCCATTGCCTGGCCGGCTTCGACCAGGGCAGCCGGTCGAGGCCGGCGGCGACCAGCCCGTCGGCCAGCACGCGCGCGGTTTCCGCCGAAGGTTTCAGCGCCATCGGCGTCTCGGACAGCGTAATCGCATGCAGCGTCTTTTTGCGCCGCGCCCGCAACGCCATCGCGCCGCGATCGAACGAAATCTCGTCCGCGCTCTCGATCTGGTCGGCGAAGCGCAGTTCGATGTCGGATTGCAGGACCGGCGCCGCCAGCAGGATGCGGCCGTTGGCGGCCGTGCCGGTGAGTTCGGCGACCGCGATATACGGCGCGCGCGCCAGCGCGGAAGTCTGGTCGACCGCGGCGCCGCGGCCGTTGGCGAGCACAAAACTGCCATTGCCGCGGTTGCGCGCGACCCGGTCGGGGAAGGCCAGCGCGAGCATCACGCCCGTGGAGGGCGAGGTATCCCCGGCGGGCGCGCCCTCGGTGGCCGCGACCTGCGACGCCCAGCGCTGCGCCAGCGAGCGCGCGCTTGATGAGCGCTGCGAGCGGTCGCGACGGAACTGGTCGAGCCTGGCGTCGAGATCGACGCTGTCGCCGCCGAGGCCACGCTCGGTCAGCACGGCGGCGATGTCGGCGGCTTCCGCGCCCGCGCCGAGGCGGTGCGAATCCACGATCATCCGCGCCAGCCGCGGCGGCAGCGCCAGTTCGCGCAGGCTCTTGCCTTCGGCGGTGATCCGGCCGTCGGAGTCGAGCGCGCCGAGTTCGCCGAGCAGGCTGCGCGCCTCCTTAAGCGCCGGGGCCGGCGGCGGATCCAGAAACGCCAGCGTGGCGGGATCGCTGACGCCCCATTGCGCGAGGTCGAGCACCAGCGAGGACAGATCGGCGGAAAGAATTTCGGGCTGGGTATAGGCCGCGAGCGACGCGGTCTGCGGTTCGTCCCACAGCCGGTAACAGACGCCGGGCTCGGTACGGCCGGCGCGGCCGCGGCGCTGGTCGACCGCGGCGCGCGAAGCGCGCACGGTCTCCAGTCGCGTCAGCCCGATGTCGGGCTCGTAGCGCGGCACCCGCGCCACGCCGGAATCGACCACGATGCGGACGCCCTCGATGGTCAACGAGGTCTCCGCGATCGAGGTTGCCAGCACCACCTTGCGCTGGCCTTTTGGCGCCGGCGCAATGGCGCGATCCTGCACGGCGGCATCGAGCGCGCCGAACAGCGGCACGATCTCGATTCCTGCATCGTGAATCCGTTCGCCGAGAAAGTTCTGCGTCCGGCGAATTTCAGCCGCACCGGGAAGAAACGCCAGCACCGAACCCGGATCGGCGCGCAGCGCCATCGCGATCGCATCCGCCATCTGCCGCTCCAGCGGCGCGTCGGCCTTGCGGCCGAGATAGCGGGTTTCCACCGGAAAGGCGCGGCCCTCGCTGGATATGACCGGCGCATCGCCCAGCAGTTTTGCCACCCGCGCGCCATCCAGCGTCGCCGACATCACGAGAATGCGCAGATCCTCGCGCAAGCCGACCTGCGCGTCACGCGCCAGCGCCAGCCCCATATCGGCATCGAGCGAACGCTCGTGAAATTCGTCGAACAGCACCGCGGCGACGCCGGACAGTTCGGGATCGTCGAGAATCTGCCGAGAGAAAATACCCTCGGTAACGACCTCGATTTTGGTGGCGCGCGACACCTTGGAGCCGAAGCGGACGCGGTAGCCGACGGTTTCGCCGGCGCGCTCGCCCAGCGTCCTGGCCATGCGCTCGGCGCTGGCGCGGGCCGCGATCCGGCGCGGCTCCAGCATGATGATCTTTTTGCCCTGCAGCCACGGCGCATCGAGCAGCGCCAGCGGCACCCGCGTGGTCTTGCCGGCGCCGGGCGGCGCCACCAGCACCGCGGCATTGCTGTCCGCGAGCGTGCGGGCCAGCTGGTCCAGCACGGCGTCGATCGGGAGCGGGGTATCGAAGCTGCGGGGCAAGGCAGTGCTCGCGTGGGTTCTTCCCCTCTCCCCTTGTGGGAGAGGGTGGCGCCTCACGAAGTGAGGCGACGGGTGAGGGGTCTGTCTCCGCGGATAGAGACCCCTCATCCGGCGCGGATTTCATCCGCGCCACCTTCTCCCACAAGGGGAGAAGGGAAGAAAGCACATCACTTCAGCGGTTCCGGCCCGCGCCCGACGCTCTCATAGGTGAATCCGAGCGCGGCCATGTCCTCGGGACGATAGATGTTGCGGAGGTCGACCACGACCGGCTGCGCCAGCTCGCTTTTCAGCCGCGCCAAGTCGAGCGTGCGGTACTGCACCCATTCGGTCACCACCACCATGGCGTCGGCGCCGCGCACGCATTCATAGGGATCCTCGCAATATTCGATATCGGGCAGTTCGCGGCGCGCCTGCTCCATGCCGACGGGATCGTGCGCGCGCACCCTGGCGCCCATGTCGAGCAGCCCCGGTGACCAGCGGGATCGACGGCGCCTCGCGCATGTCGTCGGTGTCGGGCTTGAAGGTGAGCCCGAGCACCGCGACGGTCTTGCCGCGCAGGCTGCCGCCGGCCGCGTTCAACACCTTGCGCGCCATCGCGCGCTTGCGGTTGTCGTTGACCGCCAGCACCGCCTCGACGATGCGCAGATGCACGTCCTGATCGAGTGCGATTTTCACCAGCGCGCGGGTGTCCTTCGGGAAACACGAGCCGCCAAAACCCGGGCCCGCGTGCAGAAACTTCGAACCGATCCGGTTGTCGAGCCCGATGCCGCGCGCAACTTCCTGCACATCGGCGCCGACCTTTTCGGCGAGGTCGGCGATCTCGTTGATGAAGGTGATCTTGGTGGCGAGGAAGGCGTTGGCGGCGTATTTGATCAATTCGGCGGTGCGGCGCGCGGTGAACATCAGCGGCGCCTGGTTCAGCGACAGCGGCCGGTAGATGTCGCCCAGCACCTTTCGCGCGCGCTCGTCCGAGGTGCCGACCACGATGCGGTCGGGAAACTTGAAGTCGCGGATCGCCGCTCCCTCGCGCAGGAATTCCGGATTGGAGGCGACTGCGACCTCGGCCGACGGATTGGTTTCGAGAATCAACCGCTCGACCTCGTCGCCGGTGCCGACCGGCACGGTCGATTTGGTCACCACCACCGTGAAGCCGGAAAGCGCGGCGGCGATTTCTCGCGCGGCGGCGTGGACATAGCTCAGATCGGCATGGCCGTCGCCGCGCCGCGACGGGGTGCCGACCGCGATGAACACCGCATCGGCGGCGGCGACCGGCGCCGAAAGATCGGTGGTGAAATCCAGCCGGCCGGCCTTCACATTGGCGGCGACCAGCGCATCGAGCCCCGGCTCGAAAATCGGGATCTCGCCGCGGCGCAGGCTGGCGATCTTGTCGACGTCCTTGTCGACGCAGGTGACCTGGTGGCCGAAATCCGCGAAGCAGGCGCCGGACACCAGTCCCACATAGCCGGTGCCGATCATGGCAATACGCATGAAAAATCCAAATCGTGATGGTTAACGAAAACACCAAGGGTCCGCCGCGTCTTAGAGCATTTTCCTGTGACAAGGAAAACCCGCCCAAGAGCCCCCAAAAGGCCGGCTGGGCGGATCACATCGGCGCGAGGAACGGCACATTCCTTGAAGGGAATAAGGCAATTGAAACCTTGGGGCCCGAATATGCCGCCAATCCGCGCCGATAAGGGACACCGATGACATTAAACGGCACATCCGCCGTCGCCGAGCGGACCAGCCTGGCGGGGCAGCCGACGCCCCCGGGGCTGTCAGCCCCCGAGCGCATCGACTGGGTCGACTACGCCAAGGGCATCTGCATCGTCATGGTGGTGATGATGCATTCGGTGCTGGGGGTCGAGGCGGCCACCGGCCAGACCGGTTTCATGCATTTCCTGGTCGCCTTCGCCAAGCCGTTCCGGATGCCGGATTTCTTCCTGATCTCCGGGCTATTCCTGGCGGTCGTGATCGACCGCGACTGGCGCACCTATCTCGACCGCAAGGTGGTGCACTTCGCCTATTTCTACCTGTTGTGGGTGACGATCCAGTTCGGCTTCAAGGCGCCCTCCTTTGCCGCCGAGAGCGGCTGGGCCCATGTCGGCCTGATGTATCTGCAATCCCTGATCGAGCCGTTCGGCACGCTGTGGTTCATCTACCTGCTGCCGGTGTTCTTCGTCGTCTGCAAGGCCACCCGCCGGATGCCGCCGCTGGCCATCTTTGCCGTGGGGGCGCTGCTGGAGGCGGCGCATATCTCGACCGGCTGGACCGTGATCGACGAGTTTGCCGCGCGCTTCGTCTATTTTTATTCCGGCTACTGGCTGGCCAGCTATGTGTTCGCATGGGCGGACCGCGCCCGGGCGCATTCCGGCTGGGCGCTCGTGGGGCTCGCGCTGTGGGCGCTCATCAATGGCGGCCTGGTCGAACTTGAAGTCAGCGAATGGCCTGGGGTATCGCTGGCGCTCGGGTTCGCCGGCGCGCTGGCCATCGTCACCATGGGCACGCTGCTGGCCCGCATGCAGTGGCTGAACTTCCTGCGCTATTGCGGCGAGCATTCCATCGTCATCTATCTCGCCTTCTTCCTGCCGATGGCGGCGACACGCACCCTGCTGCTCAAGACCGGGGTAATTCACGATATCGGGACGATATCGCTCATCGTCACCGTGGTCGGCGTCGTCGGTGCGATCGCAATCTGGCGCATCGCCATCGCGGCCGGCGCCAATTTCCTGTTCGAACGCCCGGCTGCATTCTGGCTGGTGCCGAAGAAGGCGCGGCCGACGCTGCAGCCGGCGGAATAGCCCCCACTCCATCGTCGCCCCTGCGAACGAACGCAGGGGCCCATACGCCGCGGCGGTCATCGTTGTCCATGGCGTCAGACGCTGTGTCCTAACGACAGATCACGCGGTATGGGTCCGGGCTCCGCGCTCGCTTTCGCTCGCTTGGCCGGGACAACGGCGTTGGAAATTCACGCCCCCTCGATCTTCACGCCATCCTTCATTCCGGCCAGCTTGCTGCGAAACGCGCCGGCGTCGCCGAAATCCGCAAAGCCCTGGTAATGCGGGTGCGGACCGAGCACGCGGCGGGCGTGCTTGATCGGGCACCAGTAGACTTCGGTGCGCGCCGCCACCTCGCGCACGAAGGCGATCGCGCCGTTGGCATAGGAGCAATAGGCGCAGTTGATCTTCTCGATGACGTTGAGATAGGCGAGATGGTGACGGTCGAACACCAGGTAATCGCGGCGGCGCACCTTCGGGATCTTGTAGATCGGAAAGCAGATCGCCTGGAAGGCCATGACCCAGAGGTCGACCAATGCGATCGGAATGATCAGCGAATAGATCACCGGCGCGCTGAGGATCATCAGCGGATTGGCCTCGATGAGGTAGCGCGTCGCCCGCGTCTTGAGCTCGCGATGGATCCGCAGCACCTCCTTTTCGAACACGATCCGGCGGTTTTCGAGGTGGAAGCGCAGTTCCTCCCGCCGTTTCGCCAGTTCGACCTCGATTTCGGCCTGGACCTCCCGCAGCTTCCCCAAGAGTTCGTCGAGTTGCGCGGTCATGATTGATCCTTCCGGTCGGGCCGAGACCGCAGGGGTTCACGGAACGGGCGCCGGCGCAACCGATTCGGGGGGATGGCTGCCGCGAAAAATCCCGGCCCATCGCGGCTTCGAAGGCTGTCAATCGCCGCAAAAATCCCTAAGTTGCGGCCATGCCGAAAACAGCCCCAAAAGCCGCCGCCAAACCCGTTGCCGTCAAACCTCTTGCCAAGGGCGACCACGTCTTTCTGGTCGACGGTTCCGGCTATATTTTCCGCGCCTACCACGCGCTGCCGCCGCTGAACCGCAAATCCGACGGCCTGCAGGTCAATGCCGTGCTCGGCTTCTGCAACATGCTCTGGAAGCTGTTGCGCGACATGCCGCCGGACAACCGGCCGACCCATCTCGCCATCATCTTCGACAAGTCGGAAGTCACCTTTCGCAACAAGCTCTATCCCGACTACAAGGCGCACCGGCCGCCGGCGCCTGACGACCTGATCCCGCAATTTGCGCTGATCCGCGAGGCGGTGCGGGCGTTCGACCTGCCCTGCCTCGAGCAGGGCGGTTTCGAGGCCGACGACCTGATCGCGACCTATGTACGCGAGGCCTGCGAGCGCGGCGCCACCGCCACCATCGTCTCCTCCGACAAGGACCTGATGCAGCTCGTCACCGATTGCGTCACCATGTACGACACCATGAAGGACCGCCGCATCGGCATTGCCGAAGTGATCGAGAAATTCGGCGTGCCGCCGGCGAAGGTGGTCGAAGTGCAGGCGCTAGCCGGCGATTCCACCGACAACGTGCCGGGCGTCCCCGGCATCGGCATCAAGACCGCCGCCCAGCTGATCGTCGAATACGGCGATCTGGAAACGCTGCTGTTGCGCGCCGGCGAGATCAAGCAGCCGAAGCGGCGCGAGTCACTGATCGAAAATGCCGAGAAGGCGCGGATCTCGCGCCAGCTGGTGCTGCTCGACGACAAGGTCAAGCTCGACGTGCCGCTCGACGAACTCGCGGTGCACGAGCCCGACGCGCGCAAGCTGATCTCGTTCTTGAAGGCGATGGAATTTTCCACCCTGACCCGCCGCGTCGCGGAATATTCGCAAATCGATCCGTCGGATGTCGAATCGGATGCGACAAACAGGAGCACGAGCGGCGCCACTGTTGCTTCGTCATCGCCGCGCGCGGCGGGAGGCGACTTGTTTGGCGACCAAACCACGCCCGGCCAACGCCCGCCCCCCAACGGGCGAGGAAGCGGGCCCAACAAGGACGCGGACAAGCAGGACAAGGCCGCAAGCAGCAAGGGCACGCCGATCTCGCTCGCGGCGGCGCGTGCCGAAGCGGCTCGCAAAACGCCGGTCGATCGCAACAAGTACGTGACCGTCCGCACGCTCGACGAACTGATCCATTGGCTCGCGCGGGCCTACGACCTCGGCCGTTTCGCCATCGAGGCCAAGGCAAATTCGATCGATCCGATGCAGGCCGAGACGGTCGGCATCGCGCTGGCGCTGGCGCCGAACGATGCCTGCTATATCCCGCTCGCCCACAAGCAGTCCGGCGACGGCTCCGGCCTGTTCGCGGCGGGGCTGGCGCCCGACCAGATCAAGGCCGCCGACGCCATCGAGGCGCTAAAACCGCTGCTGGAATCCGCCGGCATCCTGAAGGTCGGCTTCAACATCAAGTTCAACGCCGTGATGCTGGCGCAGCACGGCGTGACGCTGCGCAATCACGACGACGCGCAACTGATGTCGTATGCACTCGACGCCGGCCGCAATTCGCATTCGCTCGAAGCGCTGGCCGAAAGCCGGCTGGGCCATGCCATCATCAGCCATGGCGAACTCACCGGCAGCGGCAAGGCCAAACTGGCCTTCGATCAGGTCGCGATCGACCGGGCCACCGCCTATTCGGCCGAGGATGCCGACGTGATCCTGCGGCTGTGGAGCGTGCTGAAACCGCGCCTGGTCGCCGAGCACATGATGGCGGTTTACGAGACGCTGGAGCGGCCGCTGATCTCGGTGCTGGCGCGGATGGAGCGGCGCGGCATTTCGATCGACCGCCAGGTGCTGTCGAGGTTGTCGGCCGATTTCGCCCAGACCGCCGCACGGGTCGAATCCGAGATCCAGGAGATCGCCGGCGAGCCGGTCAATGTCGGCAGCCCGAAGCAGATCGGCGACATCCTGTTCGGCAAGATGGGCCTTCCCGGCGGCACCAAAACCAAGACCGGCGCGTGGTCGACCACGGCGCAGGTGCTCGACGAGCTCGCCGAGCAGGGCCACGATCTGCCGAAAAAGATTCTGGAGTGGCGGCAGGTTTCGAAGCTGAAATCGACCTATACCGACGCGCTGCCGACCTACGTTCATCCGCAGACCCACCGCGTCCACACCACCTACGCGCTGGCGGCGACCACCACGGGGCGGCTGTCGTCGAACGAGCCGAATTTGCAGAACATTCCTGTGAGAACCGAGGACGGCCGGAAAATTCGCCGCGCCTTCATCGCCGCGCCCGGCCACAAGCTGGTGTCGGCGGACTATTCGCAGATCGAGTTGCGGCTGCTGGCCGAGATCGCCGACATTCCCGTGCTGAAACAGGCGTTCAAGGATGGCCTCGACATTCACGCCATGACGGCGTCGGAAATGTTCGGCGTGCCGATCAAGGACATGCCGAGCGAAGTGCGCCGCCGTGCCAAGGCGATCAATTTCGGCATCATCTACGGCATCTCCGCGTTCGGCCTCGCCAACCAGCTCGGCATCGCCCGCGAGGAAGCCTCCGCCTACATCAAGAAATATTTCGAGCGCTTTCCGGGCATCCGCGCCTACATGGACTCGACGCGGGATTTCTGCCGGGCCAACGGCTATGTCGAGACGCTGTTCGGCCGGAAATGCCATTACCCCGACATCAAGGCGTCCAACGCCTCGATCCGCGCCTTCAACGAGCGCGCCGCCATCAACGCGCGGCTGCAGGGCACCGCCGCGGACATCATCCGCCGCGCCATGACGCGGATGGAAGAAGCGCTGGCCGAGAAAAAACTGTCGGCGCAGATGCTGCTGCAGGTGCACGACGAACTGATTTTCGAAGTCCCCGACGACGAAGTCGCCGCGACCATTCCGGTGGTGCAGCACACCATGCAGGATGCGCCGTTCCCGGCGGTGCTGCTCTCGGTGCCGCTGCATGTCGACGCCAGGGCCGCGAACAACTGGGACGAGGCGCATTAGCTTTCTTACCTCTCCCGCTTGCGGGGGAGGTCGACGCGCTCGCAGAGCGCTGCGGGTGGGGCTCTCTCAACTCGCGCCGGCACCTGCAGAAGCACCCCCACCCCGACCCTCCCCCGCAAGCGGGAGAGGGGGCGCACCGCCCCCGTTGAATTGCCCTCGGTACAATTTTCAACATGGCATCGCGGCCGCACGCGCGCTAACAACGCGCGTAATCCGCCCGCGAGTGCCGCCATGCCCCATCTCTCCTCGCTGCTCGGCTTTGCCCTGGTCTCGCTCGGCATGGTGCTGACGCCGGGGCCCAACATGATCTATTTGATCTCGCGCTCGATCACGCAGGGCCATATCGCGGGCCTGATCTCGCTCGGCGGCGTCGCGCTGGGGTTTGTGTTCTACATCCTGTGCGCGGCGTTCGGCATCACGGCGCTGCTGTTCGCGGTGCCCTATGCCTATGACGCGCTGCGGCTCGCGGGCGCCGCGTACCTGCTGTGGCTGGCATGGCAGGCGCTGAAGCCGAACGGGCGCTCGCCGTTCCAGGTGAAGCAGCTCGCGGTCGACGGGCCGCGCAAATTGTTTGCGATGGGCTTTGTGACCAACCTGCTCAACCCGAAAATCGCGATGCTGTATCTGGCGCTGCTGCCGCAGTTCATCGATCCGGCTGATGGCAGCGTGCTGACGCAGTCGCTTGCGCTCGGCTTTACCCAGATTGCGATCAGCGTCAGCGTCAACGCCCTGATTGCGCTCGCCGCCGGCTCGATCGCGCTGTTCCTCGGCACCCGGCCAACCTGGCTGTTGCTGCAGCGCTGGCTGATGGGCACCGTGCTGGCGGGGCTCGCGGTAAAGATGGCGCTGGAGACGAAGCGGGCGTGATTCTCGCTCGTCATGCGCGGGCTTGACCCGCGCATCCATCGTCTGCGCAAGCAGACGGAAGATTGCACCTTGCGAGGGGATGGATTGCCGGGTCAAGCCCGGCAATGACAGCCAACAATCAATCCAGCTTGGCTTCCATGCCGCGCTTGGTCGCCGGCCGCGCCATCAACGCGTTGTACCAGCGTTCGACATTGGGAAAATCCTTCAGATCTACCTTGTGGCGCGGATGCCGCCAGGCCCAACCCAGAATGGCAAAATCGGCGACCGACAGCGGACCGGCGACGAACTCGTTGTTGGCGAGGCGGCGGTCCAGCACGCCGTAGAGCCGTACCGTCTCCGCCGCGTAGCGCTTCAGGCCATAGGCGCGCTCGGTCTCGTTTTCCAGCGCGATGAAGTGATGAACCTGGCCCGGCATCGGCCCGAAACCGCCCATCTGCCACATCAGCCATTCATAGACCGGAATACGCTCGATCAGCGGGACAGGCAGGAATTTGCCGGTCTTTTCGCCGAGATAGAGCAGGATGGCGCCGGATTCGAACACGCTGACGCGCTTGCCGCCGGGGCCGTCGGGATCGACGATGGCGGGAATCTTGTTGTTGGGGCTGATGGCGAGGAAATCCGGCGCCATCTGCTCGCCCTTGCTGATGTTGACGGGGACGACCTTGTAAGCGAGCCCCATCTCCTCCAGCGCGACGGAGATCTTGCGGCCGTTCGGCGTGTTCCAGGTGTGCAGTTCGATGGTCATTTTCTTGGTTTCCCCCGCTGGAGCCTTTCGGTTTTGATTGAATCAGAACCGGGCCCCAGTCTCCTGTTTTGACGCGTCTTCTGGACGCGAACCGGTACCCGCTTCGCTTGAAAACGCCATGGGCGGGTTATCCAGTACCCCGGAACGTCGCCCCGTTACAACCGCCGGCGGCGCCGGGGCCGCCGGTGACACTATGCGCTGTTGACGGGGCCATCGCGGCTCTGGAATGTCCGGCCGTCCGCCGATAGATTGCGCGTCCCAGCCCCCGAGAAAACAGCTTTGTCCAAGTCAGCTTCCCGCGCCCGCCTCGCCGAGATCATCCGCAAGCGCTCGTTCGGGCGCGGCGAAATCACGCTGGCCTCGGGCCGCAAGAGCGATTTCTACTTCAACCTCAAGCCGACCATGCTGGATCCCGAAGGCGCCACGCTGCTGGCGGAACTGACCTTCGAGGCGCTGAAGGACGATCAACTCGATTATGTCGGCGGGCTGGAAATGGGCGCGGTGCCGCTGGCCGGCGCGATCGCGCAGCTGTCCTGGCTCAAGGGCCACCCGATCGCGGCGTTCTTCGTGCGCAAGAAGCCGAAGGAGCACGGCGCCCGGCTCGCGGTGGAGGGACTGGCCAAGGGTGAAAGCCTGCAAGGCAAGCGTGTGGTGATCGTCGAGGACGTCACCACCACAGGCGGCTCGGCGCTGAAGGCGGTCGAGGCGGTGCGCGACGCCGGCGCCGAGATCGCGCTCGTCTTCACCATGGTCGACCGCGAGGAAGGCGCCGCCGAAACCTTCGCCGACGCCGGCATCGCGTTCCGCTCGCTCTACAAGGCCGGCGAGTTTTTGAAGGGCTGAGTGCTGTCTTTCCCCTCGCCCCGCGCTTGCGGGGAGAGGGGAAGTGAAGGCACTTTCTTTTCCGCGATCAGTTTCCCGGTCACCGCTCGTTTACCATCTCCGCCCTAAGGTGAATCCGTGCTGAGGCGCCGATCGCCGCGGCCGATTCGTGGCGTTGGGTGGAGTGTGCGTTGCGTAGGAAATTGACTGATCAGCGCACGCGGCGCCGCATGATGGTTATTGCCGCCGCAATGCTCGCAGGCTCCGTTGCCGTGACGCCGCGCACCGCATCCGCCGAAGGCCTGTTCGATTTCCTGTTTGCCGGCGCGCCGAAGCAGCAGCAGCGCCAGGCCGCGCCGCAGGCGAATTTCTTTGCCGATCCGTTCGGCCTCAATCAGCAGCAGCCGGCGCCGCCGCCGCGCCAAATGGCGTCGGGTTCCGGCCCGGCATTCTGCGTGCGCAGCTGCGACGGCAAGTATTTTCCGCTGATGCGCAGCAATGCCTCGCCGGTCCAGATGTGCCAGGCGTTCTGCCCGGCCAGCGTGACCAAGGTTTTCTACGGCAGCAGCATCGACGGCGCGTCCTCCACCACGGGCGAGCGTTATGCCGATAGCGAAAACGCCTTCGCCTTTCGCAAGGCGCTGCGCGCCGACTGCACCTGCAATGGCCGCGATCCCGCGGGCCTCGCCCCGGTCGACCTGACGCTCGATACGTCGCTGCGATCGGGCGATGTGATCGCCACCACCTCGGGGCTGGTCGCCTATACCGGCGTCAAGCTCGGCGTCAGCCAGACCGCCGAATTCACCCCGGTTGCGTCCTATCCCGGCCTCACCGCCGATGTCCGCGCCCGGCTCGGCGAGATGAAGGTGGCGCCGGTCAGCGCCGAAATGGTCGCCGCCAACGCGCCGCTGCCGGAGACAGCCCGCGATGTCGTGCTGCCCGCGACGTCAGTGCCGAAAGCCGCGGCGAGCAGGGCGAAGCGCGCCGAGGTGGATTGAAAGCAGCCTCATGGCGAGGAGCGTGCCTCTTGGCATGCGTCTCGGACCATCTAGCACACCGCTTGGCGCCATCCTTCGAGACGCATCGCTTTGCGATGCTCCTCAGGATGAGGACTGAACAAACTTCACCGTCCGACGATGACGCCGATCACGTTCGGTGCCGACAGATACTTCTCCTCGATGTCGGCGCGCGCGGCGGCGCGGTTTTCCGGCGTCAGCAGGCCGCGCTTCTCGGCCAGGATCATCCAGCAATAGCCCCACCAGTCCGTCAGCATGCCCTGGTCGTCGACGAGGTCGTAACCCTGCTCGGCGGCGAAGATGCGCGCATGGGCTTCGTCGAGCCGGTCGAGAAAGGCGTGGTCCTCGCCGGAAAACAGGTCGTCGCTGAAATCGTCCGTGGTGTAGCCCCACACCGACATGCAGACCGCGTTGAATTCGCGGTCGATCTGGTCGTCATCGACGATCCTGCGGCGCGAGGCCTGGTGCAGCCGCGACAGCGAACGGGCGAAGTCGGCGATGCGGGTGAGCGCGAATTGATCGAAGGCGATGGTGGACATGTAGTCCTCGAAATCCTGGATAGGCCCTAGATATTGTATCGGCCGTGCACCGAATCACTATGATATATCAAAGACTTGCTAAAGTGTTCTTAATTTGTTCCAACACAGAAAGACGTTCGCCATAGCGACGCCGATAAACAATTTACGAATGCCGGGGATACTCCACGCGCGTCCAACGAGAGACGGTCTCAACCGAACTAGGGAAGCGCCATGCGAGGCATAGTGGCTTTTGCGATCATGACGGCGATTCTGGCCGTGATCGACGCATCTTTCTTCAAAGGCAAATACCTCAAGGATTCGCAGGATGCGATCACGGGCCTCGCGTCGATATCGACGCAAATGGGGCGCCGTTAAGCTCGCATGCACTTCGCCGAGCCGGTCAAGACCAGCGTGGTCCTCGCCGGAAAACAGCTCTCGCTGAGAATTATTCGTCGTGTGTCCACACACCAACGCCGCGTTTGAATTCACGGTCGATATTGTCAAAGACTTGTCGAATTGTTCTTTATTTGCTCCAATGAGCCCAATCGGCAATCCGGTACCTGTGCTTGTGCACGACGAGCGAACCGCAAAAAGCTGAGGAGCGAGGCAATGGACAAGGTGCAGGCCGCTGAAATTCAGAGGCACATGCTGGACGCTGCCGCAGCCATCAGTCCAGCGGAGCCCATCATTTGCACACTCGATGAAATGGATCGGGAGGCGCTCGCCGCACCCTTTACAAAGCTCATCATGGCCCTGCATTTCGAACTCTTGCACACTATCTATACACGCTATCCGGATTTGCGACCGCCTGCTCCCGATCGAAACGAGGTCGATACGACCCTGCGTTGGGAAGACGTCGTTCTTCAGGACCCCGACTTCGAGGCTAATCTCGATTCGATCATTTTTTCGGTTTTGAGTTCGCGATTGCAGAAGACCGCAGTGGTTCTCAGCAGAGCATTGGAAGGCTGCAAATCGCTTGGGCTCTCGGTCGATCTCGAGGCAATTGGCGCACGCATCGAGGCCTTGGCTGACGCCGACCGCCTCGAAGCAGCGGGCGATGTTCGCAAATGGCACCATAGCGAAGTACGGCTGAACGCCGAAACAAGTCCCGAGAATTGAAAACTCACATCGCCGACAGCATCCTGTCGCCGCAATAATTGGCATAGAATTTTCCGCCGCACTGCCGCTTGATCGCGGCGCAGCGGGCCGCGGGCGAGGCGCTTTTCGCGACGCTGAAGGAGCAGCCGAGGCCGTCGGCGCTCTTGCCGGCCTTGCCGGCGGCGAAGGCCGCGCTGGTGGCGCTGATGCAGACCACCAGAAGCGCCGCAGCGGCGATTTCGATCATTACTTTCATGGCGCGGATTCTCCCCTGGCTATCGCGTATCCGGTCTCTCAGCGCGCATAATACCACCAAAGGGGCTCAGCAGGCGGCGCAATTCGGCCCGGTCCTTGCATAAAATCATACCAGCGCAGTGCACAACAAAGCTCCCGGCGGTTTCGATCTCAGGGCAAGGCGCGTATGCTTCCGCAGGGACTCAAAAGCTTCAGGGATTTGCGATTTGCCAAATCAACCATTCCCAGGGAATTTTCCGGTGCCGGGCCAGCCCATCGACGAACTGGCGCTGGCCGAGATCAAGAGCGCGATCCTGGTCAAGCTCAGGCTGGCGGTCGGCAAGGATGCCGGCATGGCGACCCGGCGCGACTGGTATAAGGCAGCGGCGCTGGCGCTGCGCGACCGCATCGTGCACCGCTGGCTGATCACGGAAAAGCAGAGCTACGACGAGGGTCGCAAGCGGGTCTATTATCTCAGCCTGGAATTCCTGATCGGCCGGCTGTTCACCGACGCCCTGAACAATATGGGGCTGTTGCCGATATTCGAGACGGCACTCAACGATCTCGGCGTCGGGCTTTCCGACTTGCGCAAATGCGAGCCGGACGCGGCGCTCGGCAATGGCGGCCTGGGGCGGCTGGCGGCGTGCTTTATGGAGAGCATGGCGACGCTGGCGATCCCCGCCATCGGCTACGGCATCCGCTATGATTTCGGCCTGTTCCGCCAGATCATCGCCGACGGCTGGCAGCAGGAATATCCTGACGAATGGCTCGGCTTCGGCAACCCCTGGGAATTCCAGCGGCCGGAGGTGGTCTATCACGTCCATTTCGGCGGCGGCGTCGAGCATGCCGAAGCCAAGGGCCGCGACCGCGCGATCTGGCATCCGGCGGAAACCGTGAAGGCCGTCGCCTACGACACGCCGATCGTGGGCTGGCGCGGACAGCACGTCAACGCGCTGCGGCTGTGGTCGGCGCGCTCGCCCGATCCGCTCAATCTCGACGTCTTCAACACCGGCGACTATCTCGGCGCCAGCGCCGAGGAGGCCCGTGCCGAATCGATCTGCAAATTCCTGTATCCGAACGACGAAAGCCCGGCGGGCCGCGAGTTGCGGCTACGCCAGGAATATTTCTTCGTCTCGGCCTCGCTGCAGGACCTGGTTTCGCGCCATCTCGCTTCCGACGGGCAGTTGCGCGGGTTGGCGTCGAAGGCCGCAGTGCAGCTCAACGACACCCATCCGAGTCTCGCCGTCCCCGAGCTGATGCGGATTCTGGTCGACCTGCACAACTTCCGCTGGGACGAGGCCTGGAAGATCACGGTGGCGACGCTGTCCTACACCAACCACACGCTGCTGCCGGAAGCGCTGGAGACCTGGCCCGTCGAACTGTTCGAGCGATTGCTGCCGCGCCATCTCGAAATCATCTACCGCATCAATGTCAGCCATCTCGCGCTGGCGGAATCGCGCTGCCCGGGCGACGACGATTTCAAGGCCTCGGTCTCGCTGATCGACGAGCGCTCCGGCCGCCGGGTGCGGATGGGACAATTGGCCTTCGTCGGCTCGCACCGCATCAACGGCGTCTCGGCGATGCATTCGGACCTGATGAAGGAGACCGTGTTCCACGATCTCAACCATCTCTATCCCGCGCGCATCACCAACAAGACCAACGGCATCACCTTCCGCCGCTGGCTGATGCTGGCCAACCCGAAACTGACCGGCCTGTTGCGCGAGGCCTGCGGCGAGGCTGTGCTCGACGATCCCACCCAGCTCTCGCTGCTCGAAGCCCGCGCCAGCGACGCCGCATTCCAGCAGAAATTCCGCGCCGCCAAGCTTCACAACAAGATCGCGCTGGCAAAGCTGATCGGCGAGCGCCTCAACGTCAAGGTCGACCCCGGCGCGCTGTTCGACGTGCAGATCAAGCGCATGCACGAATACAAGCGGCAGCTGCTCAACATCCTGGAGGCGGTGGCGCTGTATCACGCCATCAAGGACGACCCGCAGCGCGACTGGGTGCCGCGGGTGAAAATCTTCGCCGGCAAGGCGGCGGCGAGCTATCGCTATGCCAAGCTGATCATCAAGCTGATCAACGACGTCGCCGAAGTCGTCAACAACGACCCCGCGATCGGCGGCCGGCTCAAGATCGTGTTCCTGGCCGATTACAATGTCAGCCTCGCCGAGGTCATCATTCCCGCCGCCGACCTGTCCGAACAGATTTCGACCGCGGGCATGGAAGCCTCCGGCACCGGCAACATGAAGCTGGCGCTGAACGGCGCGCTGACCATCGGCACGCTCGACGGCGCCAATATCGAAATCCGCGATCACGTCGGCGCGGAAAACATCGCCATCTTCGGCATGGAAGCGATGGACGTGGTGGTGCGGCGCAAACAGGGGCTGGATGCGAGCGACGTGATCCGGCGCTCGCCGCATCTTTCCCGCGCCATCAGCGCGATCGGCTGCGGCGAATTTTCGCCCGGCGATCCCGACCGGTTCGAATCGATCGCGCATGCGCTGCGCCATCTCGACCACTACATGGTCAGCGCCGATTTCGACTCCTATTACGAGGCCCAGCGCGGCATCGACGCGCGCTGGCAGGTGGTGCCGGCCTGGACCCGGGCCTCGATCCTCAACGTGGCGCGGATGCCTTGGTTCTCGTCCGACCGCACCATCCGGGAATATGCCGAGGAGATCTGGACCGTGCCGGTGCGCCCGGCGCCGCAGCCGGCGTTGCTGGAGCCGGGGGCGCAGCGCGGAACGCGGTGATCTCGCCGAGCGAAAATCGATTACCTCCGGCGTCATTGAATTGAGCCGGATAGCCATGATACTGCGTTGGTCTCTCAGCGTCATTGCGAGCGCAGCGAAGCAATCCATGCATCAACCGCAAGCAAGAAAGATGGATTGCTTCGCTGCGCTCGCAATGACGGGCGATAGACCGATGCATTTCCGAGGACTCCCATGCTGACCAAGGCCCCGCACCTTTTCGACGACGCCACGAAGGTGACCGCCGGCGACAGCCGCTGGCAGGGCCGCACCAGCGACGATTACTGGGCCTTTGTCGGCCCGTTCGGCGGCGCCACCGCCGCCACCATCCTGCGCGCGCTGATCGATCATCCGGAACGCGCCGGCTCGCCGCTCGCTTTGACCGTCAATTACTGCGCGCCGATCGCCGCCGGCGCCTTCGATCTCGACCTTCGGCTGGTCAAGGCCAACCGGTCGTCGCAACACTGGTGCGTCGAGCTGACGCAAGGCGGCGGCGAGGTGGCGACGCTGGCCACCGCCGTGTTCGCCGAACGCCGCCCGTCATGGGAGCACAGGCCCGCGTCGTTTCCGCAAGCCATACCCTTCGAACAGGTCAGGCCCTATCCCAAGATCAAGGCCACCTGGGCCAATCAGTATGATTTTCGTTTCATCGAGGGTAATCCCGATCTCGCAAGTCCGGCGCCGCAGGCCGAACCGGCAAGCGCCTATTCCAAGGTGTGGATCGGCGACCGCGTTCCCCGGACCATCGACATGCTGTCGCTGATGTCGATGTCGGATGCGTTCTTCGCCCGCATCTTTCATGTCCGGCGCGAATTCGTGCCGTTCGGCACGGTGTCGCTGACGACCTATTTCCACATCGATGCGGACGATCTCGCCGCCGAGGATACCAGCCGCGTGCTCGCGGTCGCCGACGCGAAAATCTTCAACAAGAGCTACGGCGACCAGCACGGCGAATTGTGGTCGCCGAACGGCCGCCTGCTTGCGACCACGACGCAGATCGCGTATTTCAAGGCATAGGGATTTGCCAAAACCCCCGCGCATCGCCCTGCTCGGCGTTCCCCTCGAGATCGGCGCGTCGCAGCGCGGCACGCTGATGGGACCCGACGCGCTGCGTACCGCCGGCATCGGCCGCGTGCTCGGGCAATTGGGATTTGCGGTCGAGGACCACGGCAATCTCTCGATATCGGCGGTTTCTCCCGCCGAGGGGCCGCCGCCGGCCCATGCGAAATATTACGACGAGATCAAAAGCTGGATTCGCGCGCTCGGCGAACGCGCCTTCGAGCTTGCGCGCTCGGGCGCCATTCCGGTGTTCATGGGCGGCGATCACAGCCTGTCGATGGGATCGGTGAACGGTGTCGCGCGCCACTGGCAGCAACAGGGCAGGCCGCTGTTCGTGCTGTGGCTAGACGCCCATGCCGACTACAACACGCCGGACACCACCGAGACCGGCAACATGCACGGAATGTCCGCGGCGTTCCTCACCGGCGAGCCCGGGCTCGACGGCCTGCTCGGCGACCAGCCCCGGGTCTCGATTCCCGCCGATCAGCTCGACCTGTTCGGCATCCGCTCGATCGATCCGCCTGAAAAGCAGATGGTCCGCGAGCGCCGCATCGCGATCGCCGACATGCGCGCGATCGACGAATTCGGCGTCGGCGTCCTGATCCGGCGGGTGATCGAAAGGGTCAGCGCGCAAGGCGGCGTGCTGCATGTCTCGTTCGATGTCGATTTTCTCGATCCCGCGGTGGCGCCCGGCGTCGGCACCACGGTGCCGGGTGGCGCTACCTATCGCGAGGCGCACCTGGTCATGGAGTTGCTGCACGATTCAGGTTTGGTGCGCTCGGTCGACATCGTCGAGCTCAATCCGTTTCTCGACGAGCGCGGCCGCACCGCGCGGGTCGCGGTCGAACTGGTCGGCAGCCTGTTCGGCCTGCAGATCACGGACCGCCCGACGCCGAGCAATGCGGTGTTTCCGGATAGTACGTAACGCAAAAAAAAGGCGGCTCGTTGAGCCGCCCCTTTTTTGTCATCGGACGCTCCGTCTTCGGAGCGATCGGAATCTAGAGATTGCAGCTCGAGATTCCGGGTTCGCTCGATTCACGAGCGCCCCGGAATGACCAAGTCACTCCGCCGCGAGCTTGAGATCCGGTGCGGCGGCGCGGACGTCGGCGTCGACCTGGGCTTCGAACTTGGCAAAATTCTTCTGGAACATGCCGACCAGCGCGCGCGCGGTCTTGTCGAACTCGGCCTTGTCCTTCCAGGTGTTGACGGGATCTAGGATCTCGCTGGGAACGCCGGGCAATGCGGTCGGCACCGCGAAGCCGAAATATTTGTCGGTGCGGAATTCGACATTGCGCAGGCTGCCGTCGAGGGCCGCGGTCAGCAGCGCCCGGGTCACCTTGATCGGCATCCGGGAACCGGTGCCGTATTTGCCGCCGGTCCAGCCGGTGTTGACCAGCCAGCAATCGACATTGTGCTTCGCAATCAGCTCGCGCAGCATGTTGCCGTAGACCGAAGGGTCGAGCGGCAGGAACGGCGAACCGAAGCAGGTGGAGAATTCCGGCTGCGGCTCGTTGCCGAGGCCGCGCTCGGTGCCGGCCACCTTGGCGGTGTAGCCGGACAGGAAGTGATACATCGCCTGCGCCGGTGAAAGCTTCGCGATCGGCGGCAGGACGCCGAACGCGTCGGCGGCCAGCATCACCACGTTCTTCGGATGACCGGCGCGGCCGGTGCGCGAGGCGTTGGGGATGAAGTCGAGCGGATAGGCCGAGCGGGTGTTTTCGGTCTTCGAACCGTCGTCGAAATCCGGCTCCCTTGTGTCTTCGTCGAGCACCACATTCTCCAGCACCGCGCCGAAACGCTTGCTGGCGGCATGGATCTCTGGCTCGGCTTCCTTCGACAGCTTGATGCATTTGGCGTAGCAGCCGCCTTCGAAATTGAAGACGCCGTCATCGCCCCAACCGTGCTCGTCGTCGCCGATCAGCGTGCGCTTCGGGTCGGCCGACAGCGTGGTCTTTCCCGTTCCGGACAGGCCGAAGAAGATGGCGCTGTCGCCGTTGGGCCCGACATTGGCCGAGCAGTGCATCGGCATCACGCCCTTGGCGGGCAGATAATAGTTCAGCGTGGTGAACACGCTCTTCTTCATCTCGCCGGCATAATAAGACCCGCCGATCAGGACGATCTTGCGGGCGAAATCGATCGCGACCACGTTTTCCGAGCGCACGCCATGGCGTTTGGGATCGGCGCGGAAGCTCGGCATGTCGATGATGGTGAGTTCAGGCACGAAATGCGGAAGCACCACGGCCTCGGGACGGATCAGCAGGGTGCGGATGAACAGCGAGTGCCAGGCGAGTTCGGTGAAGACCCGGGTCTTGATCTGGAAGGACGGATCGGCGCCGCCAAAGAGATCCTGCGCGAACAGGCTCTTGCCTTCGGCGTGCTTGAGGAAGTCCTGGTACAGCGCCTCGAACTGCTCCGGCGTGATCGACTGGTTGCCGGCCCACCACATCTTTTCGGTGGTGGCATCGCGAACCGTGAACTTGTCCTTCGGGCTGCGGCCGGTGAACTCACCGGTATCGGCGCACAAGGCGCCGTCGGCCGACAGCACAGCCTCGCCCGCAGCCAGCGAGTATTGATAAAGTTGCGGCGCGCCCAGGTTCCAGTGCACCTGCTTGAGATTTTTTAAACCGAATTTGTCGGCGCCGAAGGCACCGTTACGAATACCCGTCTCTTGCACTGGAAGTATCCTCCTAGAACCCGCGTATCTCCGAGCACGAATGCCGCCAGACGTGCCTTTCGCGGTGACCTTCAATATAGCCCTATGGCGTTGGTCCGGCGACCTAATACTTGGCAACGCCGGGCTTGCCAAGCCGATCCCGTAGTATTTGGTTTATTCCAAGGCCGGGTCATTGATGCGGCGCAATGCGCACTGCGTATTGTCGCATTCCGGGGCCATGACAGCGCGATCATCCGCCGTGATCACGGTTCGGGCTGACCAGGAAGCGTTTCTATTGCGACGCACAATCGGCAAATCTTAACGCGCCGCGCCCTCACCGAGCAGCGCAAACGGACCCCAGAACGCTGGATAGGCGTTTTTGGGCGACGAGGCATCGCCGAGATAGCCAAGCATCGCCTGGCGCAGCGCCTCGGCGCGGCCGGTTCCTGGATCGGAGTTGAGCCGGTCGAAGGTCGCCGTGGTGAGGCGCGTGGCGGCTTCCGAATCGACCGCCCAGTGCGAGACCAGCAGCGCGCGGGCTCCGGCGTAAAAGAACGAGCGCGCGAGGCCCGACAGCGCTTCCGCGCCGGGCTTGTCGCCGGCGATCGTGTTGCACGCCGACAGCACCACCCAATCGGCGTTGAGTTTCAATTGCGCGACTTCACTCGCGGTCAGCAACCCGTCGTCGAGTTCGGTCGGTTGTCCCGGCAGGCTCAGCGCCAGCGACGGCTCGGCGAGCCCCTTGACGTCGCCCGCTACCAGACCATGGGTGGCAAAATACACGATCGAATAATCCGACAGCGCCGCGCGCTTCACCGCGGTCTCGCTGGCGTCGGCGCCGAGGTGAATATCAACCGCCGCGACGCCAAGGCTTTTCGCGACCGCGTTCAGTTCGTCGGCCGTATCGGGCAGTTGCGGCAGGGCTTGCGCGAGCCGGATACGATCGACGCCCGCGCCGCGCCAGAAATCGGTATAAGCGCCGGTGACCGCGCCGCGGGCTGCGGATTTGATCGCGGCGCGCTTGTCGCCACCCGGTCGGGATGGATCGAACAGCGGATCGCCAAAGCCGGTCATCGGCTTGATGCCGTGATCCCGTCGCGCAAAAGCCCGCAGCGATTTAAGACTGGCGACCGACGGCAGCACCGACACCGCGTGACGCTTGATCAGCCAGGCGGCCTCGCGATAACCGTCGAGCTTTTCCGGGATCGCCGCTGATGGCTCCGCCGTCACCAGCAGTTGAAACGGCAGCGCCGTCAATGGACCGGAGGGGACCATCAGCAGACTGCGCTTCTCCTTCACCAGGGCTTCCACCGGACCCAGCAGCGTCCTGTACAGCTGGTGGGCGCGGCCGAGATCGAACAGCCCGGATTTGCCGGAGGCATCGCCGAGATCGGCGACATTCAATCCCCTGCGGAAATCGGCGACGTCCTGCGAGAGCCCTTCGGTGGCACGCGGAATTGGCTTCCAGGCAAGGCTCTCACGCGTGATCGCGATGACATAGCTCTCCTTGATGGTGGTGGTGAGCAGCACCATCGCCTCGTCGCCCGACAGCAGCGCTTGAATTTCCTTCACCGTCAGCGGCAATGGGTTCGACAGCGCCGCATAATCCGGAAATTCCGTCGACAAGGTCTTTTGCAGCGACGAACGTTCGCTCGAAATGGCGGCGAGCCGGGCCCGGGTGCGCTGCTCGGCGGCGAGGTCGCGCTTCGATCGCTCCTTCGAGACCGCCGCTACCAGCGCCTTGTCGAGGGCTTCCGCCTCGGTGGAAAGATCCTGATCGCGGCGAACCAGTTCGGCGAGCCGGTCGCTTCCCGCGGCCAGCCGTACTGACAGTTTGTTCACTGCTGACGCGGCCGACGACTGGGCGCCGCGCTGGATCGCCTGGAGCATTGCGTCCACCGCCGGCTCGGTCGGTATCAGCTGGTTCCGCTCGGCGTCTGCCAGTACCGGCAGCACGGCGCGGAGTTCGCCGCGACTGCTCGCAATCAACCGCAACGCCAACGGCAACGCCTTCTCCGGGTAACCTGTCCCCGCATAAAACGCCGCCAGATTGTTCAGGGATCGCGCGGTGTCCGGATGATCCGGACCGACGGCGCGTTCGCGGACCGCCAGCGCCCGCTCGAACAGTCTCTCGGCCTCCCGGGTGCGCGGACCGTCGTAGAGCTCCGCCAGATTATTGAGGGACCGCGCCACGTCGGGATGATCTGCTCCCAGCACCTTCTCGCGGATCGCCAGCGAACGCTTGATCAGCGGCTCCGCCACGGCAAAGCGATCCTGAACTTTTGCGACCTGTCCGAGATTGTTCAGCACGGTCGCGACGGCGGGATGCTCCGGCCCCGCCGCCTTCTCGTAAATCGCCAGCGCTCGCCTGAACAACGGCTCGGAATCGGCATGGCGGTCCTGCTTCTCGTAATGGGTGGCCAGATTGTTCAGAGACTGCGCCACGTCGGGATGGCCGGGCCCGAACTTCTTTTCTCGGATGGCCAGTGACCGCCTGAACAGCGGTTCGGCCTCGGCATAGCGCTGCTGCCTTTGGTAAAGCGCGGCGAGATTGTTGAGTTGATGCGCCGCTTCCGGGGAGCCGGGACCATGAAGCTTTTCCACCAGCGCGATCGATCGCTTCAACAGCGGCTCGGCTTCGGCGTCCCGCCCCATGCTGCCATAGAGCAGCGCCAGATTGTTCAGCGACGCCGCGACATCGCGATGAACTGGACCATGGGCCTGCTCCATATCCGCCACCAGGCGCTGCGCCAGCGGAATCGCTTCGGAATATTTGCCGGCCCGGCTGAGTTCGGCGATCTCGGCGCCGCGCGCCGCCGCGTCGGCTTTTTGCGCCAACGAAGCCGTCGTCACGCCGACGGCTCCGATGAACGCCAGCCACACCGTCAGAGCCAATCGAATGCGGGATTTCATGATGCGGATGCGTTGCCTGGTACGTTGCTTTGGCCGCCGCGCGCGGCCGTGCATGGGTCGCGGCCACGCCCGCCCCCGTTCAAACAGCCGGCCGCAATGCTCCGCTATCCCCTTGCTATCCGTTGGCCCGCGCCTCGCCCGCCAGCCTGACCAGCATCTTGCGCAGTTCGCCCGGGCCGGTGACCCGCTCCGGAAAATCCAGCCGCAGCGTGGCCGACTCCGCCTGCAGGTCGATACCGTCAGGGTCGCAGCCGGTGCAGCTCCAGTCGGCGGCCTCGGCGCCCAGCAGCCTGGTCGCATAGAGGTTAATGGCGTCGCGATGGTCGGCGTTCATGTGCTCGACAGCCCCCTGTTCGGCCTCCAGCAGCGCGCCGGCGTCGGAAATATCGGTCAGGAACTGTTCCGGCTGGAGGTCCACGATCCTGCCGAATCCCGCTACCAGATGGGCGCCGGCGGGCCGGATCCGGAAAAACGAAAAATCCTTAAAGTCTACAAAGGCTTCCGCGGAGGGATGGGCGCTGAGGTAGCGCCCGCGCAGGATTTCCAGCTGATCGGCCCCGGCCTCCTCGGCGCGGCCTGCCAGCATGATGCGGGCGCCTTCCAGCGGGTCGCCCTCGGCCCGCTCATCCAGCATCAGCGAAACCCTGGCATCGGCGAGAAGGTTCCGGGTATGCAGCGCCAGCCGGGAAATCAGCAGGATCGGCGAGCCGTCGGGATGGCTGGCGAGGTTGACCAGGGAGCAATAGGGATCGCCGGTTCCGGCCATTAAAGTCGCCAAAGCCCCTTGCCGGCTGCGGCGGAGCAGCGACCGGGTCAGCCGGCCGGCGTCGAAATCAGAGGTGGGCTGCATCGATGATATCCAGACATCTCATTGCTATCAGGACCTTTTCCCGGCTAAACGAGTATCTATATAGCGGAAACCCTAGGGGTAACTTAGGCGTTTTGCGGAACTCGGTCACACTTCAGCCCAGCTTGCATTGCTCGTTGACCGCGTACGAAGGCCCATTCGGCGGCGCATCGCTGGATAGCTCGCCGTTCCAGCCACACTACTTCTGAAAGCAGGCTCATGCCCACAATCGCCTTGGTCGATGACGACCGCAACATTCTTACATCCGTCTCGATCGCGCTCGAAGCCGAAGGCTATCGCATCATGACCTACACGGATGGTGCGTCCGCGCTCGACGGCTTTCGCACCAGCCCGCCGGATCTGGCGATCCTCGACATCAAGATGCCGAGGATGGACGGCATGGAGACGTTGCGGCGGCTGCGGCAGAAGTCCGACCTGCCGGTGATCTTCCTCACCTCCAAGGATGAGGAAATCGACGAATTGTTCGGCCTCAAGATGGGCGCCGACGATTTTATCCGCAAACCATTCTCGCAGCGCCTGCTGGTCGAGCGGGTCAAGGCCGTGCTGCGTCGCGCCGCGCCGAAGGATCCGACCGCGGTGCCCAAGGAGACCGACGCCAAGGCGCTGGACCGTGGCCTCCTGCGGATGGATCCGGAACGCCACACCTGCACCTGGAAGAACGAGGCGGTGACATTGACGGTGACCGAGTTCCTGATCCTGCAGGCGCTGGCGACGCGCCCGGGCGTGGTCAAGAGCCGCAACGCGCTGATGGACGCGGCCTATGACGATCAGGTCTATGTCGACGATCGCACCATCGACAGCCACATCAAGCGCCTGCGCAAGAAGTTCAAGGTGGTGGACGACGATTTCGAGATGATCGAAACCCTCTATGGCGTCGGCTACCGCTTCAAGGAAACCTGATTTTGGGGCGTCCGGCGCGCGGTGTCGACTGACGCCGCCGCCCGGATCGGCTAGGATGCGCGCGACGCAAGACCTCCCCGAAACAACCGGCAGTGTTGGCCATTGCTCGATCGAACGCAGCCTGATCCCAGCCTGAATGCCGAAGACGCTTCGCCGGCGCTGGACAACGATGCCGCCGGGAGTGCGACGGCGCGGGGCTGGCAACGCCCGCTCGACTGGCTGCGCCGTACCGGCCAGTTTTTCTTCGCACTGTCCTTTTCCAGCCTCACCCGCCGTATCGTCTCGCTGAATCTCGCCGGCCTGATCGCGCTGGTGGCCAGCATTCTCTATCTCTCGCAATTCCGCGCCGGCCTGATCGATGCCCGCGCCGAAAACCTGCTGTCGACCGGTGAGGTCATCGCGCGCGCGATCGCCGCGACCGGCACCACGGAAAGCCATGCGCTCACCATCGACCCGGACCGCCTGCTCGATCTGAAACCCGGCGAAAGCTACGGGCCGTCCGACGACGTCCTGTCAGGGCTGGATTTCTCGATCAATCCGGAACGCATCGCGCCGGTGCTGCGCGGCCTGGTGTCCCCGACCAAGACGCGCGCCCGCATCTACGATCGCGACGGCGTGCTGATCCTCGACAGCCGCAGCCTGTACGGCCGCGGCGACGTCATGCGATTCGAACTGGCGCCGCCCTCGGCCGAAAAGCCCGGATTTGCCGAGCGAACCATGATCGCGATCCGCACCTGGCTCAACCGCGGCGACCTGCCGCTCTATCGTGAGCTCGGGCCGGAGAACGGCAAGGGCTACAACGAAGTTGGCCGCGCGCTGACCGGCGTCAAAGGCTCGATGGTGCGGATCAACGACCGCGGCGAAGTCATCGTCTCGGTGGCGGTGCCGGTGCAGCATTTCCGCGCGGTCAACGGCGTCCTGCTGCTGTCGACGCAGGGCGGCGATATCGACCAGATGGTGACCGCCGAGCGGCTGGCGATCCTGAAGATCTTCGCCGTCGCCGCCGTCGTGATGATCGCGCTTTCGCTGCTGCTGGCGAGCACCATCGCAGGCCCGGTGCGCCGGCTGGCCGACAGCGCCGAGCGGGTTCGCCGCCGGATCCGGACCCGCGTCGAAATTCCCGATTTCACCCGCCGCCGCGACGAGATCGGCCATCTCTCCGGCGCGCTGCGCGACATGACGAACGCGCTCTATAGCAGGATCGAGGCGATCGAGACCTTCGCCGCCGACGTCGCCCATGAATTGAAGAATCCGCTGACGTCGCTGCGCTCAGCGGTCGAAACGCTGCCGCTGGCGCGCAACGAGAACAGCCGCTCGCGGCTGCTCGCCGTCATCGAGCATGACGTCAAGCGGCTCGACCGGCTGATCTCCGATATCTCGGATGCCAGCCGGCTCGATGCCGAGCTGCAGCGCCAGGACATGACGCTGGTCGATCTGCGCCGCCTGCTGACCGCGCTGACGACGGTCGCCAATGAAACACGGCGCGGCAACAACGTCGCGGTGGAAGCCCGCTTCGAGGGCCGCGGTCCCAACGACACCTTCTCGGTGCCGGGCCATGATTCGCGGCTCGGACAGGTGATCTCCAACCTGCTCTCCAATGCCCAGTCGTTTTCCGAACCCGGCGGCAAGCTGCGCATCGTCTGCCGCCGCGTGAAGAACGAAATCGAAATCGTGGTCGATGACGACGGCCCCGGCATTCGCGAAGACGCGCTGGAGCGGATCTTCGAGCGTTTCTACACCGACCGGCCGCACCAGGGTTTTGGCCAGAATTCCGGACTGGGACTGTCGATTTCCAAACAGATCATCGAGGCCCATGGCGGGCGGATCTGGGCTGAAAACCGCGCAGGTCCTGTCAACGCCGAGGGCGAGCCGACCATCGCGGGCGCGCGCTTCGTGGTCCGGCTGCCCGCGCCATGACGGGCGCGGCGGCCGCCAGCGTGCACGCGTCAGCCGTGCTGGTCGGTGACCGCGCGGTATTGATTCGCGGGCCCTCGGGCGCCGGCAAGTCGCGGCTGGCGTTCGATCTGATCCTGGCCGGGCGTGCCGGGCAGATCGCTCCGGCCATGCTGGTCGGCGACGATCGCGTGCATCTGGAAGAAATCGGCGGTCAACTGGTCGTGCGCCCGGCGGCTGCGCTGGCCGGCCTGATCGAAATTTACGGGCTCGGCATCTTCCGCTGCGACTTCACGCCTCAGGCCATCGTGGGGCTGGTGGTCGACCTGGCCGCCCCCGATGCCGAACGTCTGCCGCCGCCGGAAGCGCTCCGGGCCGAGATTTGCGGTATTGAACTACCAAGAATTCCTGCAAAAACGGGTATGTCGCCGCTTCCACTCGCTATCGCTGCACTCACCATGACCGCGATTTCATCTTCTGCCCGGCCTTCGGCTGATTGTCCGAAGGGAATTGGTAACCATATCAGTCCCACACTCGCGACCGAATAGACCGGCGCCGCCTCCCATCTCTACCCCTAATTCCGGGAGATTCGCGAAGATCCCCTCTTGCGCGGGGGCTCTGGATGGTCAAAGTGGCGCGTTCGTGCGGTGCACCAAAAAGCACCCGCGAGGAGTTTCCGATGATTGGTCTAGTACTTGTGACCCATGGGCGCCTTGCCGACGAGTTCAAGGCAGCGCTCGAACACGTCATGGGCCCGCAAAAACAAATCGAAGCCGTCACCATCGGTGCCGAGGACGATTCAGATTTATGTCGAAGTGACATTATCGAAGCGGTCAACCGCGTCGACAGTGGCGATGGCGTTGCGATTCTCACCGACATGTTCGGCGGCACGCCTTCCAACCTCGCGATCTCCTGCATGAGCCGCCCCAAGGTGGAAGTGCTGGCCGGAATAAATCTTCCCATGCTGGTCAAGCTCGCCAAGGTCCGCGAAGAGCGTTCGCTGCCCGACGCCATCGCCATGGCGCAGGAAGCCGGCCGCAAATATGTGACCATCGCCAGCCGGGTTCTCGCCGGCAAATGAGCGACGACGGCGCGGCACCCCAGGACAATGCCGGGCCGAGCATCCCCTCGGGCGCGGTGTCCCGCGAACTTCCCATCATCAACAAGCGCGGCCTGCACGCGCGCGCCTCCGCGAAATTCGTCCAGCTGGTCGAGCGCTTCAGCGCCGAAGTCTGGGTGACAAAAGGCAACGAGACCGTCGGCGGCAACTCGATCATGGGCCTGATGATGCTGTCGGCCGGACCCGGCACTTCCATCACCGTCTCCGCTGTCGGACCCGAGGCGCAAGCCGCCCTCGATGCGATCACCGAACTGGTGGCGAGCAAGTTCAACGAAGAAGGCGTGTAGCTATCCTGTCATTCCGGGGCGGCTCGCAGAGCCGAACCCGGAATCTCGAGCTGGGACGATCGGTGCCCCACCCATCGAGATTCCGGGTTCGATGCTGCGCATCGCCCCGGAATGACGCTGACGCGTCACTTCCCGGGCGGCGCGATAAAGACCTTCCAGGTGATTGCGGGGCCCGGATGGCCCTTGAAGAAGCGCTGGGTGGTGATGGCGAGGCGCTCGGCGCCCACGGCGTTGTCCGCCATCCACGCTTCGCAGATCGGCAGCCGGCCGTCGGTGGTATCGCAGACGCCGATGAAGCCGAGGCGTCTGGCTTCTTCCAGCGAGGTCAGCCCGGACGACCAGAGCTCGCCCGGCGTCAGCGGCGCCGGATGGTCGGGACTGTAGAACGTCAGCGGCTGGTTCATTTCCGTGGTGCCGGCGACCACCGCCCAGCGCGAATGAAACCGGGTGCGCCAAGCCTGCGTCAGTTCGCGGGCGAGTTCGGAGCGCGCGCCATAGGTCGAGGCGCCGTTCGGATTGACCGCCATCTCGCGCGCCGCGATGTAAGGCGACGCGGCCAGCACGATGAGCGTGATGACGAGCCAGATCGCGACGATATGAAACAGCGCGACCCTTCGAAGGCGCAGCGCCGGTATGGCCACCAGCGCCAGCGGGGTCAGGAAGAACAGCGAGATTCCCCAATCGGTCTTCATGTAGACCATGAAGGCGAGCGCACCGAGCACCGGGCCGATCGCGACGATGGCCTGGATGATCCAGACATTGAGCGCCTGCGACCGGTTCACGCCCGGATTCGGGCCGCGCGACCATGTGTGCGAAAACAGCGCCGACGGGTGTCTCCAACTCGCCAAGGCGAGCGCAGCCGACGCCAGCGCAATCGGCAATGCCAGCAATGCGACATTGTGGCCGATGTAGCCCAAAACGAGCTGCACGTTCTGGGCGCGGGTCAGATGCGTATAGACATCGCCGGCATAGGTCAGCGGCGCGAAATCCACGTCCCGCAGCCACACGAGATGCGGCAGCATCACGGCGACCAGCGTGACGATCGCCACCCAGGGCGCCGGCGAGCGCAGGAACTTCAGCCGATCCGGATGCAGCAAGGCCGCCAGCCCGACCGCGCCGATCATGGTCAGCACCCAGTATTTCGTCATCAGCGCCAGCGCGCCGGCGAGGCCGAGCCACAGGCCCGCGCGGAGACTGCGCTTCTCGAACGCATGGAGATAGGCCAGCACCAGGAGCGGCAACGTCACCAGCTGCAGCAGGTCCGGATTGTATTTGAAACCCTTGAAGTTGAAGATCGGATAGAGCGCCAGCATCACCACGACGAAGAACGCGCGGCGGCGATCCACCACGCGGAGCGCGATCAGCCAGCAGATTACGAGGCCGCAGCCCAGCGTCGCCATCGCCAGCGCATAGGTGGCCCAGTTGGCGACCGGAAACAGCGTGAACCAGAGGCCGGCGATCCAGCCCGAGAGCGGCGGATGCTTGCCATAGCCGAACTGGAACTTCTGGCCCCAGGCAAAGGCTTCCGCGACGTCCATATGGACGTCCTGCGCCGCCTTGAGATTGACCAGGATCAGGGTCCACAGCACCGCATGGGCGGCGGCAAAGCCGATCACCAGCCAGAGGCCGGCCTTGGGATCGCTGGCCGCAGCGACCAGCCACGCCGGCAATCGGCGGACCGTTGACCAGCGCCTCGCACGCGCCGCCACGGGTAAAAATGATGCAGTGGACATGGCCCAGTGCGTAGCGCGTTTTGGGGGCAAGTGGAATCAGCTTGGCGTGAAGAAGCCCGCCAAAACAGCGCAATAAGGTTGCCGCTGGGGGGCACGAATGCTATCCCGCGCCCATGGCAACCACCCCCATTTCCAACATCCGCAACTTCTCCATCGTCGCGCATATCGACCATGGCAAGTCGACGCTGGCCGACCGCCTGATCCAGATGACCGGCGGCCTGACGGATCGCGAAATGGCGGGCAAGGAGCAAGTGCTCGATTCGATGGATATCGAGCGCGAGCGCGGCATCACCATCAAGGCGCAGACCGTCCGGCTCAGCTATCACGCCAAGGACGGCAAGGATTACATCTTCAACCTGATGGACACGCCGGGCCATGTCGACTTCGCCTACGAAGTCTCGCGCTCGCTGGCGGCCTGCGAAGGCTCCTTGCTGGTGGTCGACGCCAGCCAGGGCGTCGAAGCGCAAACGCTCGCCAACGTCTACCACGCGCTCGACGCCGGCCACGAGATCGTGCCGGTTCTGAACAAGGTCGACCTGCCCGCCGCCGAGCCCGAAAAGGTGCGGCAGCAGATCGAGGACGTGATCGGCATCGACGCCTCCGACGCGGTGATGATCTCGGCCAAGACCGGCCTCGGCGTGCCCGACGTGCTGGAAGCGATCGTCACGCGCCTGCCGCCCCCGAAGGGCGATCGCAACGCCACGCTGAAGGCGCTTTTGGTCGACAGCTGGTACGACGTCTATCTCGGCGTCGTGGTGCTGGTGCGCATCGTCGACGGCGTGATGAAGAAGGGCAGCCGCATCCGGATGATGGGCACCGGTGCCGCCTATGACCTCGAGCGCGTCGGATTCTTCACCCCGAAGATGACGCAGGTCGACGAACTCGGCCCCGGCGAGATCGGTTTTATCACTGCCGCGATCAAGGAAGTCGCCGACACCCGCGTCGGCGACACCATCACCGACGACCGCAAGCCGGTGACCGAGATGCTGCCGGGCTTCAAGCCGGCGATCCCGGTGGTGTTCTGCGGACTGTTCCCGGTCGACGCCGACGATTTCGAAACGCTGCGCGCGGCGATGGGCAAGCTCAGGCTCAACGACGCCAGCTTCTCGTTCGAGATGGAAACCTCGGCCGCACTCGGCTTCGGCTTCCGCTGCGGCTTCCTCGGTCTCTTGCATCTGGAAATCATCCAGGAGCGATTGAGCCGCGAATTCGATCTCAATTTGATCGCGACCGCGCCGAGCGTGATCTACAAGATGCACCTCACCGACGGCCAGGAGATCGAGATCCACAATCCGATCGACATGCCCGACGTGGTGAAGATCGCCGAGATCCAGGAGCCGTGGATCGAAGCCACCATCCTGACCCCGGACGAGTATCTCGGCAGCGTCTTGAAACTGTGCCAGGACCGCCGCGGCTCGCAGAAGGAGCTGACCTATGTCGGCCAGCGCGCGATGGTGAAATACGACCTTCCGCTCAACGAAGTGGTGTTCGATTTCTATGACCGGCTGAAGTCGGTCTCCAAGGGCTACGCCTCGTTCGACTATCACCTCACCGACTACAAGCCGGCCGATCTGGTCAAGATGCAGATCCTGGTCAACCTCGAGCCGGTCGACGCGCTCTCGATGCTGGTGCACCGCACCCGCGCCGAAGGCCGCGGCCGCGCCATGGTCGAGAAGATGAAGGATCTGATCCCGCCGCACATGTTCGTGATTCCGATCCAGGCCGCGATCGGCGGCAAGGTGATCGCCCGCGAAACCGTCCGCGCGCTGCGCAAGGACGTCACGGCCAAATGCTACGGCGGCGACATCACGCGAAAGCGCAAACTTCTGGAGAAGCAGAAGGAAGGCAAGAAGAAGATGCGGCAGTTCGGCAAGGTCGACATCCCGCAGGAAGCGTTCATTGCCGCGCTGAAGGTGGATAGCTGAGGCGGATGCTCTACCGCCAAGCATGGTGAGATAGGTCCGGTCTGAGGCTTAACTGACCGGACAACAAAAAATCGAAAACGACCCCATGCAAAGATACGATGCGGTGGCATGATACCTGACGCATCCTGCAGAACGATTTGACACGTCGGGCAAATCACCCGCACGATTCCATCATCGCAGCGCGTGTGAGCGGTTCAAGCACGACACCCTCGTTGCTTCTCGGCACCACACCCGCTCCCTCATGGTGAGGAGCGCGGCGGGCAGCGCCCTTGCGCTGTCCGGCGCGCGCGTCTCCGGACGATGCTTCGCATCGCCGGGAGAGCCATCCGGCACATGGCCTGTTGCCATCCTTCGAGACGCCCGTCTTCGCTGCGCTTCGCCGGACTCCTCTGGATGAGGTCGGTATTTGCTTTATGACCCTCAGGTGCGCAATTTGGCAGCTGGGAATCTCGAAATTCCCGGTTCGCTCGCGTTGCTCGCGCCCCGGAATGACGGCCGTTAGCGCCTGCTTGCCCCGCGCGCCCGGATGCGCCACCATCTCCCTGCTCAATATGAACCACCAATAAAATGCGAGGAAACGCATGAGCAAAGCAGCCGGTTTCAACTATGGCTGGGTCGTCGTCGGCGCCGGCGCGCTGATGACCTGCGTGGGTTTCGGCTCGATGCTGTCGCTCGCGGTGTTCCTGCAGCCGATTTCGGAGGCGATGGGCTGGTCGCGCGCCGGCGTCTCGGCGGCCTCGACGCTGAACTTTCTCTGCATGGGCGTCGCGGCGTTTTTCTGGGGCGCGCTGTCGGACCGGTTCGGCACGCGGATCGTGGTGCTCGCAGGCTCCGTGCTGCTCGGGCTCGGGCTGGTAACGGCGAGCATGGCCACCAGCCTGTGGCAGTTTCAACTGCTGTTCGGCATCCTGATCGGGGTCGCCGCCGGCGCGTTCTATGCGCCGATGATGGCGATCGCCAGCGCCTGGATCGAACACCAGCGCAGCCTCGCGGTGTCACTGGTGTCGGCCGGCATGGGCGTCGCGCCGCTGACGGTGGCGCCGTTCGCAAGCTGGCTGATCACGGCCTATGACTGGCGCACCGCGATGCTGGTGATCGGCATCTTCGCCTCGGCATTATTGATTCCGGCCGCATTCCTGGTGCGCCCGGCGCCGCAGGCAGCCGCACCGGCCCCGGGCGGCGCGGCTGCGCCCGCGGTGGAGTGGACCGTCGCGCAGGCGTTGCGCACGCCGCAATTCATCACGCTGGCGCTGGCGCATTTCTGCTGCTGCGCAGCGCATTCGGGCCCGATCTTCCACATGGTGAGCTACGCCATGGTGTGCGGCATCGCGCCGCTGACCGCGGTCACGGTCTACAGCCTGGCCGGGTTCTCCGGACTGGGCGGCCGCCTCGCGCTCGGCGTGATGGCGGACCGCATCGGGGCCAAGCCGGTGCTGGTCGGCGGACTCGCGGTGCAGGCGCTGTGCGTGGCGACCTACCTCGCGGTCGGCCAGCTCGGCGAATTCTATGCGCTCTCCGTTGCCTTCGGCCTCGCCTATGGCGGGGTGATGCCGCTCTACGCCGTGCTGGTGCGCGAATTTTTCGGCGCACGCATCATGGGCACGGTGTTCGGCGCGGTTTCGGCGTTTGCCAGCCTCGGCATGGCGCTCGGGCCATGGGCCGGCGGCTGGGTGTTCGACACCTTCCACGGCTATACCTGGCTCTATGTCGGCTCGTTCGGCATCGGGATCGCGGCGGTCGCGGTGGCGCTGAGTTTTCCCAAGGCGGCCCGGCCGTCACAGCCCTCGCTCCGCCTCGGGCCCGTGACGGCCTGACGAGAAAGCATAGGGGGTCGGCCCCCTCGGCAACTTGATCGGCAGCGGCAGATGGACCACCATTGCGCCGCCACCAACAAGAAGCCCGACAAGCGGCGGAACAAGGGGCGGGAAATACATGAACAAGCTTTCCGGTTTCGACCTCGTCGAGCGCGCGCGGGCGCTGCAGCCGCTGATCGCACGCGAAGCCAACGAGATCGAGCGGACCCGGCGTCTCACCCAGCCCGTGGTTTCCGCGCTCGTCGAGAACGGGCTCTACCGCGCGCTGCTGCCGAAAAGCCTCGGCGGCACGGAAGCGCCGCTCGAAATCTTCATGCAGATGCAGGAGGAGATCGCCAAGGCGGATGCCTCGACCGCGTGGTGCCTCGGCCAGTGCAGCGTCTGCGCCATGGTCTCGGCCTATATCGATCCGGAACCGGCCAACGAGATCTTCAACGTCGCGCCCGGCATCCTCGCCTGGGGCGCGATCAATCATTCGGTGCAGGTGGTTCCCGGCGGCTACAAGGCCAGCGCGCGCTGGGATTTCGCCAGCGGTTCGCGGCAGGCGAGCTGGCTCGGCGCCCATGTCCGGATCGTCGAGGCCGACGGCTCGCCGCGCAAAAAGCCCGACGGCTCGCCGGAGATCCGCACCGTCCTGTTCCCGATCACGAGCGCCACGATGTACGACGTCTGGGACGTGATCGGCCTCAACGGCACCGGCACCGACTCCTATTCGGTCGACGACCTCTTCATTCCGGAGCAGTTCACCGCGCTGCGCGACGAACCCGCGGCGTTGCGCGAGCACGGCCCGCTGTACCGGATCCCGACTCAAATGGTCTACAGCATGGGCTTTGGCGCCACCTCGCTTGGCGTCGCCCGCGCCACGCTGGATGCCGCCATCGCGCTGTCGCGTTCCAAACAGCCGCAGGGGCTCGGCGCGATGCGCGAGAACAGCGCGGTGCAGGGCCTGATCGGACGCACCGAAGCCCAGCTGCGGGCGACGCGCGCCTATCTCTATGCCACCGCCGCGGAAGTGTGGCGCGACCTGGTGCGCGGCGATGCCTTCAGCGAAACCCATCGCAGTGCGTTGCGGCTGGCCTCGACCTGGACCATTCATCAATCCACCGCGGTGGTCGATACCGCCTATCACATGGCGGGGGCCACCGCCGTGTTCAGCGCCAACCCGTTCGAGCGCCGCTTCCGCGACATGCACACGATCGCGCAGCAGCTCCAGGGCCGCGACAGCCATTATGAAGACGTCGGCAAGGTGATCCTGTCGGGCAAGCTCGATAACGCTTCGACGCCGCGATAAAGAGCTTCGGCCAGCCATGCGTCGCCATCGCCGCCGTACGTAATTTTACGGGCCGGACATCTACTGGTATTTGTTAAGCCATTTCTGGGAACTTCCGAATCTTCCCTCTCGCGGAGCTTCGGTATTTCCCATGTTCAAACTTCGATCAATCGCTGCCCGGCTGATCCTCGCCATTTCACTCACCGTAGCCGCCGCCTGCGCGATTCTCGGCACTTTCTCGGTTGTTCAGCAGCGCGCGCTGACCCGGCTGGCGCTCGAACAGCAGCTCAAGCTGCAGTATGACAGCGTCATCGCCGCGATCGACTATGAGGGACGCACCACGCTGGCTGTGAGTTCGGTCATCGCCGCACTGCCGCCGGTCGGTGACGCCATTGCCGAGGGCGATCGCGACGCGCTGGCGGCGCTGCTCGGCGCCCCGATGAAGGCGCTGATGGCGCAGGGCATTCCGCTGATCACGTTCCAGACGCCGCCGTCGCTGGCGTTCTACCGCGTTCACTCGCCAAAGGTCTTCGGAGACGATGTCATGGGGCGCCGCAACACCGTGGTGGAGGCGCTCAAGACCGGCAAGCCGATCGTCGGCGTCGAGCCGGGCCGCGAGGCCTTGAGCATTTTCGGCATGACGCCGATCATCCGTGACAGCAAGACGCTGGCGAATGTCGACGTCGGCGCCGCCTTCGGCAAGGAATTCGTCGACCGCGCCAAGCAGCGCTTCGGCATCGACCTGGCCGTGCATTCGTTCGACGGCAAGGAATTCAAGCGACTCTCCTCGACCTTCGGGGACGCCGCGGTCGCCACGCCAGAGGAATTGAAGAGCGTGTTCAGCGGCGCGGCGATGCAACGCGACGCGGCGCTCGGCGGCCGTCCCTCCGCTCTCTATCTCGGGCAGATCAGGAATTATGCCGGTCAGCCGGTCGCGGTGCTGGAAGTCATCAAGGACACCACAGAATACGAGGCTGCCGCGAGCAGCGCCCAGCGCAATCTCATTCTAGGCACCATCGCCATCCTGGCCGGCGCCGTGCTGCTGGCCTTCCTGCTCGGCCGCGGCCTGTCGCGGCCGCTGGCGGCGATCACCGCGGTGATGAACCGTCTCTCGAGCGGCGATACCGACGTGACCATCCCCGGCGCCGAACGCAAGGACGAACTCGGCACCATGGCGCTGGCGGTCGACGTGTTCCGCCGCAGCATGCTGGAAGCCGGCGCGATGCGGGCATCGCAGGAGGCCGCCAAGCAGCAGGCGGAAGAGGAAAAGAAGGCGTTGCAACGCCAGATGGCCGACCGCTTCGAAGCCGACGTCAAGAGCGTGGTCGGCGCGGTCGCCCGTGCCACCAAGGACATGCAGCGCGTCGCCGGCGAGATCACCGCCAGCGTCAACGGCACCTCGGAACGGGCCACCGCCGCGGCTGCCGCATCCGAGGAAGCCTCGGCCAGCGTCAACACGGTCGCCGCCGCCACCGAGGAGCTGGCCTCGTCCGTGGCCGAGATCGGCCGCCAGGTCACGCATTCCAGCAGCGTCGCCGACGACGCCGTGGTCAAGGCCGGTCAAACCACCGAAATGGTCGGCAGCCTCACGGCGGCCGGCGAAAAGATCGGCGACGTGCTGCGCCTGATCGGCGCCATCGCCAGCCAGACCAACCTGCTGGCCTTGAATGCGACGATCGAGGCGGCGCGCGCGGGCGAAGCCGGCCGCGGCTTTGCCGTGGTCGCCTCCGAGGTCAAGGAACTGGCCAGCCAGACCGCGAAGGCCACCGAGGAGATCGCCGGCCAGGTCACCGCGATCCAGGCCGCCACCGGCAATTGCGTCACCGCGATCGGCGGCATCAGCGACACCATCCGGGAGATCAGCGGCATCGCGACCACCATCGCCGCCGCCGTCGAGGAGCAGGATTCGGCGACGCGCGAGATCGCCCGCAGCGTGCAGCAGGCCGCCGCCGGCACCAGCGAGGTCTCGGTCAACGTGGCGGGCGCGAGCCAGGCCGCCGACCAGTCGCGCGCACTCGCCAACAACGTGCTGGTCGCCTCCGGCGAACTCAACCAGCACGCTACCGCGCTGTTCGAAAGCGTCGACAGCTTCCTCGCCGGCCTGCGCAACGCCGCCTAGCCGTCGCGGCGCACGGCGGCCCCTCCTCGCTGGAGCGGGCACCGCCGCGCGATTGACTTGGGCAGGTTGACTTGGGCCGGTTTGCGGCCGACGATGGAACCGTCCACTCTTTTTCCAAGAGCACGATGTCGCGCACGGCGAAAAAGACTTCAGGGATAAAGTCCCCGGCCGGCAAGCCGCGCGCGAGATTTGCCGATCCCGCGGTGGCGGCAGTCTTCAACGCCTATCCCAAGCCGCTTCAGGCAAAACTACTGGCGTTACGCCGGCTGATCCTTGACACTGCCAACGCGACGAAAGGCGTCGGTGCGCTGCAGGAAACCTTGAAATGGGGGCAGCCGAGCTATCTCACGACGGCGACGAAGAGCGGCAGTACGATCCGGATCGACCAGGTGAAAGCAGCCCCCAACCAGGTCGCGCTCTACTTCCATTGCCAGACCGACCTGGTCGCGACGTTTCGCGAGCTGTATCCTGAGCTGAACTACGGCGGCAACCGCAGCATTCTCTTGAATGCGCAGAACAAGCTGCCCGAAGCCGAGCTGCGTCACTGCGTGGCGCTGGCGCTGACGTATCATTTGAGGAAGCGCAGAACGCCTGACAAGCGCGCATAACGCCGCCGTTGGAGCGAGGTGTCAAAGCCGTCATTGCGAGCGAAGCGAAGCAATCCATCGTCACCGCGAAAAAGAAGAATGGATTGCTTCGCTTCGCTCGCAATGACGGAGATACCTCACGCCACCAGCGCGGCGTCCTCGGACGGATCTTTCGGCGCGACGAACTCCGGGCCGCGCTGCGCCTTCAGGAGAGCGACGATCTCGGCATTGGGCCGCGCGCGGCTGAACAGAAAACCCTGGCCCTCGTGGCAGCCCTCGGCGCGCAGGCAGCTCAGTTCGGCTTCGGTCTCGACGCCCTCGGCGGTGATGGTCACGCCGAGGCCGATGCCGAGGCTGATGATCGAGCGCACGATCGCCTGCGCGTCGCGGTTGGAGCCGAGGTCGCGGACAAACGACTGGTCGATCTTGATCTTGTCGAACGGAAAGCTTCGGAGATAGCTCAGGCTGGAATAGCCGGTGCCGAAATCATCCATCGAGATGCGCACGCCAAGCGCGCGCAGCGCGTGCAGCGTGGCCAACACCTGGCTGCTCTTCTCCAGCAGCAGCGTTTCGGTGATTTCAAGCTCCAGCCTTCTGGCCGGCAGCCCGGTTTGCTTCAGCGCATCCATCACCAGCGACAACAGATTGCCGACCCGGAACTGCAGCGGCGACAGGTTGACCGCGACGCGAACGTCGTCGGGCCAGAGTGCCGCGTCGGCGCAGGCGCGGCGCAGCATCAAGGCGCCGAGCGGATTGATCAGGCCGGTCTCCTCGGCGACGGGAATGAATTCGGCCGGCGAGACCATGCCGCGTTCGGGATGCGGCCAGCGCACCAACGCCTCGAAGCCGGTGATGCGCCCGGTCGCGAGGTCGACCAGCGGCTGGTAGTAGGGCCGCAGCACGTCGTTCTGGATCGCGTCGCGCAGATCGATCTCGATCTTGCGGCGGCTCTGGGCGCGGGCATCCATGCCGGATTCGAAAAAGGAAAACGTGCCGCGTGAGTCGGTCTTGGCGCGCGACAGCGCCATGTCGGCGTTCTTCAGCAGCTTCTCGGACTCGTCGCCATCGCCCGGCGCCATGGCGATGCCGATGCTGGCGCCGATCACGACGGAATGGCCGTCGAGCAGATAGGGATCGCCGATCGCCTCCAGCAGCCTTCGCGACAGCAGCACCGCATCCTCGGGCCGCGTCAGCCCGCTCTGGATGATGGCGAATTCATCGGAGTTGAGGCGGGCGAGCATGTCCTCCTCGCGCAGGGTGGACCGCAGGCGCTTGGCGACGCCGCGCAGCAGCTTGTCGCCGATGCCGTGGCCGAGCGTATCGTTGACCGCCTTGAAATTGTCGAGGCCGAGCACCAGCACCGCGACCTTTTCCGCGCTGCGCCTGGTGTGCAGCAGGATATCGTCCATCTGCTGGCGCAGCAGGTTGCGGTTCGGCAGCCCGGTCAGACCGTCATGCTGGGCCATGAAGGCGAGCCGCGCCTCGGCGCGCTTGCGCTCGGTGATGTCCATCAGCGCCAGCAGCACCGCGGGCTGGTCGTTATAGACCAGATGGCGCGAATAGATCGCAAGGTCGATCAGCGCGCCGTCGGCCCTGACATGCTTCCAGGTCCGCGCGGTCTGTTCGTCGCTGGAGCGGTCGCCTCCCCATGGCAGTTCGGTTTCGAAGGCCTGGACACTGCGGATGGTCAGCTTCTCGAATTCGGCGCGGCTGTAGCCGTAATGTTCGATGGCGGCGTCGTTGACGCCGAGGATGCGCTCGTCGTCCAGCGCGCAGAGGATCATGGGAACGGGATTGCTGTCGAACAGCAGCCGGAACGAGGCCTCGCGCTGCTTCAGTTCGGTGATATCGACGCGCAGGCCGACGACACCGCCGTCTTCGGTCAGCCGTTCCTCGATCAGGATGACCCGGCCATCAGCCAGCGTCTGCTCGTGGCGTGCGCCCGGCTGATACATCCTGGTGAGCCGCTCGGCGATCCACTCTTCCTCGCGGCCGATCGCTTCCGGATAATCGCCGCGCTCGACGCCGACGCGGATCGTGTCCTGCAGCCGGGCGCCTGGCTTGAACTGGTCGGAACTGCGGTTGTAGATCTCGGAATACTTCTTGTTCCAGAGAATGTAGCGCCCGTCGGCGTCGAGAAACACGATGCCCTGCGGCAGGATGTCGATTGCCTCGCGCAGCCGCTCATGGGATTTTCGCGCCTCTGCGATCGCAGCTTCCGCCTCGGCGCGCTTGCGCACGATCTCGCCGATCTCGACCGAAACGCGCCGACGCTTGCCTGAAAGCTTCGGACTGGGCTTTGCTGGTCGGCCGTGATTGCGGGTCATCGCCGCATGCTTTTTTTTCTTGGCTGGCTTCGGCCGGATACTCGTCATTCGATTACGCCCACTCGCCTTCTGCGCCCCATGTTCTCCGATAAGTGTCTGAAAAATTGGTAACACTTGGCGCCGATGCATTCGATCGGCGGGCTGCGGTTGCGGAGCAGGAGTCCCGAATGCCTTTAAAAAAGGCGAATTTCACGCGATCAATGTCGCATAGCCGACAAAGGGCCACGCGCCGCTTGGCGCCGTGCAGCAAAATTAGGCGCGTTCATCACGATAATGGACGAAGATCGAGCCTCCCCGGCGAATGTCCTGATTTTGCCGGCGCGCGCACGAAATTTCGTCAATGCGCAACAAGGTTATCGCACGGTTAAGAAAGCATCCGTTCGCGATCGCGAGCCGGGTATCGCCCCGGCTGCGGCAGGTCCCGACGCCAGGCCGCCGGTCGCCGTGTCGCTTAAATGGGTGCGGAAGATTGCTGGCAAAAACCGTTGCGAAAACTGTGGCTTGGATCCCGGTGCGGGTTTTCGCCGGCGACCGATTTCGTGCTAAGCTTGGGTTGCCAGAGTGACCCGATGAACCCTCGCCTGATCCTCACCCTCCTGCTGATGTTCGCAACCATCGCCACGGCCACCGTGGCGCTGGCGCAGGACAAGGGCAGCGTCAATCCAAAGCCGTTGCCGCCGCTGGCCAATCCCGACGATCCCAGGCTCGGCGCCAAGGAACTGTTCGGCCGCAAGCTGCTGCCGGCGGCGATGCCGACGCGCGTGGTCGGCTTCTATGCCAAGGGCTGCATCGCGGGCGCCGAAGGGCTGCCGATCAATGGCGAGACCTGGCAGGTGATGCGGCTGTCGCGCAATCGCTATTGGGGCCATCCCGACCTGGTGGCGCTGGTGACGCGGCTGGCGGCCAAGGCGCGCAAGGAGGCCGGCTGGCCGGGAATCCTGGTCGGCGACATGTCGCAGCCGCGCGGCGGCCCGATGCTGACCGGCCACGCCAGCCATCAAGCCGGGCTCGATGCCGACATCTGGCTGACGCCGATGCCGAACCGGCGGTTGTCGCGCGAGGAGCGCGAGGAAACCTCCGCCGTCATGATGGTGCGCGCCGACCGGCTCGACATCGATCCGAAAAACTGGACGCCGACCCATCTCGGCGTGATCCGCGCCGCGGCCCAGGAGCCGGGCGTGCAGCGCATCTTCGTCAATGCCGCGATCAAGAAGGCGCTGTGCCGCGAGGCCAAGGGCGACCGCCGCTGGCTCTCCAAGGTGCGCCCGATGTACGGCCACGACTATCACTTCCATATCCGCATCAAATGCCCGCCGGGCAGCGCCGAATGCGAGAGCCAGCCGGAACCCACCGAGAGCGAGGGCTGCAGCGCCGGCGATCTCGCCTACTGGTTCAAGGATTCGGTGCTGCATCCGAAGCCGCCGAAGGTGCCGCCGAAGCCTCGGCCGCCGATGACGCTGGCGGAGCTGCCGGCCGCCTGCAAAGCGGTGCTGGCCGCACCGGACGCGAAGCAATAATCGCCGCAGGCGAACCCTTTGCGCCGCTCTGGCAATGCTGTAAGCTGTCGGCCAGCGATGTCCGGACGGATCGTAAATCCGCCGGATTGCCGGAACGGCGCTTCCGCCTGTCGCATTTTACAACCAACCAACGCCCGGGCTGCGCGCGCAAAGCCGCGCTGCAGGCAGGCATGGAGCGCCATCATGCATCGTCTCGCCGGCTATTTCCTCGCTTTTTCAATCCTGCTCGGATCGAACTATTCCCCTGCCGTTGCGCAGGAAAAGAGCCTGACGGTGTTCGCCGCGGCCTCGATGAAGAACGCGCTTGACGACATCAGCGCGGCCTATGCCGCGAAGACGGGCGTCAGGATCGTCGCCAGCTATGCCGCGAGCTCGGCACTGGCGAAACAGATCGAACAGGGCGCGCCCGCCGATATCTTTGCATCCGCCGATACCGACTGGATGGATTATGCCGCGGGCAAGAAGACGATCAACGAGCCCACCCGGGTCAACCTGCTTGGCAACAGCCTGGTGCTGATCGCGCCGAAGGATTCCAAAATCGACAAGGTCGCGATCGGGCCGGGCTTCGACCTCTCAAAGCTCGCCGGCGACGGCAGGATCGCTTCCGGCGACGTCAAGGCGGTGCCATCAGGCAAATACGCCAAGGCGGCACTTGAAAAGCTTAACTCCTGGCAGGCGGCGGAGCCGAAATTCGCCATGGCGGAAAGCGTTCGCGCAGCGCTGGCGCTGGTGGCGCGCGGCGAGGCGCCGCTCGGGATCGTCTATTCGACCGACGCGAAAGTCGAACCCGGCGTCAAGATCGTCGGCACCTTCCCGGCCGACTCCCACCCCGCCATCATTTATCCCGTGGCGGCGACCGCGACCGCGAGGCCGGAGGCTGCCGACTATCTGGCCTTCCTGCGTTCATCGGCGGCCAAGACCATCTTCGAGAAATACGGCTTCACGTTTCTCGTCAGCCCGACGACCTGAGGCGCGTGTTCGACATCTCGCCAACGGAATGGACCGCGATCCAGCTTTCGCTGCGGGTCGCCGCGGTCGCGACGCTGGTGGCGACGCCGCTCGGCGTCGCGCTGGCGTGGCTGCTGGCGCGGCGTGACTTCTGGGGCAAATCGGTGGTCGATGCGCTGGTGCATCTGCCACTGGTGCTGCCGCCGGTGGTGACCGGCTATATGCTGCTGCTGACGTTCGGCCGCCGCGGCCTGGTCGGCGCATTTCTTGCCGACCATCTCGGCATCGTGTTCGCGTTTCGCTGGACCGGGGCCGCGCTGGCCTGCGGCATCATGTCGTTTCCGCTGCTGGTGCGGCCGATCCGGCTGTCGATCGAGGCGGTCGACCGCAGGCTGGAGCAGGCGGCGGGCACCCTGGGCGCGCCGCCCTGGCGGGTCTTCCTCACCATCACGCTGCCGCTGGCGCTGCCCGGCGTGCTGGCCGGCATGGTGCTCGGCTTCGCCAAGGCGATCGGCGAATTCGGCGCCACCATCACCTTCGTGTCGAACATCCCCGGCGAGACCCAGACCATTTCCTCGGCGATCTATTCGCTGATCCAGACGCCCGACGGCGACACCGCGGCGCTGCGGCTGGTGGTGGTCTCCGTCGTCATCGCAATGGCGGCGCTGATCGCCTCCGAATGGTTCGCGCGGCGCGCCACCCGACGGCTGCACGGAAACTGAGCATGCTCCGCGTAGACGTCGCAAAACATCTCGGTGAATTTTCGATCGACGTCGCGTTCAGCAGCGAGGGGCGCGTCACAGGGCTGTTCGGGGCCTCCGGCGCCGGCAAGACGTCGCTGATCAACATGATTGCCGGCCTGCTGCGGCCGGACCGCGGCATCATCGCCATCGATGGCGATGTGCTCGACGATAGCGCTGCCGGCGTGCACCTTCCGCCGCATCGCCGCCGGATCGGTTATGTGTTCCAGGACGCGCGGCTGTTTCCGCATCTCGATATCCGGGACAATCTCGACTACGGGCGGCGCATGAACCGGCTGGCCGAGGATCCCACCCAGCACAAGCGCGTCACCGACCTGCTCGATATCGGCGGCCTGCTCGACCGCCGCCCCGGCAAGCTTTCCGGCGGCGAGCGCCAGCGCGTGGCGCTGGGCCGTGCGCTGCTGGCGCAGCCGCGGCTGCTGCTGCTCGACGAACCCCTGGGATCGCTGGACGAGGAGCGCAAGGTGGAGATTTTGCCGTATCTGGTGCGGCTGCGCGACGAAGCCCATGTGCCGATGGTCTATGTCAGCCACGACGCCGGCGAAATGCGCCAGCTGGCGACGCAGGTGGTGATGCTCAGGCGCGGGCGGGTGATCGCGTTCGGCGGGCCCGAGGTGCTGCCGCCCGCCGCCGCAAACCTGGCCGGCTAGTCCGGCAAGTTGCCGACGTCGCGGCGGCGCCTCCGCGACCCCGTTTCACGCCATGCCATTGATCTGCGTCAAGACAGGGCGGCTCCCCCGAGCACAAGAACACCTGCGCTCGGCTGATCGGACTCCACGCAAGGCATGGGGCGAAGGATCCAAAGGAAATGTCGGCTCAGGTCATCTACCGCATGGCTCGTCCCGACGACCGCGGCGAGCTGGCACGCTTCATGTGCATCGCCGGCGGCGGCGTCTACGAATTCCTGTTCGACGACCTGATCCCGTTCGTGACGGCCGTCGACCTGTTATCGGCCGGAATCGGCAGCGAACGCTATCCCGTTTCCTGGCGCAATTGTTGCGTGGCGGCGCTTGGCGGCGACGGCCAGATCGTCGCCGCTGCGAATGTGTTTCCCGCCGACCTGCTGAAGGACGATAATTATGTGTTGCTCGGCTCCGAGCGTCACGACCATATCCGGCCGATGCTGGAACTGCAGGACTGGGGCAGCATGTTCCTGAACAGCCTGGCCGTCAGCGACGCCTTCCGCGGGTCCGGCATCGGCGCCAAATTGCTGGAATGGGCCGAGGGCCGCGCGGCGCAAGCCGGTTACGCGCGCCTGAGCCTGCACGTATGGGCGGACAATTTCACGGCCCTGAATTTCTACAGAGCGAGGGACTTCGTCCAGATCGGTGTCGCCGGGATACCGACCCACCCGAGGCTGAAGCACCATGGCGGCAGCATCCTGATGAACAAGGCGGTGCCGCTCCCGGCATGATCGCGGCAAAGCGGGCCATGCAGATCGGCAACGGGATCAAACCCCCGCCACCTCCGACCACACGTCCGACAGCTTGCGTTTGAACCGCGCCAGTCCCGTCAGCGGCGCGGCAGCTTCCTCCTCCTCTTCCGGCAGTCGCAGACCGACGACATTGACCCGGCCGCCGCCGATGTTGTGCGCCACCAGCACGATGGGATCGAGAACGAGCTCCGCGCCCTCCTTCGGCGCGTGGTCGAGATGAATGTCGAAATAATCCGCGAGCGTCAGTTTGCCCTGCTCATCATCCACCGCCACGCCGTAGATCGCGGCAAGCTCGCCCAGCGTATGCTCCCCCGACACCATGAAGTCGCCGAGCAGATGCGGATCGGGCGCCGAACTCGCGGGCATGTCGACGAAGAACCGGTCCAGCGCCTCGGCCTTTTCCGGCGGCGCCAGCAGGTAAATGTAATCGCCGGGCGCGACCGGATCCGCCTCGGCGGGCGACAGGATTTTCTCGTCGCGGATCACCAGCGTCGGCTTCGACCAGGATGGAATGAGGCCGCGCCGGAAATACAGGCTTTTCGGCCGGACGGAATAGCCGACCAGCTGCTGCTCGAGCTGGCCGGGCAGATCGAGCTCGACACGGCGCGGGCCGCGATCGGCGCGGGGCAGCGCGACATGAAGCTTTCGCGCCGCCGCGCCGAGCGTCCAGCCCTGCAGCAGCAGCGAAATGATCACGACGACAAAGGCGACATCGAAATAGAGATAGGCCTTCGACAGGCCGACCAGCATCGGGATCGAGGCCAGAAAGATCGCGACCGCGCCGCGCAGCCCGGTCCAGGCGATAAACAGCTTTTCCCGCCAGTTGAAGCGGAACGGCGCCAGACAGAGAAACACCGCGACCGGGCGCGCCACCAGCATCAGCACGACAGCCACGACCACGGCCGGAACGATGCTGCTGACCAGCCGTTGCGGCGAGACCAGCAGGCCAAGCATCACGAACATCACGATCTGCGCCAGCCAGGTCGCGGCATCGAGAAAGGTCACCACCGAATTGTGCGCGCGGGTCGGCCGGTTGCCGATGATGATGCCGGCGAGATAGACCGCGAGAAACCCCGACGCGTGCGAGATTTGCGCGGTGCCGAAGATCACCAGTGCTGCGGTGGCGACAAAGGGCGCATGCAGGCCCTGCGGCAGCGCCACCCGGTTCAGCGCCAGCACCACGAGCCGGCCGCCGACGATGCCGACGATGGTGCCGAGCACGGCTTCCCGGATGAATTGCAGCGCGATCTGCCAGCCCGAGCCTTCCCCGATCGTAATGAATTCGACCAGCACCAGCGTGAGAAACACCGCGATCGGATCGTTGGTGCCGGATTCGACCTCCAGCGTCGCGCCGACGCGGGGACGCAGCCGCAACCCTTGCGCATGCACCAGCAGAAACACCGCGGCGGCATCGGTCGACGCCACCACGGCGCCCACCAGCAGCGCCTCGGACCAGTTCAGATCGAGCGCATATCGGGCGACCGGTGCCGTGATCAGCGCGGTCACCAGCACACCGACCGTCGCCAGCACCATCGACGGCGCCAGCACCGCGCGAATGCTCTGAAACCGGGTTTTCAGGCCGCCATCGAACAGGATCAGGGCGAGCGCCACCGACCCTACCAGGTAAGTGGTGCGGACGTCGTCGAACCGCAGCTGGCCGGGGCCGGAATCGCCGGCCAGCATCCCGATGAACAGGAACACCAGCAACAACGGCGCGCCGAAGCGCAGCGCGAGCAGGCTGGAGAGAATGCCGGCCATCACCAGAACCGCGCCAAGAAGAATGGCTATGCTGACCGCGTCGAGAGAAGCCATGCACCTCCGGAAATCATCGCAAATACCTCCGAGAATACGTATGAGAATGGTTTTCAGAGTACTTGCACTTGCATCCTTATCGTCGCCACACTTCGACGCCAACCCATTTCTCAACCTAGCGGCAAAGTGCCCGGTTTAACGGCCTTACTCACGACGGCCGAGGTGTCGTATCGATGGCGCCGGCGCCGCCATTGTGTGAATCTGCCGGTTATTCGAATCAAGTTTGCCCGATGCCCCTGTCTGCGATGAGATTTTGACGATGGACCTGAATGAGATCACCGAATCCCTGCTCGCCGCGGCGCGTTCGGTCGGTGCGGAGGTGGCCTCGCCCTGGTTCTATCTGCAGTTGGGGCTGATCCTTGCCGCCGCCGGCGTGGCCTTCGCCGTCGGCGCGGCGGTCCGCTCCAAGCTCGATGTCTCTTCGCTGGCCATGGGCTGGCCGGCGCCTATCCGGCTGTTCCTGCGCGTGCTGGTCGGCAGCGCGTCGACGGCCGTGTTCGCGCTGCTGATGACGCTGGCGCGCGTGATCATGCTGACCTCGACCTGGCCGAGCCGGAGCTATTTGATTGCGGTCGCCGCCAACCTGGCGTTTGCGTGGCTGATCATCCGGCTCGTCACCTCGGTGATCCGCAACGCCTTCATCGTCCGGCTGGTGTCGCTGTCGGCGTGGCTGGTGGCGGCCTTGAGCATCCTCGGCCAGCTGCAGCCGGCCATCGAGGCGCTGGATTCGGTTTCGATCGTGCTCGGCGACCTCAGGCTGACGCCCTTGCTGCTGATCAAGCTCGGCGCGCTGCTGATGCTGGCGCTGTGGCTGACCAGCATCGCCAGCAACTTCGTCGAAGGCCGGATCAACCGCTCCGCCGACCTGACGCCGTCGATCCAGGTGCTGCTGGTCAAGATGATCCGGATGGGGCTGATGGTGGTCGCGGTCGCGATCGCGCTGAGCGCGGTCGGCATCAACCTCTCGGCGCTGGCGGTGTTTTCCGGCGCGGTCGGTGTCGGTATCGGTATCGGCCTGCAGAAGATCGTCGCCAACTTCATCTCGGGCATCATCCTGCTGGCCGACAAATCGGTGAAGCCCGGCGATCTCGTCACCATCGGCGACAGCTCGGGCCGCATCAGCGCGATGAAGACCCGCTATATCTCGGTCGCCGCCGGCGACGGCCGCGAGTTCCTGATCCCGAACGAGGACCTGGTGACGCAGAAGGTCACCAACTGGACCTACACCGACAAGAACACGCTGGTGAAGGTCGGTTTCGGCACCAATTACGACGCCGATCCAAGGCTGGTCTGCCAGCTGGCGATCGAGATCGCCGCGGCCGCCCCGCGGGCCATCAAGAGCAAGCCGCCGAACTGCATCCTGACCGAATTCGCCGAACACGGCATGAAGTTCTCCCTGACCTTCTGGATCGCCGACCCCGACGGCATGGACAATGTGAAGAGCGAAGTGATGCTGGCGCTATGGGAGACGTTCAAGCGCGAGGGCATCCGCGTGCCCTATCCGGTGCGCGAAATCCGCATCCGCGGCGGTGTGCTGCCGGTCGAGACCACGGTCGAGGTGCCGACCGGATGATTGCCGCAGGCACCGCATTTCCGTATAGGAAGGTGGTTCCGCGCTTGCGGTACCAACCTTCACTTGTACTGAGACTTGCTACTGCCCGCCCCGATCACTAAATTAGGCCTTCAAATCACCCCCCGCCAAGACGCGATCCGCCCATGAGCTATATCGAAGCAACAGACACCTCCTTGCGCAAAACCGGACAGATCAAGCTGCATGGGCAGAACGGGTTCGCGGGCATGCGGAAGGCCGGCGCGCTGGTCGCACAGTGCCTGGATGAGCTCACCGACATCGTCAAGCCGGGGGTGCCGACCTCCGAGATCGACGAATTCGTCCGCGCCTTTGCCTTCAGCCATGGCGCCTATCCCGCCACGCTGATGTATCGCGGCTACCGCTATTCGACCTGTACCTCGATCAACCATGTGGTCTGTCACGGCATGCCGGGCGACCGCGCGCTGAAGGAAGCCGACATTGTCAATGTCGACGTCACCTTCATCGTCGACGGCTGGTACGGCGATTCCAGCCGGATGTATGCGATCGGCCCGATCGCCCGCAAGGCCGAGCGGCTGATCGAAGTGACCTATGAAGCGATGATGCGCGGCATCGCCGCGGTGAAGCCGGGCGCCACCACCGGCGACATCGGCCATGCCATCCAGAGTTTCGTCGAGCCGCAGGGCATGAGCGTGGTGCGCGACTTCTGCGGCCATGGTCTCGGCCGCCTGTTCCACGACGAGCCCAACATCATCCATGTCGGCCGGCCCGGCGAGGGCGTGACACTGAAGCCCGGCATGTTCTTCACCATCGAACCGATGATCAATCTCGGCAAGCCGCACGTCAAGATCCTGTCCGACGGCTGGACCGCCGTGACGCGGGACCGTTCGCTGTCGGCGCAGTTCGAGCATTCGGTCGGCGTCACCGCTGATGGCGTCGAGATCTTCACGCTGTCGCAGCGCCACGCCGAAAAGCCGCCGGTCGCGGCCTGATCGCCGCTCGGGTCGCCGCCTCTGCGGCCCCTGCCCCCTGCGGCAACATGCCCGACATGAAACCGGAATTCCCGGGAATAGCCTGGGCGAGCCGGTGTAGATGATCAGGACATCGTCCTCCGTTGCGGGGCTCCGATGCACGGGACGTCATCCAGGGGAGGTAGGGCATGTTCGAGATTTCGCGTCGCGATCTGGTTCTCGGCAGTACGGCGGCAGCGCTCGTGTTCGGGCTCAAGGGGCCGGTATCGTTCATCGGCGCGGCGCAGGCACAGCGTGCGGCCGACAGCTTCAAATACAAGGTCGGCGACATCGAGGTCTTCAGCCTGCATGAGGGCAGCGCCGAGCGCGTGCTCGACGCCAATTTCGTCAAGAACGCCGCGCTGGAGGACGTCAAGAAGGCGCTGGTAGCCGGCGGCATCGGCCCGGACAAGTTCGACAACCCGTTCACGGTCACCGCGATCAGAACCGGCGGCAAGGTCATCCTGTTCGATACAGGCTTCGGCAACAACGGCCCGCCGACCGTCGGCAAGCTGGCCGACAACATGAAAGCGGCCGGCCTCGATCCCGCGGCGGTCTCCACCGTGGTGATCTCGCATTTCCATCCCGATCACATCTCGGGACTGTGGATCAAGGAAACCAACGCACAGGTGTTTCCGAACGCCGAAATCATGATGCCGGAGGTCGAGTATAAATTCTGGACCGATCCGGCGCTGGTGGAGAAACTCCCCGAGGCCGCGCGCGGCAATGTGCGGCGCATCCAGTCGACCTTCCCGACCTGGAAGAACATCAAGCAATATGCCGACGGCGCCGAGGTAGCGCCCGGCGTGCGCGCCATCGCGACGCCGGGTCATACCGTCGGCCACATGTCGTTCCTGGTGGCGTCGGGCGGCCAGCAATTGTTCATTCAGGGCGACGTCACCGGCATTCACCAGTTGTTCGTCAGGAACCCCGGCTGGTTTTCAATGTTCGATGCCGACGGCCCGAAAGCGGAGGCTACCCGCCGCGCCTTCTTCGATCGCGTGGTCGCCGAAAAGGGCATGATCGCCGGCTATCATTTCGGCTTTCCCAATGTCGGCACGCTGTCGAAAGACGGCAACGGCTACGCGTTCGCCGCCGTCAAGGCCTGACGCGGCCCGGCTGGTTTGCCGGTCGAAGGCGTCGTGTCTTGCACGGCGCCTTTTCGCTGTCCGAAATCGACCACTCGCCCGGCACTTCAGAGTTGCAAAACCCGGCCGGCACGGCATGCTTGCCTCCGATGCCAGGCAAGACCAGCAAGTACCAGGACCCGGGCAAGGACCCGCCTGCCGAAACGCCGCATTACCACGGCCACCGCGAGCGGCTGCGCGAACGCTTTTACGGCGCCGGGCCGGACGCGCTGAGCGACTATGAATTGCTGGAGATGGCGTTGTTTCCGGCACTGCCCCGGCGCGACACCAAGCCGCTGGCCAAGGCGCTGTTGAAGAAGTTCGGCTCGTTCGCCGAGGTGATCCATGCGCCGGAAACGCGCTTGCGCGAGGTCGATGGAATCGGCGACGCCTCGATTACCCAGCTCAAGCTGATGGCCGCCGCGGCGAGCCGGGTGGCAAAAGGCGAGATCCGGCGCAGCGTCGCGCTGTCGTCCTGGAACGACGTGATCGGCTATTGCCGCAGCGGCATGGCCTTCGCTGACAAGGAGCAGTTTCGCATCCTGTTCCTCGACAAGCGCAACCAGTTGATATCGGACGAGGTGCAGCAGACCGGCACCGTCGACCACACCCCGGTCTACCCGCGCGAGGTGATCAAGCGCGCACTCGAATTGTCAGCGACCGCGCTCATTCTGGTGCACAACCACCCCTCCGGCGACCCGACGCCGTCACAGGCGGATATCCAGATGACCAGGGCGATCGTCGACATCGCCTCTCCGCTCGGGATTTCCGTGCACGACCACATCATCGTCGGCAAAAACGGGCATGCGAGTTTGAAGGGGCTGCGGCTGATTTGAACACGGCGTGGGCTTGACGCGCCCCCGTTACGTCGCCCGCTCGGCCAGGCGCTCGAGCTTCTTGCTCACGATCCAGGAGACGCCGAGGAACAGGACCAGCATCACCAGGCCGAGACCGGATGAGGCGTCGTTCATCACCTTTTCCGAGACCTGGCCGAAGGCATAGCCGACCGAGACGGTCGCGCACGACCACAGGCCCGCCGCGACAAAATTCAGCGCAAGGAAAGTGGACCATGGCAGCTGCGACATTCCATAGGCAAAGCCGGCGACGCCGCGAATGCCGTGCGGATAGCGGTGCAGCAGGATCATCCACACGTAGTGCCGGTCAGCCAGGCGCGCGGCGGTCTGCACGGCGCGGGTGATCCTGGATGAGGAGGAGGATCCGAGCCAGCGCGTGCCGAAACGTCGTCCGATCCAGAAGCGGATGACATCGCCGACAAAGCTGCCGAACCAGCAGACCCCGATGACGGTGCCGACATTAAGCGCGCCGGCGTGCGCCGCGTAACCCGCGAACAGCGTCAACAGCAGGCTGTGCGAGGACGCATAGGCGAACATCAGGCTGTAGGCGGCATCGCCGTGCTGGCGGAGGAGTTCGAAGAACGAGGTGAGGTCGGACGGAAACAGCAAGCGGGCTCCAATTCTAAGCGCGTCACCGCAGGTTCCGATGACCGGATCGGATTAGCATGCGGCGGCCGGTTCTTTGCGAGACATGCGGTCGCAGCGGCGCGCGCTGGCGGCGGGATGCATCCCCGCAACCGGACGCGGGCAGGATCCACAGGCCCATTGACAATTTGTTTGTATATCATACAAATTATAGCAGGCTTGATGCCAGTTTGCGGGACAGCGAGGACGCATGAAGGGCGCTTCCGTCGGGGATGGTAATCCCAGGCACACCGTGCGGGCGACGCGCACCGCGGGCCGGCAGATGCGCTCGCGCCTGCTCGATGCGGCGGCGCGCCTGTTCAAGCAGCGCGGGTTGACCGCGGTTTCGATCGCCGACATCGCCGCCGCGGCCGACGCCTTTCCGAGCCAGATCACCTATTACTTCCGCACCAAGGAAGCGCTGTTCGTTGAGGCCGCCTGTCGTGACGTGCTTTACGTCGGTCGCGCCGCCGAACAGCATGCGGGAAAACAACTCTCGCCGTCGGATTACACCCGGGCGCTGGTCGACAGCGTGATGGGATCGGATGCGGTCGGCTTTTTCGTCGAGGCGATGACGCTGACAAGGCGCCGCCAGGATCTGGTGCCGCTGGTGGAGCGAACGGTTGAGCGGCTGCACGCGGAAGGCTTGCGTGCCTATGCGGCCGAGATGGAGGCGCGCGGCTGGCAGTCGCGGCTCGATCCCGAAACCAGCGCGCGGCGGTTCTGGACCATCGCGATCGGCGTCACCCTGGAAGGCCAGGCGATGGGCCGCTCCCCCGAAAATCTCGCCGCCGAGATGCTGCGCCTGCTCGGCCCGCAGGCCGACGCGTCTCCCGCGGGCGCGCGACTCAGGATTGTCGGTGCGGGAAATTCCACATCCGGCGGCTCGTCCGATGCCAGGGAGAAACAGCCATGACCGCGCTTCGCATGCGTGCCCGCGACATCATGAGCGAGCAGGAGTTGATCGAGGTCCGCACGCGCTCGACCTGGAAGAGCGTGGCCCTGATCGCGCATGCATGGACACTGATCCTGGGTTCGATCGCGATGGCGGCGGTGTGGCCCAATCCTCTTACCTTTATCCTGGCGGTGGCGATCATCGGCTCGCGCCAGCTCGGGCTCGCGATCCTGATGCATGACGGCGCCCATGGTTGCCTGGCGAAGAATGAGAAGCTGAACCTGTTTCTCAGCCAATGGTTCTGCGCCTGGCCGGTTTTCGCGGAGACCAAGGCCTATCGCCGCTATCACCTGCAGCACCACGCCCGCACCCAGCAGGAGGACGATCCCGACCTGATCCTGTCGGCGCCGTTCCCGATTACACGGCCGAGCTATCGCCGGAAATTCTGGCGCGATATTTCCGGCCAGACCGGTTATGCGCAGCGCAAGGCGCAGCTACTCAACGCGCTCGGCGATGCATCCTGGCCGCTCAAGCAGCGCGCCGCGCATTTCTGGCAAAAGCTCGGGCCGCAGATCCTGTTCAATCTGGCGTTCCTGGCCGGCCTCACCGCGGCCGGCATCTCGTGGGCCTATCCGCTGCTGTGGCTTTTGCCACTGATGACCTGGATGATGGTGATCACCCGTATCCGCAACATCGCCGAACATGCCGTGGTGCCCGACAGCAACGATCCCCTGCGCAACACCCGCACCACGCATGCGGGCTTTTTCGAGCGGCTATTCATCGCGCCCTATTACGTCAACTATCATCTCGAACACCATCTGCTGTTCTACGTGCCCTGCTACAACCTGCCGCGCGTGCACAAAATTCTCTCGCGCAGCCCGCACGCGGCGTGGATGGAAGTGCAGCCGAACTATGCCGCCGTGCTGCGCCTTGCGACCGCAAAACCCGCCAACGAAGACAGACCCGGCATGCTCGTCAGCAACGTCCGCCGCGCCCGCGCCGGCGCCAATGTCGATCGCAACCAGGCCTCGTCCGGATTTTAGGCGCCGCGTATTCGATCAGGTTTGATCGCCGTATCGCTCGGTGACCGCCGCCGCGACGAACTTTCTGCGTCCGGCGCTGCCCGGGCGCGTGCCGTGGGCCTCGCACCACGCAGGGAACGTGGCAGGGTCGATAAAAACACGCAGCACGGCGTGTCCGTAGGACTTGAGCCCGTGCTCCATTTCCTCGGCCATTTTCAGCCACTCGTTCCAGCTTGGTGGCAGTTTTTCGCCGTCGTCGAAAATCTTCAACAGCGCCGGATAGTCTTCCTCCTTGATCCAGAAGGCCCCTACCGCGGGAGGCGGTTTATCCTCGAAACTGGTCATGCTCGTTCTCCTGCGGATGCGGGCTGTCACTACCACGAACGAGGCCGCCATGACCCATGCAATTAACCGAACCTGTTATCCCGACCCCGCCGCAGCCTCCGCTTCCGCCGCACGCCGCCGCAAAAACTCCTGCTCGCGCCGGTTGCCCGCGAGTTCCGCCGCCGCCTCGAACGCGGCGCGGGCTTCCGCAAAGCGGCCGAGCTTGTGCAAGAGGTCGCCGCGAACGCTCCCGAGCAGGTGATAGTTTTTCAGCGCGGGCTCGTGCGCCAGACGATCCACCAGCGCCAGCCCCGCTGCAGGACCCTCGGCCATGCCGACGGCTACCGCGCGGTTGAGTTCGACGATGGGCGAACGCGCCAGCGAAGCCAGCTCCGCATATAATCCCGCGATGCGCGGCCAGTCGGTCGCATCGGCCGTATCCGCCTGCGCATGGCAGGCGATGATCGCGGCCTGCAGCGCGTAAAAGCCGCCGGCGTCGCCGAGTTCGCGCGCCCGCGACAGCGCCTGCAATCCACGCCGGATCTGGAGCTGGTCCCACAGCGTCCGGTCCTGCTCCAGCAACAGGATCGGCTCGCCCCTGGCATCGGTGCGCGCCGCCATGCGCGAGGCATTCAGTTCCATCAGCGCCAGCATGCCGTGCGCTTCCGGCTCCTGCGGCGCGATCGAAGTGAGCACGCGGGCCATGCGCAGCGCCTCGTTGCAGAGCTGCGGGCGCAGCCAGTCGTCGCCGCGCGCGGCGGTATAGCCTTCGTTGAAAATGAGATAGACGACCTCCAACACCGAAGCGAGCCGCTCCGAGAGTTCCTCGCCGCGCGGGGTCTCGTAGGCCAGCCCGGATTCCGACAGCGTCCGCTTGGCGCGCACGATGCGCTGGGCGATGGTCGCCTCAGGCGTCAGGAAGGCGCGCGCGATCTCCCCGGTGGTCAGGCCGCAGATCATGCGCAGCGCCAGCGCGGCGCGGGCCTCGCGCGACAGACGCGGGTGGCAGGCGGTGAAGATCAGCCGCAGCAATTCGTCGCCGATGTCATCGTCGAGCGCGGCGTTGAAATCGGGCATCGCCTGCTGCTCCTGCTCGAGATCGAGCGCGACCATCCCGTGCTTGCGCGCCAGCATCCGGCCACGGCGCAGATGATCCAGCGCCCGGCGCTTCGCCGTTGCCATCAGCCAGGCGCCGGGCTTTTCCGGCACGCCGGTGGCGGGCCAATGTTCCAGCGCCGCCAGAAGGGCTTCCTGGGTCAGGTCCTCGGCCAGCGGCACGTCGCGCAGCATCCGCGAAAGGCTGGTGATCAGCCGCGGCTGCTCGTTGCGCCACACCGCGAGGATCGTTTGATGCGCGCGATCGTCGCCGGCGGCCGTCATGGCTTACTTACCTCTCCCGCTTGCGGGGGAGGTCGGCGCGCTCGTGAGAGCGCGACGGGTGGGGGAATGCATCCGCTTGCGACGGCATCCGTTGAGGCGCCCCCACCCCAGCCCTCCCCCGCAAGCGGGAGAGGGAGCGCAGCGGCGCAAGCTGCTACACCTTCACTCACCAGTGCTTCCCAACTCTGATGGACGCATCAGGCGTGAGCGAGCGCGTCGACCTGACCGGCCTGACACCCGGTGTCTTCCGGCCCGGCCATGGCGCGGACCTCGCAGGTGCCTTCCCAGCGCGGCATGTGCTGCCGGTGCAGCTGCATGAACTCGACCGCGGAGGCCAGCGCCTCTTCCTTGTTGCGGAATTCCATGATGGCGTAGCCGCCGATCATTTCCTTGGCCTCGACGAAGGGACCGTCGATCACGCTGAGTTCGCCGTCCCTGATGCGCACCTGCACGCCGTCCGCGAGCGGCATCAGCCCTCCCATGTCGATCATGCGGCCGGACTTGATCTCGCGGTCGGCGAGCTTGCCCATCGCCTCCATCAGTTCCGGCGTCGGCATCCCGGTGTGGGCGGAGGTGATAATAGACATGTAGCGCATGCAAAACTCCTCTGGGGCGAGTCGCGGGCCCCAAGCCCGGCAAAACTGTCTCGCTATTGGGATAAGACGAACCAGCCGGCGGCGGATCGACATGGGATGCACAAAATAAATCGGCAAAAACGGCCGGTCGAACGCCCGAACCCTCAGGGACCAACTTGCGGAGATTACTGCCGCAGCATGATCAGCGGATCGGCGGTGTCGGGCACCCGCCGCCACTGCGCGTTGTCGTCGGCCTCGAACTGCCAGATATCGCCCTTGGCCGACATCAGGATCATCTGGCCACGCTCGAGCCGCCACTGGGTCGGCGCGAAGGCCGCGACCGCCGGATCGCATTTCGGCTTGAGAAACACCTGGAAATTGTCCGCCGTCGCCTCGGTGTTGGTCAGCGTCAGCCCGCAGATCACCACGCCCTTGCCGCGCACCATCGACCAGTCGCCGATCATCTGGTCCATCGATTTGGCCAGCGAGCGCGCGGCGGCGAGGTTTTGCAGGATGTAGATGCCCTCGCCCTGTCGCAGGCCTTCAAAAATCCCGCTCTCGACTTCGGTGAAGTCGATCACGGACTGGCCCGCGGCATCCTGCAGCCGCACGATATCCAGTCCCTTGATGGCCCAGGCGGTGATATCCCGGGTGAAGGGCAGCGCCGCCCCGCAACCCGGCTCCAGCTCGAGCTTGAGGCCCTGCGGCGAGACATCGCCCTTCAGCGTCACGACGCAGGTCTTGCCGCGCTCGGTGGTCGACAGCTCCCACTGCCCGATCATTTCCTTCTTCAGGGTCGAGGCATCCTGCGACCTCGCCGGCGCGAGGCCGGCGAGCAATGCCAACAGCGCCGGCAACACGATGCCAGAGCAACGTCCCGTCATCAGCGGCCTTTCACCGGCGTTTCCGCCACCGGCGTCAGCGGCGGCTTGCCGGAAAACCAGGCTTTCAGATTATCGACCACCAGCTGATCCATGGCATTGCGCGTCACCACGGAAGCCGAGCCGATATGCGGCAGCAACACGACATTCTGCATGGCGCGCAGTTCCTCCGGCACCGCCGGCTCCTTGGCGAACACGTCGAGCCCGGCTGCCAGAATGGTGCCCGACTTCAGTGCCGCGATCAGCGCCTGCTCGTCGACGACAGAGCCGCGGGCCACGTTGATGACGACGCCGCGCGGCCCCAGCGCCTTCAACACCTCGGCGTTGATCAGGTTGGCGGTCGCGGCGCCGCCGGGAACGATCACGATCAGCGTATCGACTGCCTTCGCCATCTCGATCAGGTCGGGATAGTGCTTGTACGACACGTCGGCGGCGGGCTTGCGCGAATGATAAACCACGGGCACCCGCGAGGCGTCGAGCCGGCGGCCGATCGCCTGGCCGATGCGGCCCATGCCGACGATGCCGACCTTGCGGTCGCGCAGCGAACCGACGCTGAGCGGATAGTTCTGCGTGGTCCAGAGCCCGGAGCGCAGATAACGGTCGGCCTTGACGAATTCGCGCAAGGTCGCGATCAAGAGCCCCATCGCAACGTCGGCAACCTCCTCGGTCAGCACGTCGGGCGTATTGGTGACGACGATATTGTGCTCGCGGGCATAGGCGGAATCGACGTGGTCATACCCGACGCCGAAACTCGAGACGATCTCGAGCTTCGGAAACTGCGCCAGCGCCGACTTGTCGGCGTGCACGGTGTGGTAGGTCACGGCGATGCCGCGGACTTTCTCCGCCACGGCCGACAACCGCTCGAGGTCGTGCTTGGTTTCCGCCGCATGCAGGACGAACTGGTCGGAAAAACCGTTCTGGAGGATGGGCCTGCCGGGCCCATAGATCAGCAGATCGATTTTCTCCGAAGAAATAGTACCGGTAGCCATCAGTTGTCCTTTCCAAGCGCACTCTCGTGCCAGCGCCGCAGCGCCAGATGCGAGGTTAGCGCCAGAGCTGCATAAATGACAATCCCCGCGGCGGAGAGCAACAGCAAGGCCGCGAACATTCGGGGAATGTTGAGACGATAGCCGGATTCGGCGATTCGGTAGGCGAGGCCGGATCCGGCGCCGGCGGAACCGGCCGCGATTTCGGCGACCACGGCGCCGATCAGCGACAGGCCGCCCGCGATCCGCAATCCGCCGAGAATATACGGCAGCGCGGCCGGCAACTTCAGGTACCACAGCGTCTGCATCCTCGATGCGCCGTACAGTTGAAACAGCCCGGCCAGATTGCGATCCACCGAGTTCAGCCCGAGCGTGGTGTTGGACAGCACCGGGAAGAACGCGACGATCCAGGCACAGGCCACCACCGCGGTCTGCTGCGGCAGATAGATCAGAAGCAGCGGCGCGATCGCGATGACAGGCGTGACCTGCAGCATCACGGCATAGGGAAACAGCGAGTATTCCAGCCATCTGGACTGGTTGAACAACAGTGCCAGCGCGATGCCGCCGACAGCGGCGGCGAGAAAACCTTCGAGCGTGGTCGACAGCGTCGTCAGCAGCGACCCCGACAGCACCGGCCAGTCGCCGAGCAGGGTCTGGAACACGACCGACGGCGCCGGCAGCACATAGGGCGGAATATCCTTGAGCCGCACCACCAGTTCCCAGGCCGCAATGCCGGCCGCCAGCACGATGACGGGAAGCAGGATGCGCAGCAGCAACAGCGGGCGGCTGCCCACATGGGACTGCCCCGCGGACGACGGTGATGACGGCTGGTCGCGCATCAGACCGGCTGCCCCCGATACGACGGCGCCAGCGCGCCGGACACCTCGCGGCAATAGCCGGCATATTCGGCGGAGGTGCGAAACGCCTCGGCCCGCGGCTGCGGCGCGTCGATCCGAAACTCGGCGCCGATCCGGCCGGGGCGCGCGCTCATCACGATCACCCGCTGCGACAGATACACCGACTCGAACACCGAATGCGTGACGAAGATGACGGTCTTGCGCAGGCCGCGCCACAGCGCCAGCAGATCGTTGTTGAGCCTGAAACGGGTGATCTCGTCGAGCGCCGCGAACGGTTCATCCATCAGGAGGATGTCGGGATCGGTGACCAGCGCGCGCGCCAGCGATACCCGCATCTTCATGCCGCCCGACAATTCGCGCGGGAAGGCATCGGCGAAATCGGCAAGGCCCACTTGGGTCAGCGCCGCGCTGACACGCGCCGCCGCTTTCGCCGCCGGGGCGTGGGACAATTTCAGCGGCAGCCGCACATTCTCCCGCACGCTGGCCCACGGCATCAACGTCGGTTCCTGAAACACAAAACCGATCGAATGCCCGGCGCCGTCAACACCTGCAGGCCGCGCCACGCTGACAGGCCGCGCCACGCTGACGCTGCCCGAGGTCGGCGCACTGAGGCCGGCGATCAACCGCAAGGCGGTCGACTTGCCACAGCCGGACGGCCCGAGCAGCGACACGAACTCGCCCTTGCGCACGTCGAGGTCGAGCGGCCCGAGCGCCGCCACGCCGCTGTCATAAACCTTGGTGACGCCGCGCAGGCTGACCGCGAGGCCCGCGCCGGGTGCGGATCGCCCGGCCATCGCGCGCGGGTTCAAGGGTTCTTGATTCACTGATTTTTGGGCCGCAGATCGAGGCCGACGCCCTTGTTGATGAAGCGAAGCGTATAGGCCTTGCGGAAATCGATATCGCGTTTCACCACCCCGGCCCGCACCATCTTGTCGAAGAAGGTGCCGACCCGCGCATCGCTCATCGCGCCGATGCCATCCTTCACCGCGTCACCGGAATCGACGATGCCGTATTCCTTCATCCTGGCGACGGAATAGGCGATCAACTCGTCGGTCATTTCCGGGTTGAGCTTCTTGATCATGGCATTGCCGGGCGCGTTGTCGCCGTAAAGGTAGGTGTACCAGCCGATGATGGAGGCATCGACGAAGCGCTGCACCAGGTCCGGCTTCTTGTCGACGAGGTCGCGCCGCGTCTCGATCAGGGTCGAATAGGCGCTGTAGCCGTAATCCGCCAGCAGGATGACGCCGGGCTTGAACTTGGCGGCCTTCTCGACCGCATAGGGCTCTGACGTGACGTAGCCCTGCATCGCGCTCTGCCGGTTGGCGATGAATGGCTGTGAGTTGAAGGTGTAGGGTCTGACCTTGCTTTCGCTGAAGCCGTATTCGGACTTCAGCCATTGAAAATAGCTCGTGATTCCTTCCTTGGAGACGAACAGCGTCAGCGGCTTGAGGTCCTGGAGTTTTGCGACCTTGGAATCCGGGTGGATGAGGAAGACCTGCGGGTCCTTCTGGAAGATGGCGGCGATCGCGACGACAGGCACGTTGTTGGCGACCGCATCGAACGACATCAGCGTGTTCGCGGCCATGAAGAAGTCGAGCTTGCCGGAGATCAGCAGCATGCGGTTGTTGTCGTTGGGGCCACCCGGCACGATGGTGACGTCGAGCCCGTATCTGTTGTAGGTGCCGTCGGCCACGGCCTGGAAGAAACCGCCGTGCTCGGCCTCCGCCACCCAGTTGGTGCCAAACGAGACCTTGTCCAGCGTCTCCGCCGCTGCCGCTGCCGGCGCGGACGCCGCGGTGAGGGCCAGCAGGACTGCGGTTAACGCTCGGGGCAAAAAGGCCCGCTTCATGGTTGGACTCCGTCGATCGTTCTGGCCCATGATGGCAGGCTGGACCCGCCTGTAACCTTCCTCGCAAACTACCTTGCAAATCGGCCTAAAGAAACGCCTCACGCGATGACTTCCCCGCTTCCGCCACGCCACTGGGCCGACATCGACTGGCCCTCAGTTTCCAGCGCCGATGCCGCGCGGTGGATCGCGGTGTTGCCGCTGGCGGCGACCGAGCAGCATGGCCCGCATTTGCCGGTTGAGACCGACGTCATGATCGGCGAGGCGTATCTGGCCCGGGTGCGCGAACTGCTGCCATCGGGCATTCCCGCGACATTCCTGCCGGTTCAGCCGGTCGGGATTTCCACCGAGCATATCCACTATCCGGGCACGCTGACGCTGCCAACCGAGGTGGCGCTCAGGGCCTGGATGGCGCTCGGCGAGAGCGTCGCGCGCGCCGGGATCAGGAAACTGGTGATGGTCACGAGCCATGGCGGCAATAGCGCTGCGATGAGCCTCGTCGCTCAGGATCTGCGCGCGCATCACGGGCTTCTCGCGGTGACCACGAGTTGGTCGCGCTTCGGCACGCCCGAAGGATTGTTCTCGGCGGAAGAGCTGCGCCACGGCATCCATGGCGGCGCGGTCGAGACCTCGATCATGCTGGCGCGCTATCCGCAGCATGTGCGCCTGGACGCGATCGCCGATTTCCGGCCCGCCAGCATCGCGATGGAAAAGCAATATCGCTGGCTTTCGGCGCACCGGCCGGTGCCGTTCGCGTGGCAGGCCCAGGACCTGCATCCCAGTGGTGCCGTGGGCGATGCCACCCTGGCCTCTGCGGAAAAGGGCGAACGCCTGCTCGATCACGGCGCGCGGGCCTTCTGCGAGTTGCTCGCCGATGTCGACAAGTTCGACCCGGCGACGCTTTCCAATGCCCCTCAGAGCAATAACCCCCATAACCAACTGTAATAACTGAATAATATTCATTACATCGAATTAATGAGGGGCTACTCGAACCGGATTCGAGAAGCCCCCGTCCAACTGGGCATGCGGACCACAACGGCGCCGCGCTCAACCGGATGGAGTTTCCCATGTCGATCAAGACCAAAATTGCTGCCCTTGCCCTTACCGCGCTTGCCGTCACCGGCAGCATCGCTTCCACCACCACAGAAGCCCAGGCCGGTCCGAAATGGATTGGGCCGGCTATTCTCGGCGCCGCCGTCGTCGGCACTGCGATCGCTGCTTCGAGCCCCGGTTATTACTACGACGGCTATCGCCGCTGCGGCTGGGTTCGCCAGTTCGACGTCTACGGCAACTACATGGGCCGCATCCGCACCTGCAATTACTGATCGACTGACCTGGAGCGGCGCTTTTGGCCGCTCCGACCGTGGATCCTGCGTCCGGCACGGGCGCCTCATCCACCCCGTGTCGCACCCCGACCCGCCCGGTTGTCCCCCCGGGCGGGTCAACTTTTTTGAAGGGCCGGTTCGCTCCGATTCGATGTCGTGTTGTTGCACGCCTGTCACGGCGGAATGTCATTCGATGGTCTCGTTCCCAAACGTTCTTGCGAACAATTCGCAGATCGTGTCCGGTCGACTGCCGGCTTTCCTTCAATCTCATCGCGTTCGCCAGGCGCGCGTGAGATAATGAGAGGAGTCGCCGGGCGAATGGAATTTGTGCTTTGAAACCGATGGCGCGCAGGGGCTTGGGACTTTTCGCTGCGGGCGCTGCCTTGCTGGCGGCAAGTCATTCCTTCGCGCAGCAGGACACCGAGGCTCCCCTGGCCGATCTCGACGCCCAGAAAGGCGTTGCGCCCCGGCTGTCGATTGCCAGCAGCCTGCCATACAACGGCGATCCTTGGGGCACCCGGGCCTGGCTGACCCGACATGGCGTCACCTTCGGATTCGTGTACACGACCGAGGGCCTCGCCAATGTGAGAGGCGGCGTCAACCGCGCCGCCGTATTCGACGGCAAGCTCGAGGCGCTGTTCGGAATCGATTTCGGCAAGCTTGCCGGTTGGGATGGCCTGACGCTGTTCAGCAACATCTTCCACCTTCAGGGCGATGGCGGACCGGGACGCAACCTGGTCGGCAATCTCAACACCATCAGCAATATCGAAGCGCTGCGGACCACCCGGCTTTCCGAATTGTGGCTGCAACAGACCTTTCTCGGCGGCATGGCCAGCATTCGCGCCGGCCAGCTCGTGGTCGATACCGAATTCCTGTTCAGCCAGTATTTCAGCTTTTTCCTCTCCAGCGACTGGCCGACCAATCCGGCGGTCAACATTCCAAGCGGCGGCCCTGCCTATCCGCTGTCGACGCCCGGCCTTCGGCTCAAGGTTGATCCGACGCCGCAAACGACCTTCCTGCTCTCGGTGTTCAACGGCGATCCGGCCGGCCCCGGCCTGAACGATCCCGAACTGCGCAACCGCTACGGCCTCAACTTTCGCGTCAACGATCCGCCCTTCGTCATCAGCGAGTTTCAATACCGCTACAACCAGGATGCCAGCGCGACCAGTCTTGCCGGCGGCATCCGCTTTGGCGGATGGCATCACTTCGGCACGTTCGACGATCTGCGTTTCGACACTGCCGGCCATTCGCTGGCAAGCCCGCTCAGCACCGGCATCGCGCGCCGGCTGCGCGGCAATGACGGGATCTATGCCGTCATCGACCAGCAATTGTACCGGCCGCCCGGCGGCGATGTGAATTCCGGCGTGGCGATGTTCAGCCGCGCCGCCTACAGTCCACCCGACCGAAGCCTGAACGATTTCTATCTCGACGCCGGCATCATCTTTGCCGGCATGCTGCCGTCGCGCCCGGCGGACATCTTTGGCGCCTCGTTTCTCTACTCGCACCTGTCGAATCGCGCGCGAGGGCTCGATCGCGACACACGCTTGTTCACCGGCCTGCCAGTGCCGTTGCGCGATTACGAGCTCTCCTTCGAATTCACCTATGGCGCCGCGATCGTTCCGGGCTGGACCATCTATCCCACCGCCCATCTCATTTTCCATCCCGGCGGCAACGCGCCCGACCCGAAATCACCGACCGAACCGATCAAGAATGCGGTGGTGATCGGGGTGCGGTCGGTGATGCAATATTAGTTGCTGAAACGCCGATCGTCTCTGCCGTTGCGCGTTCTGTAATCCGGCATCCTCCGATCGGGGGACGCGCACTACATCCAATCGAGGCATATCGGCCGTGTGGGCATCCATCGGATGGACCTGCCCGAACACAGCGCCGCAGGACAAACTGGTCGCGGAAACCCGCCCAAGGCATTGCGGGCGGCAAGTTCAGTGCGCTCGCTGACCATTTTCTGGCTGCGGCGCTTCCGGGGGAACGTTTGGAATGAACAAGGCGTCACATCTGCGACCGGTCTCCGGACCGGCGGCATCGGCAGCGAGTCACGACGATCGTCAACAGCTGAGCGATCTCATCAGCCTCGTCTATGATGCCGCCATCGATCAATCGCTTTGGGAAAATGCGTTCGAAGGGGTGACCCGTTTCGTGAAAGGCGTCGGAGCAGGTCTGTTCTGCAAGGACGTCGATGCGCAACATGTCACGGTGAGCCGCAGCTTCGGCGTCGCCTGGCCATTGCCGGTCGAATTGTTTCGACAGATTTATCCGGCCGCGGTGGGGCATTTTATCGCCGAGCTCGAACAGCCGGTCGCGACGGCCGATTTGCTGCCTTTCGACGAACTCGCCACGACCGGATTCTATCAACAATGGGCGCGGCCGCGGGGAATCGTCGACTTCGTCAGCGCCGTCCTCGACAAATCGGCGGCGAGCGTGGTCATGTTCGGGGTCTTCCGCCACGAGCGCAACGGCCTGGTCGATGACGAGGCGCGCCATCACATGCGTCTGATCGCTCCCCACCTTCGCCGCGCGGTCATGATCGCCAGAATGTTCGATCTGAAGATCACGGAGGCCGGGACATTTTCCGACACGCTCGACGGGCTCGACGCCGGACTGTGTCTGGTCGATGCGAATGGGCGCATCATTCACGCCAACCTTGCCGGGCAAGCCATCCTCGATTCCGGCGATATCCTGTACGACCTCGGCGGGCGACTGGTGGCCTGCGATGCGCAGGCTCACCAGGCCTTGCGAGAGATATTTGCCGCCGCCGAGAAGGGCGACGCGGCGCTCGGCACCCGGGGGATCGCCGTGCCGCTGGTCGGCAAAGACGGCGAGCGCTACGTCGCCCATGTCCTGCCGCTGACCTCGGGCGCGCGGCGCCGCGCGGGCATCATCTACACGGCTGTGGCGGCCCTGTTCGTTCGCAAGGCGGCGCTGGCGATGCCGCGTTCCGAAGTCATCGGCAAGGCATTCAAACTGACGCCGACCGAGCTGCGCGTATTGCTGGCCATCGTCGAGGTGGGCGGTGTTCCCGAAGTGGCCACCGCGCTCGGCGTCGCCGACACCACGGTCAGGACGCATGTCAACCGTCTGTTCGAAAAGACCGGGGTGAAGCGACAGGCCGACCTGGTCAAGCTGGTGGCGGGATATGCGACGCCGCTGGCCCGTTGAGGCAATGCGGCGTAGTCCCCTATCCTGCTGCGGTGAACGACTCCGCCCGCGCCATCGCCCAGGCCTCGCGAAAACGCGGATCGCTGGTGCCGTCGATCAGCTCGCCCGGGCGAAGCGATGGATAGAGTCTGGCGAATGACAGGACCTCGGTGGTCGAGTTCCGCTGCGAGAAGTGGATCGGCCGGATCTGCTGCGGATGCTCGAGGCCGGCGGCGGCGAGCAGCTCCGCCAGCGCATGCAGCGTGGCGTGATGGTAATTATACACCCGGTCGACCTTGTGCGGCACCACCAGCGCGCGGTTGCGCGAGGGATCCTGCGTCGTCACCCCGGTCGGGCAGCGGTCGGTGTGGCAGCTCAGCGACTGGATGCAGCCCAGCGCGAACATGAAGCCGCGCGCCGAATTGCACCAGTCGGCGCCGATCGCCATCGCGCGCGCCATGTCGAACGCGGTCGCGATCTTGCCGGCGGCGCCGATCCGGATGCGGTCGCGCGCATTGATGCCGATCAGCGCGTTGTGGACGAAATTGACGCCCTCGCGCATCGGCATGCCCAGATGATCCATGAACTCCAGCGGTGCGGCGCCGGTGCCGCCCTCGTTGCCGTCGATCACGATGAAATCCGGATAGATCCCGGTCTGCAGCATCGCCTTGCAGATCGCCAGAAACTCCCAGGGATGGCCGATGCAGAGCTTGAAACCGGCGGGCTTGCCGCCGGACAGCCGGCGCATCTCGCCGATGAACGCCATCATTTCCAGCGGCGTAGAGAATGCCTTGTGGTACGCCGGCGAGATACAGTCCTCGTCCATCGCGACGCCCCTGATCCGGGAGATCTCCTCGGAGACCTTGGCCGCCGGCAGCACGCCGCCATGGCCGGGCTTGGCGCCCTGGCTGACCTTGAGTTCGACCATCTTGATCTGGTCGTGGGCCGCGACCTGCGCGAACAGTTCCGGATTGAAGGTGCCGTCGCGGTTGCGGCAGCCGAAATAGCCGGAGCCGATCTCCCAGATCAGGTCGCCGCCGTTTTCCTGGTGGTAGGGGCTGACGCCGCCCTCGCCGGTGTCATGGGCGAATCCTCCCTTTTTGGCGCCGGCATTCAGCGCCCGCACCGCGTTGGGGCTGAGCGCGCCAAAACTCATCGCCGAGATGTTGAACACCGAGGCCGAGTACGGCCTGGTGCAATCCGGGCCGCCGATGGTGATGCGGAATTTTTCGCTGGCATGGGTCTTGGGCGCCATCGAGTGGTGCATCCATTCGTAGCCTTCCTTGTAGACGTCCTCCTGCGTTCCGAACGGCCGCTTGTCGAGCACCATCTTGGCGCGCTGATAGATCACGGCGCGGGTGTCGCGGGAAAACGGCATGCCGTCCTTCTCGCTCTCGAAGAAGTACTGGCGCATCTCCGGCCTGATTTCTTCGAGCAGGAAGCGCAAATGCCCCGAGATCGGATAATTGCGCAGAACCGCATGGTTCTCCTGCAGGAGGTCACGAATCCCGAGCAGTGTGAGGCCGCCGAAGATCAGGATCGGAATCGCGACCAGTTCCCACACCTTGAGCTTGGCATCGACCAGTCCGATCGCGACGAGCAATGCCGTAACGACGGCGCAAATCGTCAGAACGATGTAGCGCGGCGAGAACGGCAGCATCAGCGTTTCCATGAATCCCTCCGGCAAAATTGCCGCCGTATTATTCTTGTCGGCTTCGAGCCCAATCGAACGTCAGAACAATGCTGTACACGATAACAGGCGTTACCGGTTACGGATATGACGGTCGACCGTTTCACGGCAGGCTAGCGAAATAGCGGGCGGAGAATCAATGCGGCAGGCCGCGCGGGCGGCGGCGCCTGAAGTGTTGCTGCAGTGCAATGTGTTGGAAGGGCAACGGCGGCCACCGTCCCGGCGCGAGGCCGGGACGGACGGCGGATGGAAATCAGCGCTCCACGAACGCCTTCTCGATGACGAAATGGCCGGGCTCGCTGTGGCTGCCTTCGAGGAAGCCGCGGGTCTCGAACATCACCTTCAGCTCTTCCAGCATGCCGGGGCTGCCGCACATCATGATGCGGTCGGTTGCGATGTCGAGCGGGGGCTGATGGATGTCGTTGAACAGCTGCTCTGACGTGATGAGGTCGGTGATGCGACCACGGTTGCGGAACGGCTCACGCGTCACGGTCGGATAATAGGAGAGCTTCTCGGTCAGCAACGGGCCGAACAATTCGTCATCGCGCAGCCTGGCGACCAGTTCCTCGCCATAGGCGAGCTCGGAGACCTGCCGGCAGCCATGCACCAGCACGATGCTTTCGAACCGCTCATAGACGTCGGGGTCCTTGATCAGGCTGGCGAACGGCGCCAGCCCCGTTCCGGTCGACAGCAGCAGCAGGCGCTTGCCCGGGATCAGATTGTCCGAAATCAGCGTGCCGGTCGCCTTGCGCCCGACCAGGATGGTGTCGCCTTCCCTGATCTTCTGCAGTTTTGAAGTCAGCGGGCCGTCGGCGACCTTGATGGAGAAGAATTCCAGCGCTTCCTCGTGATTGGCGCTCGCCATCGAATAGGCGCGCAGCAGCGGTCGGCCATCGACCTCCAGACCGATCATGGCGAACTGGCCGTTCTGGAATCGAAAACCGGAATTGCGGGTGGCGGTGAAGCTGAAAAGCGTATCGGTCCAGTGCCGGACGGAAAGAACTTTCTCTCTATGGAATGCGCTCATGTGATTTCGTTTTTCCTGACCACTTGCTGTAGAACGAACGAGTTCTTCGAGCCCCGTAAGGGGCCCAAAACCCCTGCAATGATGGATGATCTGGCGTTTCACCTACGCCAATAGGGGAGATAGTCAACCGTTCCTGGCGCGCAATTGCGCGCTCACAATGGCAGTCGATTCGTATGGAAAACAGGTTCAGAAAATCTGCATCGCGTGAATGGGGCAGGCGTAATTAACTTGCTGAAATTAACGCCGCGGCGGCAGTAAATTGCCCCCCGTGGCCGGAAACCTGGTTAAAGATAAAAACACCAAAAACGGAATGCCAGATCGCCGGATATTGCATGCGAAGTTTAGAGGAATTCCGATCGGGCAAGCCGAGCTCCTATCCGGACCAGTCGGTCTATGCGGCCTGGGCCTGTGCCGAATTTGGCCTTGATTTCACCGATATCGACGCAGGGACGGGGCTGGTTTTCAGCGTGAATTCGGCAACCCGAAGTCTCCATTTCGGCGCCGGGCGATGTTCGTGGTTTCCGCAGAACAACGCCACCGCCTCGACGCTGGCGTCCGACAAATATTTCGCCGGCCGGATTCTGGCGCAGGCCGGCGTCGCGGCGCTCGGCGGCGAATACTTCTTTCTGCACGACCGGCACCGCGCCCATCGCCCGCCCGGGCATGAGCGCGAGGATGCGCTGGCGCATTTCGCGAAAATGGGCGGCTCGGCCTTCGTCAAGCCCCTGACGGGATCGCGCGGCGATTTCGCGCAAGCGGTGCATGACGAGGCCGCGCTGATAAAATACCTCGGCGATGTCGCGCAATATTACGATGCGATCCTGCTGCAGCCGATCGTTGCGGGCAACGAGTATCGGGTTTTTCTGCTCGACGACGAGGTTCTCTTTACCGCGCGCAAGCAACCGCCCTCGATCGTGGGCGATGGCGCAAGCAGCATTCGCATTCTCCTGACCGCGCATAATGACGGCTTGCGATCCCGCGGCCTCTCGCCGGTTGCCATCGGTCCCGATACCGCGTTCGACGCCGTGCTACCGGCGGGCGAACGCTGGGAGATTCCCGGGCGGATGAACCTGAGCGCCGGCGGAACGATGCTGCTCGAAGCGCCGCCGTCCGAGGCCGCGCTGACGCTGGCCAGAAAGGCGGCGCGGGCGCTCGGACTGCGGGTCGTCGCCATCGACCTGTTTACCGGTATCGGCGGCGACGTGAACGCCATGCAGGTGATCGAGGTCAACTCCAACCCGTCGATCCGCCTGCTGGAGCAATCCGGTCGCGGCGACCTGATCCTGAAGATCTGGCATCACACGTTTTCCGCGATGGGACTGCTCTAGTGTTTGATCTTCCGAAATTCGGCAGCGGCATCTGCCTCGCGCGAATGGCCGAACTGCTCGACGCCCTCGCCGTCGATCGCGCGCGGCTGACCCGCATCTCGGTGGTCGTCACCGGCTCGAACGGCAAGGGCTCCACCGCGGCGTTCTGCGCCGGCATCGGCCGTGCCTATGGCCTGCGCACCGGATTGTTCACCTCGCCGCATCTGTACCGTTTCAACGAACGGGTTCAGATCGACGGCGCCGAGATCGGCGATGCCGATCTGGCCCGGCTGGTGCAGCGGATCGAAGCCGCGATCGCCGAAATCGCGGCGCGGCGCGGCGAACAATTCGGCGCCTTCGAAGCCCTGTTCGCGCTGGCCTGCCTGCATTTTCAGGAGAGGGATTGCGATTTCGCGGTGTTCGAGGCCGGCATCGGCGGACGCTACGATGTGACGCGCCTGGTCGGCGCGCCGACCACCTGCGTCACTTCGGTCGATTACGAGCATGTCGCCCTGCTCGGCCATTCGCTTGACCTGATCGCCTCCGACAAGAGCGACGCCTGCGCGGCCGGCGGCACGATCGTCTATGGCGAGAACTGCCTGAACCTGAAGCCGCATCTGATCGAATACAACCTCCATCGCGATGTGACCTCGCGCTTTGTCCGCGACGACATCGCGATCGGCGGCGAGACCGCCAGCGCTTCACGGCAGCAGTTCGATTTCCGGTTCGGGGCTTACGATTTTCACGCGCTGGAAATAAGCCTGCTCGGCGCATTCCAGGTCAACAACGCCGCGATCGCGACCGCCCTGTTCCTGCTCTGGCTGCGGCGGGTGCGGCCCGGCGCAGATGCCGCGGGGCGCGAGGCCGCCGTGCGATCCGGCCTGCGCGAAACGCGCTGGCCGGGCCGCCTCGAAACCATCGAGCATGACCCGCTCACCGTCGTCGATGTCGGCCACACCCCCGACGGTATCAGGCAGTCGTTGGCCAGCCTCCAGGCGATCCATGGCGCCGAGGGTTGGATCCTCGTGATCGGGATATCCGGCGACAAGCAGGCCGACGAGATCGTCGGCGCGCTGGCGCCGTCGTTCGAGACCATCATTTGCACGTGTGCACACCACAAGGGCACCGACGCGGCGGTCATCGCGCGCGCGGTGCGCCATGCCAATCCGCACGCCGATGTACGCGTCGCCGCGACGGTGGAGGACGCAGTCACGATGAGCCGGCAACTCGGCGCCGCGCGGCAGCGAAGGATCTACGTGGCCGGCGGGCTGTTCCTGGCGATCGAATACGCGGTGATCGCCCGCGGCGGCCACGCCGATAATTTAAAATTCTTCTGACGCTGAATTTGCTCTGGCGTCATACCCAACGCATAATGCGGGCAACTGCATGTCAGGGAGAGAGCGCCATGAGCGAGTCCGTCAATCGCCAAATTTTGCTTGTTGAGAAGCCCACCGGAAAGCTCGGGCCCGAGCATTTCAAATTGTCCGAAGCCGCCATCCCCGAGCCTGGGGACGGCGAGGTGCTGCTCAAGGTGCGCTACATCTCCCTCGACGCCGCCAACCGCGCATGGATGCATGGCGCGACCTATCGCGCCGCCGTCGAGGCCAATACGGTGATGGCCGGCGGTGGCATCGCCGAAGTGGTATCGTCGAAGGCGCCGGGCTTTGCAGCGGGCGATATCGTATTCGGCGACACCGGCTGGCAGGACTACGCCGCAGTACCCGGCAAGCATCTCAGCAAGATGCCGAAGCTGGAGCCGATGACGCATCTGCTCAGCGTCTACGGCATCGCCGGGCTCACCGCCTATTTCGGGCTGCTCGACATCGGCAAGCCCAGGGCCGGCGAGACCGTGGTGGTCTCGGCCGCGGCCGGCTCGGTCGGCTCGATCGTCGGCCAGATTGCCAAGATAAAGGGTTGCCGTGTCGTCGGCATCGCCGGCGGCAAGGACAAGTGCGACTGGCTGGTCAAGGACCTCGGCTTCGACGCCGCGGTCGACTACAAGGACGGCGCGGTGTTCAAGGCGCTGCGCGCCGCCGCTCCCAAAGGCATCGACGTCTATTTCGACAATGTCGGCGGCGACATTCTGGAAGCCTGCCTGGCGCAAATGAACAACCGCGGCCGCATCGCCTGCTGCGGCGCGATCTCGCAATATGACGGCGTGCCCTCGGCCACCGGCCCGCGCGGCGTGCCCGGCCTGATCGTGGTGAAGCGGCTCATCATGCAGGGCTTCATCGTGATGGATTTCATGGACCAGCGCGATCAGGCGCTGAAGGACCTCCAATCCTGGGTCGCCTCCGGCAAGCTGAAGGTGCAGGAGGACGTCATCAATGGCCTGGAGAATACGCCGAAGGCGCTAATCGGCTTGCTGGCCGGCGAGAACCGCGGCAAGCGGATGGTGAAGGTGTAAGCGAGCTCCATCAACTGTCGTCCCGGCCTCCGAGCCGGGACCCATAGCCACCGCTGGCGCGGTGAAGCGGGCTGTTGCAACAGCCCAGCGCAACATGGACATTGGTGGTTATGGGTCCCGGATCAGCGCTCGCGTTGCTCGCTTGTCCGGGACGACGGCGGAGATTGTTTCGGCGCTCTAATGCACACCCGGCGCTTGCGGCACCGCCTGCGGCGCCGGCGCTTCGCTCTTTCTTCCCGCCAGCCAGTTTTCGAACCGCTGCACCACCACGAAGAACGTCGGCACGAACAGCACGGCAAGGCAGGTCGAGGCGATCATGCCGGAAAAGACCGTGATGCCGATCGACTTGCGGGCGCTGGCGCCGGCGCCGGTCGCCAGCACCAGCGGCACGACGCCGAGGATGAAGGCGAACGAGGTCATCAGGATCGGGCGGAACCGCGCCCGCGCCGCCTCGATCGCGGACTCCATCAGCGGTTTGCGGTCGCGCACATGCAGCTCCAGCGCCACCTCGACGATCAGGATGGCGTTCTTGGCCGACAGCGCGATCAACAGGATAATGCCAATCTGGGTGTAGAGATTGTTCTCGATCCGCAATCCCGTCAGCACCGCCATCGGGCCGAGCAATGATAGCGGCACCGCCAGGATCACCGAGATCGGCGCGTACCAGCTTTCATACTGTCCGGCCAGCACCAGATAGACCAGCAGCAGGGCAAGGCCGAATGCCCAGTAGATCTGGCCGCCGACCACCTTCTCCTGGTACGACATCGCGGTCCACTCGAAGCCGGTGCCCGGCGGCAGGGTCTTGGCAGCGATCTCCTCCATCAGCGCCATCGACTGGCCGGAGCTGTAGCCGGTGGCCGGCAGCCCGATCACCGTCGCGGAGGGGTAGAGATTGTACAGGCTGATCAGCGACGGGCCGACCGCCGGCGTGATCGTCGCCACGGTGCCGAGCGGAATCATGTCGCCCTGGCTATTGCGCACCATCAGCTTTTCGATGTCGCGCGGGTTCAGGCGAAACTGGGCATCCGCCTGGGCGTAGACCTGGAAGGTGCGGCCGAACTTGTTGAACTGGTTGACGAAGCTCGACCCCATGTAGGACGACAGCGTCGAGAAGATCTGGTCGGTGGTGACATGCAGGGTCTGGATCTTGACCCGGTCCACCTCGACGTCGAGCTGAGGCACCATCGAGCGGAACGACGAACTGACGCGCTGCAGCGCGCTTTGCGACTGGCCGTTGGCGACGATGGCGCCGGCGATCGCCTGCAGCTTGCCGTAATCGGCATTGCCGTCGCGCAGCTGCACCTGCATGGCAAAGCCGGCGGCGTTGCCGATGCCCTGGATCGGCGGCGGCGGCACCACCAGGATGCGGGCTTCCTGGATCGCCGACATCTTCTCGTTCAGCCCGACGAACAGCGAGCGCAGGTCCTGGCCTGGCCCCCGCGCGCTCCATTCCTTCAGGATCAGATAGGCGACGCCGGCATTGGCGAGGCTGGACGAGTTGTCGAGCGCCGATATGCCGGCGATGGTGATCACCTGATCGACGCCGGGCGTGTTGCCGGCGAGATCGCTGACCTGCTTCATCACGTTCTGCGTGCGGTCGAGTGCGGCGCCATCCGGCAACTGTACCGCCACCAGCAGATAGCCCTGGTCTTCGATCGGAATGAACCCGGTCGGCACCCGCGACAGGCCCCAGCCGGCGACGCCGATCAGGATCAAGGCTGCGATTACCGACACGCCGCTGTGCGCCACCAGCCGGCCGATCAGCCTTGCATAGCCTCGCTCGACACGGTTATAGACCGCATTGAAGCCGCGATAGAACCAGTTGCGCTGTTCCGGCGGCACCGGCCGGCGCAGCCACAGCGCGCATTGCGTCGGCTTCAGCGTGGCGGCATTGACGGCGCTGAGTAGCGCGGTGGCGGCGATCACCAGCGCGAATTGCGAGTACATCTTGCCGGTCAGGCCCGGCAGGAAGGCGGCCGGCAGGAACACCGAGATCAGCACCAGCGTGATGCCCACGATCGGCGCGAACAGCGCGTCCATCGCCGCGATCGCGGCATCATGGCCGGACATGCCCTTCTCGATATTGTGGGCGGCGCCCTCGACCACGACGATGGCGTCGTCCACCACGATGCCGATCGCCAGCACGATCGCAAACAGCGTCGAGATGTTGACGGTGAAGCCGAGGGCGGCCATCGCCGCGAAGGCGCCGATGATGGTGACCGGCACGGTGGTGGCCGGCACCAGCATAGCGCGCCAGTCCTGCAGGAAGATCAGGATCACGACGAGCACCAGCAGGCCGGCCTCGATCAGGGTCTTGTAGACTTCCTTAATCGATTCCGCGACGAACTTGGTGGTGTCGAACGGCGTGGCGTAGGTGATGTCCTGCGGAAAGGCCTTGGCCAGCACCGCCATCTTGGCCTCGACCGCCTTCTCGACCTCGAGTGCGTTGGCGCCGGGCGACTGGAACACGCCGATGCCGACCGACGGCTTGTTGTTGAGCGAAAACACCTGGCTGTAGGTCTGCGCCCCCAGTTCGACCCGGCCGACGTCGCGCACGCGGGTGACGTCGCCGCTGCTGCCGGTCTTGACGATCACGTTCTCGAACTCGTTGACGTCGTCGAGCCGGCCGCTGACATTGAGCGTGTACTGGAACGCCTGTCCCGAGGGTACCGGCGGCGCGCCGACCTGGCCCGCGGTGACCTGCTGGCTCTGCTGCTGGATCGCCTGGATAACGTCCTGCGGCATCAGCCCGCGCACCTGCAGCTTGTTGGGATCGAGCCAGACCCGCATCGAATACTGGCCGGCGCCGAACACCGTGACGTTGCCGACCCCGGGCAGTCGCGACAGTTCGTCCCTGATGTTGATGGTGGCGTAGTTGGAGAGGAACAGGCTGTCATAGGTCGCGTTCGGCGAGGTCAGCGTCACGAACAGCAGGATCGCGGTCGAGCGTTTCGCCACCGTGACGCCCTGGTTCTGCACCGCCTGCGGCAGTTGCGACAGCGCGCTCGACACCCGGTTCTGCACCAGCACCTGCGCGAAGTTCAGATCGGTGCCGATCTTGAACGTCACCGTCAGCGAATAGGTGCCGTCGGCGCCGCTGTAGGACTGCATATAGAGCATGTCCTCGACGCCGTTGACCTGCTGCTCGATCGGCAGCGCCACGGTGTCGATCACGGTCCGGGCGCTGGCGCCGGGATAGCGCGTCGTCACCTGCACCGTCGGCGGCACCACGTCGGGATACTGCGCCACGGCCAGGCGGAACAGGCAGACGCCGCCGATCAGGATCATCAGGATCGCGATGACGTTGGAAAGAACCGGCCGCTCGATGAAATATTTCGAAATCATGGATCGGTCCTATTTGGCCGATGTCGGCGGCGCTTCGGTCTTCTGCAGCTGCGGATCGACCTTCTGGCCGGGGATCGCGCGCAACAGTCCTGATGTCACCACGCGGTCGTCGGGCTTCAGGCCGCTCTCGATCACGCGCAGATCGCCGTCCAGCGGCCCGGTCACCACCTTGCGCTGCTCGACGATATTGTCGCTGTTCACCACCAGCACGTAGCGGCCGGCCTGGTCGCTGCCCAGGGCGACGTCGGGCACCAGCAGGGCGTTTGCCTGCTGATCGACGGGGACGCGGACGCGAACGAAATATCCGGGCAGCAGGACGCGGTCGGCATTGGGCAGCACGCCGCGCACCGCCAGCGTTCCGGTCGACTGATTGACCGTCGGCGCCGCATAATCCAGCTTGCCCTTGTGCGGATAGCCGTTTTCGGTCTGCAGTCCGACCTCGACCGGCAGTTGCTCGAGATCGCTCGACGTCATGCCGCGGCGCCTCGCCTCGGCCCGTATTTTCAGCACGTCCTGTTCGTTGACGTTGAAGTTCACATAGAGCGGGTCGAGCGCCACGATGGTCGCCAATTGGGTCGGCGACGACGCGCCGACCAGCTGGCCGACCGAGACCAGATGCGCGCTGACGACGCCGTCGAACGGCGCCGTGACATTGGTATAGCCGTAATTGACCGCCGCGATCCGGGTGTTGACCTGGGCCTGCTGCAGATTGGCCTGGGCGTTGTCGCGCGCGGAGGTCGAGTTATCCAGCGTCGCCTGCGACACCACCTGCCTCTGCACCAGATCCGACTGGCGCTTGAAGTCGGCTTCGGTCTGCTTCACCGACGCCTGCGTACCGGCCTCGGCGGCCTGGGCCTGCTCCAGCTTCAGCTTGTAGGTCTCGGGCTCGATCGTGAACAGCGTGGTGCCCGCCTTCACCAGGGTGCCGTCCTTGTAATTGATCGATTGCAGCACGCCCTGCACCCGCGCTACCAGATCGACGCTCTTGATCGGCGCGGTGTTGCCGGTGGCTTCGAGATAACGCGTGATGGCGCGCTGGGTCGGCACGCTGACCTCCACCTTGGGCGGGGGCGGCGGCACAAAGGCATTCTGTTCGCAGGCGCTCAAGACGACGAATGCCGACATGACGAATGTCATGCGTAAGGCGTTGGCCCGTTGCCGCAAATGGCTTGCCGGACGGGTGCATGCTGGCGGATGCGTCGGCATTATTCGCGTGCCTCAATTTAGGTTCTGGTGGAGAATCGCAGGTTCGAAGAACAACTTTCGACACACATGAATAACAACAATCCTCTTGCAGTGGAACCCGAAACCGAAAATGATGCAGGCCTTGAAGCAGGATCGGTATCTTTTTTAGAGTTTTACTGCCCAAGATCTCCTTAATCCGCCGCCGCGGCCGACGCGACAACGCATAAGGATTTCCTAAAATGATCAACACGTTAAAATACGCGGCGGGGCTCGTAACCGCCATATTCATGGTAGCGACACCGGCCCAGTCGCAGGCTCCCACCGACGCGCAACGCAACGCCATCCGGTCGCAATGCCGCGCCGACTATCAGGCGCATTGCGCCAGCGTGCCGCCGGGCGGCGAGGCCTCGCTGCAGTGCCTGCAAAAGAACATGTCGAGCCTCTCGTCCGGCTGCCAGGGCGCGGTGCGCGCGGTCGAACCCGCGGCGGCGCCCAAGGCGGAGGCAGCCCCGGCTGCTCCGGCACCCGCGGCCGCGGCGCCCAAAACCAGTGCCGCTCCGGCGGCCACCGCGGCAAAGCCGGCAGCCGCGGCTCCGGCAGCGGCTCCCAAGGCTGCTGCAAGCCCGGCGGCGAAGCAGCCGACCGATGCGCAAGCAGCCGCGATTCGCAGCGCCTGCCGCTCCGACTATCAGAAGGTCTGTGCGGGCGTCCCGACCGGAGGCGCACCGGCGCTGCAATGCCTGGAGAAGAACAAGGCGAAGGTATCGGCACCGTGCGCGCAGGCCGTCAACGCGGCCGGTGGCGGTACCGCGGCGCCGGCTGCCGCAGCTGCCGGCGCGGCAACCGCGAGTCCGGGAGCCGCTCCTGCAGCCGCCCCCGCGCCTGCATTGGTGTTGCGGCCGATGCGGCCGCGTGAGGAATTGTTCGTCCTGAGGTCGGCATGCAGCGGCGATGTTCGCACGCTGTGCGGCGCCGTCGCGCCCGGCGGCGGCCGCATCATGCAATGTCTGGCGACGCAGGCAGGCTCGGTCTCGCCGGCCTGCAAGGAAGTGCTGGCCCAGTTCGCGGCGCAGTGAAGCGAAACGGCGACGCCCTCGGCCTGCCCAATCAGGCAGGCCGAGGCTATTCGGTGCGAAACGCGAGGATCAACTGGATCAGCCGGACCGACAGCGCGACATAGAGAAGCGTCATGGCGATCTGGTACGCCAAATGCCAATTCAGCCTGGCCAGTTTATAGAGTCCGTCGAGAAAATTCAGAACGAGAAGGATGATACCGAACAGTTCGACGCCGCGACCGACCAGGCTGTGCCGCAAATAGCCGAACAGCTCGATCGCCGGGTCGGCGCTCGAGACATGGGCTCCCGCCGAAACGATCAAGGTGCCGATGATCACCTTCTCGACGTGTGAAAATATTTCCCTGGAGGTCTGCTCGATATGTCCCGAATAGAACGCAAGCCACCTGTTTCTGATATCCGCCATGGATGCTCCTTCCTGGACCGGCGATGATTCAAAGCCGGAATACAGCGGGTCCACGCCCCGGAAGCAAGCCAACGAAAACCCGTGATCACCAAGCACGAAAAGGAAATAACCCATGCTGCGCCCGATACTGATCACCGCCGCCCTGCTGTGCGCCTCGCAAGCCGCCTTCGCCCAGGAGATGACCGCCGAGCAGCGCAGCGCCTGCATGGGCGATTATGAAAAGTACTGCAAAGGCGTCGTGCCGGGCGGCGGACGGATCATCGCGTGCCTAGCCAAGGAGAGCGACAAGATCACGCCGGCCTGCAAGAAGGTCTTGACGGCTGCGGAGAAGAAATAGACGGGCTGCGGTTTGCGCTTACCCTCCCCTGGAGGGGGAGGGTCGGCGCGCATCGCGAGATGCGAGACGGGGTGGGGTGACGGTGCGTCAACGGGACACCGCTCGACGGGAGAGACTTTCACCCCACCCCGCCGCTCATTGCATTCGCGTCGACCCTCCCCCTCCAGGGGAGGGTGAGAATAGAACTCACAAAACATGGGAGTGAAAACATGCGTTCATTTCTGCTTGTGACAGCGGCCGTGCTGACCTTTGCCGGAACCATGACCATCGAATCGACCGATGCCAATGCGGTGGTGTGCGCCAGGGGCGTGGTTCGGGCCGGCTGCGCCGGCGCCCGCGGCGCGGTGGTGGTGCGCAAGCCGGCGGTGGTTTGCCGTACCGTCGTGGTGAACGGCGTCAAGGTCCGCCGCTGCACCTGACGCCAGCCCGGCCTGATCGATATTTCCGGTAGCGCCGTGGTCCGGCGGGCGTTAGTGTATCCCGAATAGTAAGTATACTGTCGATTAGGGAGGGAGCGAGCTTGCGTGTCGCCGTGATCGGCGGAGGCCCCGGCGGTCTCTACTTCGCCTATCTCTGGAAGAAGCGTCACCCCGAGGCGCAGATCGATCTGTTCGAGCAGAACCCGGCCGGCGCCACCTGGGGCTTCGGCGTGGTGTTTTCCGAACAGGCGCTCGACTTCCTGCGCGCCGACGATCCCGACACCGTGGACGCGATCACGCCGCGGATGGAGAGCTGGAAGAACATCACGCTCAACCTGCGCGGCGAAAGCGCCGAGATCGACGGCGTCGGCTTCTCCTCGATCGGCCGGCTCGATCTCCTGACCATCCTGCAGGCCCGCGGCCGCGCGGTCGGCGTCGAGCCGCGCTACGACACGACAATCCAGTCGGTCGATGAACTTGATGGCTACGACCTGATCGTCGCCGCCGACGGCCTGAACTCGCTGGTGCGCCGCGGCTTTGAAGCCGAATTCGGCGCATCGATATCGCATTCCACCAACCAATTCGCCTGGTACGGCACCTCGAAACGCTTCGAGACGCTGTCGCAGACCTTTGTGCAAACCGACCTCGGTTCGTTCAATGCGCACCATTATCGTTACGCGCCCGGCATGAGCACCTTCCTGGTCGAATGCGATTCCGCGACCTGGCAACGCTACGGCTTTGCCGACAAGACCATCGAGCAGTCGCAGGCGATCTGCGAGCAGGTATTTGCCGATACGCTGGACGGCCATCGACTGGTGTCGAACAAGTCGGTATGGCGCAACTTCCCGTGGATCTGGAATGAGCGCTGGTGGTTTAGGAATATGGTGCTGATCGGCGACGCGCTGCACTCGGCGCATTTCTCGATCGGGTCCGGCACCCGGCTTGCGATCGAGGACGCGATCGCGCTGGTCAAGGCGCTGGAAGCGGAGACCGACCTTTCCGCGGCGCTTGGGCGCTATCAGAGCGAGCGCAAACCGATCGTGCAAAAGCTGGTGAAGGCGGCGCGCACCAGCGCCGACTGGTACGAGAAATTCCCCGAGCACATGCAGCTCGACCTGATGGATTTTGCCTACAGCTACATCACCCGCTCCGGCCGCATCGACGATACCAGGCTGCGCACGATGTCGCCGGCCTTCATGGCACGCTACGAAGCGTCGAAGCGGGAGGCCAGCCGATGACACACGCAATCGCAGACCAGGTGCCGTCGGACAGCCCGGGCGCGCGCGAAATTGGTTTTACGATTCCGCAAACCTATAACGCCAGCCGCATCCTGTTCGGCAACCTTGCCAAGGGCCGCGGCGACCGCCTTGCGTTGATCGGCCCGCTTGGGACGCGCAGCTATGCCGAACTCTGCGCCGAAGCCTGCCGCTGGGGCCACGGCTTCATTTCGCTCGGACTGCAACGCGGCGACCGCATCCTGATGTTCCTCGACGATACCCCGGCCTATCCGGCAGCGTTTTTCGGCGCGGTGCGCGCCGGCTTCGTGCCGCTCCTGATCAACACGCTGACACCGCCGGACCTGCTGCAGTTTTACCTCGCCGATTCCGGCGCCGCCGTCGCCCTCGCCGACGCCGAATTCTGTTCCCGCTTCGATGCCCAGGCCTGCAAGGACACGGCGCTGCGCACGCTGATCGTGATCAATGGCGCAGCACCCGATCACGCCGTGGCGAGCACCATCGTCGCGGAGAACTGGTTGCCGGCGTTTCCGGCCGAACTTGCGGAAGCCGACACCGACCGTAACGAGATGGCGTTCTGGATGTATTCGTCGGGCTCGACCGGCCGCCCCAAGGGCATCGTCCATCTGCAGCACGACATGGCCTACAGCGAGGCGGCGTTTGCCGGCAACGTGCTGAAACTAGCGCCCGACGACATCTGTTTCTCGGTACCAAAAATCTTCTTCGCCTACGGTTTTGGCAATTCGATCACCTTTCCGTTCGCGGCGGGCGCCACGACGCTGCTGTTGCCGGGCCAACCGAAGCCTGCCTCGATCTTTGCCGCGATCGAGCGTTTCCGGCCCTCCGTCTTCTTCGGCTTGCCGACGCTCTATACGTCGCTGACAAAAGCCGACAATGCGGCGGCGACGGACTTTTCCTCGCTGCGGATGGCGCTGTCCGCCGCCGAGGTGCTGTCCGCCGAAGTCTTTCATGGCTGGAAGACCCTGACCGGCCTCGAAATCGTCGAAGGACTGGGATCGACCGAAGTGCTGCACATCTATCTCTCCAATCGCCCGGAGCGGAAAAAACTCGGCGCCGCCGGCCTGCGCGTCCCCGGCTACGAGATCGAGCTGAAGGACACGGACGGCCGCCACGTCGCCGACAACGAGGAGGGCATCTTGTGGGTGCGCGGCGATTCCAACACGCCGCTGTACTGGAACCGGCCGGACAAATCGGCCGAGACCATCCGCGAGGGCGGCTGGATCTATACCGGCGACCGTTTTGTGCGGGACGCCGACGGCTTCCATTTCTTCCGCGGCCGCGCCGACGACCTCATCAAGATCTCCGGCCAGTGGGTCTATCCGCTGGAAGTCGAACTCTGCCTCGCCGAGCATCCCGCGGTACGCGAATGCGCAGTATTCGCGGCGGAACTGCCGGACCGGCGGATGACGCTGAAGGCGGTGGTGGTGATGAATGAGCGCACGTTCAATGCGGATGCGACGACCAAGCTGTTGCAGGATTTCGTGAAAGCAAAACTGCTGCCGTACAAATATCCGCGCGAGGTGCGCTTCCTGGATGAGTTGCCGAAGACGGGCACGGGGAAGATCGATCGGCAGGCGTTGTTGAAAGTGTAGCGGCTTGCGCCGCGGCGCCCCCTCTCCCGCTTGCGGGGGAGGGCTGGGGTGGGGGTGCCAGACCGAAACACCGCCGTTGCTGCATGCCCCCACCCGCCGCGCTCTACGAGCGCGTCGACCTCCCCCGCAAGCGGGAGAGGTAAGGGGTGCCGTAGCTCCAGCTGTCAATGCGGCCCCTACCCCGTCAGCCCCGTCCCGCCGTACAGCCACTCCAGATCGCGGAAGTAATCCTCCGAACTCTTGGCGCCCATGATGGCATTGCGCAACCGCGCATGTTCGCCGTCGGGATGGTAGATGTGCTCGCCGATGGCGCGGGATTGCAGCTGGATGCGGGCGGTGCGCGGAAAGCGCTGCGCCAGATAGCGCCGCAACGCGGTGGCGTGATCGTCCGGCCAGGCCGACAGCATGTGCGACAGGCACACCGCGTCCTCCAGCGCCATGCAGGCGCCTTGCGCGAAATATTGCAGGGTCGGGTGCGCGGCGTCGCCGAGCAGCACGACGCGGCCGTCGATCCACTTGTCCAGCGGATCGCGGTCGCACAGCACCCAGAGTTTCCAGTTCTTGCCGTGGCGGATGATTTCCCTGGCGCGCTCATGGACATGGCCAAAGCCGCGCATCACCTCCTCATCCGAAACGCTCTTGCCCGCGACCGGCTCCGGCGCGTCGTTGTGATAGGTGACAACCAGGTTGAACACTTTCCAGCCGGACAGCGGGTAATGCACGATGTGGCATTTCGGTCCGGCCCACAGCGTGGCCGCGTTCCAGCGCAGATCTTCCGGCATCTCCCCGGTCGGAATCACCGAGCGATAGGTGGAGTGGCCCGACACCCGCGGCGGCCCGTCGGCGGCGACCGATTTGCGGATATTCGACCACAGCCCGTCGGCGCCGATCAGCAGCGAGCCCGTCACGCGGTCGCCGGAAGCGAGATGTGCCGCCACCGACGCGCCATCCTGATCGTAGCCGACCACTTCCGAGCTGACCCGCAAGTCGATCAGCGCATGGTCCTGGCAGGCTTTCAAGAAAACGCCGTGCAGGTCGCCGCGATGCACCACGCCGTAGGGATTGCCGAACCGCTGGCGAAAGGCATCGCCGAGATCGACATGGGTGATTTCCTCCGCGGTCAGCGCATCCATCAGCCGGAGCTGGTCGATATAGACCGCCATGCCGCGCGCGGCCTCGCCGACGCCGAGATAGTCGAAGGCGTGGAACGCATTGGGTCCGAGCTGAATGCCGGCGCCGATCTCGCCGAGAACTGAGGCCTTCTCCAGCAGGATCGAGGCGATGCCTTTTTGCGCAAGGCCCAAAGCCGCGGCAAGGCCGCCGATGCCGCCGCCCGCGATCAAAACGGGCTTTTTGTCTGCCGCCGACGCCATCAGCCCGATTTCCCCAGATGTTCCAGCGCGTCCTCGGCGCGCAGCGGCACGCGCGAGGCCTCGTTGTTGAGATCGACCAGCTGCGTCAGCAGCGCCAGCAAGGTCTTGCGGTCGGCCGGTTTCAGCGGCTGCAGCATCCGCGCCTGCGCGCGCTCGACCGACGGGATGATCTCGCGCAGCAGTGCGGCGCCCGACCTGGTCAGATAAAGCAGCTTGGTTCGTTTGTCCCCGGGCGACGGCTTGCGCTCGATATAGGCCTTGGCTTCCAGCCGCTCGATCACGCTGCCGAGCGTGGAGCGGTCGAACGCGATCACGGCGGAAAGCCTTGTGGCATCGATGCCGGGATGGGTGCGGATCGAGACCAGCGAGGCATATTGCACCGGCGTCAGGTCGTACGCCTTGCACTCCTCGACGAAGATCGCCACCGCGATCTGCTGCATCCGGCGGAACAGATAGCCGGGCGCGGTATAGACCGCGTCCATCGTGATCGGATCTGGTTTACTCGGCATCGGCTTGCTTGTCCGGGGCGGCATCGGCGAACGCCTTCATGGCCAGCGCCGCCGCCTCGGCCTGCAGCAGCCGCGGATAGGCGGAGACGTCGACGCCGAAGCGCCTTGCATTGAAGAGCTGCGGCACCAGGCAGAGATCGGCGATGGTCGGCGCTTCGCCAAAACAGAACGGGCCGGGCTCATTGGCGATCAGGGCTTCGCAGGCCGCAAGGCCCTCGCGATTGGCCCAGGCGGCCCAGCCGGTCACCTGTTCCTCGGGGAGCCCGAGCTCGCGCAGCCGCGCCAGCACTTTCAGGTTCTGCACCGGGTGGGTATCGCAGGCCAGCGCCTGCGCGAACGCGCGCACCCTGGCGCGGCGCAGCGGATCCTTCGGCAGCAAGGCCGGCTGCGGCTGGGTTTCCTCCAGCCATTCGATGATGGCGAGCGACTGCGTCAGCACCGCGCCGCTATCGTCCTGCAGCGCCGGCACCAGCCCCTGCGGGTTGAGGGCGAGAAAGGCAGGATCGCGCTGTTCGCCCTTGCGAAGATGGTGCGACAGATGTTCGGCGTCCAACCCCTTCAGATTCAGCGCGATTCTGACCCGGTAGGACGCGCTGCTGCGGAAATAGCCGTGCAGCTTCATCGGAACCTCCCTGAAATCTTCTTGTTGGTTGCAGTGCGTCGTTGACGCTATCCATATTGTAAGTATGCTGTCAATCGAGACAACAAGAACCACGTCAAGAGAGCCGCGGGAGGCCCGTCATGGAAGCCGTACTGAAGACGCCGGAACGCGAGGCGTTCTACAAGAAGATCGACGGCGAGAACCTTTCGGCGCTGTGGAACGTGATGGGCGACCTGATCACGCCGGAGCCGAAAAGCGCCTGCCGGCCGCATCTGTGGAAGTTCGACGCCATCCGCGACTACATGACCGAAGCTGGCAAACTGATCACCGCCAGGGAAGCCACAAGGCGGGTGCTGGTGCTGGAAAACCCCGGGCTGCGCGGCCAGTCGAAGGTCACGACATCGCTGTTTGCCGGCGTGCAGATGGTGATCCCGGGCGACGTCGCCCCCGCGCACCGCCACAGCCAGTCGGCCCTGCGTTTCGTGCTCGAGGGCAAGGGCGCGGCCACCGCCGTCGACGGCGAGCGCACGCTGATGGAGCCCGGCGATTTCGTCATTACGCCCTCAATGACCTGGCACGACCATTCCAACGAAACGTCCGAGCCGATGTACTGGCTGGACGGGCTCGACATCCCGATGGTGCAGTTCTTCGATGCGTCCTTTGCCGAGGACTCCACGGAGGACCAGCAGAAGATCACCCGTCCCCCCGGCGACAGTTTTGGCCGCTATGGCCACAACCTGCTGCCGGTCGACGGCAAGCGCAGCTCCAAGACCTCGCCGATCTTCAACTATCCCTACAGCCACACCCGCGAGGCGCTGGAACAGGCCAAGGCGCGTAACGAGTGGGACGCTTGCCACGGCTTGAAGCTGAAATTCTCCAATCCGGAAACCGGCGATTTCGCGATGCCGACCATTGGCACGTTCATTCAGCTGCTGCCGAAGGGATTCAAGACCGCGCGCTATCGCGCCACCGACGCCACCGTATTCGCGGCGATCGAGGGCAAGGGCCGCACCAGGATCGGCGACCAGACTTTTGAATGGGGACCGCGCGATCTGTTCGTGGTGCCGAGCTGGCAGTGGGTCACGCACGAGGCCGACGCGGATTCGGTGCTGTTCAGTTTCTCGGACCGCCCGGTGCAGCAGAAGCTGGACCTGTTCCGGGAAGATCGCGGGAATGCGTGAGAATTGCGGCTTGCTCCGCTTCGCCCCCTCTCCCGCTTGCGGGGGAGGGCTGGGGTGGGGGTGCCTCAGCAACACCGGAGCAAGCGGAGAGAATTCCCCCACCCGCTGCGCTTCGCGCGTCGACCTCCCCCGCAAGCGGGAGAGGTAAGAAAGTCACCGCCAGTGAAGCAACCTGGTCTCCAATAGATTGATCAGCTTGCCCACCGCCAGCCCGAACAGCGACAGCATCACCACCCCCGCCAGCAGCTGATCGGTCTGCATCAGATTGCCGGCCTGCAGCACGAAGGCGCCGATGCCGAACTGGGCGCCGATCATTTCGGCGCTGACTACCAGCAATAGCGCCACCGAGGCGGAGATGCGGAAGCCGGCGAGGATCGAGGGCAGCGCGCCCGGCCAGATCACCCGGCGCACGATCGAGGCGAACGGCACCCCAAAACTCTGCGCCATCCGGATCAGGTTGCGCGGCACCGCATCGACGCCGCTATAGACCGAGATCGCGGTGGAGAAGAACACCCCGAGCGCGATGGTGGCGATCTTCGGCTCCTCCCCGATCCCGAGCCACAGGATCAACAGCGGCAGCAGCGCGATTTTCGGAATCGGAAACAGCGCCGAAATAAAGGTGATGCCGACGCCGCGCGCGAGGCTCGAAAGCCCGATCGCGAAGCCGACGGCGACCCCGGCCATGGTGCCGAGAATCCAGCCCGCCCCGATGCGCACCACCGACGCCGAGACGTGATTCCACAGCGCGCCCGAGATCGCGAGCTTCCAGATCGCGAGCGCGATCGCCGACGGCGGCGGCAGGAACAACGGATTGACCCAGCCGGCGCTGCCGGCCAGCTGCCACAGGCCTATCACCAGCAGCAATGCGATCCAGCCGGAATAGCGGCCGGCCTTCGGCGCGAAACCCGCGCCGCGAAAGGTCACGGGCCGCGTTTCGGCGGTGGCGTCGGCTTGCGGCGAAGCCGGCTCCGGCGCGCGGTCAAGCATGTTGGACCTCGCGCTCGGCTTCGACGGCCTGTTCGCGGATCAGCGACCATAGCTCGCTTTGCAGCGCCAGCAATTGCTCGCGGGCACGGATGTCGCCACGCTCGCCGCGCGTCATCGGTATCGTGACGACTTGGCGGATGCGGCCGGGACGCCGCGACAGCACCACGATGCGGTCGGCGATCCGCACCGCCTCTTCGAGATTGTGCGTGACATAGACCGCGCCCATCGATCCATCGGCGAGCAATCGGACAAAATCCTCCATCAGCAATTCGCGGGTCTGCGAATCCAGCGCCGACAGCGGCTCGTCCATCAACAGGATCGCCGGCCGCACCGCCAGTGCTCGCGCAATGCCGACGCGCTGCCGCATGCCGCCCGAGAGTTGCTTCGGATAGGCGCCGCGAAACTCCGACAGGCTGGTGCGGCGCAAGGCATCGTCGACCACCGCGCGCCGCTCATTGTCGGAAAGAACCGCATGCAGCAGCGGAAATTCGACATTCTCGGCTACCGTGCACCACGGCAGCAGCGCGAAATCCTGAAAGACGAAAGTCAGCGGATTGCGGCTGTCGGCCGGCGGCGCGCCGCGCCATTCCGCCCGTCCGGTGCTCGGCTGCAGCAGCCCGCCCAGGATCGACAGCAGCGTGCTCTTGCCGCAGCCGGAGGGACCGACAATCGCCACCACCTCGCCCGCGCGCACCGTGAACGAGACGTCGTCGAGCACCTCGAGCGCGCCGAAGCGGTGGCTGATATGGTCTGCGATCAGGTCCATCTTCACTCCGTCATTCCGGGATGGTGCGTAAGCACCAGACCCGGAATCTCGAGATTCCGGGTTCGATGCTTCGCATCGCCCCGGAATGACGACTTCCATCAATCCGCCTTGACGAATTCCTTCGCGAGGATCGCGTCGACACCAAATCCCTTGTCGACGAAACCCTGCTCCTGCAGCCACTCGATCTGGTTGGCGACGTTCCTGACGTCGAGCTTGCCGTCGGGGTCGATGTAGGCGCAGTTGCCGACCACCTGCTCGACCGGCAGGTTGGTGTATTTGGCGATGATCTCGAGCAGCGGTTTTGTCTTGTCGTTGATCTCGGCCTTGCCGTCCTTGATCGAGGCCAGGACCACGTCGTGATATTCGCGGTCGGCGCGGGCCAGCGCCGCCAGCAGTTTCGTCACCATCGGCTTGCTGCCGAGCGTCTTCGGCGAGGCGAACACGGCGCCGAGCTGCCACGGCGTCTCGTCCCCGACCCAGCCCAGCAGCCTGGCGCCGCCATCGTCGATCAGCTTGCGCGCGGTCGAGACCGGCAGCAGCGCCGCATCGACCGTCTCGCCTTTCAGGGCAGCGGCGGCATTCGACAGCGACTGCATCGGCAGCACCTTGATGTCGGCGAGCTTGAATTTGTATTTGTCGGCCAATAGCCCCAGCGAATAGTGGAAGCTGGAACCGGTCTGCGTCACCGCAATGCGCTTGCCCGCGAGATCCCTAGGCGTCTTCAGGCCGGCGGCGTAAGCATTATTGCTGGCGAAATAGCCTATCAGCGGATAGCCGGCACGCTCGCGGCTCATGCCGCCGATCACCTTCAGCGTGCCCTTGCCAGCGAGGTTGTAGAGCCCCGCGGTGAAAGCGGTGACCCCGAAATCGACATCGCCCGAGGTGGTCGCCACCGCGATCGGCTGCGCGGCGTCGAAGAATTTCAACTCGATCTCGAGCCCGGCCTCTTTGAAGTATCCCTTGTCCTGCGCAATGAACACCGGCGCGGATGACGACAGCCGCAGCACGCCGATCCTGGCTTTCAATGCTTCCTGGCAACGGCCTTCGGAAGATCCGGCCGCCACCGCCGCCAAAGCCATCAGGCCCGCCACTGCGAGCCGTGCGAATCCCGTCATCCCGTTTCCTCCGACTTTTGTCATTCCAGTCTGATCAACCCAAGTTGAAGCCTTGGCAAGATGTTTCGACAACGGCGGTGCGCCCCCTCTCCCGCGCTTGCGGGGGAGGGTCGGGGTGGGGGCTCTCTCCGCAAACACCGGCGGAAGCTGATAGAATTCCCCCACCCCGCGCTTTGCGCGCGACCTCCCCCGCAAGCGGGAGAGGTGAACGGAGCCCTATAACCCTTCGGGCACGCGCTGGTCCCGCCCGATGAACGCGCCCTGCTGCTGCAGCGCTTGCTGTAACTTCTCCACCGCGATGTCGCGCGGAATTGTGTTGCCACCCAGTGCCAGTGAAGCAGCGGTTCCCGCCGCCTCGCCCATGACAAAACAGGCGCCGGAGACCCGCGCCGCCGACTGGCCGTCATGGGTCATCGAGGCGCAGCGCCCGGCCACCAAGAGATTGTCGATCCCCTCAGGCGTCAGCATGCGGTACGGCAGCTCGTTAAAGCCGCGCGATTCCGGGATCGGCGGGAACTTGAAGACGACGTCGCCGGCGACATGGGATTCCATCGGCCAGCCGTTGACGCCGATGCTGTCGTCGAACGAAGCGCAGCCGAGCACATCGTCGCCGCTCAGCATATAGCCGCCGACGACGCGGCGGGTCTCGCGGATGCCGAGTTGCGGCGGCAGATCGACGATGTAGGATTTTTCGAAGCCCGGCACCGTGCGCAGGAAATTGAAGGCGGCGACGGCTTGGCGGCGGCCGTCGATCTCGCCGCGGGTGAGATCGTCGGGCTCCAACCCGTTGATCGCGGTGCCGTCCTCGCGCGACAGCTGGGTGAAATTGACCCGCCATTCGATGCCGGAGCGCTGCGGCCGTACGATCGCGGCCTTGCGCGGAAAATGGTGGGTGCCGGCGGTCTCGGCCGCTTCCATCAGCGCCGGAATGGTCCGCCAGGCGTCGCCGGCCTTTTCAGGATCGATGCCGTTGAGCCGGAACATCATCGAGGGGTAGAGCATGCTGCCGGCGTCATCGCCGACCTCGAACCGCGCCCCGGCCCAGGCCGCGAGATCGCCATCGCCGGAGCAATCGATAAAAATCTCCGACCGCACCGCCTGCCTCCCGGCCTTGGTCTCGACCATCAGCGCGTTGATGCGTTTGTCATCATGCATCACCACGCCGGCGCCGAGCGCATGAAAGAGGATGTCGACTTTGTGGGCGGCCAGGAGATCGTCGGCCGCGATCTTGTAGGCCGCGGTGTCATAGGCCTGCGCGAAGATTTTCCCGAGAATAAGATGCGGCGCATTGAGCCCGCCGAGCCGGTCAATTCGATCAAGCAGATCGGAGGCAACGCCCTGCACCACCCGATGCATCTCGCCGAACACATTGGCATGCAACCCGCAGAAATTGGTCACCCCCGCCGCCGTCCCCATGCCGCCGAGGAAACCATAGCGCTCGATCAACAGCGTGCGCCGCCCGGCGCGCGCCGCCGCCACGGCCGCGGCGATGCCGGCGGGACCACCGCCGAGCACGACGACTTCATATTCGCCGTAGAGCGGGATTTGGCGGGCGGGTTCGGTGATGGATTTCATTCCGGCTCACGATCTTGGGCAGCGTGGAATACGCCGAGGATGAGGACTTCATCAGCATCGGCTGCGCCGGTTTGATAGACAATGATATAGGGTAGCCCACGGACCACCCACTCATGCGTGCCTGTGACGCGACCTGCACGACCCATCCTGGGAAATTCGGTTAGACGCTCGGCAGCCTGTCGGATCCGTGCGACAACTTGGGTGGCTGCGACCGGATTGCGATCTGCGATATAACCAAAAATCGCAGCGATGTGTTGCCGCGCCTGCGCCGTATACAGCAGCCTTACAGGCCGCATGATTTCCAAAGCGCCGCCATCTGCTCGTCGCTCGCGAAGGTCGCTCTGCCTTCGCGAATCTCGAGTTGAACCCGTTCGACCTCCTGGGCCTGAGCATCCGTCAGCCGATAATTGTTGGCGTTCTGCCGCTCCATTTCCAACAGAATTTCGGCAGCGTCCTGCTGGCGCTCTTTGGGCCAGTGTCGGACGCGCTCCATGAGTTGTTCGAGATTCTTCGTTGCCATGGCTTCATTATAGCAAACTCCTTCACATCCGTCACCGTCGGCGCAGCATGGCAGTCGGAACCTCATGACCAGTTGCGTTAGGAGGCCAGCTTGTGGAAACTGGCCTCCACGATTCCTCGATCAGGACACCCTCCCCCATGCGTATCTGTATCTTCGGCGCGGGCGCCGTCGGCAGCCATTTTGCGGTACGGCTGGCGCTCGCCGGACACGAGGTGTCCTGCGTGATGCGCGGGCCGCATCTGGAAGCGGTCAGGGCCAAGGACCTGACGCTTCGGGTCGACGGCGCCGGGTTCACGGCGCACGTCAAGGCGTCGGACGATCCGGCGGATCTGGGGCCGCAGGATCTGGTGATCTCGACGCTGAAGGCGAACTCGCTCGGCAGCCTGGTCACTGGGCTGCCGCCGCTGCTGCGCGACCACACCGCCGTGGTGTTCGCCCAGAACGGCATTCCCTGGTGGTACGATATCGGATTGGTCTCCGATGTGCCGCCGCCCGATCTCGGCTTTCTCGATCCCGGCGGCGCGTTGCGCGCCCTGGTTGCCCCTGAGCGGATCATCGGCGGCGTGGTGTTTTCCTCGAACGAGGTCGTCGCACCCGGGATCGTCGCCAATCTGTCGCCCGAACGCAACATGCTGCTGGTCGGCGAATGCGACGACCACGGCAGCGCGCGGATCGAGGCCCTGCGCACCGCGCTCAACGAGGCTTCGATCCAGTCGGCGCCGGTCACCAGCATCCGGGAGACGATCTGGACCAAGCTCCTGACCAACATGTCGATGTCGGTGCTGTGCCTCTTGACCGGACTGACCGCGCGGGCCGTGCGCGACGACCCGGACCTGCAGGACATCATTCCGCGCCTGCTCGACGAGGCCAACGCCGTCGCGCAAAGCTACTTTCCCGGCGTCAAGCGCCTCGCCCGCACAGGGCCCGCGCCCGACCACAAGCCGTCGATCCTGCAGGACTACGAACTCGGCCGCGCCATGGAAATCGATGCGCTGGTGCGCGCGCCGGCGGCGTTTGCCCGCGCTGCCGATCTGCCGACGCCGATGCTCGACTTCATGGCCGCGCTGGCGATCCGGATGGCGCGGAGCAAGGATCTGTATGCGGGATAGATTCGATGCTCCCGCAAACTCCAGTTCACCTCTCCCCTTGTGGGAGAGGTCGGATCGCATCGCCAGATGCGATCCGGGTGA
>JAZJYY010000013.1:0-189 GCA_040390145.1 Pseudomonadota bacterium
TTCGACGTCAACAAGCACATCGAACCGAAGCACATCCTGAAGGTGATGAAGGACAGCCCCGAATTGTTCGCCGATCTGCCGCCGATCCCGGCGGACGTGGCGATCGGACCGGGTTTCGTGTTCAAGCCGTAGCAATCGGCCCGAACGTGCAAGACCTCGACGTCGCGGGCCGGCAAACCTTGTTTGCCG
>JAZJYY010000013.1:199-18691 GCA_040390145.1 Pseudomonadota bacterium
CCGGCCCGCGGTGCTATGGAATCAGGTAAACCCGGAACGCAGGCCGTCCCATCACCTTATTCCCGGCATTCTCACAGCGAGTACGTACCTTGGACAGATTTCAGATCGGCGCCCACATCATTGCTCTGGCCGCGGCCTTCGCACTCGCCGCGCCGATCGGCTGGGACCGCGAGAAAATGGCCCGCAGCGCGGGGTTGCGGACCTTTCCGCTGGTGGCGATGGCAAGCTGCGGTTTCGTCCAGGCCAGCGAAAGCCTGCTGGTGCATTCGCCCGACGGCATGTCCAAGGTCATCGAAGGCCTGATCACCGGGATCGGGTTCATCGGCGGCGGCGCCATCCTCAAGCAGGGCACCACCGTGCTCGGCACCGCGACCGCCGCCAGCCTGTGGGCCACCGGCGCGATCGGCGTCTCGGTCGGACTCGGTGCTTTCGACGTGGCGGTGACGGTGGCGGTGTTCACGTTCCTGACGCTGCGGCTGCTGCCGCTGGTCAAGGATGACGATAGCGAGACCGCTGACAAGAAGGATTGATCGTTTATGCGGCCGGGCCGGGCAAAAGGCCGATGGCCTTAATGCGCGGAATCGTAGGCGCTGACGATTTCCTTTGCGGCCTTCTGCAATTGAGCAAGCGAGTTTCCCGGCTGATACAGCGCGGTGCCGATACCAAACCCCGTTACGCCCGCCGCGAACCAGTCCGCGAAGTTCGCCGGACCCGCGCCGCCGACGGCATAGATCGCGGTTTGCTCCGGCAGGACGGCGCGCATCGCCTTGATGCCGGCGGGGCCCACCACCGAACACGGAAAGATCTTCAGGCCGTCGGCACCCGCCTTCAGCGCGGCAAAGCATTCCGACGGCGTCAGCACCCCGGGCCACGAAGTCATTTTCAACAACTTGGTTTCGCGAACGACGTCTGCGTCGAAGCTGGGGGACACGACAATTTTCCCGCCGGCATTGGCGACGTCGCGGACTTGGCTCGCCGTCAGCACGGTCCCTGCCCCGATGGTCGCGGCCGAGCCGAACCTCTTCGCCAGCAGGGCAATGCTTTGCAGTGGTCGCGGCGAGTTCAGTGGAATCTCGATGGTCGCGAGGCCGGCCTCGATCAGTACCTCGCAGGCCGGCTCCACCTCTTCAGGCGTGATGCCGCGCAGGATAGCGATGATGTTACGCTTCATCCAAGACTCCTCGCGATTTGCGCATAGGCCGATTTCAAGCCGGCCAGGGTGACTCCCGACCCATCGATGATGCGCGGTGAGCGGCCAAGCGTACGGAGGCCTTCAAGATAGAGGTCGGATTGCGCGCCATTTCCGACGATCACCGGGTTCTGATCGAACCAGTAGCTCCGGGCCGCCGCAAGCTCCGCGCCGATCAGCAGTCCCGACAGCCGCGCCCTGGCGGTCCCCGGCTCCAGCCCCGAGACCAGATTGGCGGCGCGAATTGAGAAGAGTTGCCCGGCAAAGCTCGCCGGCTCGGTCATCATCAGCTGGATGCTGCGCGCGAATTCCACCGCGTTCGAGCCGGCGCCATCCAGACTATGCCGCAACACGGACTGTCCCGAAAGCAGGCTGAACAGTTCGCCGGTCATGAAGGTCTTGAAGTCGACGATTTCGCCCGCGCTGATCCGCACCCATTTCGTGTGTGTGCCGGGCAGGCACAGCACGCCCTCGAATGACGGGTTCGCCGACAATATCCCCGCGATCTGGGTTTCCTCGCCGCGCATGACATCGGGAGCGGGTGCGGTCTGCTTGATCCCGCCCAGAACAAACACGCGCAATCGCGGGTCGCGCGGTTCGGGCCGGCCGATCGCCTCCGGGAAAATCGGCCTGCATGGCGTCGCCGAATAGGGAACCTCGAGCCAGCCCTGACGTGCGCCGACCATCCCGCAGGCGACCACGGGGATTTGACGATCCGCAGGCAACCAGCCGCCGATCAGGTCGAGCAGGGCGGGCTCGAAGCCGGCCCGATCAAGTTTTGCCATCCCCTTGTCGGAAGCGGCCTCAGCGACAAGCCCGCCATCGGCATCGACGCCCCAGACCCTCAGGTTGGAGGTGCCCCAATCAACGGCGATCCAAACGATGTCCTTCAAATCGAAGCCCCTTGCTGGCGCGTCATCGACGCGTATCGCCGTGCAAACCGGGGCGCACCTTCTGGCAGCGGAAGATTTGGGCGATCGATCAGTTCAGTAGGTGTACCACATCTCAGAACTCGGTAAATCGTTTCGAGGCCGAGGCCGGAATTCGAACTGCATCGCGTCAGTTGAAGAGGGCCAGTGCGTCGAGATCTTCCTGACTGAGGTCGAGCGCCGGGAAGTCGCTCGGAGAATAGCGGCGCTCCGAACGGCCGGCTACCGCACCGCAAGCTTCCGCCTCGGCACCGATGGCATCCAGCAGCCGCTCGATGGTCGCGGCCTCATGGCCGGCGCCGAATTCGCAGCGGATCACGAGAGCGCCGCCATCCTGCCAGCCGTTGAAGGCGATGCGATGGGGACGAACCGCCCGCGCGGCCCGCTCCCGACCCGCGCCCAGACGCACCAGCGCCAGGCCGGCATGGCCGAACCGGCTGATGTCTCCGAGGAAGTTGAAGGACACCAGCGGCCGGGGCCCCGCCAGGGGTTGCGCAGCCAAGCGCAGCAGTCCGTAACCCATGGCGCGCGCCGCCGACGCGCGCGCGGCGTCCTTGACGGCCAGCAGCCAGCGCGGAAGGTCCGTCGCGTCCGCCGGCAGCGCCACCGGATAGCGCGTCGTGAACCAGCCGATGGTGCGCGACAGATCGATGTCGGTGTCACGCGGTTCGCGACCGTGCCCTTCCAGCTCCATCTGCAACGCGCCTCCAGTCCAGGCGAACAGCGGGCGGGCCACGAGGGCCAGCACGCTCTCGTGTGGCTGGAGGCCGAAGCGTTCAGTGAGATCGGCCAGCAGCGGCCGGCAAAGCTCCGCGCTCAGCCGCAGTTCGCGGTACTGCGCGTCAGCCTCGACGTCCTTCGCGTCGGGATGATCGAGAGGCACCGTCACCGATTGCTCCGCCACCGCCTGCCAAAAGCTGCGATCGGCCTCGAAGGAAGCGACCGACGCCGCCTGATGACGGCACCACCACGACCACGCGGTCGCGGGCGCCGCCACCGGCCGCGGCGGGTCGGACAGCGCGGCGGCCAGATCGTCGGCCAAAATCGTCCAGGACACCATGTCGAACACCAGATGATGCGCCGCCACCACCAGGCGCACCGCGGCGCCGGTCTCGATCATGCCCGCGGCGTAGTGGCGTCCCGCGGCGGGATCCAGCTCCGCCACCAGGCGATCGGCCATCCGATCCTCGGCCGCGGAAATATCCTCCCCGGCAGCGACCTGCGCGCACAGCAGGATTGGCGACGAGGCCGTCGCGTCGACCTGCTGAAGCGGCGGTACGCCTTCGCCAAGGCGGACGCGCAGCGCATCATGACGCTGAGCAAGCGTCGCGAGCGCGGTGCCGACCGCTTGCGCGGTCGCGCCATCGGGTAGATCGAACACAGCCGTCAGCGCCCAATGGCGGCGGTCGGGCATCTCGATGTCCATGAACCAGCGCTGGATCGGTGTCAGCGGCACCCCCTCCGCAACGGGTCCGCGATTTTCTGCAGCGCGCGCGGATACGGGCCGGATGACGCCGGCGAGCGACCTCGGCGTGGGCGAGGTGAAGATCTGCGCCGGGGAAACCAGCCACCCGGCCGCGCGGGCCTTGCCGGCAAGCTGGATGGCCATGATGGAGTCGCCGCCCAGCGCAAAGAAATCATCATCGGGGCCGATGCCGTGCGCCGGCTCGCCAAGGCTGGCGAACAGCTCTCGCCACAGCCCCAGAACCGTGGCGAGCACGCCGTCGGCGTGAAGCGGCGCAGCGAGGTCACCGGGGCGGGACGCGGCGACAAGCGCCATCAGCGCCTTGCGGTCAACCTTGCCGTTGGCCGTGAGCGGCAGTGCCTCGACGATGACAAGGCGCGACGGACGCTGGGCTTCCGGCAGCCGCTCGGCGAGAAGGGCGCCGAGGTCTTGCGCGGTCTGGCCATGCGCGACGACAGCGCCGAGCAGGCGCGCCGCGCCTTCGCCGTCGCGTTGTGCCAGCACCGCCGCATCGGAAACGCCGGGCAAGGCGCGGAGGACGGCGGCCACCCCGTTGGGATCGACCCGATGGCCACGGATCTTCACCATGTCGTCCTTGCGGCCAAGGAAGCGCACGAGGCCGTCGGCATCCATGGTGCCGAGATCGCCGGTGAGGTAGGCGCGCGCGCCGTCCGCGCGGCGAATGAAGCCGGATTCCGCATCGGCCGCCGGCGCCAGATAGCCCAGCGCCACGCCCGCGCCGCTGACGCGGATTTCACCGGTTTCGCCGGCCGCAAGCACCGTGCCGTCGCCGTCAACGATGTCAACGATCGCGCCATCGAGCGCATGGCCCACAGGCACGCGACCATCGGCCGACGAGGCCTGTGCTGCGGCGAGCGCCGCCGTCACCTCCACCATGGTGCAGCCGATGGTCGTTTCGGTAGGGCCATAATGATTGAAGATGCGCAGGTCGGGCCGCAGCGCCGCTATCCGTTGCACCAAAGCGAAGGTGAGCACATCGCCACCGCAGATCAGCGCGCGCCGCGGCAAGAGGGCGGCCGCATCCGGATGCATCATCAGCGCCGCGAGATGGCTGGGGACGATTTTCAGCACGTCGGCCGGAGATTGCGCCATCCAGCCGATGAAGGCGGCGGGATCGCGCGCGGTGGGCCCATCCACCACGTTGAGTGTACCGCCGGAGGCGACCGCGCCGATGACGCTGGTATAGCCAAGGTCGGCGGCAAAGGACGTGACGATCGCGAACACCTGCGGGCCCGATATGGACAGCCGGCGCAGCATGGCTTTGGCATAGGCGTGCAACGCCCCGCAGGAGACCATGACGCCCTTCGACCGTCCGGTGGAGCCGGAGGTGAACAGAATGTAGGCGAGATCCAAGGGGCCGCACGACGCGCGCGGCGGCACCGCGGCGCCCGGCGCATGACGACTCCAGCCGAGTTTCGGAACCGATGCCGTCTCGCCTTGCGTCGATGCATCCGCCACCAGCACCTTGGCGCCGCAATCGGCGATGACGGCGGCACGGTGGGCGGCGGGGTACTCCGGATCGAGCGGAACGAATGCCGCGCCGAGATGGCTGGCGGCCGCCATCGCCACCAGCGGGCCGGCGCCGCGCGCCAGGCAGAAGGCGACGCGGTCGCCATGCCCGACGCCATGCGCCGCGAGCCGCGTCGCGAGATCGCCGCTCGCTTGCGCGAGCGCCAACCAGGTGAGTGTGCCTTCGTTGTCGATCACAGCCGGCGCATCCGGACGTTTCGCCGCCCAGCGCGCCACCTGATCGGCGATGGTGATGGACGCCATGGGTGCGGAAACCTGCGCGCGTTCCGCGCCGATCCCGTCAAGCAGTTCGCGATAGCGCGCAACCCAGGCATCCACCCGCGCGGCATCGAACAGGTCGGTGTTGAAATTGGCCTCGATGGCGAGCCCGTGTGGGCCCATTTCGAGATTCCAGTTGAGGTCCCAGCGCACGCTGCCATGGCCGTTGGCGCTGATTTCGGGTGCAAGGTCGCCGAAGGCAGCAAGAGCCTCCACCCGATCGAGGTTGAAGGACACGCTCGCGAGCGGCGGGCGGGAGGGATCGCGCCGCACACCGCTTGATTTCACGATGGCGGACAGCGGATAGGCCGGCCAGGCCATCGCCCGCGCCATCGCCGCGCGCGTTGCGCCGAGCGCATCCGCGCCGATGCCGGCCAGCCGCACCGGCACGGTGGAGATGCAATAGCCGGTCAATCCCGGCTCTCCCACCATGGGTTGCCCGGCAGCGAAGATGGCCACCACCAGGTCGTCCTGTCCTGATAGTTCCGACAGCAGCATTCCGTAGGCGGCGAGACACAGCGTGGACAGCGAGCAATCCAGCGCCCGCGCCCGCGCCGCGAGCCGTTCGGCAAGGGCCGGCGCAAGCAACGTACGCACGCTCGCGCCGGCATAGGTCTGGAGCGGCGGCCGCGGCCGGTCGGCGGGCAGATCCAGCGCGGCGGGCAAGTTCGCGAAAACGTCTTTCCAATGGACCGCGGCCTCGGGGTCGGCGGCCGCGTCGCGGGCAAAGGCCGAGAAGCGCTGATAGCGCGCCGGCGCCGGCAGCTCCGCCGTAATCCCTGCGCGGCGCGCGGAATAGAGTTTTGCGAGTTCGTTCGCGAGCACCTGCATGGACCAGCCATCGGTGACGATATGCGGCTGGATCAACACCAGGGCGCACTGTCCCGCGCTCCGCAGCAGCGCCACACGGAGCAACGGCGCGCGCGCAAGATCGAAAGCCCGTGCAGCCTCGGCCCGCACCCAGGCCGTGACGTCCGGCACGTCGGCCTGTTCCAGCACGACCGTTGCGGCATCGGCGATGTGCGCCTCGCCGCCACCCTCCGCAAAACCCATGCGCAGGCTGTCGTGCCGCGCCACCAGATCGGCCAGCGCACCCCGGAGCGTCTGCGGATCGAGCGATTCTTGGAAACGCAACACCAGCGTCTGGTTATAGGCCGCAGCACTTTCGGGACTGAAGGCGGAGAGTACCCAGAGCGCCTGCTGTCCCGGCGACGTGGCGATGGTGGCGCGCGCGGCCAGCCGCGACGATGGACCCATCAGGCCGACGGCGGCAAGGGCGCGGGCGCTGTCGCGCACGGCCTGCGCAATCTGATCGAGATCGGAGTCGGTGTGGGCGGTGGAGAGGAAACAGGTGCGCCCTTCCCAGACATAGACGCCGCGTGAAATGAGCTGGCTGTAGAACAGATCGCTCGCGCCCGCGAAACGCATGACGGAGGAGAAGTGCTCCACCCGCAGGGCGCTGCCGTCCGCTTCGAGGTTCGCGTTGAGATGGCGGCAGAAGGTGTCGGTCCGCGCGTTCAGGCGCTCCTGAAGCCCGGGACCGGACGCTTCCAGATGGCTGAGCACGGCGGTGGCCGCCGCCATCGCGAGCGGGTTCTTGTTGAAGGTGCCGGCGAAGAAGGTCCGCTCGGCTTGCGGACTGCCTGCGCCCTCCAGCGGCCAGATGCCGCCATCGATGCCGTCGAGGAATGCGCGGGCGCCGGAGACGATGCCGATCGGCAAGCCGCCGCCGACGATCTTGCCATAGGTGACGAGATCAGCCCGTACGCCGGCCCAGGCCTGCGCCCCGCCGGATGCCACGCGAAAACCGAGCAGCACCTCGTCGAAGATCAGCGCGGCGCCGGCACGGCTGGTGAAGCCGCGCAACCATTGCAGGAAGCCGCGCGGCTGCAGGCCGGGGCGCCGGCTCTGCACCGGCTCCACGATCACTGCCGCGAGCCGATCCGACAGCGCCTCCAGCGCGAACTGGCTGGCCTCGGGGTCGGCATAGTCCAGCACGACCACGTCGGCCAGCATTCCCAGCGGCGTGCCACCGGCGAGTGGCAGGCTTGCGCCATCGCCGGCTGCGAGCGCCAGCGTGCCGTCGAAATGGCCGTGATAGGAGCCGGCGAACATGGCAACCAGCGGGCGGCCCGTGGCATGGCGGGCGAGGCGGAGCGCCGTCATCACCGCCTCGGTACCGGTGTTGCAGAACACCACCCGTTCATTGCCGGTGAGCCGGGCGATCAGGGCCGCGGCCTCGCCGGCCTTGTCCGCTTGCGGTCCGAGGAAGAGGCCTTGCTCCTTCAACTGGCGCAGCATGGCCTCGACCACCATCGGTGGGTTGTGGCCGAACAATTGCACGCCGAATCCCATGGTCAGGTCGACATAATCGTTGCCGTCGGCATCGATGATGTGGCTGCCCTGCCCCTTCATGCCGATGATCGGGTAGAGCATCGACTTGGTCTCGGGTCGAAAGCCCGCCACCGCGCGGCTGTCGGCAAGCACGGCACCAAAGGTTTCGCGGTGGTGGCGCGAGGCTTTTCTGGCGGCGCCGTAGCTGGCGGCGAAATCCGCGATAAAACCGCTGGCCCGCGGGTCCATCGGTTCTGTCTTTGGCTCTGTCTTCGGCTCTGTCTTCGGCGCCGCCGCCGCGATGCGCTGCACGGGCTGCAACGCCAGCGTCGTCACGCCTTTCGGCATCGCCTGTTCGGAAGGGCGCGCCTCCACCTCGCGCAGGACGCGCTCCAGCAGCGCCCGCGGCGTGGTCAGGGTTTCGAACAATTCGCGGCGGGGAATCGCCACCTTCCATCGCCGTTCGAGGGTGGAAAGGGCTTGTGTGAGGGCGAGGGAATCGACTCCGAGCGTAAAGAAGCCGCCTCATCCAGTTCGAGGCTGCGCAGCAGGGTTGCGGCAATGCCGGCGGGCGTCTCCTCGCGGCCGAGAACCCGCGGCGGCGCCGGCTGCGGCTGGGGCGCCGGTGCGGCGAACGTGGCATCGCGCGCGACATCCCGCCGGTCCGGCGACGCGATCCAGTGGCGCTCGCCTGCGAAGGGATAGCCGGGCAGATTGGCGCGCGGCGCTCCGTTCACGGGCCACCGGATGTCGAGCCCGGCAGCGAACAGGCGGCATAGCGCGAGCGCCAGCGTTTCGGCCGCCGCACGGTTGCGGCGCATGGTGGGGATGAAGCGCGTGGTCTTGTCCTGGAAACCGGATGCGCGCTGGGCAAAGCCAACCAGGGTCGCGGCGGGGCCGATCTCCACCACCACGTCCGCACCGTAAGCGGCGATGGTATCGAGGCTTTCGCCGAACCGCACCGGCTGGCGGATCTGGCGCCCCCAATAGGCCGGATCCCGGAAATCCGCCGCAAGCGCTCCCGTCACATTCGAGACCATCGGCAGCCGCGCATCCGCAAGAACGACACCGCGCACCACCTGCTCGAACGGCGCAACCACGGCGTCCATGAGATGCGAATGAAAGGCGTGGCTGGTGGCGATGCGCTGGCAGCCGATCGCAGCGACATCGAGATCCGCGAGCAGGGATGCGATCGCGTCCTTGTCGCCCGACACCACCACCTCGTCCGATGCATTGAGGGCGGCGATGTCGAGGCGTGCGCCGAAGCGCGCCAGCAGCGGCGCGACGCGCTCCAGCGGCGCGAACACCGCCGCCATCTCGCCCTCGCGTGGCAGCGCCCCCATCAGCCTGCCTCGCGCGGCCACCACGTCGAGCGCAACCTCGAACGGCAACATCCCGGCGACACAGGCGGCGGACCATTCCCCGAGACTATGTCCGGCAACAATGTCGGGCTCGACACCGAAGGACGCGAGCAACTCCGCCAGCGCATATTCGAGCACGAACAGCGCCGGCTGCGCCTGCGCCGTGTCGGTGAGCCGCTCGCCCGCCGCCGGATCGAACATCAGCGCGGCGAGATCGGTACCGAGCCGGCGCGCGGCCGCTTCCACCCGATCACGGAAGATCGGGTCGGTGCCATGGAGGTCCGCCGCCATGCCGGGCCACTGGCTGCCCTGCCCGGAAAAAAGGAACGCGACCTTCGGCCGCTCCGACCCGGCGAGGCCCGTGGCACCCGTCGTCGGCTGCTCGCCCTCGGCAATGCTGCGCAGACCCGCGAGTGCTTCGCCGCGGTTGCGCGCGAGGCAAGCGGCGCGATGGGAGAATTTTCCACGCCCGGTGGCCAGCGCCGCGGCCACGCCCGCGAGCGACGTATCCGGATGGGAGTCCAGATGATCCGCAAGCGCTGATGCGAGCCGGCGCAAGCCGTCCGCATCGCGCGCCGAAAACGCCAGCACGGTCGGCAGCGCCGGCGCGGCTGCTGCAGCCTGCGGAGCGGACGGCGCCTGCTCGACGATCACATGCGCATTGGTGCCGGAAAAGCCGAAGCTGCTTACGCCTGCTCGCCGGTGCGTGCAGGAGGGCCAATCCATGGTGCGGTCGACGACGCGCACCGGAAGATCGCTCCAGGCAATGCGCGGATTGGCGCGGGCCTGGTGGAGCGTGCCCGGCAGGCGCCCGGCTTCCAGAGCCAGCACCATCTTGATCAGGCCGGCGATGCCGGCGGCGGCTTCGAGATGTCCGATGTTGGTCTTGCAGGACCCGAGCAGCAGGGGCGCGGTGCGATCGGCGCCATAAGCGGCGGCGAGCGCCTGGACCTCGATGGGATCGCCGAGCGGCGTGCCGGTGCCGTGGCACTCCACGGCCTGGACATCCTGCGATGCCAGACCCGCGTCAGCGAGCGCGGCGGCGATGACCGCCCGCTGCGCGGCGCCATTGGGCGCGGTGAGCGCGCTGGAATGCCCGTCATGATTGATGGCGGAGCCGCTTATGACGCCGCGGATGCGGTCGCCGTCGCGCTCGGCATCGGCAAGCCGCTTCAGGACAACGAACCCGCCCCCCTCGCCGCGCACATAGCCATCGGCCGCGGCGTCGAACGTGCGGCAGGCATGGCCGGGCCCCAGCATGCCGGCGTCGGTGAGCGCCGCGCTGACATCCGCATCGAGCACGAGATTGACGCCTCCGGCCAGCGCGAGGTCGCATTCGCCCGCGCGCAGCGAGCGGCAGGCGGCATGAACGGCCACCAGCGAGGACGAGCAGGCCGTGTCGATCACCAGTGACGGGCCGGTGATATCAAGCCAATGGCTGATCCGTCCGGCGGCGATGGATCCTGCATTGCCGAGAATCGCTGCGGGCGAGAGCGCATCCGCTGCATGAAACCGGGTGTCGTAGTCACCGGCACCGAGGCCGAGGAAAACCCCGGTCGAACGTGGACGAAAGGCGCCATCCGCATGGCCGGCGTCTTCCAGCGCCTGCCACGCCAGCACAAGCGCGAGCCGATGCTGCGGATCCATCGCACTCGCTTCCTGCGGGCGCAGCCCGAAGAAAGCGGCGTCGAAGCGCTCCACCCCGTCGATGTAGCCTCCCGGCGGCAGTCCGTCGCGCTCCGGCCGGTCCGCGGGAGCGGGACGCACGGCATCGCGCCCCTCGAACAGGATCTCGCCATACGCCGCCGCGGATGTGGCTTCGGCGAAACGCGCGGCAAGCCCGACGATCGCCAACGGCTGGCTGAACTGCGCCGTCTCGGTTCGCAGCGCGTCGATACGGCGTTCAAGCGCCAGCATCAAATCGGTGATCTGCTCGGGACGCAGCCGGCCCAGGCGCCGGGTGAGGTTTGCGCGCCGGTCCTCAGTCACGGCTGTCTCCCTCAACCATGGACAGGAGCTCCTCCAGGTCGCCGCCGGCGCCCGGCACCGGTGGCCGCGGCGGCGCGGCCGGAGCTGCCGCCGACTCGCACAGGTGTGCGACCATGGCGCTGATGGTCGGATGGTCGAAGGCGAAGGTCTGGGGCAACGTTCGGCCGACATGCGCGCCAACCGCGCCGGCGAGATCGACGGCATCGACGGAAGTGAGGCCGAGTTCGCCGACGCCCCGATCCACCGGCACGCCCGACAGCGGCAGATCGAGCCGCCGCGACAGCCACTCGCGCAGCCATCGATCGAGCGCCGACGCGTCGCCCGGCGGCTGCGACGCGGCAGTGGCGGGCGCGGCCGCTCGCGTCTGGTCCCGCGCCGCGCGCCATTCGGCGATCACCGCAAGCGTCCCATCACGCCACGCCTGGCGGTTGGCCGCGCGCTGAATCTTGCCGCTGGAAGTGCGAAGCACCGCGCCCGGCTCCACCAACACGATGCGCGACACCTGAAGTTCGAGCGTCTGCCAGACCGCCGCGCTGATCGCGCTGAACACCGCCGCCGGGTCGACGCGGCGCTGGGTGCGCACCAGCTCCTGCACCAGCACGACCTGTTCCGCGCCATCGCCGCCTGCAATGCCGAAGGCCGCGCCGCTGTCGACGCGAAGGGCCGGATGCGCGGCCTGCGCCACCCGCTCGATATCCTGCGGATAATGGTTGGCGCCCGACAGGATGATCAGATCCTTGATGCGGCCGGTCACACATAGTTCGTCACCGATCATGGCGCCGAGGTCGCCGGTGCGAAGGTAGCCGATCGGATCGTCCTCTCCGGCGATGCGGACCCCGAACGTGGCAAGACTCTCCTCGGGCCTTCGCCAGTAGCCGCGCGCGATGGTGGGACCGCCCAGCCAGATTTCGCCGACCCGGTCGGCAGGCCGGCGGCGTCCCGTCTCTGGATCGACGATGGCGATCGTCACGTCCGCCAGCGGCCTGCCGCTGCCGGCGAGCACGGTCCTTCGGGAAGCAGCACCGTCCGGCGCAATCCGCCCGTCCTCCAGGGCGGCAGCATCGAGCGCGAAAAGTCCTGGCGCCACACCCACAGCGCTGGCGGTGACCGCAAGTGTCGATTCCGCCAGGCCGTAAGCGGGCGCAAAGGCACTCCGCATGAAACCGTGCGCGCCAAAAGTATCGATGAAGTCTTCCATCACCTGCGGAACGATCGGCTCGGCGGCGTTCATCGCCATGACCAGACAGGAGAGATCGAGTCCCTCGCGCTGCTCGGGCGTGATGCGGCGGGTGCAAAGATCGTAGGCGAAGCTTGGGGCCGCAGTGTGGGTGCCGCGGAAGCGGCTGATGGCCTCGAGCCACAGCACCGGGCGCTGCAGAAAACTGTTCGGCGCCATTTGCACCACCGGGCAGCCGGTGAACAGCGTCTGCAACAGGCCGAAGATGAGGCCGAGGTCATGAAAGGCCGGCAGCCAACTTATCATCGTGCTCGACGGTGACAGGCCCCAGGCATCCTGCATCCGCGCCATGTCCGCCGCGAGATTGGCATGGCTCACCTCCACGCCCTTGGGCAGCGCCGTTGAGCCGGACGTGTATTGGATAAAGCAGGTCGCATCGGGATCAACGTCCCGCAGGGGGGCGGCTTGCGCGGGGTCGGTGTCGATGTCACCGACGTCCTGCCAGCGGATCGCCCCGAGCACCGCGCTGTCCGCCCGCCAGAGTGCAGACTGCTCCGCCACGCCGCCGCCGGTCAGCGCCACCGCGGCGCCGCTGTCGGCGGCCACCGCCTGCAGGCGCTGGATCAGCCGATGCCGGCGCGGCGGGTTGATGGGCACCGCGAGACGTCCCGACCACTGGCAGGCGAGGAACGCCACCAGGAAGTCGATGCAAGGCTGGAACACCAGCAGCACGGGCGCTCCCGGCGCGCTTTCGCGCTCCAGGAAGCCCGCCACCGCGGCGGCCCGCGCCGCCAGCTCCGCCGGGCCGCAGCGTTCGACAACCGCGCCGCGGCTGTCGAGAAAGGTGATGGACCAGCGGCTGTCGGACGCCCCGGCGAGAGCCGCAAGGCGGGTGGCGATGGTGCCGGCGGGCGCTTTGGGGCTCATTGCGCCAGCGCGTGCTGCTGCAATTTCTGCCAGGCGCAATGTTCTATCAATGCGTCATGGCGCGCCGCGAGGACCGTCACGATCCGTTGCTCGATTTCGGGATCCGCGGCGAGCAGCGTACGCAGCGCCGCGTGATCGATCGTCAGCAGATGGCAGGCCGTTCGCGTCACCACACGCGTGAACTCCTCGGCATTTTCCAGCGCGGCATATTCGCCGACGGCATCCCCCGCCTGGAGTACCTCGACCGACATGAACGTGCCGTCCGAGAGACGGATGCTTTGCTGCACCTCGCCCTGGGTAATGACGATCAGGCGGCCCGCCGGCTTGCCGTCCTCGATGAGCACGGTGTCGGGCCCGACCGTTTCCGCGGTCATGCCGGCGAGCAGGCGCTCGACGAAGTCGGCCGGCACGCCTTTGAGCATGGGCCGCTTGCGCAATCGGTCGAGCAGTTGATCGCGAGGCACGGTGCCTTCGGATCCGGCGATCACGCTGCGCTGCCAGAGATCCGCATAGACGCCGTCTGCGGCGAGGAGCGTCTTGTGGGTGCCGTGCTCGACCACGCGGCCCGCCTTCACGACGTAGACCAGATCGGCGTGCTCGCACTGGGTGAGGTCGTGGGTGATGGCGACCACGGTGCGTCCGGCGGTGACCTTGCGCAAGGTCGCCTCCACCGCGACGCGGCTGGCGGCATCGAGCGCCGAGGTGGCCTCGTCGAGCAGCATGATCTGCGGATTGTGCAGGATGGCGCGGGCGATGGCGATGCGCTGGCGCTGCCCTCCGGAGAGCTTGCTGCCGGCCTCGCCGACATCGGTGTCATAGGCGTCGGGCAGCGACATGATGAAGGGGTGGATGTCGGCAGCCCTCGCTGCGGCCTCCACGTCGGCGTCGGTGGCGTCGAGCTTGCCCATGCGGATATTCTCCCGCACGGAGGTCTGGAACAGCATGGTGTCCTGCGGCACCAGAGAGATCAGCGAGCGGACCTGGGCCTCGCCCAGCAACCGCAGGTCGACGCCGTTCATCCGGACATGGCCGCTCCCGGGCGAGAACTGGTTCTCGATGAGGCGCAGGATGGTCGACTTGCCGGAACCGGACGGTCCCACCACCATCACCCGCCGGGGGCAGTCGATGGTCATGGACACCTTGTCCAGCACCGGGTTGCTTCCATCATAGCTGAAGCTCACCTCGTCGAAATGCAGCGAGTGCACCAGCGGGCCGATGGATTCCGGCCGTTCCGGATCCGGCGCGGCATCGGGCTTGGCGAGCAGTTCTTCCACCCGCTCAATGCCACCGACGCCCTGAATCAGGAGCGGCAGTTGGGCGCCGATGAAACCGGCCGCGCCGCCAATCGTGATCAGGAGCGTAATGAAGGCGACGATCGTGCCGGAGGAAACCAGTCCGTCAACCGACTGCACGGCGCCAAGCCCGATGACCAGAAGTTGCGCCGCGCTGACGCCAAAGCTGGTCATGCGGCCGACGAGGCCGGACGAAAAGTACTGATCGTTGCTCGCCGCGAAAAGCTGGCCCAGCTGCCCGCCGAACTGCTTCGACTGCCGGTCGCGGAGACCGAAGATGCGGATGACCCGCTGCATCAGCAGGGTCTCCTTGACGACATGGGCCAGCCTCGCATCCTTGGCGCCGCGTTCGTAGTTGAAACGCACGGCGCGCTTGCTGAAGCCACGCGGGAGCCAGAACGCGATCACCAGCGAAACCAGGGTGACGACAGCGAGCTGCCAGTCCAGCGTGAACGCCACCGCGACGGAGCCGATCAACATCAGCCCTTTGGAAAACAGGCCGGGAACCGCCCAGATGACGGCCTTTTCCACCACGGTGATGTCATTGGAGAAGTTGGCGATGATCTCGTCCGTGCTGGACCTTGCGAGTTCGCGCGCATCGATGTTGTTGATCTTGCGAAACATGCGTTCGCGGAGGTCATTGAGGATGCGCGGTCCAAGCTTGGCCACCGTATAGTCGAGCACCACACCGAATCCGGACGCGGCCAGAAAACCCAGGGTCATGTAGGACAAATAGAGGCTGATGGCCTCCACATTGCTGGGCTTGATGCCCTTGTCGAACAGCGACTGCAGCAGCACGGGCACGTAGACGGCGTACAGAATCTGTACGGCGTTGGCGAGCAGGAACCAGAACAGCAGCGATTTGTGCCGCGCCGCCGCGCCCGCCACCCACAATACCAGATGAACCGGACCCTTCCGCGACCCGCCGAAGGACTCCTGCCAAATGAGTTCGAGGGCACCGGCGGAGATGCCCGCCGCCGCCTGGCTGGCGGCATCCACTCCCCCATCGACGCCCATTTCGCGCCCGAACCTGGTGAAGCCTCGCGGTCCCCTGCTCTTCAGCAGATATTCGACGAAGGCCGCGGCCCGGCGCACGTCTTTCTGGTCCACCTCCGGCAGCAGCAGCCGGCTCGCGAGGCCCTGGAGATCGTGGGCTTCCGTGTGCGGGATCTGCACCGGAACGGGCTTCTTCCCGTCCTCCCGAGCGACCTCCTGAAGCAACGAATGGAGCAGACCGAGCCCAAGCAGGCCCCAAGCACCGCTGGGCATGGCCAGCTTGTAGGTGAACAAATGGCGCGCGAGGCGGCGCACGGGATCGCGTCGGGCCTCCTCCGGATTGGCGGCCATCGCCACGGCGATGAAGCCGCTGTCCAGCTTCAGAGCCAGACGGTCGCAGGCGAGGCCGTAGAGGCGCTGCAGCTTGTGCTGCACCTCGTCATCGGTTTCGGGCTTCTTGAACCATTCGAAATGCCGGTTGGACATGCGGCCCCTTAGGGTTTTTGTGCTGGCTCGGGATTGAGGGACCGCCCGGCCGAAGCCGGCTTCGGTTCGGCGGAAACAGGATGCGTGGCGGCGATCAACTCGTTGAGAAGGCCGGCGAGAGCGGATGGGGCGCCGGTCCAGGGAAAGTGGCCCGCCTCGAGCGCCCGGAATCGGACGGGGCCGGTGCCGACTTCGCGCCACGCCTCGCATTCCTCGTCGGAGACCGATGGATCGGCGAGCAGGCGGATGACGGAAAGCGCGCCGCGCAGCGGCGGCGCATTCCCGCGCCGGTAGGTCTCGCACGCCGCAAGCTCGGCTCGCAGTGACGCTTCCTGCGCATCGCTGAAGAGATCGCCGAGGTCCGGCCCGACGGCGCCGAAGCATTCGCGCAACTCGGTGAGCAGGCGCGCACGGGGCAGTCGATGCAGCGGAGCATCGCGCGGCGGCCGGCTCGGCGCGCGGAAGCCGGACACGACAAGATGCAGCCGGTGTGCAACGGAAGCATCGAGCCGCTCCAGGGCAAGGGCCGTTTCGAAGGCGAGCAAGGCGCCGAAACTGTTTCCCAGAAGGGTCAGCCCGGCGGAATGCTGGCCCAAGGCAAGGGCGATTTCCTCGGCCACGGCACCCGCCATTCGCCTTGCGTCCGCAACCGGCCCCGGCAGAACCACGGTGGCGATGGCCAGGTCATCGGGCAGCGCGGCTGCAAGCGCCATGCAGGACAGAACGGTTCCGCCGGCATGGGGAAAGCAGATGATCACCGGCGCGCCCGCCATCCGCCGGATCCAGCGCAGGATCACGGGCGCCGGGAGCGCCCGGTCGATTTCCATGTGCGGCCGCGACACGATCGCCGTCATGATATGTACCGCGGCTGGTGGACAGCGCCCACCGATGTGCCGCATGGTGCGCGCAACAATTCGCCGGAGGTTGCATGCCGAATAACGACGCGCCCATTGACGACGACGCCATCCAGGCTTTTGACCGGGACGGCGCGATCTGCCTGAGGGGCGCCTTCACCCGGCACTGGATCGACGTCGCGGCGGACGGTATCCGGCGCAATATCGAGAACCCGAGCCCGATGTTCCAGAGCTTCTCGCCCCAGGGCGAGGGCGCTTTCTACTCCGACATCTGGTCGCGCCGGCAAATCCCGCAGTTCGAAGCCTTCGCCCTCGAGTCGCCGGCGGCCGCGATCGCCGCGCGCTGCCTGCGCACCAGCACCGTGCGGCTGATGCAGGACACCTGGTTCTCCAAGAGCCCCGGCACGCAGACGCGCACCCCCTGGCATCATGACAATGTGGTGCTCGGACCGTGCTGCTCCATCTGGGTCACGCTCGACCCGCTGCCGCGCGAAGCCGCGCTTGAATTCGTGCGCGGCTCGCACCGCTGGAATCAGCTGTTCATGCCGGCGAACTTCTTCGAGAGCGAGCAGAAAGACCTGCCGGCGGTGGAGGAATTCTATGCCCGCTATCACGGGCAGTTCGACATTGCCGCCAGCGAGACGTTCTCCCGCGTGCCCGACATCGAGGCGCGCCGCGAGGATTACGACATCCTGAGCTGGGACATGGAGCCAGGCGACTGCCTCGTCTTCCATGCCAGGACCCTGCACGGCTCGCCGGGAAATGCCCTCAACTACGACGCCCGCCGCATGGTTACCCGTTGGGTTGATGAAACCGCGGTGCTCGCGCCGCACGGCGGTACGGTAGTCGATCGGCTGGTGGCCGAGGGCTTCGAGGTGAATCTCGCCGTCGGCGCGCCGATTCGCGGGGATTTGTTTCCGGTGGTCTCGCCGTTCGCCTGAACCGGCGCACGGCAACAGCCGCCAGGCGGCGGAGCGTCGCCAGATGCGAACGACCACCTCCGCACGGAGGCTTCGGCGCCAGCCGCGAAGCGGCAGCGCCACGCCATTCCCATCCTTCATATCATCTCTACCAGTCACAGCCGGACGACCCGTCGCGGCCCCGCGGGCCAGGTTGGTTGGCCGCGTCCGCTTCGGACCTTCAGCGTCGACCCGTTACGGCAACCGCGCGAGTCGAATCACCTCGACTCCTTTTACTCGTGTTTCGATACAATTGTGAGTTGCCCCAGATCTTTAGTGAATAAGTTATGAGAAAATACTGGCAATAAGCAAAAATATATCTCGTTACGAATCGCCCGCGCAGCTGTATGCCACCCATGCAACTCTTGATGGAGAAAAATGCAGTGGCAAGTATGTTTATGACGATCTCTCGTTGTCACGTGAAGGCTGGAAGCGAGCAGGACGCGCGCGCGCTTCTCGAAAAGGAAATGCTCCCCACCGACGGCAAGAAGCCGGGCGAAGTCATCGAAGGTCTGGTCGGCTTTGGACTCATGAAGTCCAAGAAGGACCCGTCGATGTATGGCATCGCCACCGTATGGGAAAGCGAAGCTGCTTTCGACAAGATGTCCACCAATCCGCGCGCCAAGGACGGCGGCGGCATCGTCGACAAGCTTCAGAAGCTTTGCGACGGCGACATCAAAGGCGAAGGCTTCTACATCGAAAGCCTCTGACGCTTCCGGCGGCGG
>JAZJYY010000013.1:18701-88672 GCA_040390145.1 Pseudomonadota bacterium
CGCCGCCGACCGTCGCCGGCGTTCGCAAGCGCCGGCAGCAAGACCATGTTGCGGTTCGGGTGGTGATTTCGTGCGTGGCCTGCACGTCTCGGCGCAAGGATCAAGGCATCTCGCCGCCGTACCATGAACTGACACCGACAAGCAGTTTTTTCCCGGCTGTTACAAGCAGAACAGGCCGCGTGCACTGCCGTTCGCCTTCAAGGGAAAAGACGTGGCCCGAGGTCCGATCGAAGACATCTACGGCCTTACCGATATGCAGCGCGCGATGCTGGTGCGGTGCGCGAGCTATCCCGATCAACCTCTCTACATGGGTCAATGGTGGGCGCTGCTGACCGGTCCGCTCGACGAGACCGCATTTTGCGAGTCCTGGGCGGCCGTCGTGACACGCCACGCCGCGCTGCGTTCCGGCTTTCATTGGGAGCTCAAGGGCGCGCCGACCCAGATGGTACTCGCGGCCCCCGCCTTCGAGATCAATCGCATCGACTGGACCCGGCAGGACAACTGGCGCTCCGCCCTCGATGCCCTCCTGCAGGATGATCGCGCCGACCCGTTCGATGTGCGGCGACCGCCGCTGATGCGGGTGCGCCTGCTGGCCCTCGCACCCGAGCGCCATCTGCTGGTCTGGACGCGACATCACCTCACGGTCGACGGCTGGTCGCTGGGCGAAATCCTCGAGGAGGTGCTGACCCTTTACCGCGGCGGATCAATTCCGCCCGCGCTCCCCTTCCGCCGCTACGTGGAATGGATGCAGGGCCGCGACGTCGCCGCCGCGCACCGGCATTGGGGCGCCGTGCTGGCCGATTATGTGCCGGACGCCGTGATCCGTAGTTCTACGGCATCGGCACCACGCATCGGCGAGGTGGCGACCGTTATTCCCGCCGGAGTTGCCGAACACCTCAACCAGGTCTCGCGAACCGAGCGCCTTACCTTGAGCACGATCGTGGAAGGCGCGTGGGCGCTCGTGCTGGCGCGAAGCGGCGGCGCCGACGATCTGGTGTTCGGATGCGTGGAGACGGTGCGTCCGCCCGAGCTTCTCGGCGACCGCTCCATCCATATGGTGGGACCGCAGATCGGCGTGCTGCCGAGCCGCGTTCGCCGCGACGACACGCCACTGCGCCAATGGCTGGCCGAACTCCAGGCCACCCGGGCCGCGGGCCGCGAGGCGGGACCGCCGGGGCTCGACACCATGCGCGACCTGCTCGGCCTGCCCAGTGATGCGCTGCCGCTTCGCAGCCTGATTGCTGTCCAGACCTATCCTCTGGCGCTCGCCACGGCGTTCCGAACGGCCGGCCTCGAGATCGCCGCCAGCGGCGATGTCACCCTGCCGGACATGCCGCTCAATCTGATGGTCGAGATCGGCGAGACCTTCCAGCTTCGTTTGATGTTCGACCATCAGCACGTGTCGGAGCAGGAGGCGCGCCAGCTTCTCGACATGCTCGGCACTGCCCTGCTTCTGCTGCCGGCGCAGCTCGACGCACCGGCGAACGCGTTTGACGTGATGCCGGAGCCGTTGCGGAAAAACATCGAAGCCGCGCTGCAGGGACCGCCCCTGCCCGCGCCGGCAGGCACGGTGCTCGACCTCATCCTTGCACAGATGCGCACGCAGCCGGACGCGCACGCCATCATCGCGAACGGCCGTGTCTGGAGCTATGGCGACCTTGGCGCGCGCGCAGCCGCGGTGGCGGCGCGGCTTGCAGCTATTGGTGTGCAGCCGGGCGCCCGCGTCGCATTGATGCTCGATCATGGCCCGGAGGCGGTGGCCGCCATCCTCGGCATTCTCTGCGCCGGTGCCGCCTATGTGCCGCTCGATCCTGAAACGCCGGCTGAGCGACGCGCGATGATACTCGACAGCGCTGATATAGCGGCGGTCGTGACCCGCCGGGCGGCAGCCGCAACATTTTCGGACGTCACCACGCTCGCGATCGAGGACATTGAGCCGGGGGCGTCCCGTCTGGACGCGGTAAAAGGACCGGTGGCCTCGGATGAGGCCTATGTCATCTTCACCTCCGGCTCCACCGGACGGCCGAAGGGCGTCAGCGTCGGCCATGACAATTTGCGCTACCACGTCGCTGCCAGCGCGGCGGAGAATGCGGATCTTCCGATCGCCCGCTTCCTGCTGACATTCCCCTTGTTCTTCGACGGCTCCGTGACCGGACTGTTCTGCACGCTCTGCGACGGCGGCACGCTGTTGATGCCGGATGCCGCGGAGTCGCGCGACGTCGATGGACTGGTCGCGCTGATCCGCGGCGCGGACGCCACGCATGTGTGCATGACGCCGTCGCTCTGGGCGATGCTGCTCGATGCCGCCGGCCCGCAGGGCCTTGCCGGCGTGCGCATGGCCAAGGTGGCGGCCGAGCCTTGCCCGCCGGCCCTCGTCGCCGCCCATGCCGCCCGTGCACCTCAAGCTGTACTATGCAACGAATACGGCCCCACCGAAGCGACCGTCTGGGTCTGCGTCGAGCGCTGTCAGCCGGAGACGACCGGCGCCAGCGTCGCCATCGGCCATCCCATCCCCGGCACGCGCCTGCATGTGGTGGATTCCGAGGGCCGGCCCTGCCCGTTCGCAACGATCGGCGAACTGATTGTTTCCGGGCCGGCGGTGGCACGCGCCTATGTCGGCGCACCACCCGATATTGTTTTGCGTAGCCGTCTTCCCGGAACGGATGCGGCTTCTGAAACGCCGGCCTACCGCACCGGCGACAGGGTTTCGCTCGGCTTCGATGGACGCCTGTTCTTCCATGGACGTCGGGACCGGCAGGTGAAAATGGCCGGCTACCGTGTCGAGCCCGGCGAAATCGAAGCGGCGCTGCAGGCACAGCCGGGCATTCTGGAAGTGGCCGTGGTGGTTGAAGAGACCGAGGGACGGCCGGCGCGCCTCGTGGCGCATCTCGGAGCCGGACCCGGCCTGCCCGACGATGAACATCTGCGCGGGCAACTCGCCACCCGGCTTCCCGCGCACATGATCCCGCAGGCCTTCGTGCGACACCAGCGCCTGCCCCGCATCGCCAGCGGCAAAGTGGACACGACGGCTTTGCCCCGTGCCATCATATCCGCTGCCAAAGAGGCACCGCCGCAGAGTCCGCTCGAGACGTCGCTGGCCGCCCTATGGAGTGAACTGCTGGGGGGCGCCAAGGTGGGGCGCCACGACCATTTTTTTGCCCTTGGCGGCAGCTCCCTCCTCGCCATGCGGATGATCGCGCGGGTGCGCCGGGATCTGGCACTTCCGGCGACCCTGGCAGACCTGTTCGAGGCCCCGCAACTGTCCGACCTGGCGGAACGGCTCGCCACCTCGGACAAGGCGGAGCCCGGTCCCGCCCTTGCCGTGCGCCGACGCACCCGGGTGGAGTTGCCCTCGTGACCATCCCGCACCCGCAGGGGTGCCACTGATGGCGAGCGGCTACATCGCGGGGCTCTCGTTCGGCCAACGCCAGATCCGGATGGCGGAATTGCTGCGGCCGGGGCGCACGCTGTTCGCGATGCCCCTGCTCGCGCGCATCTCGGGGCAGGTCGATGTGGACGCCCTGCGCGCCGCGCTCGATGCGGTGGTGCGGCGTCACGACGGCCTGCGCGCCAGCTTTCCGCTGGTGGACGGCACGCCGGTCCAGGCCGTGGCCGATGACCGCTGTTTCCCGCTACCGGTGGTTCGAAGCGAACTGCCCTGCGCCAGCGAAGCCTTCGAGGCGGAGGTTCTGGCGCGGGCGCAGGCCATGGTGGACGAGCCTTTCGATCTCTCGGCAGGACCGCTGGTTCGGTTCTGCCTGCTGACGGCCGCAGACGCAGGCGCCGCACTGGTGGCGGTGTTTCATCACATCGTCTGCGACGGCGCCTCGCTCAACCTCTTCCTGAAAGACCTGACCGCGGCCTATGACGACGCCGTGAGCGGAAGTACGGACGCGCGGGCAGACCTGCCACTGCAATTTCCGGATTTTGCGGATTGGGAGCAGGAGCGTTTCGGCTCCACCGCACCCGCGCCGGACGCAGCCATGGACGCGTGGCGCGAGCGCCTGAGGGGCGCGCCGGCGCGGCTCGACCTGCCCTATGACCGGTCGGGCGGCACGGACGGCGCGCGGTCAGCTCAGGCACATCTGCATGTGCCGGGCGACATTTCTGCCGCCCTCGCGGCGACGGCGCGGCAGCAGGGCAGCAGTGAATTCAGCCTCTACCTCGCGGTGCTGTTCGTCGTGCTGCGGCGATGGAGTGGCCTGGACGATCTTGTCGTGACCATTCCCGCCTCCAAGCGCGACCGGCCCGAACTCACCGACGTGATCGGGCTGATGGTGGACACGCTGCCGATCCGCGCCGTGGTCGAGGCGGACATCCATTTGCCCAGGCTTGTTGCGGAGGTGCGGGACACGCTGCGCGCCGCCATGATCCATCGCGACCTGCCGTTCGAGCGCATCGTCGAGGCGAGCGGCGTCGAGCGGCGCGGCGAAACCGCCCCCTTCATGCAGATCCTGTTTGGCGCGGCAGAGCCGCCTCCCTCACCTTTCACCGCACGGGACGGCACAATTTTCGAGATGCTGCCGGAGCAGCTCGAGCAGGAACCCAAGGCGGATCTTTCGGTGCTGTATTCCGCTTCGGCGGACGGCCTGCGCCTGTGGTGCCGTTACGACGCGAACCTGTTCGAGGCCGCGACCATCGACGCCGTGCTCGGCTGGTTCGGCCGCATTGCGGAGGCGCTGGCCGCGCAGCCGGAGCAGGCAGTGCTGGAAATCCCGCTGATGTCTGCGGTGGAAGGGTCGGCGCTGGTGGCCCGGTTCAACACCGCCGCCCTTGCCTATGAGCGCGATGCGAGCGCCATCGATCTGTTCTTCCGCGATGCGCAGCTGCATCCCGACGCGGTCGCCATCGAAGAGAACGGGGCTTGCCTGACGTATGGCGTGCTCGCCGCGCGGGTGCGCCGGCTCGCGACCGTCCTCGCCGCGCAAGGCCTGGCCGCCGGCGACGTCGTGATCCTTGTTCTGCCGGTCTCGGCGGCCCTCATCGAAGCGCAACTGGCGGTGCTGGCGCTGGGTGCCGCGTTTGCGCCGGTCGATCCGTCCTATCCTGCCGAGCAGCGCGATCTCCGCGCACGATGCATCGGTGCCCGGCACGCCGTCGTGCTCGACCCCGCGCAGGGCATGGCGGGATGCACCACGCTGCACTGGACCAGGCTCGTCGCCGTTGCCGCGACGGCCGACCCGCATCCGGGATGCAAGGTGGCCGCGGAAAGCCCGGCCTATGTCATGTTCACCTCCGGCTCCAGCGGCACACCCAAGGCTGTGTGCGTGCCCCATCGCGCCATCGTGCGTCTGGCGCGCGCGCGCGGCCTCGCGGCGCCGGGACCGCGCGCCGCCGTCTACTCCAACCCCGCCTTCGATGCCTCGACGCTGGAGATCTGGCTGCCCCTACTCAATGGCGGCACGCTGGTGCCGGTGGATCGTACGGTCGTGATGGACCCGCGCGCGCTGCGCCTGTTCCTGGCCGAGGCGCGCATCTCGCTGCTGTGGGTCACCGCCGGCCTGTTCCAGCAGATCGCCGCCATCGATCCATCCGCCTTCGCCGGCCCGCGCCTGGTCGTCACCGGCGGCGACGTGGTCAATCCCGTTGCGGCGCGCGCGGTGCTGGCGGCCGGTCGCGAACAGGGGCTCGTGCTCGTCAACGGCTATGGCCCAACCGAGAACACCACCTTCAGCACCACGTTCGACATTGCCGGCCTGCGCGACGACGAAGAGAGCGTGCCCATCGGGATGCCGATTTCCAACAGCACCGCCTATGTGCTGGACCCCGCGGGCCGGCCGCTGCCGCCCGGCCTCGTCGGCGAAATCTGGGTCGGCGGCGACGGCATCGCGCTGGGCTACATCGGCGACACCGAGCTGACCGCCGACCGCTTTCGTCCGGATCCGTTCGCACATTCTCCGGAGGCGCGGATGTATCGCACCGGCGACCTCGGCCGCTGGCGCGCGGACGGCAACATCGTCTTCCTCGGCCGCGCCGACAAGCAGGTGAAGATCCGCGGCTTCCGCGTGGAGCTCGGCGAGATCGAAGCGGTGCTGGCCCTGCATCCTGCCGTAGCCGGTGCGGCGGCCGCAGCGCCCCGCCGGGCGAGCGGCGAGCGCGACATCGTGGCCTACGTCACGGCAAAGCCGGGCGCGTCACTGACGGCAACGGAGCTGCGCAACCATATGCAGGCGCGCCTGCCGCGACAGATGCTGCCGCACGCCTTCGTCATCCTGGACCGCCTGCCTTTGAATGCGAACGGCAAGGTTGACGCCCGCGCGTTGCCGCCGGTGGCGGTTGCGGATGCACCGCCCGAAGCGCCGCTCGAACCCCGCACACCGGAAGAACGAATTCTCGCCCGGATCTGGGGCGATCTGCTCGGCACCGCGCAGGTGGGCGTGCAGGACAATTTCTTCCAGGTCGGTGGGGATTCGATCCTCACCATCCGCCTCGCCGCGCGCGCCTGGGAGGCGGGTCTCGACATCGAACTGAAGCATGTGTTCGAGCAGCCGACCATCGAAGGCCTCGCCGCCATCGCTATCCGCCGCAAGCGGGCGGTGCAGGCGGAGGGCCACGGCGCCCGCCACGGCGTTGAACTGGTCGCCTCCGCCGGCAATTCCCGCGCACCGTGCCGCTTCGTCAGCGTCGCCGTCGCGGCAAAGGTCTCGGCGGTGGATCTTGGCTACGCGATCCAGCGGCTGGCCGAGCGGCACGACGCGCTTCGCCTCGTACTCGCTGAGGATTCGAGCGGACGATCCATCGCCGTCTCGGATTTTCTGCCCGCGGTGCCCGTGCGCTTCGTCAACGTGCCGGCGGGGACGCTCGACGACCTCGACCGCTGGATCGAGGATCACAGCAGCCGGCTGGCGCGCGGCATCGATCTTGCGGCCGGCGTGACGATCGCCGCCACGCTGGTAAAGCAGGAGAGCCCGTCCGGCGCGGGCCATACCGTCGTGCTTGCTTTGCATGAAGCGGTGGCCGACGACCGAGCCCTGCTGCTGCTTGCAACCGAACTCGAAGCCGAGCTTGCGGCCGGTCCTGACAGCGCGCACCCGCCAGCTCCGCCGCTGAGTTTTTCCCATTGGCTCGCCTGGCTCGCTGATCATGCAGCCGGCCCCGCCGCGCGCGAAGCGGCGTTGGCCTGCGAAGCCGCCCCCTTCGAGGCTCCGCCGGTCGTGCTTGACGCGGCGGATCCCTCTTTATCTCCAGCGCATCTGCTGCTCGACGGCAACACGTCGCGTCTGCTGCTGGAGGAACTGCCGGGCCGGCTCGGCGTCTCGCCATTGGACGCGCTGCTGGTCGCGCTGGGCGACGCGCTGGGTGGCGCTCCCGCCATCGAGGTGGTGGACGGCCGCCGCGCCCTGCCCGCCGGGGCGCCGAGAGCTGCCGGCCTCATCGCCAACCTGGATACCGTACTGCCGCTGCAGGCCTGCGCACCCGGCCGTGCCCTCGGCATCCGCTTGCGCGAAGCCAAAGCGGCGCGCCAGCGGGCCGAGCCGCTCGGCCTTGCCTTCAGCGCCGTGCGGTCGGCGTTTCGGCTGGCTGACGCCACGATCGGCCTTGCCATGATGCCGGCGCCGGCTCACGACCCGGCGATCCGACTGCATCACCACACGCCGATGTTTTCTCCCTCGGTGCGCGCGAGCCTGACGGCGCGGGTGACCGGCGGGCGCATCGCACTCGGCTGGTCGGGGGCGTCTGTGGCCCACGCGCCGCAGACGATGCTGGAGCAGATCGCCGGCACGCTGCGCGCGATCGCGGAATGGACCGAGCAGCAAAGGGCGCCGCTGCTGACGCCTGAGGACTTCCCGCTCGCCGGTCTCGACGCCGCGGCGCTGGACCGCGTGGCCGGATCGGCCACCGACATCGAGGACATCTATCCGCTTTCGCCGATGCAGGAAGCGATGCTGCTGCATTCCCTGAGCCGGCAGGACTCGGTGGTGAATTTCGAACAGAGCTGCATGCGCTTTCGCGGCCCGCTCGACCTCGGCGCTTTGCGCAAGGCCTGGACGCTGGTGTTCGACCGCCATGCGATACTGCGCACGGTGTTCCGCTGGCGCGGATTGAGCCGTCCGCTGCAGCTGGTGCGCCGCTCCGCCCGCCCGCCGGTCGAGCTGGAGAACTGGCCCACCTTCAGCGCCGGGCGTCTGGAGCAGCGTCTGGCCGAGGACCGCGCGGCGGGCTTCGACCTGGAAGCCGGCCCGCTTGCGCGCCTGATCCTGATCCGCGTCAGTGCGAGCGAGGCCTACCTCATCGCCAGCTTCCACCACATGCTGGCGGACGGCTGGTGCCTCGCCCAGCTCGAACGCGAGGCGCGCTCCGCCTACGAAGCCTTCCGCCGTGGCATCCCGCCGGCGCTGCAGCCGCCGGCCCGCTTCCGCGACTTCATCGCCTGGAGCAGCACGGTCGAAAGGATCGGCATGCGCGAGGCCTTCGTGCCGCTTCTCGCCGGAGCTTCATCCCAACCGGCTCTTTATACGGCGGGCAGCGGCGGAGCCCGCTACGTGACGGTCCGGCGGCAGCTCTCGGCGCAGGACAGCAAGGCGCTGCGCGATCTAACGCGGCGGCGCGGCCTCACCATCGCGGCGCTGGCGCATCTTGCCTGGGGCCTGTGGTCGGCGGCGCGGCGCGGCTGCCGCGACACCGTCTTTTGCACCACCATCTCCGGCCGGCCGCCTCAGGTGCCCGGAGTGGAGGAGATGGTCGGCCTGTTCATCAACAACCTGCCGGTACGCCTGCGCTTTGATGCCGGCAGCGCGGTTCTCGCCCTCGCGGAGGAGATGCAGCGCCAGATCGCGGCGCTACAGACCCGGTCGCAGGTCTCCCTGATGGAAGTGGTCGAGGCGGCCGGCCTCGGGGATCGCGCATCGGCCTTGTTCGATACCCTGCTGGTCGTCGAGAACATGCCTTCCGGCGCCGACGCCTGGACCGGCGCGGGCGGCCTGCGCGTGGAGAGCGTGCACAATGCGCTGAAGTCCGCCTACAGCGTGACCGCCGTCGTGGTGCCCGGCGAGCGCATTGGCCTTTCCATCGTGTTGCCGGACACGGACGGCACCGCCGCCGCCGTGGGCGAGCGGATGATCGATGAATTCGCAGCGCTGTTCGCCGCACTGCCCGGCAGCATCGACCTCACCGTAGCGGCGGTGCCCCTTCCCGCTGCGGCCCCGGCCGCTCGCGTGACGGCCGAGCACGGCACGGAGGCGGCCGGCAGCGCGGCTCCGATCCCGCTACATCCGCGTCGCGACCCGGCCGAACAGGCGGTTCTCGACGTTCTCTCGACCATCATCGGCCGCAGGCTGGGCGTTGCGGAGGATGTGCTGGCGGCCGGGCTGACCTCGCTCGGCCTTGCGACGGCTGCGGCACGCTTGTCCAAACGAATAGGGCGGCCGGTGTCGGTCACCGCGCTGATCGAGCATCGCAACGCGGCCGCGCTGGCCCGCGCCTTGACGATCGCGCCCGCATGGGACGCCGTGGTTCCGCTCACCGCCGGACGCGGCGAGCCCTTCGTTTGCGTGCATCCGATCGCCGGCGATGTCAGCGCTTTCCTCGAACTCGCCCGCGCCTTTCCGGCGGCGACACCGTTCTGGGCGCTGCAGGCGCCCGGACTGGAGCCGGGACAGCAAGCGCCCGGCTCGGTGGTGTCGCTTGCGGCCGCAAACCTCGCTGCGCTGGCCCGCCGCGGCGTGCCTGCCCCGCGGCTGCTGGGCGGCTATTCGTTCGGCGGCATCGTCGCCTATGAAATGGCGTGCCAGCTCGCCGCGCGCGGGACGCCGCCCGATTGTCTCGTCATCATCGACACGCCTGCCCCGCTGGGCAATCACTCCGTGCTGCCGCAGGACCCCGACCGGGCCGAGGCGGAATGGCTGGTGCGGATGGCCGGCGTGCGCGCGCGCCACCACGGCACCGAGATGCGCCTTGGCGTGGACGACCTGCTGCCGCTTGACGCCGAAGCCCGTTTCGATTTCGCAAGGGCGCGGATGCTGGACGCCGGCCTCATTGCCCCGGAAGCGGACTCCGCCTGGCTCGGCCGCGCCTATCACGCCAGCCGCGCCCTCTACGATGCGTTTCTGGCGTATGCTCCCGCCGCAGACGCGCCGCGCAATCTGCCGTTCTGCCTGGTGCGTGGCTCCTTCGTCCGCCACGGCGACCTCAGCGAAGCTGACTTGCGCACCGTGTCGGCGCCCGACATGGGCTGGTCCCGTTTCGTGGATGGCATCCTCGGCGTGCGCACGATCCATGGCGATCATGTTTCCATGCTGTCGGGAGAGGCTGCCGTGCAGACGGCGGCGGCCATTGCCGGCTTTCTCGACCGACCCCTTCTGGCGTGCGGGTAGGACACGCCATGGAGCACCGCACAGGCCGATGGTTTCCCGCAGCTGCATCGCTCGGCTGGGTTTGTGCCATCGCGGGCCCGCTGCTGCTCGCCGGATGCATGGTGGGGCCCGACTTCCAGCCGCCGCCGTCGCCGGATGCCAGCGGCTACACCCCGCAGGCGAGGCTGAACGCGGCGATGGCAACCGGGGTCGCCGGCGGCGCGCCGCAAACCTTCGTGGCGGGCCTCGAAGTCGGCGGGCAGTGGTGGCGCGAGTTCGGCTCGCCCCAAATCAACGCTTTTGTCGAAGAAGCGGTGCGCAACCATCCTGATGTGCGGGCCGCCCAATATGCCCTGCGCTCGGCGCGTGAAACGACGCTACAGTTCCGTGGGGCGCTCGCGCCCCAGATCACGGGCGAAAACTCGGCAACACGCCAGCAGGTGCCCGCCGCCTCCGGAGGCAGCACCGGTGCCCCGTCGATCTACAACCTCTACGATGCGACCGTGAACGTGACCTACACGCTCGATGTGTTCGGTGGCCTGCGACGACAGGCCGAATCGGCCGCAGCTCTGGCGCAGTACCAGCAGTTCGTGATGGAGGCGACCTATCTCGCCCTCACCGCCAATGTGGTCACGTCGGCCATTTCAGACGCCTCGTTGCGGGCGCAGGCCGCAGCCACGCAGGAGATTATCAGGGCGCAGACCGACCAGTTGCAACGCGTCCAGCGGCAATTCGATGTGGGCGCCGTCTCGCAGGCCGACGTCCTCGCCCAGTTGGCGACGCTGGCGCAGACGCAAGCGACCCTGCCTCCGCTGCTGAAGCGGCTGGCCCAGGGCCGCAACCAGTTGATGGCCTATCTCGGTCGCCTGCCCCACCAGGACCGCGGCGAAAGCGTGAAACTTTCAAGCCTGCGCCTGCCCCGCAAGCTGCCGGTGAGCCTGCCGTCGCAACTCGTGCGCCAGCGGCCCGATATCCGCCAGGCGGAGGCGACGCTGCACCAGGCGGCCGCGAAGGTGGGCGTGAACACGGCGAACCTGCTTCCGCAATTCACCCTTACCCCCTCGTTGGGCACCGACGCCCTCAGCGTCGGCCAGTTGTTCACGCCGCAAAGCGTGGCGTGGACCTTGGCCGCGAACATCACGCAAAAGCTGTGGGACGGCGGCCAGCTCTACCGCACCAAGGAAGCGAGCGTCGCGATCTTCGAGCAGGACTATGCACTCTATCAAAGCACCATCATTACCTCTTTCCAGAATGTGGCCGACGCGCTGCGCGCCGTGCAATTCGATGCAGCGACGCTGCGCGCACAGGCGGTCGCGGAGAAATCCGCGCTGGACAGCCTGAAGATGGCGCAGGAGCAGTTCAAGTCCGGCGCCATCGGCTACGCCATCATCATTACGGCCCAGCAGACCTATCAGAATGCCGTGATCCTGCGCATTCAGGCTCAGGCCATGCGCTACAGCGATACCGTGGCCCTGTTCCAGGCGCTGGGCGGCGGATGGTGGAACCGGATGGACGAAACGAGAGAGGCCTTCCCGCGCGACGGCGGTTACTTCCAGGGACCGGACGGACCCGCGCTTTCCGCCACCCGTGAAGACGCGGTCGGCGCGCTGGCGCCGCCGCCCGATACCAACATGGAGCGAAGCCGGTGAAGAACAGGCGTGTCATGGTGTGGCTGGCGGTCGCAATCCTGGCGGGAGCACTCTTCTATGTCGTAAAGAGCCGCATCTCCCACGGCCCCGTCACCTCCCGCCCCGCCGCCCCGCCGCAGACGGTTGCCGCGCAGACGGCACGGATGCAGACGTGGCAACCCAGCATGAAGCTGGTCGGAGAGTTGCGGGCCTCCAAAGGCGCGGATCTCGCCCTCCAGGTTTCCGGCATCGTGCAAAGCCTGACCTTCGAATCCGGCGATACGGTGCAGGCCGGCGCAGCGCTGCTGCAGCTTGTCGCCGACGACCAGATATCGAAGCTCGACTCCCTCAATGCCACGGCCGAACTGAACGCCCTGACCCTGAAGCGCGACATCGAGCAGTTCAAGATCAAGGCCGTGAGCCAGGCCACGGTGGATAATGATGAGGCCAACCTGAAGAATTCCAGGGCGCTGGTGGCGCAACAGCAGGCGCTGGTCGCTCAATACAGCCTCACGGCGCCTTTCACGGGGCGCCTCGGAATCCGTAACGTCGATCTCGGCCAGTATCTGAGCGCCGGTACCGCGATCGTCACCCTGCAGGCCCTCGATCCCCTGTTCGCCGATTTCTACATGCCGCAACAGCATTTCGGACGCCTGCAGGTCGGGCAGCCGGTGAATTTGCAGGTCGACGCCTATCCGGAGCAGGTATTCGCCGGCACCGTGAGCGCCATCAACGCCAAGGTCGAGACCGGCAGCCGCAATGTGAAAGTGCGGGCGGTGTTCAAGAACCCAAAGGGGCGGCTGGTGCCGGGCATGTTCGCTAAGGTCGCCCTCGATATCGACGCGGCCGAACAGTTCGTGACCTTGCCGCAGACGGCCATCGTGGCCAATCCCTACGGCTCAACCGTTTTCGTGCTGGACAAGGGCGCCGACGGAACGGGCCTGGTGGCGCGGGAAACCTTCGTCAAGATGGGACAGGCGCGCGGCGATTTCATCGCCGTCGTCTCCGGACTGAAGGAAGGCGAGATGGTGGTTGTGGCTGGCCAGATCAAGCTGCGCAACGGCACGCCCGTCGTGATCGACAACAGCCACATTCCCAAATTCGAGATCGATCCGAAGATGTCGGACTGACAGGAGCGGACGATGCCCATCACCGACATTTTCGTCCGGCGCCCGGTACTCTCGCTGGTCGTGAGCGCGCTGGTCCTGGTGATCGGCCTGCGCGCCATGTTCTCGCTGCCGATCCTGCAATATCCCCGGATGCAGAACGGCGTGGTGACCGTGACGACCACGTATGCCGGCGCCGATGCCGACATCATCGCGGGTTTCATCACCACGCCGCTGGAGAATGTGATCGCCCAGGCCAACGGCATCGACTACATGACCTCGTCCAGCCAGACCGGGGTCAGCGCGATCACCGTCAATCTCCGGCTGAACTATCCCAGCGGCGACGCCCTCACGGAGATCAGCACCAAGGTGAGCTCGGTGCTGAACCAGTTGCCGGCCGGCACCCAGCAGCCGATCCTCGCCCTGAAGACGGGCTCGACCATCGATGCCATGTACATCGCCTTCTCGAGCACGGTCCTCGCCGAGAACGAGGTGACGGATTACGTGGCCCGCGTGGTGCAGCCCAAGCTGCAGGCGGTCGCCGGCGTGCAGGTGGCGGAAATCCTGGGCGGCAAGAACTTCGCCCTCCGCGCCTGGCTTGACCCGGACCGACTGGCATCGCTCGGCCTCACCGCCACCGACGTGGCCACCGCGCTCAAAGCCAACGACTACATCGCCGGCGTGGGCACCACCAAGGGCCGGCTGATTCAGGTGAAGCTTTCCGCCGCCACCAACCTGCATTCGGTGCAGGAGTTTCGCGACCTCATCATCAAGAACGTCTCGGGCGCCGTGATCCGCCTGAAGGACGTGGCGAACGTCACGCTCGGCAGCGACGACTATGATTCCAGGACCAGCTTCAACGGCAAGTCCGCGGTCTACATCGGCATCCAGGTCGCGCCCTCCGCCAACCTGCTCGATGTCATCCAGGGTGTGCGGCAGACGATGCCCACCATCCTGTCCGACCTGCCCACCGGCCTTTCCGGCACGGTGCTCTACGACGCCACCAATTTCGTCAACACCTCCATCCGGGAGGTGGTCATCTCGCTGTTCGAGGCGGCCCTGATCGTAACGCTCGTGGTCTTTGTATTCCTGGGGTCATGGCGCTCGGTGTTCATCCCGATCGTCGCCATCCCGCTCTCCCTGATCGGCAGCTTCGCGCTGATGCTGGCGTTCGGCTTCTCCATCAACCTGCTGACCCTGCTCGCCCTCGTGCTCGCCATCGGCCTCGTGGTGGACGACGCCATCATTGTCGTGGAGGGCGTCAACCGCCACATGGAGCAGGGTCTGAAGCCGATCGATGCCGCGATCACGGCGGCTCGGGAGCTGTCGGGTCCGATCATCGCGATGACCGCCGTTCTGATCGCGGTCTATGTGCCGGTCGGTTTCCAGGGCGGTCTGACCGGTTCCCTGTTCACGGAGTTCGCCTTCACGCTGGTGGCGGCGGTGATCGTGTCGGCGGTGGTCGCCCTGACGCTTTCACCCATGAGCTGCGCCTTTCTGCTCGCGCCATACGATCCTTCCGCGCGTACGCTGGAGGCACGCATGGTGCGCACCATCGACGCCGCCATGAAGTTCATCATCGGGGCCTATCGCACCGCCCTGACCGCCTCGCTGCGCCTTTTTCCGCTCACGATCCTGTTCGGTGTCGTCGTGCTGTCGAGCATCTTCTGGCTCTATTCCAGCTCGACCTCCCAGCTCGCGCCACCGGAGGACCAGGGGGTGATCCTGACCATGATGTCGGCGGCGCCGAACGCCACGCTGGCGCAGCGTGAAATCTACGTGCAGCAGATCTACGGCATCCTCGACAAGCGGCCGGAAACCGACCTCGTGTTCCAGATCGACATGCCGGGCGAGGTCATCGGCGGCTGGGTGCTGAAACCATGGGACCAGCGCAGCCGAACGGCGCTGACCCTCGCCCCGATCATCCAGCAGGAGTTCAGCAAGATTGCCGGCGCGCGCGTGGCCGCATTCCAGTTGCCGCCGCTGCCGGGCAGCAGCGGCCTGCCGATCCAGTTCGTGCTGAAATCCAACGATACTTATGCGCGGCTGTATCAGGCGTCGCAGAACTTCCTCGGCGAGGCCATGAAAAGCGGCAAGTTCATCTTTCTCGACAGCAACATGAAAATAGATCAGCCGCACGCCAGCATTCATTTCGACAGGGACAAGTTGTCGTCGCTCGGCCTCAACATGAGTGACGTCGGCGCCGCCATGTCCACCATGCTGGGCGGCAGCTACGCGAATTACTTCGACCTTGGCGGAAAATCGTACAAGGTCATCCCGCAGGTGATGCAGCAACACCGGCTCAACACCGATCAATTGCTCGACTATTACATCCGGGCCGCGGACGGGACGGCCGTCCCGCTCTCCACCGTCGCCTCGATCGAGATGAAGACCGTGCCGCAGTCGCTCAATCATTTCCAGCAGCTCAGCTCCTCGACCGTTTCCGGCATCGCCAGGCCCGGCGTGTCGGACGGCGAGGCACTGGCGGAGTTGAAGGCGATCGCCGCCCGCTCGCTGCCGTCGGGATACAGCTTCGACTTTGCCGGCTCCTCGCGGCAGCTGGAGCAGGAATCCAACGGCTTCGTGACCACCTTCGCGCTGGCGCTGCTCATCATCTTCCTGGTGCTGGCGGCCCTGTTCAACAGCTTCCGCGATCCGCTGGTCATCCTGGTCTCGGTCCCGATGTCGCTCGCCGGCGCGCTCGTTTTCATCCGGCTCGGCGTCGGCGGCGCCACCATCAACATCTACACCCAGGTCGGACTGGTCACGCTCATGGGCCTCGTCAGCAAGCATGGCATCCTGATGGTGGAGGTGGCCAACACCCTGCGCAAGGAGGGCCGGAGCAAGCGCGACGCCATCATCGAGGCGGCCACGCTCCGCCTGCGCGCGATCATGATGACGACCGCGGCGATGGTGCTGGGCGTGACGCCTCTCATTATCGCCACCGGCGCAGGCGCCAATTCGCGCTACGACATGGGCCTGGTGATCGCATCCGGCCTTTCCATCGGCACCCTCTTTACGCTGTTCGTGGTGCCGGCCTTCTATCTCCTGCTCAGCCACAGCGACCAGACAGCGCAAGCACACGCTGTCGCGCCCGCCTGAGATGACGCAGTCCCGCACCACGTTGGCCGGGTTCGAGCGGGACGCAACCTTCCTGCTCCGCGAAGGAAGCCGTCCGCTGCGCTGCGCCTTCGCCGTGGTTGCCGCACCTCTGGCGGCGCTGGAAGCCGCGGCGCCGGACATGCTTGGTCCCGAAGAGGCCGCACTGCTGACCGACCGCCTCGCGCCAAGCCGCCGGCAGTCTTTCCTCGCCGGGCGGCGCGCGGCCAAGAGCGCTCTTGGTCTCCTCGCGCCGGGCGTTCCCGGCCGCAACATCAGTGTACTGCCGGGCCTGCTGCAGCAGCCCGTGGTCTGCGTGCCGGGCAGGTCGAATTTGCAGGTCACGCTGGCGCATGCAGGCAACGCGGCCATCGCCGTGGCGCACCCCGAGGCGTGCCCGATGGGCGTGGACCTGGAACGTGCCGCTCCGGAGCAGCAATCCGCATTGAGCGAGCAGACAACACCCCGTGAACGGGCATTGGCGCAAACCGTGATGCCTTACGACGAGCATCAGCGAATGCTGTTGCTGTGGTGTCTCAAGGAAGCCCTCTCCAAGGCGCTGCGTTGCGGACTGACGGTGCCCTTTGGCCTCCTCGAAGTGGCAAGCCTTGCGCCATTGCCGGGCGGCGTGCGCGCGCGCTTTGAGAATTTCAGCCAGTACGAAGGCATCGCCTTCTGCGCAGCCCCATTCTCTCTGGCCCTGGTCATGCCCCACACGGCGCGATGGGAAGGCCCCGACGAGGCGGCCTCATCTCAAATGCTTCGGGATTGCCTCGGGCAAGTCGCCGCTCTCGGGTGAGACTGGATCAATCGCGGATACCGGGACCACCTCCGGAGGGTCTTTTTATCTTGAGCTGTGGTTTACTTCACACTCTGCGCGAGCTCACCGCGCTATAACCCCAAGGCGAGTGATGGGGGTTGAGCGATGAAAAAAAGAAGAGCCGACCGGAGCCGGAAAACAACGCCGGCAGTGAGCCACAGAACGCCACTCCACATTCGCTACGCCGAGGTGCTTCAATTGCGTCAGAAGATTCTCGACACGGCAGCGAAGCCTTCACTTCATCGCATCTACCGATAGTGGCCATGCGATCCAGCGCCTTCCATATCCTTTATCTAACGGCCATCTCCGTTGCGATGTTCGGCTGGCTCTGGATGCTGTTCGAGGGGATTGCCTGGGCACTGACCTGAGCGGTTCTGGAATTACCCGGCTACCCCGAGATGGCGTGAATCCTGGATGGACGTGAACTACCTCGCCGCAATGAGCTTCGCGACGTTCGAAAAGCTCGAAGGCCTTCTAATCGGTTTGCCGTCGAGAAGGGATCATCAGGTAGGCCATCAGCAAAAGGCTCGGGCCCCAGATCACCCCCGCCCAAAACAGTACGTCCATCGTGTCCATGCTCGTCCCCGTCATGACCGATGAAGAAGTGTGACGTGATTCTCCTAATCCACAAGCGAAAGCCATGGTGCAGCGCAACCTGGCAGCCCCAAAGCTTCGCTCCAACCCGATTGACTTCGCCGGCGGCTATGACAGGCGACGTTCTTCCCCAACGCGATCGCGAGGCCGCGAGGCGATCAGCTAAACGGTTCACAGGATTGAGGGCATGGTCGCAACCACGGTGCCGGCGCTTCAAAATTGCACGGCGCGCGCCACCGGCAAGACAGCAGAACGATCAAAGTTGGATGATATTTTGAATGAAAGCTTCTCGAAGCTTAAGGTGCGAGCGGCGGTCAAGGTAAGAGCTTCAGGATGTCCTATACTTCTCTGTCTCTATTGCCTGCCTTGAAAGACCTTGGCGTCGCACGCTGCGGGAGTTGCGGCGCACGATGGCGCGACTCGCGCAGGGCCGCTCGCTCAGACGGATCGCGGCCGAGCCTGGATTGCAGTTCCACAAGATCAATGAAGACGTCAGCCTGGCGGCGCAGTTCGTCGGCAATCATCGGCGGCTGACTCGATATTGTCGAAATCACGGTGACGCCGACGCCGCGCCGCTGCACCGCCTCGACTAACGGACGGAAGTCGCCGTCGCCGGAAAACAGCACCATCTGGTCTACATGCTCGGCGAGCTCCATCGCATCGACCGTGAGCTCGACGTCAAGGTTTCCTTTGAATTTTCGGCGACCGCTGGTGTCTGCGAATTCCTTAGTCGCCTTGGCGACGACAGTGTAGCCATTGTAACTGAGCCAATCTGCCAACGGGCGGACTGAAGAATATTCCTGATCTTCAATCATTGCCACGTAGTAGGAAGCTCGCACCACAGAGCCGCGGCCGTTGAATTCTACGAGAAGGCGCTTGTAGTCGATGTCGAAGCCCAGTGCCCTCGCGGTAGCGTTCAGGTTTGCGCCATCGATGAAGATCGCGATTTGATTGGATTTGGACCGCATGAGGATAACCGGCGCGTGATGCAAGCAGAGGCGAAGGCGAGCTACCGACCTTCAATCTTTGGATGGCTTCTTGAGAGAAATAAAGCTCAGATTGTGGCAATATCCACAACGGCTACTCTGTAAGTAATACCATATTACTTTATGGTTCAAATTATTTGTTCCATGAGATTCATGGAGCGAAACGCGCAAGCCAGGACATCGCCATTTTGAAAATTTTCGTAAAGGTTTGAACCTGTTAGGAGATCAGGCGACCTATTGATGAATGAGCGACTGGATGAGAATGCCGCAGCGCCAATTGCCTGTGTTTGAAGTTTTGCTGGAAAAGCGTGGACGTGTATGGGCTTGGCGTGTTTGTACGGCCGAAGGGCAACTTGTTATGCGAGGCGTGGAGAGGCGCCGCCCCTCTGCTCGTTACAAGGCCAACAGAGCTCTCTTCCAGATGTTGCTATGCGCACCCTACGCATGCACCCCCAAGCATAACTGCGACCGCAACAAGAGCAATTCTGGTCGCTCACGTTCCAGCATCTGACCAATTGTGCCGAACCCAATTCGGTGGGCCGCGTCCGCCGCTGCCGATCGACGGCATCCGGTAACACGCGGCGAGCATTATCCAGTAACGACCGCCTTGCGCCACAAACCGGACCCGCAAGGAAAGCAGAACAGGTAGCCCGGAAGACGGGAAAACGTGGATGCAATTTGTCGTCGCCGTTCATGCCCGACCAGGGTCAACAACGAACACGTCGATGTCATTGCGGCAAAGTAAAGCCGCCCGAAGGCGGCTTTCAATTCAATCCTGATAATCGTTGTTTAGCTCGCCATCGGCGCGGGCTTCGTCGACCGGCGGTAGGCCATGAAGCCGACGCCAGCGAAACCCAGGATCATCATGGCCCAGGTCGACATTTCCGGGACGGCGGCAATCTGCAGATCTCCGCCCAGATTCACGGTCAGCAAAGGAAGGGTTTCAAATTCAAACAAGGGGATCAAGCTAGGAGTGATGGCAATCGTCAACGGCCCGCTCGCAAGGTCACTTGCACTGACCGATACGCTCCATGTCGTGATGTCGTACATATCAACCGTCGGAGACAAATCTCCGCCGAAATTCCCGTACAATGGGTCTGACGATCCTGGGAGTTGCGGAAACGACCCAAGCAGGAGGTTTAGCAGATTAGAATTGCTGGGACTGGAAATTGACATCTGGAAATTACCAAAAACCGGCTCCCCTAACTGCCGCAGATCCAGCGTGAAATCCAATTGGCCGCCGTTCGTGCCATTAATGCTTACCAGCGTGGTGGTGAGCCCAGAGGACCAATCCGTCACATTGATGACATCGGCACGGCTCGCACCGCTGAAACAGACGGCCAGCAAAAAGCCGATGGAAGCCAAGACGCGGCCAAAACGAACCCTGCAATTCAGCATCGAACTACTCCTGTTACTCTCATTAACTTCGACAAATCTTCGCATCTGACCTGCCGCAATGTCTTTCTGATTTCGTCAAATATTGAACTCGAACGGATGAAGGCTGAAAAGCTGACTCTGGGTTACGCCCAGCAGCGTGATATGCTCGTTGACCCCCAATGTGATCACCGTGTTGTTTCCGGCACTGCTGCTCGCAAGGATCTGGTCGACCGTCAAGCCGCCGAAACCCTGGAAGTCCAGCACATCCGCTGTCGGGTTGAAGTCCGAGATGGTGGTGTTGAAGTTACCGGGCTTGAACACGAAGGTGTCCTGGCCTGCACCGCCGGTCAGTCGGTTGGTTCCATTGTCACCGCTGAGGACATCGTTCCCGGTTCCACCAATGATGACGTCATTACCGGCACCGCCGATCAGAGCGTCGCCATTGTTATTGCCGCGGATCGTATCGTTGCCGGAGCCACCGAGGACGTTGTTGACCACCCCCGGAAGATACTGCACGGCTTTAGAGCCGAAAGCGCCGAACACGGTACTGGCGCCCGAGGTGCCGCTCAGACTGACGGTGGTATTCGCCGAACTTGCCTGGAAGTTGAAGGAATTTGGCCCGTCGTTGACGGCGATCGATACCGTCACCGGACTGCTGTTCGACGTTCCGTCGGATGCCATATAGGTGAAGCTGTCGCTGCCGGTGAATGTCAGCAACGGCGTGTAGTCGAACGAGCCATCGGCGTGAAGGCTGAAGGACGACGCATGCGCCGGGCCGGTCTGCAGGGCCGCGGTCAGCAGCGGGCTATCGACATCGGTGTCGTTAGCGAGCACGCCGCGGGCAGCGATGTGGAGCGCTTGATGCAGGTTGGTGGCGTAGCTGTCGCCGGTCGCGACTGGCGCGGCGCTCTCGATCGTCACGTCGTCGACCTTCACGTGATAGTCCTGTATGGCGCTTCCGTCGCTTCCGTCTTTGACCTTCACCAGCAGGTCATAGACGTTGTCGTGATTGCCATCGGTCGGGTTCTCGAAATCCGGGGCGTCCTTGAAGATGATCGCACCGGTCGTCGGGTCGATGTTGAACTTGCCGGCATCCGCCCCACCGAAGATCTCATAGGTGAGCGTCTGGCCCGGATCGGGATCCGAGGCCGACACGGTGGTGACCGGCGTCGTGTTCTCCGGCACATGGATCTGGCCGTTCGGCCCGATGATCACCGGCGGATTGTTCGTCAGCGCTGTGTTCACCGGCGCGACGAAGGTCTTGAAGGAGCCCTGCTTGATCAGCATGCCACTGTCGAGGAAGGCGTCACGATCGTCACGTACCTCGATGGTCAGGGTGTTGACGGTTCCCGGAATGACCAGACCGCTGATCGTGATCGCATGCGTGTAGGCGTCCGCGCGGATCTCGTTGGCCAGCGGTCCAGTGCCCGGCGCGTTGTAGACCAGGTCGCCCGAGCCGGAGTAGACGAGGTTCTTGATGGAGAGCGCCGCGCCGTTGGAGAGCGAGCCGATATCGACGCCGTTGAGCTTGATCGAGAAGATATCGGTCAGATCGCTACCGTCGAACTCCGGCAGCTCCTCGGAGAACAGCACCGCGTCGAACGAGAACGCGGTGTCGCCCGGCTTCGGCGTGAAAGTGTAGGTGAGCTTGGCGGTGTCGTCTTCCTGGCCCGCGGTGCCGAGGTCGGTCGACAGGTCGCTGGTCCGCTCGATCGTGTCTGCCGAGGCTGACACGAAGCCGCGCACCGTCTCCTCGGGGCTCACGCCCGATTCGGCAATGTAGAGATACAGCGGCTGCCTCGTGCTGACGGCTGTCGTCAGGTCGAAGCCGATTGCACCGTTGTCACCGAGCGTCACACGGTGGCCGATATCCGCGGTTGAACCGGTGGCGTCAAACGTACCCAGTGTCGCGAGGCCGTCGAGCAGACCATTGGTCTGGCCGTTCAGTTCCGGCGCCAGAAAACTACCGTCCCTCATGAAGCCCGGCCGCAGCACAACGCCGTTGTTGCTGTAGTCAAAGACATCGAGCTGGGAGATGCCGTTCATGGTCGCAGCGGAATTTGCGCTGGCAATAAACTGGCGGCTGAGCACGATGGCGTCGAGATCGAAGCCGCTGAACTTGCCCGGCGAACCGCCTGCGCTCGAACCGCTGTCCTCGATCAGGAGCGACCTGATGTCGATGCCTAGCCCCGTCAGGTCGGCGCGATAGATGGTCGTGCCGCCGGTGTCACCCACACGCGTGAAGGTAAGCGGGATGCTGCCTGCAATCGACGTCGGGCCTGACGTCTCGTTCGGTCCCGCAAGGTCGGCGGCACGGCCCGTCGACAGGATGATGCCGGAGCCCAATCCAAACGGATCGCCGTTGAACGTTGCGAACGACTCGGCATTCCCTTCCACCGTCAGCGTGCCGTTGACGCCGCTGGCGCCTTCCAGCGCCGCCTCCAGTTCGACCGCGGTCGGAGCCTCGGTGATCCACGGTGCAGCCAGCGTCGAAAGCGACATTAGCGACATTGCGCTGCTGTCGAGCTCGGACGACAGTGCCGTCAACGTATTCGACGGCGGCGAGCTTGGCGCCCATGCTTCGTTGGTGCTGACGATGTAATCGGCGTTGAGGTCGAAATCGCCGTTCACATTCCTGACCTTGGCGATCAGGTCGTCATAGCTGCCGTAACCACCGTAACCGCCATCGCCGCCGTAACCGCCATAGCCGCCGTAACCGCCGTAACCGCCATAGCCGCCGTAGCCACCGGAACCCTCGTGATGGACGTAGATGTAGGCGTCGCCGCCGACGAACTCGACGCGATAGTCCTCGCCATCGTCCAGCGAAATGGTGTCGCCATCGACCGCATTGAAGTCCTGGATGTCGGCGTAGTCGAGGTCGCGGCCGCCATCGTAGGCGACACTGTTGCCGGTGCCAAGAACGAAGCGGTCGGCACCGGAGCCCCCCGTGAGCAGGTCGACCTGGGTGAAATCGTTCATCCCGACGCTCGCACCGCCGTCGAGGTAGTCGCTGTCGTCGCCGCCGTTCAGTTGGTCGTCACCCGCATGGCCGATCAGGATATCGTTGCCGCCCTCGCCGAACAGCAGGTCGTCGCCGCCACGGTTCTCGCCCAGCCAGCTGACGTCGCGGTAGACCGTGTCGGTGCCGTTCAGGACGTCGTCACCCTGCGAACCCAGAACCGACAGACCTTCGATGCCCGTGAAATTGACCGAAGACGTCACGGCATTCGGATTCCCGACGGGCGACGCGGTGTAATTTCCCTGGTTGGTGAACAGCGTGGTGTAGCCGACGGTCTTGTCGGTCGCGGCGAGGAACGAAAAGCTGCGCACGTTCTGGTCCGGTCCGAGGCTCGAATAGTCGAGCACCAGGCGATCGCCCGCGGCCTGAACGAACGAGAGGCCAGGGCTGTAGTAGGGGCCCGGGTCTCCGACCGTGTCGCTGCCGCCATCGACGGTGTCGAAGCCGAGGCCGGACAGAATGATGTCCTCGCCGTCGCCGGTGTCGAAGTGGTTGTCGTGCACGCCGAGTTGGGCAACTAAATCGTTGCCGGCGCCCGTGCGAACATCGCCGAGATATTCGAAGTGCTCGGCGCCCGCACCGTTCGAGATCGAGAAGTTGGAGCCGCGATTTTCGGTTGTCCCCTCCTGGCCGATCAGCCTCAGATTCTGGCTGGTGAAGGAGAGATCGATCGACAGCGTGTCGAGCCCGCTGCCGCCGTCGAGATGGAATGCGGCAGGTGGCGATGCGGCGCCGCCGCCGAAGTCGAGCGTGCGATTGACATTGGTACCCCACGCAACCGTATCGTTGCCGCTACCGGTGTGAACGTCGTCGGCGCCGCGTCCCGCCACGACGATGTCGTCGCCGCTGTTGGTGTAGATGCGGTCGGCCGACTGACCACCATAGACCGTGTCCGCCCTGGAGGTACCGGTGAGCCAGAGCCGTTCGATGTTGGAGAAGTCGACTCGGTCGAGCTGACCGTTGTTGGCCGCGTTCTGCCGGGTGAGTTGCCCGCCGGTGGTCGACCCGAGCGCGAAACCGCCCGTCACACCCTGGCCGACGTCCGCATAGTAGCCGGCGTAATTGACACGCAGGATGTCGCCCGGGATGTCCGCGGGCACGTCGCCGGTGGTGCGATTGCCGCGTCCGTCGACCGTCTCGACGACCTGCTGTCCGGAGATGTTCGGATCGAGGATGTTGTCGAGGCCGTTGCCGCGGAGCGTATCGGCGTAACGGGAGCCGAGCACGTTCTCGACAGTCTCACCACCGAAATTGTAGGTGTCGCCAGCCGCCGTTCCGCCCGCTCCGACGCCAAGCAGATCGACCGTCACACCCGTGCCGGAGTCGCTGTAAAGCGTCCAATCCCTACCCGTGCCGCCGACGATGATGTCGCCACCCGCACCGCCGATCAGAATGTCGTCACCGCCGTCGCCGTTGATGAAGTCGCCGCCGGCGCCGCCTTCGATGGTGTTGTATCCGAGATCGCCGGTGAGCGAATCGGCAAAACCGGTACCAATGAGATGGTTGAAGGAACTGATGCCGCGGCCACCCGCCGGCGCGGGGACCTCCATTCCGATCCTGTCGCCACCGGCACCGGCGCCAACGCCGAGATCCACCGTGACCGGACCCGTTATATGGGCATAGGTCAGTGTGTCGAAGCCGCCCGGACCGCCATCCAGCAGCTCGTCGCCGTCAGCGCCGCCGCGCACGACGTCGTTACCGAAGCCGCCGAGCAGGACGTCGGACCCGCCGCGACCCTCAAGGAAGTCGTCGCCGTTGCTGCCATCCAGCACGTTGCGGAACTGGTTGCCTTGTAAGCTGTCGTTGTTGATCGACCCCTGCACGTCCTCGATGGAGTAGAACTTGTCGCCCTCGGCGTCGCCGCCGTACTGGTACACGCGCGTGAGGTCGATATACACCGCGCCCCAGGAGGTGATGTAGGTGGTGCCGTCCTCGCCGCCGTTGCTGCCGGCCGGAACGAACGAGCCGGCGCCGTTCAGCAGGTCCCCGCCCTCGCCGCCGAGCAGCAGGTCATTGCCGTAGCCGCCGAGCAGGTTGTCGTTGCCCTTGCCGCCTTCCAGGAACACGTTGTAACTGGCGTAGTCGGCACGAATGTAGTCGTCGTAATCGGTGCCGATGGCCCGTTCGATCGAAACAAACTGATCGCCCTCTGCATCGCCGCCCGAGCCGTAATATGCGGAGTCGGACAGGACGATGTAGATGCCGGTCGGAACCGCCAGGTCGCGGTTGGCCCTGGAGTAATCGACCGTGTCGTTGCCGTCGCCGCCATCGAGGAAGTCGGCGCCCTTGCCGCCCTCCAGCGTGTCGTCGCCCTTGCCGCCGTGCAAAATATCGTTGCCGTCTGCACCGGAGAGCGAATCCGCGCCGGTCTGCGTGTTGCCGAGGTCATCGCCCCAGAGCTCATCGTGTGCGGCACCGCCGATCATCGTGTCGTTGCCGGCACCACCGAACATCACGCTGTTGACGTGCACGTCGCTCTGAATGACGACGAAGTCGTTGCCGGCGCCGAAGTCGGCCCTGATCGTGGTGGGAATCCCCACGCGCTGGGTGACGCCGAACGCGCTGACATCGAGGAAGCCAGGCTCGACCTCGCGCGGGGCATCGTCCTTTGGATCGATGTCCTGGCCGTCCGGATCCGGCTTGCGCGCCAGCGCAATCACATAGCCTTCGGTATCCGGGCTATCGGCATTGACGAGGTGAACCTCCTTGCCGGTGTTATCCTCGACGATGCGCAGCCCCGCCCGCGGGCCGACATTGAGCTGGAGATCGATTCCTTCCATCGACGCCAGGCCGGGCGCGGAGGCCGTTGGCACCACGGTCTCCGGTGGGCACTCGAAATTCGAGAAGTCAGCCAGCGTGGCGCCGGCGAGCGAAATATTCTTCTCGACCGAGAACGGCCCGAAGCCGACCTCGATGTACAGATGAACGTCGACGTAGGCGCGCCCGTTGATGTCGAAGGCACAGCCCCAGTCCGCGCTGAACGGACGGAACTTCTCCTCCTTGAAATAAGCATCCGTGTTGAACCCGAACTCGGCCGCGACGCCGGCCTCGCCGGCAACGAAATTGATCGCCGCGCCGCCGCTGATGCTGGTGTTGAGCCAGCCGACCGGTTCATAGGCGAACGGCAGGCCCGTGGCCTTGTTGAGGCGGCTAGGACCGTGCAGGTCCGGATCATCGGGCTTGGTCGTAAAGTAGAAGCCGTCGAAGAAATTCTGCGTTGCCAGACCGCGCGTGTCGTAACCGATGTCGATGTCGATGCCGGCCGCGAGCGCGCCCTTGAGCGTGAAGCCGAGCGGACCGAGCACCGGGAAGAAGCCGCCCGCAGCAACCTCGAAACTGAACGACGGCACGTCGTACTTGATGATGTCGACGGGCGTGCTGTTCTGAAAAAAGATGTTGAGAATGGTTTCCGGATGCTCGAACAGCGAGAACTCGAAGCCGGTAGAGGTCGCCTCAGGCGGCAGCAGGTCGTCCACGACCTCCAGGAAGTCCTTGGCAATGTCCGAGAGTCCGCCCAGAGCGCCGATCTTCGAGGTGAGCTGATCGATCACCGCTTGCGGATCGATGTTCGAAGTCGTGGCGCCGCCGAACAGCGAACCGCCGCCGATGTCGATTTCGCCGGAACCGTCGGGCGGCGCGAATTTGCGCAATTCGGCGATGATCTTGACCGCGCGGTAGAAGTTGCTGATCGGCTCCTGCAGGGACGGGTTGGCATAGGCTGCGAGGTCACCGATGGTAATGATGCCGTCACCGCCGCCGCTGATCGAGCCGACCTTGTCGAACTGGTCGAGCAGCGGGGTAAACGCCTGGGCGATCCCGTTCAGCGCCGGCATCGGCTCCATGGCGATGTCGATGATGGTGCCGAGCGCGCCGTGATTGAAGATGCTGGCGACGTCGCCCAGCGTGTCTCCGACGAGACCGAGATAATCCTTCAGATTGATGGTGACGTGTCCCAGCCCGAGTGTCGGCGCGGTGAAGGTTTCGCCGTCGGTGCCGAAGCTGAACGTGAGCTCGCCATGGATCTTTGGCAGAATATCGGCCAGAAAGGTCGTCTCGAACTTGAGATCGAGACCGACATCGGCCTGGATCGTGGGCGTCGCGGAGAACGTCGTGCCGTTGTAATCGACATCGATCTTGAAGGTGGCGGTAAACTCGTCCTTGGCGGGGTCGGCGTCGTCGACCTTGATCTTGGCGATGCCCAGGTCCGCTTCCGTGTCCTGGATCGAGAAGCTTGCCCCGACTCCGACTTCGACTTCCGGCGCGCCGTCCACCATCGTGAAGGTGCCGTCCGAATTGATGGCGATCTGGGCCTGCAACTTGGCACTGAAGTCGGCGTTGCCGCTCGCGTTGATCTTGAAGATCGGAATCTCGTCGACGGCGATGTTGAAATCTTCCGTCTCGGCGGTCACGGTCGTGTTGAATGCCAGGCTGATGTCACCGCCCGCGGAGACCGAGGCGGTGACTCCGGGAATGTCATTGAGCCTGTCGGCAAGCGCGTCGGCGAGATTTCCACCCGCGCTCTGCGCCTCCGTGAGCGCGTCGTGGATCTCGATCTTCAGCGCCGCAAACGGATCGAGCGTATCAACGCCACCGGCCTTCTCCGCGACGCTGCCGATAGCTCCAATAAGAGGAAGGTCGCTGTTGCTGACCTCTGAGACGATGCTGTCCCTGATCTTGTCGAGAAAAGCGTCGATCTGAGATTCAAATTGAGCGGCGGTGACGGCCATGAGCGCACCCTATTTTCTTGTTCAAATTATTTTTTAATTTCGAATTCAAATTCCAATATCAAATTCTTTCTTGATCGAATTCTATTGTCAAATTCTTTTTCGTGAAATTTCCATGATAGCACGTGCGCCTCAACCGAACGGTTGATGCGGCATTTATGCCGAATGACGTGAAAAGCGGCAGAGTAAAGTCTTGCACGGGGTTCCGGCGCGCACGCGCGTGCTGGGCTTAGACCTTACACATGCGCTGACGGGCCGTTACCTGCAAAGCGACAGAACGGATTCGGCGATCGCTTCGGCTGCATCTTCCGCAAGCAGCGGAGCGAGCGTGCGCCCGAGCTGCGACGCGCGCTGGCGAACGTTCACGTCAGCGCACAGCTCTTCGATGTTGGCGGCGATGGAATCCGCCGTGACATCACTCCAGCGCAAGAGTTTGCCGACGCCGAGGCGCGTTACGGTCTCGCCGATGAGTCGCTTTTCGAGATCAGGCGCAAGCACCAGTTGCGGCAGGCCGGCCGCGAGCGTCATCGAGACCAGCCCCAGTCCACCGTGCGAAACAACGAGGCCGCTGCGCCGTGCGATATCAATAACCTTCTGCGGGCGTGGCTCGAAGACGACGCCCGCGGCCCGCAGCTTCTCAAGGTAAATACCTGCGAGATTGGGAACGTGGATCCGCACCCGCGATCCGAATCGCGCGAGCGCGTCGTAGATTCGCTCGGCCCTGTGCGCAGTCTCCGAAAAGTACACGAAGATCTCGTCGCCATCCGCGACATGCGCGGGACTCCAGTTCGGAAGGATCGGCGCCAGCATGCGGTCGCGCCGTGTATCGCCATACGGATCGAAGAGCGCGAGGGAGTGCGGCATGCGCCGCTCCGCGGCCATGATCTCGGGCAATCGCACGAGCGGAGGCCTGCCGCACCGCTCGAGGGCGACATTGACCGTCTTGAGCAGCTCCGGTTCGGGAAATGTCGGACGTGCGTTCCATAGCGGCGGATAGGCCTCCAGGTGGTCCGGAGGCAGCGAGAAGCCGGTGCCGGTGGCCACGACCGGAATACGCCCGCGCGCCGCGAGCTGAAGCATCGGCGCGAAGTCGGCGATGACAGCGTCGGGACGCGTGGCGTTGAGCAGCCCGTCCCATCCACGCACGAGAAACTCGACCACGCCGGAGTCGCGCAGACCGAGGATCGCAAGGATGTCGCCGAAGGTCGCGGTGGGTTGCGGCCCGCCGAAGCCGGCATTGACCAGCAGGCCTGGCCAGACCGGCGCCTGCAGGAAGGCCCATGAATCATCGAGGGGACGCAACGCCCGCATGGCGTCGAGCCGCTGGACTGCGAAGGTGACGCGCGCGCCGCGGCGTGCCAGCGCACGTGCAATAGCGCCGATACTCGTCACGTGCCCCCGGTTGGCGCCGAGTTCCCAGCCGAGGAGGACGTGAGGGGTTGGCATGGAGATCCTGTTCCGGAGGGTGGCGGATCGCAAAACGGTACACGGCGGCGCCCGCCGTTGCCACGCCGGAACGCGAAGCCCCCTGCGGCGCCGCGGCAAGCAGTGTAGTCGGAAATTGGATGTTACGAAACAATCGGCCAATAGATGACCGGCAAGCGGCCTGGCCGCCTCGCGCCAGAAGCCGTCATTAGGGCGTGCGCGCAGAAAATCGTTTGAAGTCGGGCGACACAGAAAAATTGCCCGATTCGGCTAATCTGCCGGTCCGCTCTCTAGTTCTTGGTCAGGCCGGCTACTTTGGCGACGGCCGCCCAACGCGCCATCTCGCGGCGAACAAACTGAGTGAAGTCAGCGCGTGACGAAGACGTCATTGGCTCTATGCCGATCTCGGAGAGCTTTGCCTTCACGCCAGGATCATGCGCGGCCGCGGAAAAGGCTTCAAAAAGCCGATCTGCAATCGGTTCGGGTGTGTTCGCTGGTGCGAGGAGCCCGTACCAGTTGACCGCGACGAGATCTTTCGCACCCTGCTCCACCGACGACGCGACATCAGGCAACGCAGCCGAGCGCTTGTCGTTCAGTACGGCGATCGCACGCAGTTTTCCGTCTGCAATGAAGGGCTGCACAACGGGCAAGTCCATCACGATCCCGTTTATATGGCCGGCAACCACATCCGTTGCTGCCGGTGCGCCTCCGCGGTAAGGCACGTGGAGTAACTTCGCCTTTTCAACCGACTGAATAAGTTCGATCGCCAGATGTGGCAGGCCGCCAATGCCGGCTGATGCGACGCTGATCTCCTGCTTCTGCGAAAGCGCGACGAATTCACGGATCGTCCGGGCCTCAACCGACGGATTGACGGCAAGAACCTGGGGAGTCATGGCTACCGTTCCGAGACCGACAAAGTTCTTGATGGGGTCCTGGCCTGCACTACCCGTCACTACCGGGTTGATGGCGATCACGCTCGAACTGCCGAGGATTATGGTGTAACCGTCCGGCGCAGCCTTCGCTACCGATTCCATTGCGATGGCGCCGTTCGCCCCGGACCGGTTCAGGATCACGACCGAAGTCTTTAAGAGCTCTCCGACCTTATTACCGACGATCCGCGCCACGACGTCGTTGCCGCCGCCTGCGGTAAACCCGACAACAATACTGATTGGCCGGTTGGGATATTCCGAGATCGCATCAGCCGAGGCTTTCAGCGGCGTCAATGCAAATATAGCTGTCGCGGCAGCCGCAAATCCCAACCACCGTCCAAAATTCGCGCGCATGCGACCACCTCTCCCCAAGATACGGACTTCTAAACCAGAGCCGCTCACCCCAACTAAATCCGTCTTCATTCTACTGTCAACAGTTTAACCTCGACATATGGTGCCTGCTCGGCGATCGCCGCTGCGAGGCGGGTTCGAGACCGGCCGCAAATCCCTTGCCGAGACGCCGCGCAAAGCCGACTGACCGGAAGCCACCGCTTCGCCGGCCATCCAGACCATGCTCGATCCGAGCGGAGGCGCAGCAGCGTTCTCCGCCGAGCGCTATGCCGGTTTCTGTAGTGAACGCCCGCGTATCGACGCTTGCGCTTGCGCTGGACCGCTACGGATCACCGCCGACGAGGCGGCGGTCAGCGTGATCCCTCACGCCGCGGCCCGCGAAGGCACGGTGGCACCGATCAAATCGTCGATCCGCGGCAAGCTCTCGACCCGGCCCACGAAACCGATCAGCGCGTCGACCGCTTCGGGACCGACGACGGGATCGCCGAGCATATGCACCTTGCGGTTCATCTCCGCCTCGGACATCGGATTGGCAATGGACCCGCGGGGATGGTCGACCTGGCAATTCAGGACATTGCCGCCGGCCGTCTTGACCTCGAGCGCGCACGAAACGCCGCGCGGAAGCGTATCGTCCGCGACGACCTTCAGCATCTCGGAAAGGCGGAGGACTTCCGGCACCTTGAGCTTGTCGTTCTGATACTGCGGCGGCAAGGCCCCTCCCTCGAGAAGCGCAATGGCGACGGAATAGGGCAAGCTCACCTGCGCCTCGTGATAGGTCGCCGGCCGGGCATTCAGGTGATAGTGCGCCCATGCCGGATGACGACGCATGGTCATGGCGGTGATGGCGCCGACCGGCTGCTTGAGTTGGGCCCGCACGCCGAGCGCACAGTCGATCGCGTTGTGAATGGGCCGGGCGCAGCTGTAGGGCTTGTATTCGATGTCGATCGGGAACGAGGTTCCGAGGTCGCGCGTGAACGCTTCCACATCGTACTGGTCGGTGAACACCCGGCAGAAACCCCGTTCGCCCTCGAAGATCGTGGCCGCGCCGGTATAGCCGAGCCTTGCCATCTGCGCCGCGGTAACGCCATTGCGTGCGGCCGGACCGGGATTGAAGCGCTTCTGCATCGAAGGACCATACATCTCCATCAGGCCCGACGCCTGGGCGCCCGCAAGCCCGAGCGCGGAAACCGTCTGTTTCCGGTCGAGGCGCATCAGCCGCGCCGCGGCGATGGCGGCGCCGAACACCCCGCAGGTGGGCGTGGTATGAAAGCCGCGGTTGCGCAGCGAGAAATTGGTGGCATTGCTGGCCCGCGCCATCATTTCGCAGCCGGCGACAACCGCCGCCAGGAATTCAGCCCCGCTCGACTTCTCGCGCTCCGCCACCGCCAGCGCGGCCGAGACCACCGGCGGGCTGAAATGATACAGCGCGAGGATATCGACATCGTCGAGTTCGATGCTGTGAGATGCGATCGCATTGGCAAATGCGGCGTGCACGGCCGGCACCTTGCCGCCGTGGCCGATCAGCGTGGCGTCGCTCCTGCCGCCGTTCTCCTCGGCGAAACGTGCGGCGATCCTGGCGCTGTCGGTACGACTGCCGCCAAGCGCGACGCCGAGATAATCGCAAATCAGAGTCCTGGCATCCGCGAGGGCCTTTGCCGGAATGTCGCTGACCTTGAGAGAGACGAAGTGGTCGGCGAGGACCTCTGCGGCTGTTGTCGTCATTTCCTGAACTCCTGATGCTTTCACTGATGAGAAGAATGGCTTGCGCGGCTCGGCGCGGCACCCGACGGCGGCACATCGAGCCGCACCGCGACGCCTTCGAGCTGCGGGTTGGGCGCCGGATAGAGTTGCATGACGAGGGGATCGTGCCCGGGAATGATGTGGCTCTCATCCGGAGCCAGTGCGAGCAGCTTGTCGAAGCCTTCCAGCATTTCACCGATATGGAAGGCCGTCGTGAACGGTCGGCCGCTCGCCATGTTTTCGTAGAAGTGACTGACGTCGGAAGCCAGCACGACGTAGCCGCGGCGCGTCCTGACCCGGACAAATTGCAGTCCCGCCGAATGACCGCCGGCCGCGTGGATCGTCAGACCGGGCGCGAGCTCGGCGTCGCCGTTATAGAACATCACGCGTCGCGCATAATTCAGCCGCACGATCCCGCAGACGTCTTCGACCTCGAACGAGTGCGACAGCCGCGGATACTGCATGTAGCGCCCCGTCGCGTACGCCAGCTCGCGCTCCTGGAGATGGAAGCGCGCCTTCGGAAAGCGGTCGAAATTGCCGGCGTGGTCGTAGTGCAGGTGGGTCAGGACGACGTCTTCGACGGTGTTCGCATCAATGCCCAGATGGACGAGCGATTCGGCCGGACATCTCAGAAACGTGCGCTTGCGCTTCTCGCATATCTCGGCGTTGAAGCCGGTATCGATGACGAATGTGCGGTCCCTGCCCTTTGCAACCCAGACGAAATAGTCCATCGGCATCGGCCCGTCATGGGGATCGCCGCCGATGAAGTGATCGCTGCGGCGCGCGTCACGCGTGGCATAGCGGATGGCGAAGAGTTCATATTCCGGTTCGGTCATGTCTCGCGCTCGGCTCCCGGTTCGAAAATGGCAATCGTCCACGGCGCATTCCCGGACAGGCCTGGCGCGGCGCCTGACCTGAAGGGACGAGGCTGGCTTCGGCCGTTCGCGAGGATCTGGTCGGCCGCATCAATGATCGCCGGCTACCGGCGCCATTTCCGGCACGAAGACGTAGCCTTCCATGATGCGGCGCGCGGTACGTCCCAGCGTGGCGCGCCGGACGACGTAGCCATTGCTTCCGTCCTTCTCGACCTGGGTTTCCGTCTCGATCACGCCCGCGGGATGTCCGATGCGCACCGTATCGGCCCGGCGCGTCTGCAGCCGGGTGACCTCATGCACGAGCGTTCCGGTCAGGCGGCTGGCCACCCCGGTACAGACCGTGCTGGTCCCCGCATAGGTCTTGTGGGTCTGCTGCATGAACATCAGGCGGGAAACAAGGTCGACCTCATCCTCGTTCACCATGGAGCCACCGTTCTCGTCGCGGTACGAAGCGGGCGGGCTGACGATGCCGAGAATCGGCGTGGCGGGAGATTCCTCGCGCGAGCGCGCGGCGTCCACGATCATGCCCATGCGCTGGGCGGCGGCGCCCCGGATGCGCTCGAGACGCGCGCGCAATTCATGGTCGGCGTCCAGCTGGGCGGCGCCTTCGGTGCCGCGCAAACCCAGATCGCTCGCGCGCACGAAGACGTGCGCGTTGCCGATATCGACCAGCGAGACATCGATCTCGCCGACATCGGGAACGTTCAGGCGATCGACCGGTCGCCCGGTGGGCAGCAGCGCGCCGGTGGCGGCGCCGGCCGTATCGGAGAAATCGATCAGTATCTTGGCCCCGGTTCCGGGAACGCCCGGTACCGAATAGCTGCCCTGTTCGAGCGGACGGCCGTCCTTCACCGGCACCTCGATTGTCAGTACCCGTGAAAGATTGGTGTTGAACACGCGCACCTGCGTTACCGGCTCGTTCGCCGTGACATATCCTTCGTAGATCGCGAAGGCGCCGACTGCCGAGCTGATATTGCCGCACAGGCTCAACCAGTCGATTTCGGGATGGGTGATCTCAACCTGCCCGAACGTGTAGGTGAGGTGGGTGTGGGCCGCCCGCGGCTCATCGGTCCGGACCGGACCGATGATCGCAAGCTTGCTGGTCAGGGGATCGGCGCCGCCAAGTCCGTCGATCTGACGACGATCCGGCGATCCAAATACGGCGAGGATGGTGCGGATGCGCTCGTGTTCGTCGACCGGAAGATCGCCCTCCTTCAGGAAGACGGCCTTGCTGGTGCCGCCGCGCATGATCACGCATCTGATCTGACTGATCATCTTTCAGGCCCCTCCCTGGGTCAGATCGTGTATCTTGGTCAAACGTCAAATGTCAACAATCCTGGGCGAGGGTCTGATACCCGCGCCACGCGCGGCTTTCATGCTTTCTGCAGGCTGGCCCTGGCTTTCGTCTTCGACGGCGGCTTCGGCTGCTTGATCTCGCTCTGGATCGAAAGCACGGCATGCCGCAGGTGGGTGCGCATGGCCTTTTCCGCCGCATCGGGGTCGCGCGCCATCATCGCCTTCACGACGGCCTGATGCTCCTTGAAGGCTTCCTGGGCCCGTCCCTTGCGGGAACTCGAGCGATAACGGAAGACCCGGAGCAGATAATACAGGTCGTCGCAAAGCATCTCGATCAGCTTCGCGCTTTGGCTGCCCTGAATGATGCGGAAATGGAAATCATAGTCGCCCGGCCGCTGGTAGTAGCTGTCGCCGTCCTTCAGCGAACGCTGCGCGCCGTGGCCCTCGAGAAGCTTCGCCAGTTCGACCATTTCGTCGTCCGTCATCCGCTCCGTGGCGAGACGGCACGCCATGCCTTCCAGGGCTTCGCGCACATACAACAGGTCGGCCAGATCCGAAGGCTGAACAGCCGAAACACGGGCGCCCACATTTGGCACCCGATTCACGAGTTTCTTGCCTTCGAGCCGGCGAATCGCTTCGCGCACCGGTCCGCGGCTGATCCCGAAGGATTTGGCCAGCGCTACTTCGTCCAGTTTGGCTCCGGGGGGATAGTCTCCCTTGATGATGGCCTCTTCCAGCCACTCGAACGCGCGATCCGCGAGGGTTCTTCCACCAAACAACGGGGGTTCCAAGACGCCTTCTCCACTGCAATTGCTGACCAGACTTCGATGGCGCGGAGTGCGTTCACGGCCCGAGCCTACGGTACTCGCACGCACCGCAAACGGGCGCTTATGTCGAGTGTCAACATGCACCAGCGAAGGGTCGATCGCAACCATGATCGAGGTTCGGCCGAAAGCCGGAGGAAAATAATCTGCCTGCCTCGGCCGGTGTACCCGGCTGTATTTCCAAAAGCCCTGAAAACCGCGGCCTGGCGCAATACTGTGTCGGAGAGCTGCAATCCGGCGCCAATCGCGAGCCGTCAGATCTCTCCCGCCGGTTGAAACCGGCGACCTCGACCACCGACAAAGGCGCGGCTGGCGATCGGGGGCGGGCCCTAAAGTTTATCGTCTAATGTTGACATTAGGCGCGGGGCGATGTTGTTGTCACGAGGAAACGAACGTCCGCGGACCGTTGGGTTGATGGTCGTGATCGGCGAAAACCTGCAAAGAAACACGCAATGCCCTATCTGATAGCTGCAAATCTGGCCGCCGAATCTCCGGGCAGCCGATTCCGTAAGCTGGTCGAAAGCCCGGGAATTCTCCGCCTGCCCGGCGCGCACAACGGGATGGCGGCGCTGCAAGCCAAGGCGGCTGGCTTCGATGCGCTGTATCTATCCGGCGCCGCCATGACCGCATCGATGGGATTGCCCGATCTCGGCATCATTACCGTCGACGATGTGGCTTTCTTCATCCGTCAGCTCAGCAGAGCCGCCGGACTCCCGATCCTGGTGGACGGCGATACCGGATACGGCGAGGCCCTCAACGTCATGCACATGGTCAGGTGTTTCGAGGATGCCGGCGCCGCCGCGGTCCAGATCGAAGATCAGCTGCTGCCCAAGAAATGCGGTCACCTCAACGACAAGAAGCTCGCCGATCCGAACGACATGGCTGCGAAGATCGCCGCCGCGGTCCGGGCAAGACGCGACCTCTATATCGTCGCCCGTACCGATGCGGCCGGCAGCGAGGGCATGGACGGGGCCGTGGCGCGCGCCAATCTCTATTTGAAGGCCGGCGCCGACGCCATCTTTCCGGAGGCCCTGACCGACGCGGAGATGTTTCGCGAATTCGCCCGGCGGGTCGACGCGCCTCTTCTGGCCAACATGACGGAGTTCGGCCGCACGCCGTTCTTCACCGCTGCCGAATTCGAAGCCATGGGCTATTCGATGGTGATCTGGCCGGTCAGTGCCTTCCGCGTTGCCGCGAAGGCCCAGGAGAAACTCTACGATGCGCTGCGCCGCGACGGCAGCACGCACAGCATGATGGATGAGATGCAGACCCGCGCCGAACTGTACCGCGCCATCGGCTATCACAATTACGAGGCGCTGGACGAGTCCATCGTCAAGACGATCGTCCCCGAAGCCATGCCCCAGCGCCCGGCCCTGTTGCCCGGGACCGATTGAGTTTCTTGATCGACGCCATCCGCCGCGCCTGACTTGCCGCGCTTCGGCGGTGGCCGGCGTCGATGACGAGGTCAGTCGCTTCTGGACAGATATTGTCCCAGCCCCAAGGAAACCTGATGACGATCACCCGCCCCCCTGGAATCGCAGTCGTCGTCGGCGGCGGAAACGGAATCGGCGCGGCGTGTTGCCGCCTGATGCGCGGACATGGCTGGGCCGTGGTTGCGGCCGACAAGGACGCGGCTGCCGCGCAGGCGGTCGCCGCGGAAACCGGCGGGCATGGCTTCGAGATCGACGTTCGCGACGCCGATGCACTCGACCGGCTGGTTGCGGACATCGAGACCACGGTCGGCCGGATCACGGCCCTGGTGGTATCTTCGGGAACGTTCCAGGACAACGTGCCCCTCGGTCAAACGCCGCGCGATGCGCTCGACCGCATTCTGAGCGTGAACTTTGCCGGCACCTACAATGTGAACCGCGCCTTCGGGCCCCGCATCGCAGCTTCCGGCGGAGGCAGCATCGTGAATCTCTCCTCCGTCACCGGCCAGACTTCGACGCCCTTGAACATCTACGGCCCGACCAAGGCGGCGATCATCAACATGACGAAGTCGTTTGCCGGCGAATGGGGGCGATCGGGCGTTCGCGTCAACAGCGTCTCTCCCGGCGTTACTCTCGTGCCCAGGGTCGTGGAACGCCGAAAGAGCGGCGTTCGCTATCCGACCAATCTCGACGAGCAGATGGCGCTGGGCCGCTGCGTCGAGCCGAACGAAGTTGCGGAAGCGGTGGAATTCCTGTGCTCGTCGCGCGCGTCCGCCATCACCGGCACCGATCTGGTGGTGGACTGCGGCTGGATGACGGCCAGTCTCTGGACCTCCTATGGCGGCGTACGGCCGCCGCTCTGACGGTCAATCCGACTCTTCGGCGGGCGGCGCGTCAGCTCTTGGCTGGCGGCGGATTATCTGCGGATCCGTCGATCAGTCTGACGATCACCGGCCAATATTCCGCGCCAAATCCCTTTTCGACCGCGAGCTTCAGCAATTCTTCGCTGCGCCCAGCCCCCTTCGCGGTGATACCCGCATCCTGAGCCATCGCCAGGGCATAGGAAATGTCCTTGAGCATATATTCCGACGAAAACGTCCGAAGCGGAAACTCGCGCGGCGCAACCGACTTCAGGCCGTGGTTGCGAAGCGCGAAGCTGTCGGCTGATCCCTTCGAGAACGCATCGAACAGGAATTTGGTGTCCATGCCGGTCGAACCCGCGATCGCGGCCGCCTCGCATAGCGCGGCCACCGTGCCGACCACCACCATGTTGTTCAGGATCTTCACCACCTGCCCGGATCCGACCTCACCGCAATGGGTCACCTCGGAGGCAAAGCAACGAAGCAACGGCTCGAGGCGCGCGAACACCGGTTTGCTGGCGCCGACGGTCACGGCGAGCGTCCCCTGCTCTGCGGCCTGGCGCGTGCGGGCGACGGGCGCGTCCGCATAGGCGACATCCCTGGCCTCAAATCTCGCAGCGAGTTCCCTCGACAGTTTCAGCGGGCTGGTACCGAGATCGACAAATGTGCGGCCGGCCGCTGTATGGGCAATCAATCCGTCCGGTCCCTCGCAAAGGGCCTGCAGGTGTTTGCCGCTCGGCAGTGAGACGAAGACGATGTCCGCCGCTCGGGCAACCTCGGCTGCCGAACCCGCCGCTCTGGCGCCGATCGCGACCAGACGGCCGACCGGCTCCGGCATCAGATCGAAGATGACGACCGGCGAACTGCTCTTGGTGATGAGATGACGGCACATGGGCTCTCCCATCACCCCCAATCCGATGAAGCCAAGGGTCTTTTCGGTGGTCATGGCCGTGTCTCCTGCCGATGGATGGATCTTGTCGAAGAAGGATTAGGAACTGCGGCATTCACCGTCAAATGCCGAGATAGGCCCGCCGTACGTAGTCGCTGGCCAGCAGGTCTTTTCCATCGCCGCTCAAGGCGACACTGCCGGTTTCGAGCACAAAGGCCTTGTTGCACAGGCTGAGGGCGAGTTTGGCATTCTGCTCTACCAGCACGATCGAGACCTTGGTGTCGCGATTGATCTCGGTGATAATTCGCGCGATCTCCTCGACGATGATCGGCGCCAACCCCAACGAGGGCTCGTCGAGCAGGAGGATTCGCGGCTTGGCCATCAGCGCCCGGCCGATGGCGAGCATCTGCTGCTCACCGCCGGACAGCGATCCCGCCGCCTGGTTGCGACGCTCCATCAGCCGGGGGAAATACTGATAGATCCAGTCCAGCGTGCGCTGCCGGTCGACGCGATCGCGGCGCAGATAGGCTCCGATGGTCAGGTTATCGAAGACGCTCATCAGCGGAAACACGCGCCGGCCTTCCGGCGACAGGGCGATGCCGCACGCAACCCTCTCGGGCGCCGACAAGCCGTCGATCCTGCGTCCGTCGAGCAGAATTTCTCCTGCCGCGATAGGCTTCAGCCCGATGATCGCCTTCAGCGTGGTCGTCTTGCCCGCTCCGTTGGAGCCGATCAGAGAAACGATCGATCCCGCCGCCACCTCCAGGCTGACGTCACGCAGCGCCGTCACATCGCCATAGGTCACCCGGATGCCGCGAACTTCAAGCATGCGCCGTATCCTTGCCGAGATAGGCTTCGATGACCAGGGTATTGGCCGCGATCTCCGCCGGCGAGCCTTCGGCGATCAGCGTGCCGTGGTCGAGCACGACGATCCGATTGCACAGCCCCATCACGGTCCGCATGTGATGCTCGACAAGTACCATCGTCACGTTTCGATCCTCCTTGACCCGCACCAGCACGCGCGCGAGCTCCGCGGCTTCCTCCGGATTCAATCCCGCCACCGGCTCGTCGAGCATCAGCAGTTCCGGCTCGCTGGCCAGCGCAATCGCGACGCCGAGTCGGCGCTGCTCGCCATAGGCCAATTCTCTCGCCAGCAGCGCGCTGCGTCGCGCCAGGCCGAACAGATCGAGGATCTCCCTCGCCTTGGCCTCCGCTTCCAGCTGCCACCGCGCGGGAAACAGCCCCTTGCGGAAGGTGATGCCGGACGACGCGTAAGTGCCGCGCACGACATTCTGCAGCACGGTCGCCTCCGGATAGAGAGTGGCCGCCTGGAAAGTCCTGGACAGGCCCTGCCGGACGATCTGGTTGGCAGGCATCGTGGAGATGTCGACGCCCTTGAAGTTGACCGTCCCGGCGGTCGCGCGCAGCACGCCGCTGATGACGTTGAATACCGTGGTCTTGCCGGCTCCGTTGGGACCGATCAGTCCGAGCACATCGCCCTTGTCGACATGGAACGTCACGTCCTTGACCGCGATCACGCCGCCGAACACACGCTTCAGATTGGTTACCTCGAGCATGGTCATGGCTTGGTCTCCACCGGCACCGGAACCTCGCCCGGATGCGGCCGCCGCCGAAGGGCGGTGCGCAGAACCCGCGGAAGGCTCGCGAGACCATCGGGAACGAACAGCAGGGACAGCACGAGAATAGCGCCATAGACAATGTGCTGGAGGCCCTGCGCCGATCGCAGCAGCTCGGGCAGCGGCGTCAGCACGAGGACGCCGATGACCGGGCCAAGCAGGCCGGCGCGACCGCCAACCACCAGCATGGTGAGGTACGAAACCGACTCCGAAAAAGTGAAGCTGTCGGGCGAGATGAATTGGAAATAATGCGTGCTCAGGGCGCCGGCGATGCCGGCGATCCCGCTGCCCATCGCGAAGGCGATCATCTGGTACCGGTGCGTGTCGACGCCGCTCGACTCCGTCAGCCGCGGATTGTCGGCGATCGCCGCCAGCATGTCGCCGAACGGAGACCGATACAGCAGCCACGTGAACAAGACCGTGAGCCCGGCGGCAGCGAGCGCCAGCGGATAGAACGACAGCTTGCTGGAGAGCACATAACCGAACACCGACATCGGCGGTATGCCGATCAGGCCGTTGGCGCCGCCGGTGATGCCGCTCATGTCGAGCGCCAGCAGCACCAGGATCTGGCCGAACGAGAACGAGACCAGCACAAAATAGACCCCGCGCAGGCGCAGGATGATCCAGCCGAGAATTGCGGCGAGCAGCGTGCTGACGGCGCCCGCGGCCAGCACACCCCAGATCGGCGACCAGCCCGCCTTCATCGCGAGCAGCGCCGACACATAGCCGCCGATCAGCGCAAAACCGGCGTGCCCCATTGAGAGCTGACCGACACGGGCAATGATCGCCAGCCCCAGAACGAACATCAGGTTGAGGCAGGCGATGTTGCCGATGTGGATGTAGAACTGGTTGGGGGCCAGCCACGGCAACAGGCCCGCGGCAAGCAGCAGCACCACTGCGATCGCCAGCACGCCGCGGCCCTCGGTGTTGAAGCGGGAAAACATCAGGCCTCCCGCTCTTTCCGACCGAGCAGTCCCCACGGCCGGATCAGGATGACCGCAATCACGACCAGGAACTGCAGGATCTCGGCCAGCGCGGCACTCACGAAGGTGCCGGCGAAGCTCTCGATCAACCCGATCAGCAACCCTCCCAGCACCGCGCCGGGCACGCTTCCGAGCCCGCCGATGACGACAATGACGAAGGCCTTGAGCGTCGGGGCGAGACCCACGAAGGGCGAGACGGACAGCACCGGCGCCATCAGCGCTCCCGCGAGACCGGCCAGTGCGACGCCGAGCGCGAAGGCGAACGGAAAGATCATGTCGACCCGGATGCCCTGGACCAGCGCGATCTCGGAATCCTGCGCAACGGCACGCATGGCGCGTCCAAGCTGGGTATGGGCGATCAGCAGATAAAGCAGTCCGACCGCAATGGCGGCACCTGCGATTACGCTGAGGCGCGACCAGGGGAAGACCAGATTGCCGATGCTCAGCACGCCGGAGACGACTGCCGGCACGGCGCGCGGCGACGGTCCCCAGACCAGCAGCGCGGTGTTCTGCATCATCATGGCGATCCCGACCGAGGCGATCATTCCGTTGAGTTCATTGCCGCGAAACCGGCTGAAGATAACGCGTTCCAGAATCAGTCCGAGCGCGGCCGTCGACGCGATCGCACATGCCAGGCTGATCGCGACAGGAATGTCGTAGCTTCCGTACATGATGGCAAAGACAAACGCACCGACCATATAGAACTCGCCATGCGCGAAGTTGACGATGCGCATGATTCCGAAAACCAGGGTGAACCCGATCGCCATCAGAACGTAGATGGCGCCGACCATCAGGCCGTTGACGAGCGTTTGTGCGAGAATGGTTTCGATGCCCACTACGGTGCTCCGGAATAGAGTTCATCGGCAGCCGCGGAACTTTCCCGCGAGCCTGGCGACACGCAGGGACGCAGATCAGTTGCCGCAACTGCCCTTGATGGGATCAACGGCAGGCCTGGACGTCGCAGGTCGCAACCTTGACCGCGACGCCATCCCTGATCTGCCCCACATAGAACGGCAGATCGATCTGGTGATCGATGCCGTAACGCTTCAGTCCGGTCCAGCTCGCGCTTCCGAGCACGGTGGGAAAGCTCTTCAGCCCTTCGAGTTCTTTCGCTACGCGCGTGGCGTCATCAACCGTGCCGGCCTTTTCCATCGCGGCGAACAGCATCTGCAGGCCGGAATAGATGAAGAGGTTATGGCCGTTCGCGGGCAGGCGGTATTTCTGCTCAAAAGCCTTGATGTAGGCCGCGGTTTCGGGCCGGGCGATATCGACCGGCAGGTGGACATAGACGCCTTCGGCCGCCTGCTTGCCGGCGACCTTCACCAGCTCGGTCGTGACGTCGCCGCCGGTGACCAGGATCGGCCCCTTGTAACCGAGCTCGCGCGCCTGCTTGACCAGCAGGCCGGCCGTCGTCGGCGAGTTGCCGCCGATCTCGAGGGCGTCGAGCTGCCGCAGCGCGCGGGTGAGAACCGGGACGAAGTCGACCCTCTCGCGCTCGAAGAAATCGACCTGAAGATCGACGCCGATGGCGCGGTACGCCTCTTGCTGGGAAGCCGCGACGGACTGCCCGGTTTCGTCGTTCGGCAGCAGCGCGCGGACGCGCTTGAAGGCCAGGGTCTTGTTGAGCCAGGCGAGCTGCGGACCGGGAAATTCGGCGGTCGTGATGGCGGGCCGGAACGAATAGGGCAGTTCGGGCGCGATGGCCTTCGGCGAGAAGGCCATGGTGAGCGTCAGAATTTTCGCGGCATTGGTGCGCGCCTGGGTGGCCAGCGTCGACGCCGACCCCATGGGGCCAACGACATATTTGACCCCATCCTCGAGGATCAGGCGCTCCATCGCGGTCACCGCATCCTGCGCGCGGTAACGATCATCGTACTTCTTGAGCTCGATGGTGTAGGTCCTGCCTCCCACCTTGAGCCCGCCCTTCGAATTGATTTCGTCCGCCGCGTTGGTGGCGGCCATGGCCATGCCCTCGCCAAAAACCGCTCCGGCGCCCGAGAGCGCAGCATTGACGCCGATCGTCAGGGTCTCTGCCGATGCCGCTCCGGCCATCAAAGCGGTCGTCGCCGCAGCGGCGCAAAGAACGAACCTCATCACGCGTCTCCTGTTTTGTTCCAGTTTTTCCAGCGCCTCGGCCTGGCCTTTTGACCCCGCCTCCGCGGGGCCCCGTCCATATGGCAAAAGGACCTCTTACTGTCAAATGTCAACATTTGAGATCGTTTGCCCTCTGTTGAATGTTGACAAAATCGATCCGCCGCTCTCTTCTACGGGAAAAGGGGAGGAACATCATGCAATCGAGACTTTGCGCCGCCATCGCTGCGGCGGCGATCTTTGCGGCCGGAACGTCCGGCGCCTGTGCGCAAACCGTGACCATTGGCGTCCACGCCAGCTTTTCAGGCGCGGGCGCGGCATTCGCCCAGGGCATGCTCGCGGCGACCGAAATGGCCGCAGAGGACGTCAACAAGGACGGCGGCCTGGAGGTCGCCGGCAAGCGCTACCGGATTCTGATTCAGCAATATGACGACCGGTACAAGGCCCAGGATGCGGTGACCGCGATGGATCGGTTGGTCATGCAGGACCACATCCGGTTCGTGGTCGGCCCTCTCGGTTCGGCGGCGGCGGTCGCGACCCGCTCACGCACCACCGAGGGAAAGGTCATTACGATGACCCTAGGCTTCACGCCGCGCGCGCTCGGCGCCGACGCGCCCTACGCGTTTCGACCGGTCATCACGACCGGCGAATTCTCCGATCCCCAGATGGCCTGGGTGCTGAAGAAAGTTCCGGTCAAGCATGTCAAGGCGCTGCTGCCGAATGACGAGAGCGGACAGCAGATGGGAGTTGCCAACACCGCGGCTTACCGCCGCTTCAATGCCGAGCTCGCTGTGGACTACTTCGAACGTGAGCGGGTCGACTTCGTTCCGATCCTGACGCGCCTTCTGACATCCACCGAAGCCCTGGAGATTGGAGGAGCTGCACCGACCACCGCCGGACTCATCCTCAAGCAGGCCCGCGAACTGGGGTACAAGGGACCGGTTTTCGTCACCGGAGGAGATGTGACGGCCGAACTGGTCAAGGTCGCCGGCAAACAGGCGGCCGAAGGCGCGTATGTGCATCTGCCGATCGACACCGGTCTTCCGGAAACCGCAGCATACATTGCCCGCTACAAGGCAAAATACGGACCGGATATGAACGGGTTCAGCCCCTTCTTTTATTCCGGCCTTCAAATGCTGTTCGCCGCCATGCAGAAGGCGGCCACGGTCGAGGACACCACCGCAATCGCCGCGCAGCTTTCCGCGCTAAAGGACTTCCAGACCGTGCTCGGCAAGGCGAGTTGGTCTGGCCGTGAGCGGTACGGCATCGACCACCAGATCTCCCTGCCCTTCTACATCGGACAGATTCGCGATGGACTGGCGGTCAAGGTTGCCACCTGCGATCCGCAAGGCTGCCGTTGAATTGACTTCCGAACAGGTGACCTTTTGATGGCGCCGGCACCGCGGTGGCGCCTGATTGATCGACGACTTCGCACGCATCGACCGCGTTCCGTCGCGTCGACCCACAACATTGGAGCAGAACCATGCGTCGCTTTATTATTGCATCCGCAATGTTGCTTGCCGTTTGCGGGATTGCAACCGCGGAAACCTATCCGTCCCGGCGGATCACCGTCATCGTTCCCTTCGGAGCAGGAAGCGGCACCGATGGCGTAGCCCGTATCGTCACCCAACGGCTTGCCGAGAAGCTCAAGACGACCATCGTGGTGGAAAATCGGCCGGGCGGGAGCGGCGCGATTGGTGCGGTTGCGGCCGCGCGTTCCACGCCGGATGGCTATACACTGTTGTTTGGCGGAGCTTCGACGCATGCCGCCAACCCCAGCCTGCTGAAGTCCATCCAGTATTCCCCCAAGGAGGACTTTGCGCCCATCGCGTGTCTCGGTCTGTTTCCCTATATCCTGGTCATTCACCCGGAGGTTCAGGCCAGGAACGTCAACGAACTGATCGCGCTCGCGAAGCAGAAGCCTGACTCCCTGTCGTTTGCCTACGGCAACGCTCTCGGCCGGCTTTCCGGCGAGATGCTCAAACGGCGGGCTGGCATCGACCTCCAGGCCGTGCCGTACAAGAGCAGCCCGGAAGGACTCACGGACGTCGTTGCTGGCCGCGTTTCCATGATGTTCGGCGATATGACCGCGGCGCTGCCCCTGACGCGATCGAACCAGCTTCGCGCTCTCGCGACCATTACACAGGATCGCAGTGCGCTGTTTTCCGAGCTTCCCTCCATGCAGGAGCAGGGACTCGACTTCCGTAACCTCTCCGCGTGGACCGGCTTGTTCGCTCCGAAGAACACCCCACCAGAGGTGGTGGAAAAGCTGTCGGAACTGCTGCGTGAAATCCTGGCTGAGCCCGCGGTCCGCCAGCGTCTCGCCGAAATCGGCTTCGAGGCACAGTGGATGCCGCCCAATGAATTCGCCGAACGCGTCGCCGCCGACATCGAGCTTTGGGCAACGCTGACGAAGGAGGCTGGCATAGAGCGTCAGTAAAGGCTCGGGTCTGCGGTTAACCGAAATGCTCCTCGCAGATGCGAAAGCTCGGCTTTCCTGCCCCATCGACACTGCTGCGGAGTTTCATTGAACTGCTGATGAGGAGCGTGCAAGACGGCGCATGCTGGTTCAGGTCAGGTGCTGAAAAGCGGCGACAACTTAATTAACGCGTCGAAAACTGCTATTCGACTCAAGTCAATGCAAGCGATGGCAGCTGCTCAAAACGAAAATTTTACCGGGTGTGGCTCCGCCGCCACGAGCTAGAAGCGTTGGCGCGTGCCCGCGTGATCGGTGTTTGCGTCAGTTATCGCTTTCAGTTTTGCAGGGCGGGCTGCTTCCGCCGATGACCGTTGTGGGTCAGAAACGGTTCTGACGGCCCCGAAACGACATTTCCGGTTTGCCCCGAGCAACGGACATCATTTGACCGGCCCGGTTGGTCCGGTTCGTGCCACGAGGCGACATGACAGGATTGATCACCGGGCTCTCTGAGAGCGGCTGATGAGTATTAATCCTATAACGACTAAAGGGATCGCGGCGGCGTGGTACCAATTGAGCCGTTCGCCAATCAGCGCCATGGCCTCCACGGCGGCGAAGGCAGGGGTCAGGGTGAGCGACGCCGCGGTCAGCACCGGGCCATTGATAGTAAGCGAAACGTTGTAGCCTAGGTAGGCGCCAATGCCCGTCGCGAGCACAACCACGGCTATCCACGGAAGCGTTCGTTCATCAAAGATGGGCAATCCCGTCGATACAATTTCGCCGGCCGCGAAGGGCAGTATTGCAATGCTTGCGCCGATGGACATGACGGCGAACTGCGGCAGGGGCGTGAGGCGCGCCGGCACGCGACGCATGGCCACCGTGTATCCCACGAACACAACCATGCCAGCGGCCGCCCACAGGTCTCCGGGATTGAAACGCAGAGCTGCGATTGCGTCAGGATGGCCCTTGGTGATGATCAAGATTGCGCCGAGGAGGCAAGCTGAAATGCCTACAATGAGCAGTGCGCTTGCTGCCTGGCGGCGGGCGATGATCTCCCAAACAGCCACCAATGCGGAGGCGCATCCGTAGATGAGACCAATATTCGTAGCTTCCGTCGTCCGTGAGGCGACGTAGGCGGCAACCGAGCAGAAGCCCATACCGAATGCAGCAAGAACTGCCAATTGCAGCAGGTGGGAGAAAGAACCCCGCCAGCGCTGGTGGCCAGGTCGCAACAGGGCGATTGCGCCGATCACGAGACCCGACAGCGACCAGCGCACGAGCGTAAGCGTGGCCGGTCCGAAGGCGTCCACCAGCGCGCGTCCTGCAACCGGATTGAAGGCGAAGCAGGCGGGGACAAATGCAAGAAGCAAAAGTTGCGTGGGCTTAAGCCCGGCAGGAGTCCGATCTGTGCCTCCTCCATGCGTTGATGCGTGGTTCGCCGACCCACCGTCCATGTGTTTATCCCTTCCCCACGGTATTCCTGCGCAACAGTCACAGCATAGACACTTCAGGTAAGAAGTCGCCGGATTATCGAGGGCTCCAGTGTCCGCCATGGGGCCCAGAAGCGGTCAATCGAGCTTAGGCCAAAGTTCTATCATCTGGTCGTCGCATGATCGAAGACAAGCGGGCGCTGACTGGAGGCTCAATGGCTTTTGGTAACGCCGGGCTACCTACAGCGCGACGGCTAAGGCCGACCGCCGCGACCGCTTCGTCACGTCAACTGCAAGGACGATGCAGTTCAGGTGAACCGACAGAAGCCGATGCGCCTGCCCTCCGTTGCTCAGCGTTCTGGTAAACACACCTGTTTTCAAGTTGCGCTGTTTGCTTTCAAAGCGTCACGGGTTTCTTAACGCAAAAGCTATCGCGGTAACCGGCACTGGAGGGTTTTAAGACCAATTTTACTGGCGGGCGACATCCTCGGCCAAAACGAGAGGCCAGATGAAAAACCCGATTTTAAAAGAATGTGCGATGATCGTACCTGCGATTCTTGCGCTGCTGATGCTGAGCCAGACCTATTTTGGAGTCGATGAGGCTAGTTTGCGTTTTGACGACTCGTTATTCGCGAGCTCAACGTATGCTCGGCCATTGGAAGGCACGGGAGCTCGCGCAGAGCGTAATTTTGCACAGGATGTAACACCTGCGCGCCGCGTCAATGAGATCTTTGGTCAGTTCGCCTCTCCGGGGACCAGGCGTGGAAGCGGCTTGATTTGATGCGAGGCTAATGGCCGAGTGAACACTCTGCGTTGAACCAACAATTTACCAATCCCCTGAACCATCTGAGAACCTAAAGTCCTAATCCGCCTGAAAGAAATGCCTGTTAGCTTCCTCTCAACAACGAGAGGCAGGCAATGTCCTTTATCATTCGGTTCATCATCATCATTTCCTCCGCTTACGCTGGCTCGGAAGTTGCGAAGGCGCAGTACTCCGATCTGCCCGCCTATTCCCATGAAGTGGCCTGGAAATAGCTTCCGCTCCCTTTATCAGCGCGGAGATTCCATCCAGACAATCGGGAACCGCTCCATAAGCTGCAGGTCTTTCGACCTTCCGCTATATTAACTAGCGGACAGCGTTGGAGCTGCTGTGGCTGACATCGATCGCAGCCTTCGCCTTGACCACCTGCGTCGTGCTTACGCTTGAGCGAAGTCCGAAAGCCAGGCAGAACAGCGCGACCGCGGAGCAGAGCACCGCGGCGAAAATCACCTTGGCGTGCGTCCTTCGATCGGCATTGTCGAATGAATGGGACATGGCTCAGAACCCGATCAGGGCGAGCGCGGCACACGCTGCAGCACTCAGCGAGACACAAAGCGCGGCAAGCGCTGTTATCTTGAGGCAGAACGTGACCATGGCGGTGCTCTTTCGAAGGTCTGCACAACCTTGAAGAGGAGCTCGAATGGCTACAACTCGAATCGCGATTTAACCTAACCGATCAACCTTACCGCCTGGCGCAGCAGCCAGGCAGGACGCGGCCAGCGCGCTCGCCGGTCGCGGGCTCTCGTGCCGTCCGATCGGCGCCGACGCAAAGCGGCGCGAGTTCGGATTCGCAACCCCTCCTCCATTTGGGGGATGCCTTTGTAGGCTGGCTGTGGCGTGCTGGCTGAACGGCCGGGGGATTTGAGAGACTTGGCCACTCAACGCAACGCCGCCGAGCGATCATATTCCGCTCAGGCGGCGTTGTGCGTTAAGGCAGGTCCAGCCCCCTGATCCGGCTCCATTTGAAGGCTGCGTTGGCGCCCCCGGTTTGACAGGGGTTCCATTTTTGCCGCAACCTTTAAACCTTTAAATAATTAACTGGTTGGGCGCCTCGGTTGTGCCCGCAAAAGCCGTTCTGTTAGATTATTCAGGCGCGTACACCCTCGGCGCTCCGTCCCTGCACGCCATCGCCGCCGTGCCCGAGCCTTCGACCTGGGCAATGATGATCCTGGGCTTTGCCGGCGTTGGTTTCCTGGCCTACCGCAAGCGCAATCAGGGGGCTGCACCAAGCGCAGCCTGATCGCCAGCCCGATCAAATCTGCAGAGAGACCGCCTCCGGGCGGTCTTTTTCGTTGTATGCCGCCCCATTCCGTAGTTCGGCTTACGTCTTCATACAAACTTAAACTATGTGAAAAAAGTCGCTTAATGCGGCCTTTATCTTTTGTTGGCATAGACGATCCGGCTGAACCATAGCGGGAGACGATCGTTGAAGAAGCGGGAACCATTCGAAACGATGCCTCTCGACGAGCTGTGGAACCTTCACGAGGAACTCACCGTCATTCTCACCTCAAGAGTTGAGGCGAAAAAACTGGAGATCGATCGGCGCCTGGATGAACTTGGACGGAGGTTCGGGGGATCTCCGCATGATATTCCTCAAGCTCGGCCCTATCCGCCCGTTCTCCCAAAATTCCGGAATCCCGCGCAGCCCCAGGAAACCTGGTCCGGACGCGGACGGCAACCGCATTGGGTGAGCGACTTGCTCGCGACCGGCGCTTCGCTCGATGATTGCCGCATCCAGTAGTCGCTCTGGCATCGTTTATCTTGGACGGATTCGCTATAAGATGGTTTGAAGCAAGGGCGCGAAGGCAGCTCCCGATGTTCCCTAAATGTCAGGCACGACAATGAACGACCGACGGATGTGTATCGCGATGGCGGTGGCGGTGACGCTATGTGGATCCGCTGCCAAAGCCGATGCGCCCAAAGAGATAAAAGCCGAGTCCGGCAAGCCAGTCGTTCTCGGGAATTTTCTCAGTGCCCCCGCCAATTGCGGATCCAATCCCGGCCCGGTGCCCCTGCCCAAACTTCGCGAGAAGCCATCTCACGGCGGCGTCGGCCTGCAAATTGTGATAGCCGACGTCGCGGCCACCGACGCATGCCCGGCCCGGAAGATCCCCAGCATCGCCATGTTCTACGTACCCAGCAAGGATTTCGTGGGCAAGGACTCCCTCCAGATAGAATTTGAAGCAGGCGACAAGAAGATGCCGATTCAAAGTTTTCTGATCACGGTGCAAGCTCCCGACGGAAAGTAGGCGGCGCGGCCCTTGTTGGTCGCCCTTTGCATTGCGCCCGCGGTTTCGTCCGCGCTATCTATATCTGGACCGCGATCCGCAATTTTGCTCACGGCAATCCCTGAGCTGATCATCGCATGCCTGAATGCACGTTCCAGAGCCGTTGCATGCCACTCGGCAAGACGAGGCGCTGTCGACGCACATGCCGCAATAGCTCTGTGCGACAACTATTCTTCCGCTTTCGATCCTGAACCGTGTGGCGTTGCCATCCGCCAACGATGCACCACACGTCAGCAGGATCATGGCGACTGCTGCGATGAACTTCATCTCAAGCCCTCGTCTCTACGCTTCACCGTTGGAAAGCCTGATCACCAGTATGCCGCACCGCAAAGCTGCAGTAAATGACGATACCCTGGTGTGGAGCCTCAAGAGGTTGTCCTTGGTCAAACCGAGGCCGCTGATTGGCGTTGGCGATCTTATCCCACCACGGGGCCGGGACCAGTGTCTTGATGCAGCCAGATTTGGGCGCGTTGACGCCGCAGCGCGTTCAGCCCCCAGCGGCGGTTTTGCTATTGTCGGGCGGCGACACGGCGGGTAGCGGCGTTTTCCGCGGCGCAGGCTTGTTGCCGTCATACCTCTCTGCCAGATCCAGCAATCGCTTCTTGGTGAAGGGATCAGCGAAGCTGGCGATCTGTCGGACGCGCGCAGCGTGCTCCTTGAAATACTCGTCATTCATAATAGGCCCTCGAACATCGAAAGACGGCAGTTTACCGCAAGAATTGCAGCGCGCTACTGAAAACATGGAACGCTGTTGATGATCGCGCGCGAGGTTCCGGCGTCCCCAATGCGCTGTCGATGAACCAGCCTCCGGAATTGGGTTGGCGTCATGCCGCGCCAGCGTCATCCCGACATGAGCGCGCATTAGCGGGCCGCGAACCTCTGCCATTTAGGGCTTTGCTGCTGGGCTTGCGGTAGCTTCATGATGCAGGCCGCAGCGTGCTTGCGTGACGATCCGCTGCCGCTTGGGGGCTCGATCGGATCAAAAGCGCTGGACCGGGCACGAACGCTCAATCATCAATCGTTGGTATGCGCCCCTTGCCGCCGCATTTCTTGCATGGTGCAGGATAGATCTTTCGGCCCGGTCTCGCCGGTTGCTTGACTGATGGAACGCCGCGGCCATCGCATGCCGGGCAATGCCGCTCAGGCAGCTTCTCGGACCATCTGCTCATTCTCATATCATGGGTACCCCTGACCAAACCGACCGGTACTGTTAATCACTATTTTCCAGCCAATCCTACTGGCATTGCCAAACCTCGCAAGGGCCGCGGGACTCATCCAAGGGGCACTTCGCTCGCAACGCTTGGTCGCCTTCTGGAGTATCCCGCACATCGATGCGGTCGACAGCTTACGCATGTCGCTGATGGCGAGCAGCACTTTGGGCGCTCGAATTACGGCGAGCTTTGACGCCGGTCACCGCAACTCCTGCCGGATTGGCAACGTTTACCTATCTCGCAGTTTTACCGCCGTGACCGGTTCCGCCGCCGTCGGCCAAATGCTACCATGCAATCCGCCGCCCCGGTCGCTCTGCGAAACAACTCACACCAATACCTCCAGGCAAACTCGCCCTTTCTCGGAGCTGTTCGATTGCTTTCTCGTATTTACAATCTCAGCGCCAGGGGTATGCGACCACTCATTGATGTTTGGGGACGACAATTTCAACTTGCCGCAATAGCCGCGTGCTGCGTCGTTGCCCCGCTGGCCAATGCCCAGGATATTGGAAAGCTCTATGCCGCACGTCCCCCGGAGGGCTATGCCTTTGTTCGCGTGGCCGTCGCAAACATCTCTGAGGGCGCAGTGGACGTTCAGATTGCGTTGGCAGCGGCGCATATCGACCAGACCGCTGTCGCAAGCAGGTATCGAGCGGTAAAAGCGGGCAGGCCCGTCCATGTTTCCATCGCCGGCTCCGTTGTCGATGACAGGATAATTCCACTTGCCGACCAGTTCTCCACAGTCGTGCTCGAACGCCAAGCAACCGGCTGGAGGAGTTACGTGATCGAGGAGGGACACAGCAATCTCAACGACCTGAAAGCCCAGCTTCGGTTCTTTAACCTGGCTACCGAATGTCAGGCCTCGTTGAGAATCGCGAACGGCCCCGTCATTTTCGATGCAATAGCGAGCAGGAACGTCCGGTCACGCGCGATAAATCCCGTGCAGGCTCAACTCGAGGCATTGTGTGATGGCCAAAGCGTCTCGCTCGCATTGCCCCAGTTGCGCGCGGGCGATCACTTCAGCATTTTCTTGAGGGGAAGGGCCGGACAGCTCAATCTGTCGGGTCAACACGATGAAACTGAACCATTCAAGGACCGCTAGGTCGTCACCGTTATGGTCTTTGTCAGCAACTCCTTTGTCTTTATCTTTCTGCCGCTTTTTCTTTTCGTATACGCCATCGTACCGGCGGCCTTTCGTAATTTCACGATCCTTGTTTTCAGCCTGGTCTTCTATGGTTGGTGGCGATTCGACTTTCTGCCCCTCCTGATTTGCATCGCCTGCTGGTCGTGGTCGACCGGCCTTTGGATTTCAAGATCCGCCGGCGCCGAGCGACGATGGGCGCTGATGGCCGGCATCGTGCCTCCACTCTGCAGCCTGGTCTATTTCAAGTACACGAACCTCCTGATCGACAGCGCAGCAAGCATCGGCGGGCCGATCAAGGACTGGTCACCTATTCCGCTTCCGATCGGCCTGTCGTTCTTTGTGTTCGGTGCGATCTCCTATTCAATGGACGTTTTCAGGAGGACGGTTGCAGCCGAAACCAACCTGATCAGCTATTCGACCTACCAGGCCATGTTCGGGCATCTGGTGGCGGGGCCCATCGTCCGTTACCAGTCCGTCGCGCAGAGATTGAAATCGCGCGTCTTCAACGCGGCCGAATTCACCGAGGGCTTGCGGAGGTTCATGCTGGGCTTCGCGCAGAAGGTGTTGATCGCGGATACGCTGGCGCCGCTCGTCGATGCCGGATACGCACTCCCCTCTCCTTCAAGCGCCGACGCGTTCCTCACCGTCCTTGCCTACACGCTGCATCTGTATTTCGACTTTTCCGGATACAGCAGCATGGCCATCGGTCTCGGCCTCATGGTTGGCCTGAAATTTCCCGAGAACTTCGCCAATCCCTATCTCAGCACCTCGCTGGCGGATTTCTGGCGACGGTGGCACATCAGCCTGTCCAGTTGGCTTCGCGATTACCTTTACATTCCGCTGGGCGGCAACCGCGCCGGCCAGGGCCGCGCCTATTTCAATCTCTTCGTCACCATGGCGCTGGGCGGTCTTTGGCACGGTGCCAGCTGGACATTCCTGGTCTGGGGTGCCTGGCACGGTGTCGGATTGATCGTCGGCCGGATCTGGAACGTCGCGCACTTGCCCCACATTCCGGTTATCATCGCCCACATCCTGACCGTCGCCTTCGTGATGATCGGATGGACATTGTTTCGGGCGCAGGACTGGCAAAGCGCAGAGACCATGTTCCGGGGCCTGCTGGGGATGAACGGATTTTCGATCTCCTCCGGCTTCGCTGCCAGTCTGAGACCTGTCGAATCCATCACGATCCTGCTCGGCGTCGCCGTGGTGTATTTGCCAATTCTTGCAAAGGTGTTTCCGAGGCTCGCAGCCCCGATCGATTATCCGCCGTTCTATTTCGCGGCGGTTCTCTGGTTGTGGTCGGTCTGGCTGATCCAGAGCCGAACGGTCATTCCGTTTCTCTATTTCCAGTTCTGAGGAAATGCGGACAGCATGTTGAAACCAGCCCTCATCCTCGCATTCATCTTCCTCGGTTTTGTCTCCGTGGTCGCTCGTGGCGGCGAAACCATGCTGGGAATTCTCAGGACATCCGAGGTGACGGATTACATGTCGGGCGCGGTGTCCGGCAAAATCGACAAGGCCGTTTTCGCGGCCGTCCCGAAGAGTCCGGCGCTGGACGGTGTTGCCGCAGGCCTGCTGTATCGGGGCCTGCGCGACGCGGGACCGCAGGTGAAGGCCGGATGCGGCGACTGGCTCTATTCCGTCGAGGAATTGCGCGCCGAACGCCACGGCGCCGAGAACGTCCTGGCCCGCGCGGCGATCCTGCGCTCGCTGGTCAAGACCATGGCGGATCGCGGCATCCTGCTGGTCATTCTCCCGATTCCCGACAAGGTGGAGCAAGTAGACGATCAGCTGTGCGGGATCGAGGCCGGCCAGAGTCGCCTGCGAACTAACCTCTGGAGCCAAACAGCAACAGCCGTCGAGGCGCCGCAGATCGATTTGCGGCACCAGTGGCCTCTGCCTGGCTACTGGCAAACCGACACCCATTGGGACAGCCGCGGCGCCAAATTCGCAGCGGACAAGGTTGCCGAGTTCGTCAACGCGAAATTCGGATCTGGAGCGGAGGACGTGCGCCTGACCACGGGAGCGCCCCGCCCGCGCGTCGGCGATCTCGCGCGCCTCGCGGGTCTGACGGCCGCGCCGCAATGGCTGGCGCCGGCCACTGAAAACGAGGTCGACCTGAAAGTGGAGATCCGGCGATCGGGTGGGCTGCTCGACGATCTGCCGGCGCCCTCGATCATACTGGCGGGCTCGTCCTATTCCCTCAACTCCGGCTTCAGCGAATATTTGCAGGCATCGTTGTCGCGCGAGGTCGCGCAACTCAGCCAGGCCGGCGGCGGCTTCGCCGGGGCGCTCCTCGAGATCATCGAGAAGCGACCTGCGGTGTTGGCAGGCACCAAGGCCGTGATATGGGAATGGCCGATGCGATCCTTGACGGCGCCGTTGACGGATGCCGAGCGCCGCTTCGCCCAACCAACAACGGCAACACGATGAAACCCTATTTCGCCTGCTTTTCCGCCGTGACGGCCTTTCTGATGGCGGCGTCGATGAACGTCGCCGTCGCCCGCGACGCCGTGCTGGAAGGTAAACAAAACTGGCTGTTCGCGGGCTGGGAAAGCCTGACGGTGGCCAAGCCCGAGGCTGAAAAACGGTCTATTCAGCTGATCGCCGACATCAATCGCGCGCTCGCGGCGAAAGACATCAAGCTGATCGTCATGATCATCCCGATCAAGCCGCGTTATTATCCGGGCCTTCTCCCCGATGGCGCGACCATCTCCGAGCCGGTCCAGAAGCGCTATGATTACCTGCTGACCGAGCTGACGGCGGCTGCCGTCACGACGGTGGACGTGCGCGACGCCCTCAAGGACACGATCCGGCAAAAGCAGGAAGTGTTTTACCGTGCGGATTTCCACTGGACGACGTTTGCTGCCGAAGCAACGGCGGATCAAGTAGCGGCGGCCATCAAGGCCTTGGGTCCACTGCCGGGAAAAGCGGGATCCGGGATGCAACTCGGCGAGTGGATCAACGATCGCCATCTCGGCGATCTGGCCGCGAATTTTCTGTCGCCCGAGAAAAAACGCATGATCGGGCCCGAATCCTACATCATTCGAAAGCCCGCCGGTGCCGCCGCGGGCTTGCTCGACAGCGAGCCGGCGCCGGTTGCGGTCGTCGGCAACAGTTTCGTGCAGCCCTATTTCGGATTCCCGCAGCGCCTGTCCAACTTGATCGACCGGCCGGTGTCGCTGAAGTGGAACCCGGGCGACGTCGGCCCCTGGTTCACCTTCCTGCAATACGTCGAATCCGCGGAGTTCAGAGCTACCAGGCCGAAAGTCCTGGTCTGGCAATTCAACGAGGCGCAGCTGCAGAACGGCCCGGATGCGGCAGGCGACTGGGCTGCGGCGAGCATCCTGAGCCCAGCGGCCTGGTGGTCACGGGCCGCGGAAGCGGTGAACAACCCGAAGTAATGGTTAACGTTTAGCGGCTACGAAAGGTTAATCAGGTCAAAGTTGATGCAACACAGCAACAACTCGAAAAATCCTTTGCTTTGAAAGGGATCGCGGGATTTTGGGCGGTTAAAATAGGGGAATTTCGGTTCCGCCTTGCGCCCATCTCGGGTAGGTTGAGGGTGCGGCATTTTAACTTTGGCGGCCTACGCTGGTTGTATGACCTTCAGTGCGAAAAAATTCGTCGGTGCGCTTCGGACCTTGATAGGAGCCATGGCTCTTGTCGCGGTGCTTTGCCACGGCACCAGCGCACAGGGAGTGGATACCGACCGTCCGCTGGATGGCGAGGCTTATGACGCGGCTGGAGAGGCCTACAAGGCCTTTGGACAGGGTGATTTTGCCAAGGCGGCCGAGCGTGCCGCCCAGTCCGTCAATTTGCGCCCGGACATCCTGCGCCTGCATTTCCTGCTGATCGATGCGCTTATCGCCGCGGGCGATCTAAAGCAGGCGGAACTGGCGACGAAGAACGCCGCCGACCTCTTCGCCTCGAATCAGGACCTGGAATCGCGGCGGGCCGATATTCGGCAGCGGCTCGCCCAGCAGCCGGCCGGCGACGGCTACAAGGCGCTCGAAAGGGGCGACCCCAAGGCCGCCATCCGCGCCGCTCGCAGCGCGGTGGAATACGGACCCGACGTGATGTCGTATCGCCTGCTGCTGCTCAGCGCGCAGTTGGCCGACAACAATTTCGCCGACGCCGTCACCACGACCACCGAAGCGATCAAGCTGGATCCCGGCAACTACGTGCCGTTGGTATGGCGCGGCTTCGTGCAGCAGCGGCTTGGCAACCAGGTGCAGGCGGTTGCCGATTTCAACGCCGCGCTGGCGATCCCGAACCTGACCGATGTCGAAAAGAAGAACATCCGCCTGATCGCGACCGATGGCGCGCTGGCATCCGGGGATTACCGCCGCGCCCTGGAGCTGTTGGCAGGCTTTTCCCGAACCGATCCCGCCGTCATCACGCGTCTGGGCGACGCCGAAGGTGCAGCCAGCCGCAAGGGCACGCTCAAGGGCGACGCCAAGGCCATTCCCATGCCGGTGCAAGAGTGCAGCGCCACGCCATACGGCTCCGTCTGCCGCCTGGAAGCTCCCTTGGTACAAAGCATCCTCACCCTCGTCGACAAGGCATCGGAGGGCTATGAAGCCGCCGGCAAGGCTTACAAGGCGGTACGGAACAAGGATTACGGACTGGCGATCGAGGAGGCCCGCAAGGCGATCGACGCCGACCCCGCTGTTGCCGCGAACCACCTGCTGCTCATCAATCTCCTGATCACCGCAGGCCGCCCGGCCGAGGCGGAAGCCGAAGCCACCAGGGCGATCAATCAGGGTGGCGCGAGCGCGGAGGTTTACGCGCAACGGGGCTATGCGAGAAACCTTCAGCACAATGCTCGCGGCGCCATGGCGGATTGGGAAACGGCCCTGCAAAGAGGGCTTGCACCGGATCAATCGCGCAATGTTCGTATCTCTCTGGCCGACGCGGCGCTCGCGGCCAAGGAGCCGCTGCGGGCGCTCCGCGCGCTTCAAAAGCTGCCCACCTCCTACGATACGGCCATTCGCAAGGCGTATGCCCTGCAGGCCCTCAATCGCAAGGAAGAGTCGCTCCCCGAATTTCGAACGGCGGAAAGACTGGCAATAACGGATGTGCAGCGCGACGGAGCCCTTCGCGCGCAGATCAACACCTTGCTGGAGCTGGATCGCAAGGCTCAGGCCCGCGCGCTGTTCGACCAGGCCGTGGCTCGCGGAAGGCTGCGCTCCATCAGGGAAGCGGATGTTGCCTACATTGCGGTCGCGGTCGGCAACGACGAAGTTGCGCTCGCCCTGTTCGACGATGCGGCCGCAAAGGGTCAGCTGCCCCCCCGCGCCACCATCGACGCCGGCTATACCGCGATGCGACGCTTTGAGAACCCGAAGGCGATCGCCTATCTCAAGCAAGGCATCGATGCCAAGGCGGACGGGCGCATCTCGATCGACGAGCAGAAGCTGTTCGAAACCCGCCGCACGGTCTCGGATCTGACCCGGGTATGGGGGCTCAACTCGGCCGTCTCGTATGGCAAAGTGGGATCGGCGCCCAACCCGTTCCTGATCACCAGCGCCGCGCCGAGCAGCTACACCTCGCAGTTCGGATCCGAGCTCTATTACCGCCCCGAAGGTTTCGGCAATCGAAATGGCGCGCTGTTTGAGGTTTTCGGCCGGGTGTTCGAGACGCTCTATGATCAAGCCGGCGGGCCTACGGGTCTGCGCACGACTCAGGGCATGGTCGGCGCACGCTGGAAGCCGTTCTCGGATCACAACCTTGTTCTTGAAGTCGACAAGCTGTTCCGTCTCGGCGATGCGGCGCGCAACGATACCCTGCTAAGGGCAGCCTACTCCTACACGGTCGGCACCGATCTCCGGGTTATCGATCCGAGCTGGCCAACCTGGTACATCTATGCCGAAGTCGACCGGTTTCTCGAGAAGAGCCAGCTGGTCGGCATTGCGGAGGGACGCTTCGGCCGCAGCTTCCGTCTCGACCCGATCAGCAGCAATCTCGTGTTCTTTCCGCACGCCGTGCTGGCCGCGAGCTACGACGATGCATTTGGAAACCGGCAGGCCTATTCCGCCGGTGTCGGCGGCTCGCTACGCTACTGGTTCGGCGACACCAAATATCTGGCACCGCCCTCCTATTGGGAACTGACGCTGCAGTATCGCTTCAGGGTTGCCGGCGACAAGCGGGCGGAGGGAATATTCGCCCAGACCTCGCTGAATTATTGAACGCGCCCGGTTGATCGATCTTTGCCTGCGTCGCGGCCGCTTAACGGACTGCGCCGGCCCCGAACAAATCGCCACCCTCTCCTTGCGATTCTGCCCCCCCCCGCAATCCCTTGCTTCGGGACAGCTCCAGTCAAAGCAAAGCCGCCTTGCGGCGGCTTCTTTTGTCTCTGTCTCGTATCGACGTCGAAGAATTCAGGCGACCGCGAGAGCCGGCTTGTTCTTGCGCCGATAGGCCATGAAGCCCACTCCGGCGAAGCCGGCAATCATCATGATCCAGGTGGAGGGCTCGGGAACGGCGGCAGTGAATTCGACTTCGCTCACCATGATCCAAGGTTCCAACTTAGGCACAAAAGCGTTATCATGAAATCCGCTGAGATCGTCGACATAAGCCGTTTCGTAGGCATACCCATCCGCAGCAAGCGGACCGCGGAACAACTGCAACTCGAATAGCGAACTCGACGCCACCGCCTGATTCAGCAGTATCGTAATCAAACTCGTGCTGCCTGCATAAGGATTGCTGCCCGGCTTATAATCCGTCGTCACCAAGGTATAGAGCGAAGCGTCAAACAAAACACCATTGACCGTCAGTTCGACATTTCCAGGAGCTCCGACCAAACCTCCCGAATTGTTCGATGCCACGTAGAGCGATATTGAAGAGACTGCCCTGCCGCTCTCCAGATGGAACAAGATGGTCGGATCCTGGTATTTCCAGCCGACATATTGTGATGCCTGGCCGTTCAGGGCACCGTAATAGCCAGATGCGAACCCGTTCTGAATTGTTCCGTTTGAACCGCTGACGAGCGAAAAATTGTCGCTGGCCCTAACGCCATCCGTCAGCTTACCAGTTCCGCCGGTGAGCGGAGCGTTGGTATTATTGGCATTCGTCGGAATGGTGCTCCCGGATCCGTTGACGCCGGCATTCGGATGCGGCGACGATTCGCCGGTCCGCGTGTAGGTAAAATCGAAGTAGTTCTGTCCGCCCGTCGGGGTCGTGTATTGGGTGGCGCCGTTGCCGTTGTTCATCTCGTAGCTGGTTACCGTGACCAAGGCCGCAGATGCTGCTGTCGAACTGAGCGCAAGTGCGCCAAAGGCGACCAAAGTGGCCGAACGAAACGACATGAAGAATCTCCCAAAGCCTAAGCGAAACGGCGAACACTTTCTTTTACAGTTACTAACCGGTTACCGCAACGGGCGGCAGCACGATAACTTCAGAGCCTCGATTTATTGTTAATTCTGCAGAGCGCACGCGCGATCGAATAAATTGCGACTCAAGTTACTGTCGTCATTATCAAATTTATATCGCCCGAGAGCGGCGCGCCGCGGCGATGAGCATCTGTGGTCGATCACAACTTGATGACAATGGGAGGGCCCGCGGCAACAAACGGGAGGACGACTTGAACCAACGACAGGGCAGCCTCGCAACGGCCCAGGCCCATTCAACTACCCCGCACGATCTTCCCGAATCGGCAGCCCGCAAACTGCGGAAAGCTGCGCAAAAAAAAAGGCCGCCCTTGGGCGGCCTTCCTAAACGCTGGCAACTATTCGATCAGGCAATCCGCAAAGCAGGGCCGGACTTCCGCCGATAGGCCATGAAGCCGACACCCAGGAAGCCCAGGATCATCATCGCCCAGGTCGAGGGCTCCGGGACAGCGCTGACTGTGACGTTGTCGAGGATGTTGCCGACATTGTTGTTGCCGCCCGCAAGATCCCTGAAGGTCAGCGCCCCCTCACCCGTCGTCGTGAACAGGAATGTATGGGTGGTGAAGGGAGCGGTCGGATCAAGCGTCAGCTCCTGGGTAACGCCGCCGATGGAAAACTCAATCTTGGTGGTATGCGAGGACGGATCGATATTTCCTGCGCCGCCCTGGCTGCCGGCGAGATCGAACGACACCGAATAGGTGCCGGCCGCAAACAACGTCTTGGTCGTGATCGCCCCTGGCTGGCCGGACGAGCCATTGAGATCGACATAATTGCCATGCCCGACCGGGAAGTAGGCATAGGGCCCACCGTCACCGATGACATCGACAGAGCCGGACGAAACGTTCCAATTGGCAAACGTGGTTTGATTGAGGCCCTGCGTCGTGGTGGCGTTAAAGTTGTCCTGGAACACGATGCCTGCATTGGCGACCGAGACGCTTGCGCAGAACACAGCTGCCAAAACCAAGCCCGGAACGATATTCCGCTTCATTTTCGTCCTCACATTCCTAAACAAATATTAATGTGTTCATTACACAGGATTTAAAACCCGTCAAGTAAATACCCCTCGTTTCAAATTAACCTTCGATTAACCCTCCTGACCACCCAAAGATGATGCAGTAAAGCGACCTACTGACCAGGCAGCGTGCCCAGAAGATACAGCAATGCCCAAACTTAATTAACTAGCTCCGTCGCATGCATCACAGGTGGTCGGGCGGAATCGGCAGATATCGTTTCGTTTGAAATCTACTTGTCGCGCATTCGCAACAATGATTAAATGCATGCTTACTCGACGAATTTAAGAAACCCAATCAATATGGGCGCTCGTCATGGGTTTAAAAGGCTGAGTTGAAGCGGCTTCAGCGTGCCCTCGTGGCGGTGTCGGAAGATCTGGATGCTCTTGAACGCCGGCCACACTTATCGCTCAGACTGGCTGCGCAAAATCTGGATGGCTCCCGAACTTTGGGTATGGAGGGTTGCGTGGATAACTTCGCAATCGCCCTAAAACGCGGATCGTTAGCCTAGGCCTCTAATCACCTTTTCCGGCTGCAAGCCTATTTTTTCCTCGATGGCACCGGGTTAGAAACCGGCGCGAAGTCGTTGCTCACACCATCGCTTCCCTGCCCCCGAAATATGAAGAATCCCCGGTCCGTGGCGACGATGTCCCCCTTCTGAAGCAAGCTATCGTTCATGGCCATTTCCGATGCCATCCGATCCGCCTCCAGCGGACTTGGTGGGGGACGCTTGATTCGGCCAAGTTCTTGCGCAACGGCGCCAGTTGCAGCCATCACAACAATGCAAAGGATCAGCGACTTTAGGCCCGATCTGCATCTGCTGCGAGCAGGCATCGGGCGCAATTCACTAAACTTCTTCATTCTCGTTCCGCGTCCAAGATGCCCACATTAGCCAGTCGACCTATCCGCGCACGCATTGAGCAAAGCAAATGTCCAGCTTTTGCGTCGGCGACCGAAGCGACGAAAAAGCAGCAATCGCGACAACAGCCGCAAACTGAATCCAATTGACCGTCCCAAGGGCCCGCCTCGCGCGACCTTACCGCAAGTATCCTAAGTCGCAAAAGCTTTGCGTCTGATCCAGAGTTTATGCGCCACGACAAACGCACCGGATAGGGGCGCAGCTCGCAAGAATCGAAACCGGTTTGGACAAGCGGACCACCGCCGTGGTCTCGCCTTTTTTTCTGTGCGCAGCGCGACCGTGATCTTCCAATCGATCACATGCCGTCGCCTTTTTCAAAGGCTCCATGCTCGTAGCAGTTGAATAGCCTTCTTCAGCATTGATATGATGCAAATGCCGTCATTTAACGCTTCGCGACGCAACAATCACGATTGGGCTTGCAAAGATCTGGTTTCGGCACAAGATAGCCAGCTAAGAATCATGACCGTCATGAAACGAGACGATTTTGAGCGCATGCCGCTCGATGATCTCTGGGCATTGCACATACTCATATCGGACACGCTGGCAACGAAGTTGGTTGCTGAAAAACAGATGCTTGAAGAACGGCTGAGCCAGCTCAGTAGCAAATCGCCTGATACTCAGACGCGCACAGTCGAACGAAAACCCTACCCTGCTGTCTTTCCGAAGTTCCAGAACCCTATCGAACCCTTCCAGACTTGGGCAGGTCGTGGTAAGCAGCCACGCTGGTTGATGGAGCTGCTGAAGTCGGGCCGTCGGATCGACGACTTCAGGATTAGTCAGGCTGCGGAGTAATGCTGCGCCTGGGGGCCTCCTTTTACACGGCTCGTTGGAGACCGTCAGAAGGCCAAATAATTTAGATGTCGATCGTTCGGGGCGGCTGGCAAAGATCTGCTCGAAACCGATCTGCTCGCAAGGGCTCTCCTCCGGCTGCGGATCAGACAACTTGGAGGCACCCGGTTTCCGCCAAGTGCAGCCACTGAATTAAGCTCGTTGGAACAACGTTTTATACAAGAGACGTCGGCGACCCCTTGCGGACCTCTACGGGAGACCAAGCTGCGGATAAGGCTGCGACGGCAGGCCATAAGGCGGGCATAGGCAACCGAGATCACCATGGCCTATGTCGGGTGGATTCATACCAAAGCACCACCTGTGATTCAATTAAGCGTCGTTGTGGCCGATCTCCCATGCCAGCGACAACCAGCCTCAGGCTATAAATTTTCAATAGCGCGGCGTCGGGTGAAAGTGCACGACGCTCGTTCCGTCGCTAATCCCGTGAACTTGACGACGCCAAACGAGAACTCGATTTATCCGTACAATTGAAGGTCCAGGAATCTTTAAACGACGTTCGAAGCCAGGCCAAATCCGAGGCTGAAGACAGGTTGGCCAAAAAAATCTCGGAAAGAGAAACTCAAATCGCGGGAATGCAGCGCCAAATTGAAAAACTGCGTCGACAGTCTGAACAAGGGTCGTCGCAAATTCAAGGCGAAGCGCTGGAGCTCGAGCTAGAGTCGTCGTTATCCCATCGCTTTCCATACGACTTGATCCAGCCTGTCGCAAAAGGCGTTTTCGGAGGCGACGTGATCCAGCGTGTTCGGAATCACTCGGGTCAGCCGAGCGGCATAATTTTATGGGAATGCAAACGCACAAAGGCCTGGAGCGATGGCTGGATTAATAAGATACGAGAGAATCAACGCGCCGCGAAGGCCGACATCGCTTTGATCGTTTCGGAGAAATTGCCGGCACGCATCGAAACCTTCGACTTGGTCGACCATGTGTGGGTAGCTCGCCCGCATTTTGCTGTGCCGCTTGCTGTCGCGCTACGGCAATCGATGATCCATGCTGCATTTAGCCGGCGCGCCATCGAAGGAAGGCGCACCAAAGTTGAACTGGCCTACAAATACCTCACGGGACCTCAGTTTCGTCAACGCATTGAGGCGATCGTCGAGAAATTTACCGACATGCGCATTGACCTTGATCGTGAACGCAAGGCCATGACAAGAATTTGGGCCAGGCGCGCGGAACAACTGAAACTCGTACTCGATTCGAGCGCAGGGCTTTACGGAGATCTCCGAGGCATCGCTGGTAGCGCGCTCGGAGATCAACAGCTTGGATTTTCACTTGATTGAGAATGAGCGCGTGCACCCTGCACAATCGCCCCTCGAGGATCAAATCGAAAAGGGCTGCACTGGCGAAATTTAGACGACCATTATGCGACGTCTATGTGCTCACCACCAGAACGGGGTCCAGCGCGAACGATGGGCGGGCCAACCGTAGTAGCCCGGTCCGGCGTAAGGCCCAGAAAAGTTCCCTTCTCCATATACCCATCGAGCTACCGGCTTACGGCCGCGCTGAAAGCAGCGACCATCCTCGTGGCAGATGATTTTGACGGCGACCACATTGTCGGACTTCGCAACGACATTCGCTGGATTAAAAATGGGCATCGCTGATGCCCTTGTCGCCAAAAAGCCGACGGTCAGTGCAAAAACAAGCGTCCTGATCAAATCTCGCCCTCCCTGTTGCGGAATCGCAACTCCGCCTGCCCGCCCGGTGCTGCTAGACTACGGCCATTGACCTATCTGATCAACCTTCAGTCTGAAAATTCAACAAGTGTCAAGCCAGCGGTCGCATCTAACTTGGCATTGGCGTCACCGTCATCACGACGGGTGGGTCCAATTCCACCGGTTACGGCGACAACGTCACCAACTATGATGGAACTCATGACGCATTCTTCGTTGATGACAACGCGAACCAGAGCCTGTCTCAGGGTATTGGACTTAATCCTGGCACATACACGCTGACCTTTGCTCTATGGGCAATGCAATCCGGGGCCAACTATGCGTTGGGCAACACTTATTCGGCCTCGCTCAACAATACGCAGATACCGGTAAATCAATGGACCGACTACAGCTACACGTTCAACGTGCTCAACGCCGGCGATATAATCTGAGCTTCAATTTCAATTCGGGCTTCACTCCGGCCAAGGACGTGCTGCTTGATGCGGTCAGCATCACGGCGGTTCCCGAGCGTTCCACTTGGGCAATGATGATTCTCGGCTTTGCTGGGGTCGGTTTAATGGCCTATCGCCGCCGCAACAGCCAGGTTGCTTTCCGTCTGGCTTGACGATCGGTTTTGTTTCCGGGAAGGGCCGCCTAATTGGCGGCCCTTTTCTTTTCACTTGTTGTGTCCCGAATTCCAACTTGGTGAATGCTCAGGTGATAGAAATGGAGAACATCGACTCGGAATAATTGCCGCTGGATGAATTGTGGCATGTGCATGCGAAGCTGGGCTCTCTGCTCGCAACAGATAACTGTCGAGAGACGCGAGTTCGAGGTTAGGCTCAGCCAGCTGTGAAGGCGCGAAGCCTGTGCAAAATAATCGCTGGCCGCAGGAAATTTTCGAAGCCAAGATGTCAAACACGAGGTTCGCCTAAAGGCGAATTTCCTCAGGTTCGAGGCTCGTCAGATAGATCAGCGACGACTAGCGCGGTTGGGCGCTCATGCATTCCTAAACCGCTAACCGCTGCGAAACTTTAACATCCCCGAGGCCACTTGGCGCGCAAAACCGCTTTCGGGGAGATCCACTGAGGCTGGCTGAAGTATCGAGCCCCTTTCCTCCGTTGACTCGCGGCTTGCTGCTTTAATGGCTTCAAGGTGAAATCTTGAGAATTCTGCGAGCGTCAATCTTCGGGCAGGTGCCATGGCAGCCCTCAATAACTAAAATCGAAAGATTGATTGTTAAGTTCGTTAGGAACCGAGTCAAGAGCCTAAGCGGATTAGTCGAGCCGACCGTCTGAAAACTCAGTAATCGAGGTTGCGATGCCTGGCGACACTCCGCGATAAAAACGTCAACGAAACTGCCGGATTTTCTCCATCCCAATGCTGATGGTAACGGCGAACCTGTTCTCCGAAGCTTGGGTTACATCAAGCCGAAGCGCTGCTCCGACCGGAATCCGCGCAAGCTGCGCTATTTCGATGGAATTCCAATCACCGGGCTTAATCTCGGAAGTCTCGTTCAGCGCCGCCAGAACGGCGCTCATAAATCTATCCGTCATTACCGGTCCCGCGGTTTTGAGGAAAACGCCCCAACTACGCCAGCCAAGCCGGCAGCAGTCATATTTGCTCTTTTGGGGCATGTTTACGTTTAGAGCGGGCTTATTTTGAAGCGCCGCCCTGCCACCAATGATGGGGCCGGGAACCGGTGATTCGCAAGCGGCGGCACCGTCTGGATGCCCCCTCGATGCAGTGATGACGAGAATTCGGTGTGGGAACAGTGGGGCGCCTTCAGGGGATGATTAGGCGCCGAGCACCCATTACAACCCTTGGAGCAGCGCCCATACCCAACCTACCATCGCTATTGCTATGGCAGCAAGGTAAGTGCACCACACAAACCGTAGACGAAAGGCACTCATTGGTTGGTCCGCGAGGCCTCCACGTTAAAGAGCGTGGCGCGAAGCCGCTGCAATTCCATGTAACGCTGTGCAAGGTTCGCCCCCGCGACATGTTGTTTCTTGAGCTTCTTGGGATTTTTGGCCTTTTGACGGCCCGTCATTGTGGATCGGCCATTATGCTTCATGGAAGTTTCCCTATCGCTGCCTGTGCACCTATCATGCAAGCCGTGTGCCGGCACTGCCACACTGGTTGCTAAGCTTGGGTCGGCGGCGGGCTCGGTACAGTTCAATAACGGTTGCGTGTATGCAGAAATGGCAATCGGCGCACCGCCGGCTACGCCGGACTCCGCTTTAAGAAAGGCCGAGCCGTTACTTCGATTTGCCGCGATCAGTCCTAATCCACTGGGCCGCCGTTCTTCCCATCAGCATCCGGCCGTAAAGCCGCAACTTGCCGAGAATTAACGGACCGATCGAGAGGAGGATCCGAACAGGCAAGACCTCCCGGCCGAAATTTCGCCACGCCAACATAATTGCCACCGCAAAAAGCGATATATTGGCCCCGGAGATAATCAGGGCTGCAAGGGGCAACCCGACAGCCGCGGCCAAAGCACTCAGGAACAGAGTTACGATAATCATCAATCCGAGCAGGGAAAGTGGAGGCACCAGCAGGTCCAGCGTCAGAACTGTCAAATCCTGGTTTCGATGGGTGATGGCTTTAAACAGCAGACGGGGGACCGTTTTCAGGATCATGCCGATGTGACCCTGCACCCAGCGCAGGCGCTGGCTGTCGGTGCCCTTGGCCGTTATCGGAAAGTCGCTCGTGACCCTCACGAATGGCACGAATTGAGGGGCCTTGCCGACCTCGGCCAGATCCAGCCCCAGCTTTAGATCTTCGACGAGGTGTCCGCTGGCGAGAGGCGCGGAGCGGATGACCTCCCACGGAAACATCATTCCCGTTCCCATCAACTGGACGGGGCAATTCAGATGCCGCAGGCCGAGCGGGCGCACCCAGTTTCGCAACAGGAAGAAAAACTCGGCGAAGCTGTGGTCAATTGGGGAGTTTTCGGGCGTCTTCATCAGGAAACATGCCTGCACCGGCTTTTGCAGATTGCCGCAAACCTGTTTGAGCTTTCCGATCGCATCAGGCTCTATCCGGCAATCGGCGTCGATGAAAATGACAAAATCGGGCGGATCAGCGCTGATGTGAGTGATGCCCCACCCCAGCGCATAACCCTTACCGATCCTATCAAGATCGTTCCGCACGATCACCTCGGCTCCCGCTGCCTTCGCCACCGCGGCAGTATCGTCCGTGCAATTGTCGGCGACCACGATCAGGCGGTCATTCGCGTTCAACTGCGGCTTGATATCCGCGATGGTGGGGACAATCCCGGTACTCTCGTCGTGCGCCGGCACGATCACGGCCACGCGCCTGGAGGCCTCGAACACCGGCCATTCGACCGGCGCTTCTTTCCGGGCTTGCAGCGCGGCAATTACCTCGACAAACAGAACGACGACTGGAATGCTGAGCAATCCGGTCATCAGAACCAGAAACCAGGAAATCAAGCTCACCATGCTCTCGACCGGTTGTCTTCAGGAACAATCTTCACGTCCAAGCATGAACGGAGTGCTTGAAGGCGGTGTTTTGAGATAGCCGATTTTAACCCGGTTGGAGAATAGCACCGTTTTTCTAGTTAATGGATAGACGTGCTGTCAGCTTAACTTCATTTTCTCACTTTCAGCGCAGCTGTCTTGCCGAAACGTCCTCAAGATGTCAGGAAATCGGGGTTCACGAGTGACCTTCATGCGCATTGCATATTTGATCAATCAATATCCAACGATCAGCCACAGCTTCATTCGACGCGAAATCCTCGCCCTGGAGCGACAGGGACACGAGGTCATGCGCATATCGGTTCGAGGATGGACGGGTGCCCAGCTCGGCGAGGACGACCAGATTGAGCAAACCCGAACGCGGTACGTCTTGCGCGACGGTTTTCTGCCGCTGATCATCGCTTTCTTGCGCATCCTGGTCACCCGTCCCGTTCACCTCATGAAGGCTATCGGACTGGTATGGAAAGTTGGCCGTCAAGCCGATCGTCCCCTTCCGGTTCATGTCATCTACTTGTTCGAGGCTTGCCTGATCGCATTGTGGCTGCGTGCCGGGAAGGTCGAACATCTGCACGCGCATTTTGGCACGAACTCCGCTGAGGTCGCGATGCTCGCCCACGTGCTGGGAGGACCGCGCTGGAGCTTCACGGCGCACGGACCCGAGGAGTTCGACAAGGCCAAGTTCATCGCGCTGCCCGAGAAGATAAGACGAGCCGCCCTTGTGATTGCAGTGAGTTCTTTTGGGCGCAGCCAGCTCTTTCGCAATGTCTCCCACGAACACTGGGGCAAAATAAACGTCGTACATTGCGGGGTTGAGCCTGCCTTCTACGCTGGCCCTCCCATTCTGGCCGGCGACGGCCAGCGCCTAGTGTGCGTCGGCCGGCTGTGTGAACAAAAGGGACAACTACTGCTGATTGAGGCTGCGCGACTACTTTCTGAAAGAGGCACCAGATTTGATCTGGTTCTTGCTGGCGACGGCGAAATGCGAGGCGAACTCGAGGAAATGATCGCACGCTATCGGTTGCAGGACCAGATCCGAATCACTGGATGGATCAACAGCGATCAGGTCCGTGACGAAATCCTGGCAGCACGTGCGCTGGTCCTGCCCAGTTTCGCCGAAGGTCTACCCGTGGTGATCATGGAAGCCATGGCGCTGAGACGGCCGACGATCAGCACATTCGTGGCGGGTATTCCTGAATTGGTTGATCTAGGCAGGCATGGCTGGCTGATTCCCGCAGGAGATGTGGAGGCTTTGGCCTCCGCTATGCAAGCGTGTCTGGAAGCGTCGCCCGAAACAATCGCCCGTATGGGAGAGGCGGCATACGCGACAGTGATCGAACGCCATGACGCCGACCAGGAAGCAGCTAAGCTTGCGAATCTGATCTCGAGCGCGAAGTTGATGTAGTGAGATGACGCAGGACGACGATCGTGGCATGCGGTGCGGGCGCTGGGCCGATCGCGAGCTGATCCACTCGACGTCCTGTTGACAACCGAGACTTCAAACTCCAGCCCCCTTTCCCTCGGCGTTAAGTCGATGGGGCTGCCGTAACAAAAGATCGGTCTCTCATCAGCGTCAGATACACGAGACAGTCAGGCCACGTTAAGCGCGGTAGACTTATTGCGGCGCCGATAGGCGAGGAAGCCAACGCCGGCGAAGCCGAAAAGCATCATTGCCCAGGTGGAAGGCTCAGGGATGCCGGATACAGCGTGATAGGTAAAATCGTCGAGCGCATAGAAGCCCTGCCGGCCAAATACGATCACTTCGTCAACGGCACCGGCATAACCACTTGCGACAAAATTTGGCGTATTGGTTAGCCCTGAAGAAGGTGCACTGGTGAACACAAGCGCTCCATTCAGGAGGAGCTGATATCCTACGGTGTCAAATCCACTAAAAAAGGCACCATCGAAAACGAAATCGATCGCACGCGTAATTGATTGGGTTGCCTGATACGGATTTGACGAGTCGTACAGTCCAACGTCAGTGGCAACGTATTGGGTTGGCGATTGAGCGCTGTAATTAGGCGAAGTTTGATCTGTATGGAACCACGCAGTCGTAGCAATGTCATTGGTCCCAAACTGAAACCCGTTGTAGTTTAACGTGAAAAACTCGACTCCCTTCAAATCGTCAAACGTAAGCACGGAAGCTTTCGCCGGAAGGGCGGCGGCCAAAACGAAAACAAAAATACAAAAATTACGAAGAGCCCCCACCATTAGATTCTCCTCAGCTATACCCGAATCAATGTTTAAGTGTACTCGACTTAGGTCAGCCGAGATAGCTTCACATGCCGCCAGCCAGCAACAATCTGGTGCGGGGATTGGTTCTAGTGAGCTGCTGCCGGTTTGATGGACACCAAGTTTGGGTGTTTTATCACGCCGGA
>JAZJYY010000014.1:0-11550 GCA_040390145.1 Pseudomonadota bacterium
CCGGCAAGCCGATCAAGCTGATCGGCACCGGCGAAAAGACCGATGCGCTGGAAGATTTCCATCCGAGCCGTATCGCTGGACGCATTCTCGGCATGGGCGACGTGGTGTCGCTGGTCGAAAAGGCCGCCGCCAATATCGACGCGGAAAAAGCCGCGCGCACCGCCGAGCGGATGCGCAAGGGCCAGTTCGACCTCACCGACATGCGCGAGCAGCTGATGCAGATGGCGAACATGGGCGGCATCTCGGGCCTGATGGGCATGATGCCCGGCATCGCGAAAATGAAGAACCAGATCGCCAATGCCGGGATCGACGACAAAATTATAAAGCGCCAGGTCGCGGTGATCGATTCGATGACCCGGCAGGAGCGCAAGAACCCCGACATCCTGAAGGCCAGCCGCAAGAAGCGCATCGCCGCGGGTGCCGGGCTCAAGGTCGAGGAAGTCAACAAGCTGCTGAAGATGCACCGGAACATGGCCGACATGATGAAGGCCATGGGCCAGGGCAAGCGCGGCCCGATGGCCGGCATCGCACAGGCGATGGGTTTTGGCGGCGGCGGCATGCCGTCGCCCGAGCAGATGAAGGCGCTGGCGGAAAAAATGCCCGGCGGTGCTGGCGGCATGCCCGCACTGCCGAAGGATCTGCCCGCGGGCCTGCGTTCCGGCCTGCCGAATCTGCCGGGGCTTACCGGCCTCAGCGGCAAGCCGACCTTGCCCGGCCTCGGCGGCTTTCCCGGCTTCGGCAAGAAGAAATAATCGCGATCAATTCACTCACACATCCAAACAGACACCCCGAAGGAGAATTCAATGTCAGTCGTTATCCGCCTCGCCCGCGCCGGCACCAAGAAGCGTCCGGTCTATCACGTCGTCGTCGCCGACTCGCGCTTCCCGCGCGATGGCCGCTTCATCGAGCGTCTCGGTCATTTCAATCCGCTGCTGCCGAAGGACAATGAAGCCCGGCTGAAGCTCGACATGGACAAGGTCAAGGGCTGGCTCGCCAAGGGCGCGCAGCCGTCGGACCGCGTGTCGCGCTTCCTGGATGCCGCCGGCGTGCTCAAGCGCGCCGCCCGCAACAACCCGGAACGGGCGCTGCCGCGCAAGGAGCGCAAGGCCAACGCCGAAGCCGCCGCGACCGCTTCCGCTGCCGCCGCCTCCGCCGCCAAGTCGGCCGCCGCTGCCGCCGCCGCCGCAGCGAAGAAGTAAGCGCGAGCGCGCGTGGCGATGCCGCCGAAAATCTGCATCGCCCGCATCGGCGCTCCGCATGGCGTGCGGGGCGCGGTCAAGCTGTGGACGTTCACGGAAGACCCGTTCGCGGTTCAGAGTTACGGACCGCTGGTGACGAAAGACGGCGCGCGCTCGTTCGAGATCGCGACCGCCCGTGAAGCCAAGGGCCACCTGGTGGCGACGCTGAAAGGCATCGCCACCCGCGAGGATGCCGAACGGCTCAACGGCATCGAGCTCTACATCGCGCGCGAAAAACTGCCCGCGACCGACGAGGATGAATATTACCACGCCGACCTGATCGGGCTTGCCGCGGTGACGCCAGCGGGCGAACCGCTCGGCCGCGTCGCCGCGATCCACAATTTCGGCGCCGGCGACATCATCGAAATCGCGCCGCCCTCTGGCCCGACCATGCTGCTGCCGTTCACCAACGCCATCGTGCCGACGGTGGACCTCGCGGGCGGCCGCGTGGTGATCGAATTGCCGAACGAGATTGTTGGCGACGAACCCTAGGCTGTCATCGCCGGACTTGATCCGGCGATCCATCTTTACAAAGGCGACGAACGTGACCTGGCGCGCCACCGTCCTCACCCTGTTTCCGGACATGTTCCCGGGTCCGCTCGGCGTCAGCCTCGCGGGCAAGGCGCTGGCGTCCGGGCTGTGGGTGCTGGAGGCGCGCGACATCCGGGCTTCGGCCACCGATCGCCACCGCAGCGTCGACGACACTCCGGCCGGCGGCGGCCCCGGCATGGTGCTGCGCGCGGACGTGCTGGCGGATGCCATCGACGCCGCCGATATCGCGCCGGGCCGGCCAAAGCTGCTGATGAGCCCGCGGGGTCGGCCATTGACCCAGGCGCGGGTGGTGGAACTCGCCGCCGGGCCGGGGCCCTTGATCGTGTGCGGCCGGTTCGAGGGCATCGACCAGCGGGTGATCGAGGCGCGCCAGCTCGAGGAGGTTTCGATCGGCGATTACGTGCTTTCGGGCGGCGAAATCGCGGCTTTGGCGCTGATCGACGCCTGCGTGCGGCTGCTCCCGGGCGTGATGGGCAAGCTCGCCTCCGGCGAGGATGAGAGTTTTTCCGATTCCCTACTGGAATACCCGCAATATACCCGCCCGCAGGAGTTCGAGGGCCGGCCGATCCCGCAAATCCTTAACTCCGGCGACCATGCCAAGGTAGCGGCGTGGCGGCGGGCCGAAGCCGAGGCCCTGACCAGGTCGCGGCGGCCGGATTTATGGGCCGCCAGGCAAGCCTCCACGCAGGCCCAGACAGGGATTGGCCAAAAGCGCCCAAAAAACACCGGGGACGGGTGACAAGCCCCGGTCTTTGCCGTATAGGAGCGCCAAATCCGCGCAATGGCAGGATAGATGGACGTTCGCGCAGCCCGCGCCTTGCAGGCTGGGGCGCGCCGCCGATGGAGATTTTCAAGATGAACCTGATTCAAGAGCTCGAAAAAGAGCAGTTCGACCGGCTGGCCGCCACCAAGACCATTCCCGAATTTGGTCCCGGCGACACCGTGATCGTCAACGTCAAGGTGGTCGAAGGCGACCGCTCGCGCGTGCAGGCCTATGAAGGCGTCTGCATCGGCCGTTCCGGCGGCGGGCTCAATGAGAGCTTCACCGTTCGCAAGATTTCCTACGGCGAAGGCGTCGAGCGCGTGTTCCCGGTGATGTCGCCGATGATCGACTCGATCACCGTGGTGCGCCGCGGCAAGGTGCGTCGCGCCAAGCTGTATTACCTGCGCAACCTGCGCGGCAAGTCTGCCCGCATCGTCGAGAAGAAGACCGAGCGCCCCGAGAAGGCCCCGAAGGTCGCTGCGGCCGCCAAGTAATTCGCAAATAATCCTCCCGCATGGGAGCGTGACGAAAAGCGCGGGGCTCACCCCGCGCTTTTTTGTTGCGCCATGCTTATCTGGGTTGTCCGCGCTCTCATCGATTCATTGTCGCGATGCCCGGCGCTGTGCTAGAAATTTAAAATGGTTCCAGATCAGACCAGCTTCCTATGCCGCGCCGCACGGATCGTGATCGACGATCGCTCGCGCCTGCCTGGCCGCTTCTTCGGACGGTTCACGACCTCAGCGACGTCGGAACTTTGAACGCGCGCTCTGATGTCGCGCTGAAGTTCGTTAGTTGCGCGTAACCGCGCTCACCCTCACCTGAATTTTCCTTTGGAGCTTGCGCTCATGTCCAAACCGACCACGCTGTATGACAAGATCTGGGACGACCATCTGGTTCACGAGGCCGATGACGGCACCTGCCTGCTGTATATCGACCGCCATCTGGTTCACGAGGTGACCTCGCCGCAGGCCTTTGAAGGCCTGCGCGCCACCGGCCGCAAGGTTCACGCGCCGGAGAAGACGCTGGCCGTGGTCGATCACAACATTCCGACCACCGATCGCTCCAAACCCAATCCGGATCCGGAGAGCATCGAGCAGATGCGGGTGATGGCGGAGAACGCCAAAGAGTTCGGCATCACCTATTACAACGAGCACGACAAGCGTCAGGGCATCGTGCACGTCATCGGCCCCGAGCAGGGCTTTACGCTGCCCGGCACCACCATCGTCTGCGGCGACAGCCACACCTCGACGCATGGCGCGTTCGGCGCGCTGGCGCATGGCATCGGCACCTCGGAGGTCGAGCACGTGCTGGCGACCCAGACCCTGATCCAGAAGAAGGCCAAGAACATGCGCGCCGTCGTCGACGGCGTGCTGCCCGACGGCGTCACCGGCAAGGACATCATCCTGGCCATCATCGGCGAGATCGGCACCGCCGGCGGCACCGGCTATGTGCTGGAATATACCGGTGACGCGATCCGCGCGCTCTCGATGGAAGGGCGCATGACCGTCTGCAACATGTCGATCGAGGGCGGCGCCCGCGCCGGCCTGATCGCGCCGGATGAAAAGGCGTTCGAGTACCTGAAGGGCCGCCCGATGTCGCCGAAGGGCGAAGCCTGGGACGCCGCGATGCGCTACTGGGACACGCTGCGCAGCGACGAGGGCGCGCATTTCGACCACGAGATCCGGCTGGATGCGGCGAAACTGCCGCCGATCGTGACTTGGGGCACCTCGCCCGAGGACGTGGTGTCGATCTCCGGCTTCGTGCCGGATCCGGACAAGATCCCCGACGAAGCCAAGCGGCTGTCGAAACATCGCGCGCTGAAATATATGGGCCTGACCGCCGGCACCAGGATCACCGACATCAAGCTCGACCGCATCTTCATCGGCTCCTGCACCAACGGCCGCATCGAGGATTTGCGCGCCGCGGCGAAGGTGGTCGACGGCAAGACCGTGAACGGCAACCTCAGCGCCATGATCGTGCCGGGCTCCGGCATCGTGAAGGAGCAGGCGGAAGCCGAAGGCCTCGACAAGATCTTCATCAAGGCCGGCTTCGAATGGCGCGAGCCGGGCTGCTCGATGTGCCTGGCCATGAACCCCGACAAGCTCTCCCCCGAGGAGCGCTGCGCCTCGACCTCGAACCGCAATTTTGAAGGCCGTCAGGGTTTCAAGGGCCGCACCCATCTGGTGTCGCCGGCGATGGCGGCGGCGGCGGCGATCGCCGGGCATTTCGTCGATATCCGGGAGTGGCGGTAAACTCGATCAGGGTGCGGTAAACCGCCGCTTGCCTCAACCCGGACATTTCCCGGAAACCTCTCGTTAAAGAACCGGGAGCAGACTGGCTCCTTGCGGAGATGAACTTCGCGAGGAGCGGGCCGTGGCCGACAAGCCGGTATTCGTCGATCTGATCAGCGAGGCGACCCGCCAGGTGCGGCGGCGGATCGTGCGCCAAGTCGTGGCGCCCGAGGCCAAGCGTGAATCGCGGCTCGGCCACCGCTCGAACGGGATGGCGGAGTGGCGGGTGCAGACGTTCACGCCGTGGAAGCTCAAGCCGTGGAACTGGAAGGACTGGGATTGAGCGCCGGTCATGACGGCCTGCGACAGACAACAGGCGCCCGATCGGGCGCCTGAATCATTTCAGCCGGCGTTCCCGATCTCACCAATAGACCGGCAAGCGGTGACGAACGCGCCAGTGGTGCTGATGCCACGGACGGTAGCGGCAGATCTTGCGCGGGCCGTAATAGGTCCAGACCACCTTGCAGAACCGGCGCGGATAATAATAGCGCTGCGGATAGTAGGCCGGCGCGTAGCCGTAATAGCGCGGGCGGAAATGGTGGCGATGATGGAAGTGGGCGCGCCGCGGCCCGACATGATGATACCGGACGATTCCCGGCGCGGCATAGCGATAACCGCCGCCACGATGGAAGGCCGGGCCTGCGCGAAAACCACCGCCGCGGAACACGGCGCCGCCGCCGCGAAAACCACCGCCGTGATGAATGGCTGCACCGCCGCCGCGGAATCCGCCGCCGTGAAAGGCCGCACCGCCACCGCGGAAGCCACCTCCACCGCCGCCACGGAAACCTCCGCCACCGCCGCCATGGCCGTGGCCACCTCGGACTTCCGTCGTCAGTCCGTCCGAAGCGAATTTTGCGGAAGGCACGGCACCGGGATTGATCAGCGACAAGGCCTCGGCGCGCTGGCCCGTCGCGGCCGTCAGCAGCAGCATCGCAGCCGCCGCAAAACCGAAGCCACGAAGCGCGCGCCTTGGATCAGGAACGTTCAACATGCGTGAAATCTCCCCGAATGGGTGACGAGAGCGGCCATGCAGTGGCCCGCCCTTCGGCACGTTCATTTGCGATCGCTCCCGGAGAGAAATTAAAATCGGCGACGTGAACGCGCCATGAATAGAACGCGGTTGATCACTACCACCGCGGCCCGAAGGCGAAGCCGAATGTAAACGGCGCCGGCACGGAATAGGGATACGGCCTGTAATAATAGGGTCTGGCGTAGTAACGCGGTGGCGGCTGATAGTTATGGCGAGCGGAACGTTGATGGTGGCGCCGCGCGCTGAAATCGGTCGCGCTCGGTACGGACGCCGTTTGTGTCGGCGCCTTCACGGGCGCCGCTGTCGCGATCGGAGCGCCAACCACCATCGCTGCGGTAATAAGGGCCGACCCGATCCATCTCTTCATGACTAGCCGGGCCGCCAGTAGCAATTCATGCGCGGCGTGATCACGGTGCCGCTCGGCCGGTATTCCTGCACATAGGTCGCGGTGCAGTCGCGCACCGCGTTGGGGCCGGGATTGTATTGCGGATAAACCGGCGGCCGCCACTCCTGGCGCGGATAGACCGGCACGCGCCGGATGGCGCGGCGGCGCTGCTGTGCCGACATATCAGTGGGTGCCGCCTGCGCGGTCCTGAGCCCCGAAGGCGCGGTTTGCGCCTGCGCGACCGCCCCGGGCTGCACGAGCCAGACAAAAGCAGCCAAGAGTGCCGCCGTCACAATCCGCATCATCACGCCTCGCGCCTGTTGGTGGCCGCAACGTCTCCGATTGCCGCGCCGAGGTCAACTCATTCAGGCCACAAAGCGATAGGCATGCCGTGGGAACCCGCGCTAAACAGACCTCATGTGGACCACAGCAAAAGCCCCGTCGCTGGCCGAGATGGAAGCCATGGCGCACGAGATTTTCGAGCGCCTGCCGAAGGGATTTCGCGCCCTGTGCGAAGGCGTGATCCTGCGCGTCGACGATTTCCCCACCGACGAGGTGCTGGAGGAAATGCAGGCGGAGACCGAGTTCGACCTGCTCGGCCTGTTTCAGGGCATCGGGCTGCCGTTCCGCAGCAACGACGACAGCGGCCGGCTGCCCAACATGGTCTGGCTCTACCGCCGGCCGATCCTGGATTACTGGGCCGAGCACGAGGAAACGCTGGGCCATATCGTCCGCCACGTGCTGATTCACGAAATCGGCCACCATTTCGGCCTGTCGGACGCCGATATGGAGGCGATCGAGGCGCAGGCCGATTAGGGTTTTGGCAGGCGATTTACCCTTTAATGCTAGGCGTATTCGCGATAAACTGAGCTCGAACCCACCCCTGGCCGAGAAGTGCACCCGATGGACAAGTTCACCACGCTGGAAGGCGTCGCAGCACCGCTGAAAATCATCAATGTCGATACCGACATGGTGATCCCGAAGCAGTACCTGAAGACCATCAAGCGCACCGGCCTCGGCAAGGGACTGTTCTCGGAGCAGCGCTACAAGGACGACGGCAGCGAGAACCCTGATTTCATCCTCAACAAGCCGGCCTATCGCCAAGCCAAGATCCTGGTCGCGGGCGACAATTTCGGCTGCGGCTCGAGCCGCGAGCATGCGCCGTGGGCGCTCTTGGATTTCGGCATCCGCTGCGTGATCTCGACCTCGTTCGGCGACATCTTCTACAACAACTGCTTCAAGAACGGCATCCTGCCGATCCGCGTGACCCAGGACGACCTCGACAAATTGTTCGACGATGCCGAGCGCGGCGCCAATGCGACCCTGACGGTCGATCTCGGCGCCCAGGAAATCCGCGGCCCCGACGGCGGCACCGTGAAGTTCGAGATCGATCCGTTCCGCAAGCACTGCCTGATGAACGGCCTCGACGACATCGGTCTCACGATGGAAAAGAAGGCCTCGATCGACGCCTATGAGGAAAAGACCAAGACCGCGCGCGCCTGGGCGGCCTGATCTTGTCTTGGTAGGACGCGTTTTCTTCACGCGAACCGGTTGCCACTTCGCTCGAAAACGCTTTCCCCCGCGAGCGAACTTGCTCCCGCGAGCACACCTGCGCGCGAGCATCTGCTCGAAAGCGCTTCGGAAGGTGACGTGAATGCGGCCCGACATCGTCACCTTCTGGCATGGCCCGCTCGATCGGCTGCGCCAGACCTGCCTGAGGTCGCAGGTCGCGGCCGGCCATAACGTCACCGTCTACAGTTTCGATCCGCTGGCGGGGCTGCCCGACGGCGTCGGCAATGCCGAGGCCGAAGCCATCCTGCCGCACGCCTTCTCGGAAAGGCTTCGCCCGCCGCAACCGGACGGCAGCTGGCGCGACTGGACCACCCTCCAGTTCTCGGATTTCTTCCGGATGCGGCTGATGGCCGAACGCGCCGGGCTGTGGCTCGATGCCGACGTGCTGCTGCTCAGGCCGATCGAGATCGATCCCGCCAAACCGTTTTTCGCCTGGGAGCGCCCGCGCCAGCTCGGCAACTCCGTGCTCTATTTGCCGCCGGATAACGCCATCGTGGCAGCGTTCCATGCGCTGATGCAGCAGGACGAACTGACGCCGGACTGGCTGGCGCTGCGGCATCGCCTGACCTTCACCTTGCGCAAGCTGCGCGGCAAATCGAACCGGCTCGCCGACATCCGCGTCGCGATCTTCGGTCCGGCGGCGCTGACCGCATTGGCCGCGCGCGGCGGTGAACTTGGCTACGCCCTGCCGAAGAAATCATTTTACGCCGTCCATGCCGATCCGACGCGGTTCTTCGATCCCTTCGATTTTGCAACCCTGATCGGCGATCCCGACATCACGGGCCTTCACATCTCGCCAAAGGGCCGCGGCAACCAGCCGCCGATCCCCGGCAGCCTCTATGCGTGGGCGGCGGATCGATTCGGCATGCGTTGAGGCTCTTCTTCCTCTCTCCCCTTGTGGGAGAGGGTGGCACGGACGCGCGAAGCGCGTTCGTGACGGGTGAGGGGTTTGTCTCCGCGGATAGAGACCCCTCATCCGGCGTGGACTTCGTCCACGCCACCTTCTCCCACAAGGGGAGAAGGGAAGCAGCCCTCCTCCCGCAGTTTGATCTATCGCAACGACCTTTCTCCCGCTTGCGCTCATATGGATCAAATTCTGCTACCCAGCGGAGGCATCCCATGACGGCCCAAGAGCACCCGTATCCCCGCGTCGAAGCCCTGATCGAAACCTTTGCCGACTGGCTCAAGCACCGGCGGGATCTCAGCGAAATCCGCCAGATGGACACCACCGAATTCGACCGCATCGCCGACGATCTCAGGGTATCTCCCGGCGAGCTCGATACGCTGGTGCGGCGGGGGCCGCATGCGGCGGACGAACTCCCGAAGCTGCTCAAGGCCCTCGGCATCAGTGAGGCCGATCTGGCGCGGACCGAGCCTCTGGTGCTGCGCGACATGGAGCGCGTCTGCGCCCTGTGCGCCAGCAAGCACCAATGCGACCGCGACCTCGCCGCCGGCACCGCGGCCGAGCATTACGAGGGATATTGCCTCAACGCGCCGACCATCGACAGCCTGAAAACGGCAAAGCCGTAAGGCCGGCGACGCAGCTCAGTGGATCAATCAAGATGACGCGCACGATCTGGATACGCGTCGTGCTGGCCGCCGCGGTTACGCTCGCGGCGTTGTTCTTCATCCGGCTGCACAATGCCGGCGGCGCCTCTTCCGACAGCGCGGCGGGATACCGGCTGGCGTCCGCTTGGTGCAAGGATTGCCACTCGATCGAGGCGGCGACCGCCGGTGCCAGCAGCGGCCCGCCGGATTTCACCGCAATTGCCAACCGGCACGCGACCACGGCGCTTTCGATCAGAGTGTTCCTCCAGACCAGCCATCCGAGCATGCCGAATCTCATCCTCAAGCCCGATGAGACCGACAGCCTGGTGAATTACATCCTGAGCCTGAAGCGGAACTGACGCCGGGCTACGGGCGCCCCATCGCCGCGATCGCGTCTGATATCGCGATGGTGCGCTTCGCCATGTCGGCGTGCAGCCGCTCCACCATCTGGCCGTCGAGCGAAATCGCGCCGCGCGCGGCGTTCTCCGGCCGCTCGAACGCCGCGATGATCCTGCGGGCATGGGCGACTTCCTCCGCCGGCGGCGTGAAGATCGCGTTGCAGGCCTCGATCTGGCCGGGATGGATCAGGGTCTTGCCGTCGAAGCCGAGATCGCGGCCCTGCGTGCATTCCTGGCCGAACCCGTCGACATTGCTGAAATCGCTGTAGGGTCCGTCGAGAATTTCGAGACCGTGGGCGCGGGTGGCGAGGATGCAGTGCGTGATCATCGGGATCATCGCCGCACGGCCCGGCAGCATCCGGATCCGTGTCTCGCGCGAAATATCGTTCGGCCCGAACACGAAGCCGGCGAGCCGCACGTCGCGCGCGGCGGCGGCGAGTTGTTCGGCATGCAGCACCGCGCGCGACGTTTCGATCATCGCCCAGACCCGGATCGACATGTCGGCGTTGATATCGCCGAGGCGATCGGAGATGGTGTTGAGATCCGCGACGCTGGAAACCTTGGGTACCAGAATGCCGTCGGGCCGCGCCTTGCCGGCCATCGCGACGTCATCGATCCACCACGGCGAATCCAGCGCGTTGATGCGGATCAGGACCTCGCGCTTGCCGAACCCCCTGGCGGAGACGGCGGCGGCGATCTGGTCGCGCGCCATCGCCTTGGCGTCCGGCGCCACCGCATCCTCGAGATCGAGGATAAGGCCGTCGGCGGGGAGATGGCGGCCTTTTTCCAGCGCCCGCGCATTCGATCCCGGCATGAACAGCAGACTGCGGCGCGGTCGGATCATGGCGGGTTCCCTTTTAGCCTTCCCTGGCTTTGCTTGGCGTTTCTGATGCCACGCGATAACATTTCAGCCGCCGGCCCGAAAGACTTGTTCCCGCTGGCGCCATATGGTTAGCAACGCGCATGTCATTCCCAAAGCATCTGATTGAGGGCTACCGGACCTTCACCTCGCAACGGCTGCCGACCGAACAGTCGCGCTACCGCGAACTGTCCGAGCGCGGCCAGTCGCCCGCGGTGATGGTGATCGGCTGCTGCGATTCCCGGGTGTCGCCCGAAGTGATCTTCGACGCCGGTCCCGGCGAATTGTTCGTAGTGCGCAACGTCGCCAATCTGGTGCCGGTCTACCAGCCCGACGGCGGCGCCCACGGCGTCTCGGCGGCGCTGGAATACGCCGTCAACGTGCTGCGCATCCAGCACATCGTGGTGCTCGGCCACGCCCAATGCGGCGGCATCCGCGCCTTCATCGACGACATCGAGCCGCTGTCACCAGGCGATTTCATCGGCCGCTGGATGGCAATGTTCATCAAGCCCGGCGAAGTGGTCGAGCAGCGCGAGCGCGAATCGAGGCAGGAATTTACCGTCCGGATCGAGAAGGCCGCGATCCATCGCAGCCTGGAGAATTTGATGACGTTTCCGTTCGTGCGGACGATGGTGGAAAAAGGCGAGCTGAACCTGCACGGCGCGTATTTCGGCGTCGCCGAGGGCTCGCTGTTCCTGCTCGATCAGGAAGCGAAGGAATTTCACAGCGTGGAGCAAGAAGCGGCGGAGTGAGCTGCTCTCTTCCCCTCTCCCCTTGTGGGAGAGGGTGGATCAATCGCGCAACGCGCGATTGAGACGGGTGAGGGGTTGCTTCAGCGAACACACTGCCCGTGGATAGAACCCCTCATCCGGCGCTTCGCGCCACCTTCTCCCACAAGGGGAGAAGGAAGAAAG
>JAZJYY010000015.1:0-64741 GCA_040390145.1 Pseudomonadota bacterium
CGTTCAGCACCTCGGGCGTGGCCTGGATGCTGCCGACCTTGGCGCGGGCATTGGTGACGCCGAGCAGCACGTCCTTCTCCTGCTGCGCGAAACCCTTTACCGAATTGACCAGATTGGGCACCAGGTCGGCGCGGCGCTGGTACTGGTTGACGACCTCCGACCAGCCGGCCTTGACCTGCTCGTCATTGGTCTGGATCGCATTATAGCCGCAATTGGTCAGGCTCAGCGTCGCCAGCGCCGCCAGCACGGTCCATAATCTGCGCATCGTCATTTCTCCAGTTGGAATTTTCCGCAACGTAGCAGAATCTCTCATGTTCACACAGTCATTCCGGGGCGCGCCAGTGCGAACCCGGAATCCTAGGATTCCGGGTTCGATGCTTCGCATCGCCCCGGAATGACCGGAACGGCGAGATGGCCCTTGCCTATCATTTGCCTAAACAGGCAACATGGCCGGATAACAATAAAAGGGATCGGGAAGGCCATGGAGTACGAAACCATCATCGTGGAACGGCCGGAGCCGCGCATCGCGCGGATCGTGATGAACCGGCCCGAGGCGCGCAACGCTCAGAACCTGCAAATGACCTACGATCTCAACGCCGCGTTCGACGCCGCGGTGCAGGACGATTCGGTCAAGGTCATCGTCCTGGCCGGCAGCGGGCCGCATTTCTCGGCCGGGCACGACCTGCGGGCCGGGGTGAAAAACGCCGCCGGGGTGGATTTTCCGCCGGTCGGAAATTGGGGCGGCTTTGCCGAGCCCAATGCCCATGGCCGCTTCGCCCGCGAACAGGAGATCTACCTGCAGATCACAAGGCGCTGGCGCAACCTCGCCAAGCCGACGATCGCGGAAGTCCACGGCAAGTGCATCGCCGGCGGCCTGATGCTGGCCTGGGCCTGCGACCTGATCGTCGCCAGCGAGGATGCCGAGTTCTGCGACCCCGTGGTGACCATGGGCGTCTGCGGCGTCGAATGGTTCGTGCATCCCTGGGAGCTCGGCCCGCGCAAGGCCAAGGAATTGCTGTTCACCGCCGACGTCTGGAGCGCCGCGGAAGCGCACCGGCTCGGCATGGTCAATCACGTGGTGCCGCGGCCTGACTTGTCGTCCTTCGTGTTGAAACTGGCGGAGCGGATCGCCGCGAAACCCTCGTTCGCGCTGAAGATGACGAAGGAAGCCGTCAACCGCTCGGTCGATGTGATGGGGCAGCCCGCGGCGATCGATCAGGCGTTCGCGCTGCATCAGCTCTGCCACGCGCATAATCTGCAGGAATTCGGCATGGTGGTGGACCCTGCGGGGCTGCATCCCTCGGTCAGGAAAACGGCCCAGGTATAAGTCAACAATTCGAGCAAAGCAGAACCAATGGACCTCAACCTCAGCGACGAGCAGCGCCTGCTGCGCGAAAGTGTCGACCGTTTTATCGCGGAAACCTATGACGCCGACCACCGCCGCCGCGGCGCCGGCGATCCGCTCGGCTTCAGCCCGGCGATCTGGAAGCAGTTCGCCGATCTCGGCTGGCTGGCGCTGCCGATCGCCGAGGCCTATGGCGGGCTCGGCGCCGGCTCGGTCGAGACCGGCATCGTGATGGAAGCTTTTGGACGCGGCTTGGTGTCCGAACCCTATCTGTCGACGGTGGTGATCGGCGCCGGCCTGATCGCGGAATGCGGCAGCGAGGCGCAGAAGCAGGCGATGCTGCCCAAGGTCGCCGACGGTTCGCTCCGGCTGGCGTTCGCACATTCGGAACGCGCGGCGCGCTTCGATCTTGCGAAAATCGAGACCGCGGCGATGGAAACGGCTCAGGGCTGGCGGCTCGATGGGCAAAAGATCGCCGTGATCGACGGCCATGCGGCGGGGCAGATCATCGTCTCGGCCCGGGTCGCGAACCACGATGATGCATCCGGCAAACTGTGCCTGTTCCTGCTGCCCGCGGGCACGGCTGGCATCATGCTCCGCGACTATGCGCGGCTCGGCGGCGGCCGCGCCTGCAACCTCGATCTCGCCAACGTCCAGCTTCCGGCGGACGCCCTGCTCGGCGACGGCGGCGATGCGTTGCCGCAGATCGAGGCCGTGGTCGACCGCGCGCTGGCGGCCCTCGGCTCCGAGGCCGTCGGCATCATGCAGATCATGTTCGACATGACGCTGGAGTATACCAAGGTGCGCCAGCAGTTCGGCAAGCCGCTGTCCGCCAACCAGGTCATCCGCCACCGCCTCGCCGACATGGCGATGCATTGCGACGAGGCGCGCTCGATCGCATTGCGCGCCGCCGTGATGGCCGATGCCGAACCGGTCGCGCGTGGCCGCGCCGCGTCGGGCGCGAAAGCCAAGATCGGCAAATCCGCGCGCTTCGTCGCCGAACAGTCGGTGCAGCTGCACGGCGCCATGGGCGTCACCGAAGAGCTCGACATCGGCGCCTATTTCAAGCGGCTGCTCGCCTTCGACACGCTGTTCGGCGGCAGCGCCCATCACTACCGCCGTCACGCCGCATTGGGCGGACGGACAATTTCTCACGCCTGAGCATCGGAGCGCCAGCATGGATCTCACCTTCAGCACCGAGGAGCGCGCCTTCGAGAGCGAAGTCCGCGACTTCATCGCACAAAATCTCACGCCGGAAATGAAACGCGCCACCGCGCTGACGCCGTCAGTATTTTCCGATCCCGATATCGGCATGGCCTGGCAGCGCGCGCTGCACAAAAAGGGCTGGGGCGCGCCGGGATGGCCCGTGGAGGCCGGCGGCCCGGACTGGACGCCGGCGCAGCGCTGGATTTTCGAGGCCGAATGCGCCCGCGCCGGTGTGCCCAATGTCAACGTGATGGGCGTCAAGATGGTCGGCCCCGTCATCATCGGCTTCGGCTCGCCGGAGCAGAAGAACTTCTACCTGCCGCGTATCCTCTCGGGCGAGGATTACTGGTGTCAGGGCTATTCCGAGCCGGGCTCCGGCTCAGACCTCGCCTCGCTGAAGACCCGCGCCGTGCGCGACGGCGACGACTACATCATCAACGGCACCAAAATCTGGACCACGCATGCGCATCACGCCAACCGCATGTTCGCGCTGGTGCGCACCAATGACACCGAGCGCAAGCAGGACGGCATCAGTTTTATTCTGATCGATATGAAGAGCCCCGGCATCACCACGCGGCCGATCCTCACCATCGGCGGCGACCACGAGGTCAACCAGGTGTTCTTCGACGACGTCCGCGTCCCCGTCGCCAACCGCGTCGGCGAGGAAGGCAAAGGCTGGACCTACGGCAAATATTTGCTGGAATTCGAACGCGGCGCCGGCATCGCCTCCGCGAAATTGCGCGACGCGCTGAAGACCATCTCGGATCTCGCTGAATCCGACGTCACCGGCCGCGCCATCGACGATCCCGATATCGCGGTGCGGATGTCCGAGATCGAGGTCGACATCGACACGCTCGAGATGACCGAGCTGCGGGTGCTGTCGGCGCTGCAGACCGGCCAAAACCCCGGCGCGGTGTCGTCACTGCTGAAACTGCGGGTCAGCGAAATCCGCCAGGCGGTGACGCGGCTGGGCGTCGAGGTGATCGGCCATGACGGGCTCTATGTCGAGCCGGTGCGGCCGCTGTACCGGCTGAACGAGGCCCCGGGGATTCCGGAAGAAATGCTGCCGGTGGTCCCCGAATATCTCAACGGCCGCGCCTACACCATCTTCGGCGGCTCCTCGGAGATCCAGCGCGAGATCGTGGCGAAGATGGTGCTGGGGTTGTAGCTATTCCGGCGCGGCGCTTTCTTACCTCTCCCCTTGTGGGAGAGGTCGGATCGCATCGATAGATGCGATCCGGGTGAGGGGTTACGCTCTATCGATAGACCGTAACCCCTCACCCCAACCCTCTCCCACAAGGGGAGAGGGAGCTCACCGTCGTCGGTGAGGTACTGTGGTTACGAAAACAAACCTGCTGTTACGCCCCCGCCCTTGCATCCCTTATCGCCTGCCAGACCTTCATCGGGGTCAGCGGCGTCGGCAGGTTCTTGATGCCGAGTTCGCTGAGCGCGTCGATCACGCCGTTGACGAGACAGGGGGTGCCGCCGATCGTGCCGGACTCGCCGCAGCCCTTGGCGCCGAGCGGGTTGGTCTTGCACGGTGCCGAGTCGTCGAGCGCGACCGCGATCGGCGGGATGTCGTCGGCGCGCGGCAGGCAATAGTCCTGATAGCTCGCGGTCAAGAGCTGGCCTTCGGGGTCGTAGCTGACGCCCTCGTACAGCGCCTGGCCGATGCCCTGGGCAACGCCGCCATGGATCTGGCCGGTCACCAGCATCGGATTGACGGCGACGCCGACGTCGTCGACCGTGGTGTAGCGCACGATCTTCGTCACGCCGGTTTCGGGATCGATCTCGACCTCGCAGATATGGGTGCCGTTCGGCCAGCTCGGGCCGTCGACCTCGCCCTCGCTGTCGACGCTGAGCCGCGCGCCGCTTTCCTTCTTCGCGATCTCGAACAGGCCGATCCGCTTGTCGGTGCCGACCACGGTCAGCATGCCCTCGCGGTATTCGATGTCCTCGACCGAGGCTTCCAGAATATTCGAGGCCTTCTCGCGCGCCTTGGCGATCATGTCGGCGGCGGATACCGCAAGCGCCGTGCCGCCGACGAACAGCGAGCGCGAACCGACGCTGCCGAAGCCGGTGGCCAGATCGGTATCGCCCTGCACGATGTCGATCCTGTCCATGGGGATTCCGAGCGCATCCGATGCCATCTGCGTGAACGTGGTCTGCAGGCCCTGCCCCATCGCCATGGTGCCGGAATGCAGGATGATGCGGCCCTCGGCGGTGGCGTGCAGGCTGACCTTTTCGGTATGGGCGCGGCCGCCGGTCCATTCGATATAGGAGGTGAGGCCGCGGCCGTAGAGCAGGCCCTGTTTCTTTGCCGCCTTCTTGCGCGCGGCAAATCCGTCCCAGTCGGCAAGCTTCGAGGCGCGGTCCAGCATGTGCGCGAAGGCGCCGGAATCATAGACCTGGCCGACGGGATTGGTGTAGGGCAGCTGCGCCGGCTTGATATAGTTCACTTTCCGAATGGCGCGCGGGTCCATGCCGATCTGCCGGGCGGCCGCGTCCATCAGCCGTTCGACGATGAAGACGCCTTCGGGGCGGCCCGCGCCGCGATAGGCGCCGACCGGCGCGGTGTGGGTCATGACCGACTTGACCTCGTAATGCACCAGCGGCAGGTCGTAAACGCCGGATTGCACGAAGGGGCCAAGCACCAGCGGGATGATGTTGCCCGCGCCGGTCGAATAGGCGCCGGTGCCGCCGACCGAGCGCACCCGATAGGCCAGCACGCGCCCCTTGGCGTCGAGCGCGAACTCGCCGGTCGAGGTGAGATCGCGACCATGGGTGCCGCCGACGAACTCGTCGGTGCGATCGCCGCGCCAGCGCACCTTGCGGTTCAGTTTTGTCGCGGCATAGGCCACGATGCCGTCTTCCGGATAGAGGTTGGTCTTCTGGCCGAAGCCGCCACCGATGTCGCCGACCAGCACGCGCACGCTGTCCTTTGGCCGCTTCAGTACCGCCTCGGCGAGCACGTCGCGGGTTGAAGCCGGCGTCTGCGACTGCACATGCAGGATCAGCCGCCCGGTTTTCTTCTCGATCTCGGCGATGGTCGAGCGCGGCTCCATCGCGGAGGGAACGAGGCGCTGGCTGACCAGATCGAGCGAGACTTTGTGCGCGGCGCTGGCGAAGGCGGCTTCGACCTTGGCGGCGTCGCCATAGCTCATGGCGGCGACGATGTTGTCCGGCGCCCCGGCCCACACGACAGGCGCGCCGGGTTTTGTCGCCTCGACGGGATCCACCACCGACGGCAGGATCTCGTAGTCGATCGCGATCGCCTCCGCCGCGGTCTGCGCCGCGACCCGCGAGGTCGCCACCACGGCCACTACCGCCTCGCCGGCATAGCGCACGATCTCATGGGCCAGCAGCCGGCGCGGCGGCACCGTCATCGGCTTGCCGTCCGGGCGCATGAAAACCGACAGCGTCGGGATGGTGCCGATGTCGTCGGCGACCAGGTCGGCGCCGGTGTACACCGCCTCGACGCCGGGCATACCGGCCGCCGCCTGGCTGTCGATCGAGATGATCCTGGCGTGGGCGTGCGGCGAGCGCAGCACATGCAACCACAGCGCGCCGTCTTCCGGCTTGTCGTCGATGAACTGCCCCTTGCCGGTCAGCAATCGCTGGTCTTCAAGACGCTTGACGGGCTGGCCCGCACCGAAACGCAGATTGCCGGGAAGAATGTTCATCAGTTTGTCCTTCGAGTCTCTTGTTCGAAGCGCGGGTTTTAGCGGATTTTGCGCTGGAAACAACCGACGGAACCGCATCCTCGCGATCGGACGCTAGGATGGCCGGCCGATGTCCACGATGTCGACCTCGAGGGTGCGGGATTGCGAGCCCCGTTTGACGGTCAGCTGTACCGATCGGCCGGCGCCCACCTGCTCGATCTCGTCGGTCAGGTCCGAAAGCCGCCGAACGGGCTTGCCGTTGACCTCGGTGATGACGTCGCCGAGCGCGCCGGTGGGGAAGTCGACACCGCGGAGCCCCGCGCGCGCCGCGGGACCTGCGGGCGCCGTGCGAACGATGATCACGCCCTCGATTCCGAGCCGGGTCGCCAGGGCCTCGTTCGCCGCCACGATGCCGATCCCGGGGGTGGGCACCCGTCCGGTTCGAATGAGTTCCGGCACCACGCGGTTGACGATATCGACCGGCACCGCGAAGCCGATTCCGGCGTTGGTGCCCGACGGTGAAATGATCGCGGTGGTGACGCCGATCAGCCGCCCGGCGGAGTCCAACAGCGGGCCACCGGAGTTGCCGGGATTGATCGCGGCATCGGTCTGAATGACATTGGCGATTTCGCGGCCGCTGCTGGTCGGGAGCCTCCGCTTCAGCGCGCTGATGATGCCGCTGGTCATCGATTGATCGAGCCCGAACGGATTGCCGATCGCAAAGGCGGCTTGCCCGACCTTCAGGTCCGCCGAACTCCCAAGCGCAAAGGGCGGCGGCGCCTGCCTGGCATTGTTGATCCGCAGCACGGCAAGATCATAATTCGGCGCGGCGCCGATCACTTCGGCCTCGGCCACTTCGCCCGAGGCAAAGCGAAGCGCGACCGTCTTTGCACCCTGGACGACGTGGTCGTTGGTGACGACATGGCCCTGGTGATCCCAGATGAAACCTGTGCCGGATGACCCGGCCCCCTCGCCGGATGACGATGGCGTTTCGTCCTCGGAAATCGGGTTGGCGCCGGAACGTGCCGCGACCTGCACCACCGACGGTGACACCCGCTCGAAGATTTCAATCGCTCCCCGTTCGGCCTCGGAGAATCCGCCGCGCTGCTCGACCGCCCGCGCCACCGAAGTCGTCGACGGGGTGAACCAGAATTTCGCGCCGGTGAACGCCAGTACCAGCGCCGCGACGACGGCCAGACCAACAGTGATGCGACGGTCCATCTCTATTCACCTCATTACCAGGTCCAGCCGAATGCAGGGTCAGGGTAATGTGCCGCCTTCCCCTCCACCGGGCGCCAGCCGCGCCCGGTGCAAGAACGTCTCACCGGGCCGGAAGTTTCTGGCCTGTTCCAGCGGCAAACCGGTCAGGAAACCGCGCCCGCCACTTCCCGCAGCACCGCCTCGACCGCCCGGCACTCGTCCGCCGTCAGCGCCGCCTGCGGCGGCACGGGATCGCCGACTTCGTAGCCCTGGATGACGAGGCCCGCCTTGATGCAGGCGGCGAGATTGTAGCGCGCGAAGGCCTCGTTGATGCGCCAGAGCCGCCGCTGCAGCTTCAGCGCTTCGTCCCAGCGCGCCGCCTTGCAGAGATCGTAAAGCTCGACGCTTTGTTTGGGAATGATGCAGGCCGGCCCCGCCATCCAGCCGACCCCGCCGATCAGCATCACCGCGGCCGGGATATGCGCCGACGCCGAGAACACCTTAATGCTGTCGCCGCAGCGGTTCATGATCGACAGCAGCCGCCCGGTGTTGGTCGAGGCGTCCTTGATGTAGCCGATGCGCGGATGCGCCGCGAGCCGGGCGATGACGTCGAGCGAAAGGTCCGAGCGCTGGAATTGCGGATTGGTGTAGATCACCACGGGAATATCGACCGCGTCCGCGATGGCGCGGAAATAGAATTCGACCTGTGCATCGCTGAGCGGAAAATACGCTTCCAGGATCGCCAGGATGCCGTCGGCGCCGAGCTTCTGGCAGGCTTTGGCCTGCGCCACCGCATCCGCTGTCGAGGTGGAGGCGACGCCGGCGACCACGGGCACGCGGCCCTTTGCCGCTTCGATCGTGGTTTGCACCACGGCCAGACGCTGGGCGGTGTTGAGATAGGCGAACTCGCCGGTCGAACCGAGCGGCGTCAGCCCATGGACGCCGGACGTGATGAGATCGTCGCACAGACGAGCCAGCACATCGGTGCGGATCTGGCCTGCGGGATCGATGGGAGAGACGAGATAGGGGAAGACGCCGTGGAAATCGGTCATGAGGCCGAGTTTAGAACCCGCACAGCGCCCGGGTCAAATGCGCTGCCGAAACGCTGACGACCCGGAGCTTGCTCCGGGCCATTGCGAAGTCATCGGCGCCAGCCGCGATGACGAACGACATAGACTGGCGCGCCGTAGCTGTAATAGACCGGCCCGCCGTAATAATGGCCGTAGCCATACCCATACGCGTTGTTATAGGCGACGCTGTCCGCCACGATCGCGGCCGCGGTCACTGCCGCCAGTGCGGCCACCCCGGCACCTCGGCCGCCGCGCGCTTCCGCCGGCGCGGTCGCAACCGCAGCGAGGGTAGCAACGGTGGCGATGGTCAAGGCAATCTTTTTCATCCGAAATCCCCTTTTTCAATCATGCCCCACAGACGGGTGTGGTCGGCAAATCCCTGTTTGTTGATGTCCGCCTGAACGAGAACCTAGGCCGTACCGACGGCGACTTATGTGCGCCGAGTCACATTCGCTTCGACACAGCGCCGATCCCGGACCAAACGTGCGACATCCACGTTCTTGTCCGGCAAGGGGGCAGGGATAGAATAGCAATGGTTGTCCATCGCCATTAATCGGATCGACGAAGTGAGCCCGAAAGTTCTGGTCCTGATCGGTTTCTTCGCCGCGCTCGCCCCCGCGTTCGCACAAGCCGATCTCAAGACCGCGCCGATGCAGCTTTCCCTTGAGGCCACCACCGATTCACTCAGCCAGCAATGCCGCCGCCTCCATGAAGCCGATACGCAATCCGTTGCAACGGTGTCGCTGCGCCGGACCTTTCACGATGATTTCGACGCGCACCCGTTGTCGAGCGGCAGATGGGCGCCGCACTACGCCGGTGGCGCCGCCTGGCCGGAAGCGCGTTACTGGGGCGGCGATGGTTCCGACTTCAAGCGCAAGACCGCCTGGAACGGCGAGCAGCAGATTTATGTGGATCCGCGTTATGGCGGACGATCGACGACGCCGCTCGGGCTCGACCCCTTCAGGGTGCGCGATGGCGTGCTCTCGATCACAGCCAGCCGCACGCCGCCTGCATTGAAGGACACGCTGTTCAACAATGAATATGTTTCCGGCATCCTCACCACCCAAGGCTCGTTCGCGCAAAAGCTCGGTTATTTCGAGATCCGCGCCAGGATACCGGTCGGCAGAGGCGTATGGCCGGCATTCTGGATGCTCGCGGATAATGGCGGCTGGCCGCCCGAGATCGACATCATGGAAGGCCGCGGGCAACGGCCCGGCGACCTCGTGATGACGACGCATTGGCGGATTTCGCCGACCAGCCCGGTGCAATCCTGCGGCTTCGATTTCATGGTGCCGGATGCCCCGACCGCGTTCCACGATTATGGCGTGCTGTGGCTAAAGGACCGGCTGATCTATTTCATCGATCGCAAGCCGGTATCCGACATCAGGGTCCCCGACACGTTCGAGGATCCGATGTACATGATCGTCAACCTCGCGATGGGTTCGAAGAATTTCCAGGGCGTCGGTTTCGTCGACGCTGAATCTCCTGTTACGGTCGAATTCGAGATCGACCGGATTTCGGCATGGCAAGTCGAACCCTGACGGTCGAACCGTGACGGAGAAGCCGATGTTTTCGAAGTTTTCGCGCCGGCACTTTGCCAAACTCGCCGGGCTTTCCACCCTCGGGCTGACGGCGACCCCCGCCAGGCCGGCGGATGGCGACGGCAAGCCGGCGGCCGAGCGGCACGCGCCGGCTCCGTTCCCGAAGGATTTCGTCTGGGGCACCGCCACCTCGTCCTATCAGATAGAGGGCGCCGTCAACGAAGATGGCCGCGGCCGTTCGATCTGGGACACTTTTGCCCATACGCCGGGCAAGATCGAGGACGGCAGCAACGCCGACCGCGCCAACGATCACTATCATCGCTACCGGGAAGACGTCGGGCTTATCCGGGATCTCGGCGCCAAGGCCTATCGGTTTTCGATCGCCTGGCCGCGGGTGTTTCCCGAAGGCAGCGGTGCGCCCAATCCCAAGGGGCTCGATTTCTACAACCGCCTGGTCGATGAGCTCCTGAAGAACGGCATCGAACCCTACGCCACGCTGTATCACTGGGATCTGCCGCAGGCGCTGCAGGACCGCGTCGGCGGCTGGCTATCCAGCGACACCGCGAAAGCGTTCGGCGATTACGCGGGTTACGTCGCCGAGCGCCTGAGCGATCGCGTGAAAAACATCTTCACCCTCAACGAGGCCGGACGATTTCTCAATTTCGGTTACGGGTGGGGCATCGACGCGCCGGGCCTGAAACTACCGACGGGCGAGTTGAACCAGGCCCGTCATCATGTGGTGCTGGCGCACGGGCTCGCCGTGCAGGCGATCCGCGCCAAGGCGCGCGCCGGCACCAGGGTCGGCCCGGCCGAGAATATCGCGGCCTGCGTGCCGGCGTTCGACACGCCGGAACATGTGCGCGCCGCCGAGATGGCGACGCGCGAACTGAACGCGGGCTTTCTCGGCGTGATTCTCGAAGGCAAATACACCGACGGCTTCCTGGAATATGCCGGGAAGGACGCTCCCAAATTCACCGACGACGAATTGAAGATCATCGGCGCGAAAAACGACTTCGTCGGCCTCAACATCTACGCGCCGCAATTCTACATCGCCGCGTCCGACCAGAAGCCGGGCTGGTCTGTGCTGCCCTTCCCCGCCTCGTTCCCGCACATGAACTCGGAATGGCTGCGCGTCGGTCCGGAGGTGATCTACTGGGCGCCGCGGCTGGCTGCCAAGGTCTGGAACATCGACACCATCTATATCAGCGAGAACGGCACCTCCTCGGAGGACAAACTGGCCGCCGACGGCCAGGTCTACGACCTCGATCGCATCATGTACCTGCGCAACTACCTCGCCCAGCTGCAGCGCGCCACCTCGGAAGGCGTGCCCGTAAAAGGCTATTTCCTGTGGAGCCTGATGGACAATTTCGAATGGATTTTTGGATTTGAAAAGCGGTTCGGGGTGTATCGGGTGGATTTTGAAACGCAGGCGCGGGTCGCAAAGCTCAGCGCGTCATTCTTTCGCGACGTGGTGGCGAGGAATGCGATCGGGGTGTGACACCACCGGCGGATCATAGGCCTGGATCGGCGGCAAATTGCCGTCGAAGCGTTCGGCCTCGACGGTCGTCAATTGCCCGGTGCAGCCCTGCGCTAGAGCGGATGTGCCGACGTCGCGCGTGAGAACGTTCGGGTTGCCGTGGACGCAGAGCGGGGCTTCTTCGTTCGGGTCGGCGGGGTCGTACCACGCCCCGGTCGGCAGCTGGACCACGCCGGGCCTGATGTCGTCGGTGACGCGGACGCCGGCTAGGCAGGTGCCGCGCGCGTTGAACAGGCGGATGATGTCGCCATCGGCGATGCCGCGCGCCGCGGCGTCGGCGGGATGCATGCGGGCGACCTCGCGGCCGCGATGCTTCGAGCCCGCGCTGTGCGCGCCGAAGTCGAGCTGGCTGTGCAGGCGCGTCGCGGGCTGGTTGGCGACCAGGATCAGCGGCGTCGATGGCGCCGGCTGCACCGGCGCGAGCCAGGTCGGATGACCGGGACAGGACGGCTCCTCAAAGCTCGCGATGGTCTCTGAAAAAATCTCGACCTTGCCGCTCGGGGTCGGAAGCTTCGCTGTTTCCGGATCGTCGCGGAAGCGGCGGATCTGGCCGCCGTCGTCGGCCTGTTGCGGCATGATCAGGCCGTCGCTCGCCCAGAATTTTTCGAAATCGGGTGCCGGCAGATTCATATCCACCAGACCCTTGCGGGTCGGTTCGTACAGATGCGCCAGCCACTGGCGCGTGGTGCGTCCTTCCGTAAACGCCTCGCGGGCGCCGAGGCGTTCGGCCAGATCGGCGAAGATGTCGTAGTCGTCGCGCGCCTCGCCAAAGGGCGGCGCGATCCGCGGCATCGGCACCAGCAGCGGATCGTTGGAGCTGCCGCCGATGTCCTCACGCTCCAGCGTCATGGTCGCGGGCAGCACGAAATCCGCATGCCGCGCCGTCGCGGTCCAGCCCAGTTCATGCACCACCAGCGTATCGACCTGCGCGAAAGCGCGCCGCAGCCGGTTGAGATCCTGGTGATGATGGAACGGATTGCCGCCGGCCCAGTACACCAGCCGGATGTCGGGATAGGTCAGGGTCTTGCCGTTGTAGCGATAGGCGCCGCCGGGATCGAGCAGCATGTCGGCGATGCGGGCGACGGGAATGAATTCGGCGACGCCGTTGCGGCCCTGCGGCAGCGTCGGCAGCGGCACCGCATTGTTGCGGCGTCCGTAATAGGCGATCGCGCCGAGCGCGTAGGCATAACCGCCGCCCGGCAGGCCGATCTGCCCCAGCGCCGCGGCGAGCACCGCGCCCATCCAGACCGGCTGCTCGCCATGTTCGGCGCGCTGCAGCGAGTGCGAGACCACGATCAGGGCGCGGCGCCCGTGCAATTGGCGGGCGAGCGCCACGATGGTATCGCCCGCCACGCCGGCGATGCCGGCCGCCCATGCCGCGTCCTTGGGCTGCCCGTCGGTCTCGCCCAGAAGGTAGCGCTCGAATACCGGCCAGCCCACCGTATAGCGGTCGAGGAACTCGCGGTCGTGCAATCCTTCGACCACCAGGGTGTGCACCAGCGCGAGCATCAAGGCGGCGTCGGTTCCGGGGATGTTGCTGATCCACTGCGAGCCGGCTTCCTCGGGCAGATCCTCGCGCAGCGGGCTGACATTGACGAACTTGCAGCCGTTGGCGCGGGCGCGCGCCATGGCGCCGCGCTCGACATGCTGGCTGACGCTGCCGCCGGCCACCATGCTGTTCTTCAACGCCATGCCGCCGAAGGCGATCACGATCTCGCTGTGTGCGACGATCTGCTCCCAGGTCACGTTGCGCTTCGTCATCTGCTCGTAATCGCTGATGACGTGCGGCAGCAGCACCGAGGAAGCGCCGGAACTGTAGGTGTTGACCGACCTGACATAGCCTCCCATCGCCACGTTCAGAAAACGATGGACCTGGCTTTGCGCGTGGTGAAAGCGCCCCGCGCTGGACCAGCCGTAGGAACCGCCGAACACCGAGCCCGCGCCATGCCGCTCCCGCACCCGGGCCAGCTCGGCCCCGAGCAGGTCAAGCGCGGCGTCCCAGGACAGCGGAACGAACTCGTCGCGTCCCCGGCGCGAGTCGGGTCCGCGTTTGCCTTCGAGCCAGCCCTTGCGCACCATCGGCTGCGCCACACGCGCGCGATGACGCAGTGCCCCGGGGAAGTTATCGATAATGTGATTCGGATCGGGATCGCCGGGATGGGGCCGAACCTCCAGTTCGCCGCCCTGCCAGCGCGCCGAAAACGCGCCCCAGTGCGAGGTATGCGGCCGGAAAGGCGCCTCGGTGGCCGGAGCGGCAGCCGAAGAGGGCTTTTCGATTATGTCGGTCATTCAGAAATCCCTCTTCGCTCGTGCGACACTACACCGGCGTTTGACCGCCCGCCATGCCCTGCGCCGGGCGGCCGCCCATCAGGAACCCACGCATCGGATAGCTTGCCGAACTCTCAGGGTGGCCCGCGGACGCCGCAAGAAAGCCGTTGATTTCGCGCCCACCATTGCAACTCCGAATCGAATCGGCGCCGCGCGCTTGCTAGACTGCGAGGCCTCGATACGGCCTCCTAACCACCAGATGACGCGAGCAGGAACGTGGCCAAGAAGCACACGATCGGCGATCTGATCGACTGGTCGATGCGCGGCCGTTGGGCCGATCGTTTCGACGAGGTCCTTGAAGATTATCTGACACCTGCTTGCGAGGAAGTCGGCCTCGGGATCGAGGACGTCGCCGGCATCATTGGCGAAGACCTGTTCATGAGCTCGGTCTGGGCCTGTGCTTTCGAAGATTTCCTCACCCGTGAATTCGACGGCGAAAATGCGATCGACGATTATCTGAAACGTGACGGCGGCAAGGGGGCCGCGTCGGATCGCACCTACATAGCCGCGCTGCGAAACTCGACAATGAGTCTCTATGAAGTCAGCGATGTCGTCCCCGGCGCATCGTTCAAGGCGCGCGACCTCATCCGCGGCGGCGACCCGGTGCTGATCAGCGAGCGCAGCGCGACCCGTTCGCTCAAACCGTGGGACCGCATCGCCGCGCGAGTGGTTCAGGTGGGATCGAAAAGGCAGATCGGCGGCGGTGTGCTGGCGTTCAACCTGGACACTGCGGAAATCGTCGAAGCTCTTCGTCGATTTGTGACGCCCGGCAATGGAGCAAAGCCGCAGCCTGCCGAATCTGCCCCGCAAGACCTCGACCATCCCGCCTTCCGGGGCCTGTCGGCGGCGGAACGGCTGCGCGCGATAGGACCGATCTTGACGGGCTTTTGGCTGGTCGACGCGATCGAACGGGCCAAGACACCGAAAATTCCCGAGCTGCGCAACGCCGATGGTGACGAACTGCTGCTGTTCGAGATGCGATATCCACTCGCACCCGGCGTGAAGGCCGGCGCCGTCCGGGCCGTCCTGAAGGCACATAAGGAGTTTCGCCCGGCGGGCAAAGCGTCGTGGAACTGGATCAGCCAGCAAAAGCCGGCGCCGGCATCACGACCCGGCAAGCGAGCGAAGAAAGGGCTGATCTTCGAAACCTGGCTGGACGACGGCGCGCTAGCGCTTGGCCATATCGAACTGGAAAAGCGGGGGCTGATACTCTTCGTCAACTCCCGGGAGCGAGCCGATCGCGGCGACGCGCTGCTGTCCGGGATACTCGGCCAACGCGTCGGCAAACCCGGAGTCCGAGCGGAGACGATCGAGGAAATGATGGCATCGCGCAGCGCTGCCGAACCGCAAGGACCGGATATCCCGGAGGAGGAACGTCGCGCCATCGTCCATGAACATATGGAGGCGCATTACCGCCGCGTGCTCGATGAGCCGGTCCCCGCGCTCGGCGGCGAGACACCGCGCGGAGCCGTCAAGACGGCGAGCGGACGCCTCAAGGTCGCCGAATGGCTCAAGCTGATCGAAAACAAGAACGCGATGTCCGGTACTGTCGACAGTGCGATGGCGAGCTATGATTTCATTTGGCTGTGGGCGGAATTGGGGATCAGCGATTTGAGGCGATGAGCGAACCGCCGGCTACAGTCGCTGCGCCGACGAAGGATTCATTCGGCTGCATTGAGGAGGATGGCCGGATCTACGGGAGAGGCATCACGGACATCAGAGCTGGCGCGGCCGCGATTGTAGCCGCCGCGGTGGATACCTCGCAGTGCGGCGGTCGCCTCCGAGATATCGTTCCAGTCAGAACCGGCGGCGGAATGCGGATGTGAGGGCGCGGAAGCAATGCGCCGCGACAAGCGGCCGCACGGGTACGGTCCGCAGGAGTGCTGCAGAAGGCTTCGCGGCTGAATTGGTCACGCCGGGCTTCCTTCGTCGAAGGCCGCCAACGCGGTAGCGCCGTAGACCGTGGCGGGTCCCCCGCCCATCTCCACGGCAACACAAATGATCTCGACGACTTCCTCTCGCTGGGCGCCGTGTCGGCGGGCCGCGTCGACGTGATGAAGGATGCATCCCTCGCAACGCATGGCAATCGCTATCGCCAAGGCCGTCAGTTCCTTGTGCCGCGTGCTGACGACACCATCCTTGGAGGCGGCGACCATCAGCGTATTGAAGGCGCGCATCTGTTCGGGCGCGGCCTTAAACAGGCTTATGGCCTCTTTCTTGTGCCGCTGCAGTTTCGATCGGAGTGGGCGGTCTGTCGTGTCCATGTCAATCACCTGCCGGGGTTGCGTCGTAGATTGGAAATCGACGGCAAAGTTCGAGCACCGATTTCCGGGCTCGCATTTCGATCGTGGTATTGTCGTCCGGATGCCTGATAAGGCCATCGAGCACGTCGGCGATGAGTCCGGCGACCTCGGTGAATTCCGCTTCCCTGAAACCGCGCGTCGTTCCCGCTGGCGTGCCGAGCCGGATACCGGACGTGACCGCCGGTTTTTCCGGATCAAAGGGAATGCCGTTCTTGTTACAGGTCAGATGCGCGCGCTCGAGGCTTTTCTCGGCCGCCTTTCCAGTCAGGCCCTTTGTCCGCAGGTCGACCAGAACCAGGTGGGTATCGGTACCGCCGGCGATCAGGCCGAAGCCGCGATCCGCCAGCGTGAGCGCCAGGACCCGGGCGTTCGCCACGACCTGTCGGGCGTAGTCCTTGAATTCCGGCAGCAGGGCTTCCCCCAGCGCCACTGCCTTGGCTGCCACGACATGTATCAGGGGCCCGCCCTGAAGCCCGGGGAATACGGCCGAGTTAATCTTCCTGGCGATCGCTTCGTCGTTGGTAAGAATGATCCCTCCCCTCGGGCCGCGCAGCGTTTTGTGGGTCGTGGACGTAACGACATGCGCATGCTCGAGCGGATTCGGATGGACGCCGCCGGCGACGAGACCCGCGAAGTGCGCCATGTCGACCATGAAATGAGCGCCGATTTCGTCGGCAATTCTTCGGAACGGGGCAAAATTGATGACCCGTGGATAAGCCGATCCTCCCGCGATGATAAGTTTCGGGCGGTGCCGGTAGGCAAGCTGTTCAACCTGTTCGAAGTCGATCAGACCGTCTTGTCGCCGGACGCCGTACTGGATCGCGTTGAACCATTTGCCCGAGAGCGTGGGCCGCGCCCCGTGCGTCAGATGGCCGCCAGCGTCCAGCGACATCCCCAGCAGCGTGTCCCCGGGCTTCAGAAGCGCGAGCAGCACCGCGCCGTTGGCCTGCGCGCCCGAATGGGGCTGGACGTTGGCAAACCTGGAGCCGAACAGCGCGTTGGCGCGCGCGATCGCGGCGGCCTCGACCACGTCGGCGTACTCACAGCCGCCGTAATAGCGATGGCCCGGATAGCCTTCGGCGTATTTGTTGGTGAAAACGGTACCCTGCGCAGCCATCACAGCGGGCGAGGCAATATTTTCCGACGCGATCAGCTCGATCTGGTTTTGCTGACGCTGAAGCTCAAGCACAATGGCATCCGAAATGACGGCATCATCGGTCGATAATCTCTTCGCAAAGAAGGTGTTCATTGTTGCTCCTAGCAATCGACCACGTTGACGGCGAGGCCGCCGAGGCTGGTCTCCTTGTATTTCGTGCGCATATCGAGCCCCGTCTGACGCATCGTCTCGATCACGGCGTCAAGCGGGACGCGATGTTGGCCATCGCCCCGCATTGCGAGCATCGCAGCGTTGATTGCCTTGACCGCGCCCATCGTGTTTCGCTCGATGCAGGGGATCTGCACGAGCCCGCCGATCGGGTCGCAGGTCAGTCCGAGGTTGTGTTCCATGCCGATCTCGGCGGCATTTTCGATCTGTTCGTTCGTGCCCCCGAGCACCGCCGCCAATCCTGCCGCGGCCATCGAACAGGCGACCCCCACCTCTCCCTGACAGCCCATTTCTGCGGCAGATATCGAGGCGTTCTTCTTGAAGAGCATGCCGATCGCGGACGCGGTCAGCAGGAACGTGCGCGACGTCTCCGCCGTAGCCTCTCGAAAGAACATCTCGTGATACTTCAGGACGGCAGGGATGATGCCCGCGGCGCCGTTTGTCGGCGCCGTCACGACGCGCCCGCCTGCGGCGTTCTCCTCATTGACGGCAAGCGCAAACAGGCTCACCCATTCCATTTCGTGCAACGGATCCCTGGGTTCTACCGACTGCGAAAGTTTTTGATGCAGTCCCGGGGCTCGCCGGCGCACTTTCAGGCCGCCGGGTAGAATTCCACCTTGGGAACACCCCCGTGAGATGCTTTGCATCATCGCGGCGCGAACGCGATCGAGAAACTCATCCGTTTCGCCCGCCTCCCGCCAGGCTTGCTCATTGGCACGGACAATATCGGCGATGGAAAGGTTCTGTTGTCGGCCGAGTTCGAGCAGCGCTTCAGCCGTGGCGAAAGGCAGCAGCTCACGATCACTGTTCTTGTTCGGCAACTCGTCAGTGCCCTCCTCATCGTCGGTGACGATCGCGCCGCCGCCGATCGAGTAGTAGATGCGAGAGAGCAACGGTTGACCGTCACGAAAGGCAGTGAACTTCATGCCGTTCGAATGGCGCGGCAGGAGCTCAGCAGCTCTGAAGAGAAGATGCTCGGCTTCACGAAATCCTATGGCGTGCTTGCCGCCCAGCGGCAGTTCCGATCGCTGCCGGATAAGTCCGAGGATCGTCGCAACCGAGTCGGGCTCGACCGTTTCCGGCTGCCACCCGGACAGGCCAAGCAGGATCGCGCTGTCAGTGCAGTGCCCCTTGCCGGTCAGCGCCAGGGAGCCATAAATCTCGACGCGTACAGCCGTGCATTGCGCAAGCTCGGGACCTAGTCCTTCGATGAACCTGAACGCCGCACGCATCGGCCCTACTGTGTGGGAGCTCGACGGTCCGATGCCGATGGTAAACAGATCGAATACGCTGATTGGTCCGGTGGACAGGGCCAACGACTTATGATCAACGCAATTCGCGTTGGTGACCGACATGGGAGCGCCTTCCATCAAATGACTGAATGCGCCCCATCTGTCTTGATGCCTGAGAACGTTATCCCGTCGGCGGACGCGGCTGCGTCACTCTCCAGATGCTGGTAACTTCGCGGTCCTTCTGCCTGAGAGATTCCGGGGCGGTTGCTCCTTCGGCGCCGGAGCTGGTCCGGTCTCTTCCACGAAATTGGTCGGCTATTTGTCGGCTATTCCAAGGCTCCTGGTTTGCAAAGACCTGCGTCCTATCCGTCGAACGGGACGCGGCACGACGCCGCGGCCCCGTCCGGACTGCTTGCACCCTAATCGACCGATGCAAGCATTGGAACGTCAATTCCGAGCCGCGCACCAATTTTCTTGGCGGTCTCCAGGCGATCCGCCGTCAGCTTGCTGGCGGAGTTTCGCGCGGCTTCAAGAACCGCCTTCGGGGCACGGTCCGGCGTTCCGCTGTCGAATGGCGGCTCCGGGTGGTACTGCATGTAGAGCTGAATCTGCTCGGCGACCCTTTGTCCTCGGAGAATCGAAGCGAGTTGCAAAGCACCGTCGATTCCCGAGGTGACACCAGCCGCGAAAACCCAGTTGCCATCGATGACGACACGTTCGTTGACCGGCGTCGCTCCGAAATATGGCAGCAGGTGCTGGGCCGTCCAATGCGTGGTGGCACGTCGGCCTTTGAGCAGACCCGCGGCACCACAAAGCAACGCCCCAGTACATACTGAGAGGACATGGCTGGCCGTCGCAGCATGCTTGCGAATGAATGAAAGCATCTGGTCATCCTCCATGAATGCCTGCTGCCCAGGGCCACCGGGAACATGCAGGACATCAAGATGACCGACCTCTTCGAACGTCTTGTCGGCGACGAGATTCAGCCCGTGAAGATCCTTTACCGGCGACATCGTCTTGGCAATGACGTGCACGGTAGCGTTTGGAATCGCGGAAAGCACCTCGAACGGGCCGGTCAGGTCAATCTGATCCAGGCCGGGAAAGAGGATCGAACCGATTTGTATGTGTTTGTCGGGGGGGAACATGCCGCTTCCTTTTCAAATTGGACATTCACGCTATCCATTCGGGTAACAGACGTAACTCTCACGTGTCAAGACATTAATAGACATATTCGAGATAGCCCGGTTTTGTACCATATCCTTTGTCCTAGCTCCGACTGAGATGCGGAAGGCGCATCCGGGCGATTTGCTTTCTCGGGATGTCGCGGGCGCTGTGTTGGCTTTGATAGCGTATCGACGACGACGACCACTTAAGTCGCCTTTGGCTCGGATGCGCACGCATTTCTGCGAATGTTCACGCTGCCGGCATCCTTTTCAGGAGGCCGGCAGCGTGTTCTCTCGGACCACTCCCTGCCTGTGTTATTTTGCAGGAGCCCCCATGCGATTTCCGAACATGATCCTTCGACGCATTTCGTCAAAGCGGCTTTCGGCGTCCTTCTCAACGGTGCAAAGCGAAACGACGATCGCAACGGCGAACGATAGAGGCATGCTGAAGAGCGCCGGATTACGGAACGGGACAAACCACCACTTGCCCTGCAGGTCCGCCAGCGTCTTGCCGAGAACATCGACCTGGACGGTAGCGGAAAAGCAAATCAGCAGCAGCGTTACGATCGTGCCAACGAGTATGCTGGAAACGGCGCCAGGTGTGGTCAGGCGTCTCCACATGATGGCGAGAACGAGCGCGGGAAAGTTGGCGGAACAGGCGATCGAGAAAGCCAGGCCGACCATGAAGGCGACGTTCTGCCCTTCAAATACGATACCAAGGGCTATCGCAAGAACGGCGATTGCAATCGTAGCGCCCCGCGCGACAGTGAGTTGCTCCTTTTGCGACGCATGGCCTTGCCGGATGACGTTTGCCCAAATGTCGTGAGAGAGCGTCGCCACGCCAGACAAGGTGAGGCCGGCGACCACGGCCAGCATGGTCGCGAAAGCGACCGCACAGATGAAGCCGAAGAAGGCGTCGCCACCGACGGCGAGAGCGAGCAGCGGCGCCGCCATGTTACCGCCCCCGCCTGCTTTAAGCACCACCTGGGGTCCGACGATCACCATTGCACCAAACCCGATGATGAAGACCAGCAGGTGGAAGAAGCCGATAATTCCGGTCGCGTAAGCGATCGACAGCCGGCTGTCGCGCACGTCCTTGACGGTGTAGACACGCATGAGCACATGCGGCATGGCCGCCGTCCCGAACATCAGCGCCAGACCGAGTGATATGGCCTCCCACTCGCCGGCAACCACCTTGCTTCCGGGCTGCAGCACCTTTACGCCATATTGCTTCGCTGCTTCGGAAAACAGCTTCTGCAGGCTCCAGTCAAAGTGCTTCAGCGTCAATAGTGCAAGAACGGTAACGCCGCACACGAGAAGCACGGCTTTTACGACCTGGACCCACGTTGTGGCGATCATTCCGCCGAACAGCACGTACACCAGCATCGCCGCACCGACAACAATGACGGCGACCGGATATTGAAGTCCAAACAACAGCTTGATGAGCGATCCTGTCGCGACCATCTGCGCGATCAGGTAGAAGAGGATCACCGCGAGGGAGCCTGCCGCAGCAGCCGAACGAACCCATCTCTGCTGCAATCGATAGGCTACCAAATCCCCCATCGTATACTTTCCGACGTTTCGCAACGGCTCGACGATCAGGAAGAGCATGATGGGCCACCCCACCATCCAACCGATCGAGTAAATCAATCCGTCGAAACCATTGAAGGTGATGATCCCCGCGATTCCGAGCAGCGCTGCCGCACTCAGGAAGTCGCCGGCCAATGCCCAGCCGTTTTGCCAAGCCGTAATTTGCCCGCCGGCTGCATAAAACTGGTCAGTCGTCTTGGTGCGTCTCGCCGCCCAATAGGTTATCGCGAGCGTAAGCGCCACGAAGATGAAGAAGAAGAAGATGGCAAGCCTGTTATCCGGACCGGTCATGAAAGTCGTCCCTTCAATGATTGAGTTTACGGACGGCGGGATCGTAGACGCGATTCGTCCACACGACGTAGACGACGCACAGCAGAACCGGTGTCAGGATGAGCGCGGGTCCAAGGAGCATCGCCAGGGACAGATACGGAGTGATCATCGTCGCAAGGACAGGCTTGGTGAACGCGAAGAGCGCCATGAAGGTGAAGTAGGCAACGATCATGATCGCGCTGAGCAGGGCGGCTACCCGCAACCGGGACTGTACCAAGTCGAGGAACTCGGAGCGCGGCGGCGCGTGGCTCGTGATCTCTATGGATGTGGCAGACATTGAACGCTCCCCTTTTTTGATTTGGATATCTTTGACTGTTTTTTGTCTCGCTACAACACATTTTGTCATAATTCAAACGACAAAATCTCAATGTCTGTCTTCTGGGCTGTTTTCGCTTAATTATGCGGCTCGAAGCACTTTTTTTCACCGTCGGCGCATCTTGGTCGCAGACAAACGGTGAAAGAGGAGCCATCCGCGGTGCCGATAATCGCAGTCAAAAAAGTCAAATCGCCGCATCGCGAGCGCAAGGCAGGTCAAAAATTTGAAACAGGAGGTTTTCGCGGTCGAGGTGCGCGACCGAGGGGATGCGCGAGCCGGACCAGGCTGAGGATTGTCAGCCCAACGGTATGTCAGGCGCCGCGCTGGACGGCGCCTTGCCGCTGCAGGCTGGAAAGCAATCCGGCTAGTTCGCGCGCATCATTCTCGGTGAACGCGCTTATCGTCACCCGAATGGCTTCCGGGCTTTGCAGGCGAAAAATCGAGCCCGGCCTGACGATCCAACCGGCTTCCATCAGGCGTCGCGTGACCGCCTGCTCGTCTTTCACGGGTATCCAGACATTGATGCCGTCGGTGCCGTGGGCTTCAATGCCAACGTCTCTGAGCGCCTTGAGCACAAAGTTTCGCCGCTCCTTGTAGGCGACCGCAGCTCTTTTCAACACCGCCTCGTAGTCGCCCGACGTTACCGTGGCGAGAACGATCTTTTGCAGCAGGCTGCTCACCCATCGATAGGTGAATGCCGTTATGCTCAAGGCACCTTTGCCAAGGCCCGGACTTGAATTGACGAACGCCAGGCGCAAGTCCGGACCAATATATTTGGAGACCGAACGAATGATCGCCCAATTGGGCCGGTCGTCACTCGCCAATGTCACTGGCTGGAACGGGGACAGTGGGGCGAAATGATCGTCCTCAATTAACAGCACGTCCTTGTGTCGCTTGATCACGGCGGCCAGTTCGTCCCGCCGCTTCGCCGTCCATGATCCCCCAAAAGGGTTTTGCGCTCGGGGCGTGACAATAACCGCCTTGGCCCCGGCCTGCAGGGCCGCATCAAGGGCTTTGGGTTGAACGCCTTGCTCGTCCACCTGCATCGGAACTGGCTTGTGTCCGAGTTCCTTCAGGAGACCCAACGTCGTCATGAAGCAAGGATCCTCGACGGCCACAAGATCACCGGGGGCCAGCAAAGACCTCAAGATCAGCGCGACTGCATCGAAGGTTCCGTTGGCGATCCAAATGTCTCCGACCGGAAGCACGTCCTTCGCAAACTGCCGTTTCGCGAAATCAACCAGGGCCTCGTCGTCGGGCGGATCTTCATAGCCACGCTGATGCCAAGGTGTGCGGCCAAGAATGCTCTTCACGTCCGGAAGCAGCCGGTTGTCGGGGTTCCCGCCTCCGATATCGTGCAGCAGAGTAGGGCCGCGCGAGGTGGAAGCTCCGGGCATCGCCACCCGGCTACCCTGCCGACCGCGGCCTTGAATGACCCCTGCATCGGAAAGGTGGCGATAGGCGGAAGCGACCGTATTGCGATTTACGCCTAACGTATCCGCCAGGGTGCGAATGGTAGGCAATGCATCGCCGCTAACGAAGGAGCCGCGCTGGATGGCTGCCTCCACGCTCTCGATGATCTGGCTTGCGGTCCGGCCCGTGATCAGAGCGGCCGCTACCTTTGGGCCTTTGGTCGCCGTACGTTCTTTCGCCATTCCGAATTCTCGTGTCGATCCGTTATTTGCCCGTCCTAAATTGACCTAGGCGGCAGGAGAGAAACTCAGGCCAAACAAGAGCAATTCGCCGATTGGCGCGATCAGGCTCGGAATTACTACCATCTAGGGAATTTTTCGACCAACGCCATTTGCAAGTTTCGTCACTTTTTCAAGTGGATACGTCGAAAATGGAGCACGCCCCGATATACAGACAAACCTTAATGCTCGCAAGTTTGTCTATATTGACTTGACTTTGTACTGTTTCATTTGGCAAGTGCGCGGGGCAAACTCCGAGAGGTAAGTGATGGGAACGTCGATTTCATTCAAGCGTGCCGATGGTGGGGAAGCGAGCGGATACCTTGCCAATGCCGCGCGCAGCGATGCTCCGGGCATCGTCGTAATCCAGGAATGGTGGGGGTTGCAGGACCAGATCAAGGGGATGTGCGACCGTTTTGCCGCAGCCGGTTTCGACGCACTGGCGCCCGATTTGTATAACGGTGTCGTGGTGCCGTACCACGACGCGGAAGCGGCCAATAAGGAAATGACCTCGGTCAACTTTGTGGAAGCGACCGAACAGATCGTTCGGGGTGCCGCACAATACCTCAAGCGCAATGGCGCCAAGGTCGGATTGACTGGTTTCTGCATGGGCGGCGCAGTCACGATTATCGGTGCCTGCCGGATCCCCGAGCTTGCTGCGGGCGTCGCCTTCTACGGCATCCCGCCGGCAGAAGTCGCCAAGCCCGCGGACATCAAGATCCCGCTGCAAGGTCACTTCGCCAACAAGGATGATTGGTGCACTCCCCAACTGGTCGATGATTTCGAGAAAGGGCTCAAAGCGGCCGGCAAGAAAGCCGAACTCTTTCGCTATGACGCGGACCACGCCTTCGTAAACGAGCAGCGGGTCTCCGTTCACGATCGAAAACAGGCCGAAATCGCGTGGGGACGTGCGATTTCCTTCTTCGAGCTGCATTTGCGCTAGAAAGAAGATCCTCAATCCACACGAAGCACGATCTTGCCCTGGATGTTGCCGCGAGCCGCTCGCTCGTGCGCCTTTACGAGCTTCGGCAAGCGAAAAGATGCTGTCAATCGCAACGCGTAGAGTCCGCACGCTTGAGCGTGCGCAGAAAAGGACCCGTTGTCGGGCCGCCGAGTGAGTCGATGACCGCCGGCCCTCAAATATTACTCGATTTGCGAAGACCATCCGGCCTTTTACCATCTTTGCTCGCCGGCAGATGACAAGAAGCGCAACACGACCTAACGTCCTTTCGCGTTCCAACAGGAAATTGCCGCCTTGCCTGCATAATCGAGAGAGGGCGCGCCATCGGAGTTACGCCGTGTTCAACTGGAACGACCTCGTTTTCTTTCTCGAGCTGGCGCGACAAAGCCGGCTGATGCCAGCGGCGCGCCGATTGAAAGTCGACCACACCACGGTCAGCCGGCGCATCTCCGAACTCGAAAAGGATCTTTCGATCAAGCTGTTTGACCGCAAACCCGACGGTTTTGTGCTGACCGAACAGGGCCATCGGCTGTTCGCCGTCGCCGAACGCATCGAAGTCGAAGCCAGCGGCATTCCGCATATTTTAGGTGCCGAGCAGACCGCCGCGACCGGCCGGGTGCGCGTGGCCACGATGGAGGGTATCGGCGCGTTCTATCTCGGCGAGCGTTTTGCCGAACTTGCAGAGCGTCAACCCGGCATCGTCGTCGAACTCGTGACGGAACGACACCTGATCAATCTATCGAAGCGCGAGGCAGACTTGTTCATCAGCTTCGTTCAGCCGGTCGGGCAACGGCTCGTCGTGAAAAAGCTCGGAGTATTCCGGCTGGCTCTGTTCACCAGTGCCGAATATGTGGCTCGCCGCGGTCTTCCCAAAGACCGTTCGCAGCTGCCCGCTCATACGTTCGTCGACTATGTGGAAGATCTCGTCGCGATCCAGCCGGTCCGCTGGTTGCTCGATGTGCTGGAGCCGACCAGCGTATCCTTCCGGTCCAGCAGCATGCACGCCCAGCAGAACGCAGTTGCCGCCGGAGCAGGCATCGGATTGCTGCCGCTGTTCTCCGCGAAGATGAATCCGAAACTGCTGCCCGTACTGGCCGAGGAGGTAAAGGTGTATCGCGACGTGTATCTGAGCGTCCACGAAGACGTCGAGTTTGTGGGTCGCATTCGCCCGGTATTGCGTCATCTGACGGACGTGTTCACCCGGGATGCCGCGTTCTTCAACGAATTCTGACGCGGGCATCCGAAGATGCCCGCGTCGATCAATCACAGCGATTGTTTGGAGAAGTCGACTCGGGCCGGAAGCTGCGCCATCAGATCTTCCTTGGTGATCTTTTTCTTAACTTCCAGCCTGCCATTCTCGACCTTCGAAATGTAGCAGTCGATCATGCCTGAATGATCCTCGCGCCGGATGATCTTGGCCCCCTGCGGATTGCCGAGCGAGTTATCGAGCGTCAGACCCTCGAGCGCCTCGATCACCAGCTTGTCGTCTTTCTTGGTCTTCCAGCCGGACGCCTCGATCGCCTTCTTGAGCGCGAACACGTTCTCCCAGGATTGCCAGGCATGGCTCTTTGCCATGACGCGCTGAGAGCCGGTTTCGCGGGCGTCGACGTCGTCGATTCCCATCCGCACATTGTGCTGCCTGTGGAACTCGTCGTCCTTGTACTTGGTGACGCGAGGGAAATTCTCGACGAGGTGTACGCCCTCGCCAGCTCCCTGGATGTCCGCCGGGGCAATCGCTTCCATGGTGCCGGCGACCGAGTACATCTTCATCGTCTTTTCGAGGCCCATCGATTTGGCCTGCGAGTAGAAGGCGACCGACTGCGCTCCGAAGAACACCGAGAACAGAACCTGCGTGTCGCCGGGAATTTTGGCGAGGTATGGAACGAGATCCTTCGCGTCGAGCGGGACGAAGATCGGATCGTATACCTTGCCGCCGAGCTTCTCGACGACCGCCTTGTGCTCCTGATAGTGGCTATGACCCCATGCGTAGTCAGGAGAGATGATCGTCCAGGTCTTGCCGAGATTGGCGTAGGCCCACGGTGCGCCGGCGGCGGCCAGAGCGTACGTATCGGTACCGGTGCGGAACGAATAGCGCGTACCCTTTGTCCCCGTGGCTTCCGTCGCTTCGCCGGCCGAGAAGTAGATCGTCTTGAGTTCGGTCGCGACCGGGATCGACGACAGCATCACGCCGGAATGGACCGAGCCGATGATGAAGCCTGCACCGCTGCGTTCGATCAGGGAGCGCAGCTTGCGGGTACCCGTCGCGGGATTGGATTCCGTATCCTCGGTAATGAGTTCAACCTTGCGGCCCGCGATACCGCCCTGCTCGTTGACGAGTTTCACCGCGGCCTTGGCGGCCTTGTCATGCCAGTAGCCCCATGACGCGAAGCCGCCGGTCAGCTCGCAGTGGCTGCCGAGAATGATCGGTCCGCCAGCCTGGGCGTAGAGATCCCTGGTGAGGCCGAGATAGGACGTACCGGCCGCAACGCCACCGGCCAGCGCGTGGGACAGAAAACTGCGGCGATTGATCTTAGTGCCTTTCATTTGACCCTCCATCGGTTACGGAATGAACAACGAAACGTTTCTAGAGCGCGACGCCAAGGTAGCGATGGACGGTGCTCGCATCGGCGGCGAGCTGATCGGGCGTGGCCTCGTGGACCACCACGCCCTTCTCCATCAGGTAGATCCGTGACGCGAGCTTGAGCGCCGTGCGCAAATTCTGTTCGACGAGCAGGATCGCGACGCCCTGCCGGGCGATCGTCTGGATTTCGCGGCGGATGTCGGCGACGAGCTTCGGCATGATGCCTTCGGTTGGCTCGTCCAGAAGGATCAGCGATGGCTGGCGCATCAGGCATCGGCCGATGGCGAGAATCTGCTGCTCGCCGCCGGACAGCGTGCCAGCCGCCTGCCCCTTGCGCTCGGCAAGGCGCGGGAAACGGGCATAGATGTCATCGACCAGCGCAGAAACGGGCGCGCCGCGCAGACCGAGAAAGAGATTTTCCTCGACTGTCAGGTTCGGGAAGATGCCGCGCCCCTGCGGGACGTAGCCGATGCCTTCCCCGGAGAGGCGATGCGCGGGCAGGCGCGCAAGGTCGTCGCCCTTGTAGGCTACCTTCCCTGCCCTGCGCGGCAGGAGCCCGAGGATCGCGCGCAAGGTTGACGTCTTGCCCACGCCGTTGCGGCCGAGCAGCGCGACCGTTTCGCCGCTGCGGACGTGAAGGTCGACCCCGCGCAGAACCGGAATTTTTCCGATCGATGCGGCGAGTCCCTTGACCGAAAGTGTTGGCGTCATTCGACCTCCTCCGGAGCGCCGAGATAGACTTCCTGCACGCGGACATCCGCCGCGACGGCCTTCGGCTTGTCCTGGACCAGCAGACGACCCTGCGCCATCACCGTGATCAGGTCTGCGATCGCAAACACCACTTCCATGTCGTGCTCGATCAGGATGATGTCGGTCGTCTTGGCGAGTTCCGAGATTTGGGCGACCGTACGTTCGGTCTCGCTCGGGCTCATGCCGCAGATCGGCTCGTCGAGCAGCAGAAGGCGGGGCTGGTTGGCCAGCGCGAGCGCGATCTCAAGCAGCGCGACGTCTCCGTATGATAATACTCCGGCGTCGGTTTTCGCCAGTCGGTGGAGGCCGGTCTGATCGAGGAGGCGATCGACCCGCGTCGTGACGGCGCCATAGCTGGCGGCAGTCCGGAACGGGTTCGAGATTTTCTCGTGCGCCAATACGGCGATGCGAATGTTGTCAGCGACCGTCATCCCGCCAAACACGCTCTTGATCTGCAGCGTGCGCGAGAGCCCCCGCGCAACGATCTGATGCGGTTTGGCGCCGGTCAGGTCAGCTCCCTCGAAGATCACGGAGCCGGAGGTCGCCGGAAGCATGCCGGTGACAAGATTGAAAAGGGTGGTCTTGCCGGCGCCATTCGGCCCGATCACCGCGTTGAGGAGTCCTTTCGGGAACTCGACGCTGATGTCATCGACGGCGACGAGGCCGCCGAAGCGCTTCGTGAGACCGCGGATGGAAAGGGCGCTGTCCATGGGCTACTCGACTTTCGCAAGGCCTGCCGGGGAGACGGGTGCATCTTCTGTTGTGTCTTCCGATGCCCTGCGGCGAAATGTCAGTGCATTGAGCGATCCCACCACGCCGCGTGGCGCGAACATGACGACGAGGATGACGCCGGCCCCGACCGCGAGAAGATAATTCTCCCAAAGCCCCGACATCACTTCGCGGAAAAGGATGAGAAGCCCGGTTCCAACGAGCGGCCCCATCAGCGTCCCGGCACCCCCGACGATGGCCCAGACCACGGCTTCGCCGGACACGTGGTAGAACATGTAGGAGGCGGACGCGTAACGCCCGAACAGCGCAAAGAGCGCTCCGCCGACCCCGGCGATAAAGCCCGCGATGACGAAGGCGAGCCACCGCGTGAGATAGACGTTGATGCCGATGAGGGAGGCCCGGTTCTCGTTGTCGCGCACCGCTGCGAACCGCATGCCCAGCGGACTTGAAATCAGGAGCGCCATGCCAAGGTAGCATGCGAGGCAGATCAGGTAGATGAAATAGAACTGTGTGGTCTTGTCGGCCAGCGTCAGGCCTGCTGCCGCCAGGATCGGCGGCGGGGAGAACGACAGACCGTCATCGCCCCCGGTCAGGGATTTGGCCGACATGGCGGTGAAGTAGAAGATCAGGGAGAAGACCACGGTGATGATGGCGAAGTAATGCCACGTCAGCCTTACGGCAAATGCGCCGGCGACCGCGGCCATTGCGGTCGCCGCGGCGACGCCCAACAGCATCGCACCCCAGAGGCCGAGACCAAACTGGGTGATGCCGATTGCCGCGCCATACATGCCGAAGCCGAAATAGAGCGCCTGGCCGAACGAGAGCAAACCGACATAACCGAACAAGAGGTTCACGCTCATCGCGAGCAGCGACCAGATCAGAATTTCGGCGATCACGTTGATCCAGAACGTTGCGTCAAACATCGGCAACACAAGTGGTGTGAGCGCGAGCAGGACGGCGATTGAAATGGCGCTGAGTGTGCGAATGCGGATCGATGTCATCGTGTCGTTCCGGCGAACAGTCCATGGGGCCGCACAAGCAGTACGATGCTCATTACGGCGAGGGAAAAGATGCGCGCGGTCGTCGGGTCGGCGACGCTCGATACGAGGCCTTCCATCACGGCAAGAAGGACCGCGGCAGCAACCGTTCCCTTGGCGTTGCCGAGCCCCCCGATCACCACCGCCATGAAGCTCACCGGCAGTATGTCGACGCCGGAGCGGAAGTCGACGGTCGTGATCGGCGCCGCGATGGCGCCGCCGAGCAGTGCCAGCGCCGTGCCGAGACCAAAAGTGAATGCGCAGACGCGCGCGACCGGAATGCCCAGCGCCGTCGCGGTCTCTCGATCATGCCGGACCGCTCGCATCCAGGTGCCGAGCGTGGTGCGCGACATGAACAGGAAGAACCCGACGATGCAGAGCGCTGCGAATGCAGCCGCAAAGATACGATAGATATCGTAGTCGATGCCAAACAGCGGAATGGTACCTTCGATCGGCGCCGCCATCCGGCGCGGCTGCGCGCCGAATGCGGCTCGAACTGTTTCCTGCAAGATCATCGACAGGCCGAACGTCGTGACGATGGTCAGAGACGCCGCATTGATGGTCGGGCGGATCACGAGTCGTTCGATGAGAATTCCCATCATCAGGCCAAGCAACGGGACGATCACGAGCGCAATCCAGAACCCGGTGGTGCCGGCAATCGTCAGGCCGAGGACCGTACCGACCATGAAGAAGTCGCCGTGCGCGACGTTGATGATGTCCAGCAGGCCGAAGATGATCGAAAGGCCTAGCGCGATCAGCGCGACAATCAAGCCCCACACCAACCCGTTTATCGCCAGTGCAATTACTAGTTCCATAGCCTCACCGCCCGCTTTCCAAGCGTAGGCTTGCAATTGGGGCACCCGAGCGCCAGCCAGAAAACTCGCAAGGGGCTCTGCAGAAAAGACTTGAGCAGTAAGAAGGCAATGTGCCTACCGACGCGCCAGGTGCTCCCCGGCATGTATGCAAAGGGCCGTGCGCAAATGAGGACTTACCTCGCGCGGCGATGTCGCCGACAACTCGGCGGATGACGAGGCGACGGGCGCTTCGTCCGATACCTGCAGGTCCGGCGATGACAATCCAGTATCCGAAGTTCAAGGCTGCCGCATGCCACGCATCTTCTGTATTTCTCGACGCAGAGAAGACCGCGGAAAAGGCTTGCGATCTCATTGCAGAAGCATCGAAGGCGGGAGCCGAACTCGTCGCATTTCCCGAATCGTTTCTGCCGGGCTTTCCGATCTGGGCTGCCCTGCAGGCACCTATCTACAACCACGGGTTCTTTCGCGCGTTGGTTGCGGAGGCGCAGAAATTGACCGATCCGTCGATCCGCGCCATCCGCATGGCGGCGCGCCGACACGGCGTCTTTGTCTCGCTTGGCTTCACCGAGGGCACCGAAGCCAGCGTTGGCTGCATCTGGAATTCAAACATTCTGATCGGCGATGACGGGTCGATCCTCAACCATCACCGCAAGCTTGTGCCGACTTTCTACGAAAAGCTGGTCTGGGCCGCCGGCGATGCCCGCGGCCTACGCGTTTCGCCAACGCGGCTCGGCAAGATCGGGATGCTGATCTGCGGCGAGAATACCAATCCGCTGGCGCGCTACGCTTTGATGGCCCAGGGCGAGCAGGTGCATGTATCATCCTATCCGCCGATCTGGCCAACTCGGCCGCCGGAAGAAGAGGATGCCTACGATCTTCGTCGTGCGATCGAGATCCGGGCGGGCGCTCATGCCTTCGAGGCAAAGGTTTTCAACATCGTCGCCTCCGGCTTCGTCGATGCCGCGATGCGCGAGGCACTCAGCAACGTCAGCAAGGCGAGCCTCGACATTATCGATCGCTCGCCGCGCGGCGTTTCGATGGTGATCGATCCGAGTTGCAATGTGCTGGGTGCCACGCTCTCCGAACACGAGGGCATTCTTTATGCCGACATCGATACCGGAAAGGGGGTTGAGCCAAAGCAGTTCCACGACGTGGTCGGCTATTACAACCGCTTCGATGTGTTTGATCTGCGGGTCAACCGGACCCCGCTGGAACCTGCCCATTTCACCGATGCCGTCGTACCCGAGCATGGTGAGCCGGAAAGCCGCCGAGCTGTTCTTCTTAATGGCGGCGAAAGCCATCGGCCGGCATACGACGCCGCGGAACTGCATGACGAACTGTGAGCTGCTCCGCAGCCACTTGTTTCAGCTGCGCGGCAAATGACCCCGACCTGGCGCGCCGGCGGGTCACGCGGCCGGGCCTCCGATACACCGAGGAAGCCCAGGGACCGCCGGGGATTGCGGTTGGAGGTGCAGCTGTCGCCCGGCAACGCGGGAGTCGCTACGTTCGCTCGGGTCTAGCGAGCGCTAACCAATCACCTTGGCGAGCGCAGCGCCCAGGTCCTGAGACGTGTAAGGTTTGGACAAATGCTCGAATTCAATGGATCGACCTGCCGGCAGTTCGGCGTAACCGGTCGCCAGCACGATTGGCAGTTTGGGGTTTCGTTCTTTGATCCGTTGAGCGAGTTCGAACCCGTTCATTCCAGGCATGGCGTAGTCGGTCACGACCACGTCGAAGGGCGGATCGGTCTCCAATAGCTTCAAGGCTTGAAGGCCGGATTGGGCCTCGGTAACGCTGTGACCGAGATCCAGGAGCATGTCTGCGGCTCCCATACTTACCAGGATGTCGTCATCGACGAGCAAAACCCGAAGACTTTGGACCTCTTTCGTCTCGGCTCGCGCGATGCCGGTGTCCGCCATTCTGGAGCCCTCTCTCGCACGAGGTAGCCAAATCGCAACCGACGTTCCCTCTCCCGGTTGGCTCCTGATCCGCATGGACCCACCGGATTGCGCCGCAAACCCGTGCACCATTGAGAGACCGAGGCCGGTACCTTTGCCGATGCCTTTGGTGGTGAAAAACGGTTCCTGCGCCCGCGCCAATGTCGATTCGCTCATGCCTTCGCCGGTATCCGTCACGGTGATGCAGACGAATGGATCCCGTGGCAACCCGACCTTCGTGCCGTTGTCCTCATTGTGACAAGCGATCGTCAGGGAGCCGCCGTCCGGCATGGCATCCCGGGCGTTGACGGCGAGTTTTATGAGGGCCAGTTCGAGCTGGTTGGCGTCAACCTCGACGGCACACACCTCCGTTGCAATCTCGACATGGATGGCGACATTGGGCCCTACGGAATGTCGCAGAAAATCGAGCATCTCGGGGATCAGCCGCTGCAACGCGACGAACTCAACTTTCAATTCCTGCCGACGCGCAAACGCCAGCAGTCGCGAGGTTAACGTCGCGCCGCGTTCCGCCCCCTGGATCGCTCGATCCAGCAATCGGGATATCCGCGGCTCGTCGGGAATCGTCTTTTTCAGAAGACTGAGGCTGCCTAATATGACAGCCAACAAATTGTTGAAATCGTGAGCCACGCCGCCGGTAAGCTGGCCGATGCTCTCCATCTTTTGCGACTCATGAAGCTGCCGAAGCGCGATCTCGCGCTCTTGCGTCCGTTCCTCAACTCTGCTTTCCAGCTCTTCATTGCTCCTCTGCAACGCATCCCGCGCCTGCCGCAAGGCGGCATCGGCAGCTACTCGTTCTGTGACGTCCCTCCAGATCGTGGTTACGAAATCGCGTTGGTCAGCCTGCCAGTGCCCCAACGAAATTTCGAAATGGCCGGATTGCCCGGCCTTGTATCTGCCGACGACCGATATCGCGCGGTCGCTGCGCTGAGCGGCTGAGTTGTGCGCCAGTTCATGCAGGAGTGGACTATCCGGCTCAAGCAGGATGTCGAGCTTTTGTCCGAGTAGTTCGGAGTGTCCATATCCGAGCACGTCGTCAACCGAGCCGTTTACCCAATGAATCCTGCGATTGCTGTCGATTGTAATGATTGCGTCAGGAGCAGAGTCGACGATCGCGTGATAGCGCGCGTTCTGGCGTTCGCGCAACACACGTTCTCGCGTCACCGCAACTGTGACGTCAGTGATTTGCAACAGGCAGTAATTTTGCTGGGCGGATGATACTGGGCGCACGACGATATTGTGAAGCAGGGGAGCACCGCCCTCGCCTTCCAGAGGGAGAAGTGTATTCAACGTGTGGGTCAGAATGCTCGAGCTCCCGACCTGAAAGGCATCCTCGATAACGCCGGGCAGACGCGTACCGCGTACATCCGGAAAGATCTCGAAAAAATCCCTGCCTATAACGTGCTGGGCGGATCGGCGCGAAACGCGGGCTATCCACTCATTCCACGCAACGACAATGCCGCTCCTGTTGATAACGACCAGGCCCATGTCGACAGCGTCGAACACCGGGCCAAACACGCTATCGGAAACGCTACCCGACATGACCGGACGATTGCTCTTCGATGCCACTGATGAAGTCGTTCACAATAAGCTTTAATGCGGCGATGGACGGCAAATCCATCAGCAATGCAATAAAACCATGAACATCGCGCTTCTTGATATTGAAGTCGATATAGAGAAACAGAACGAACTGCCCTCCGGATTCCGGACCTTGGACCTCGAACAAGGAAGCGCCGTCTCCTCTGACGACGGATGGCAGCGACATCCGCATCGTGCGGTGCAGGACGTTTGCAATGGTGGCCAAGCATCCATTCAAGATGATATTGCCGGTTTCGGCAAGAGCCTCCTGCTCCAGATCAATGACATCTTCCAAAGAATGCTGGTCACCGACAATCGCACGGACCAGTTCGAGGCTTTGCGCTTCGGGGAAGATCAGAAGGGCCCGTCCGTCAAACGGACCGTCGAAAGACTGCTGAACCGCGATGAGCTTCTTGGCGTTGTCGCGCTCGACGAGTTTCGAAGCGGCCTCGCGCGTCACGATCCTGACGGATGGCACGGACAGCAGAACCTGTTCGCCGACCATCTGTCGAAGGTTGCTCGCGGCGCGGCTAACGCCCATGTTGGCGATTTCGGCGAGCGCATCTTGTTCGATTTCGGTAAGTTCACTGACAGTCATGTTGCCGGCTTCTTCAGGCGAAGCATGGCTCCCGAAAGGAAGGCGGCAAGGGCCTCGTCCGTCAGCGGCTTCGGGATAAAACCCGCATTCAATTCCCGGGCACGCCCGATAATCTCGTTCTGCACGTTGGCGGAAACGACCGCGACGGGCATGCCGGGATGGGTCTTGCGGATATTCGAGACCAGTTCCAGCCCGTCGGTGCCAGGCATGTTGAAATCAATGAGGGCGATGTCGACGGATCCTTCCGATACAGCCGCCAAGGCCTCGTCGGCATTGGCCGTCTCGACCAGCGTCCAATCCGGTCGGACACGCCGGAATGCGCCTGCCATCACCATGCGAGCAAGCTTGCTGTCATCGACGATCAACACTTTGTATTGCATCCTGATTTCCCGTTCCTGCGCGCCGCCCCTGCGATCAGGTCCAGTGCCGCCCTACATCTAACCTCTTGTCGCAACGGCGTAAATGGTCCGGTTCCACCTTGCAGCCCATGCGAACACCTACCCAACGGCTTGGTTATCGAGCAGTTCCGGCCCTACCCATTGTCTCACCCAGGCATCACCGCAAGACCCGATAGGTTTGGCGCCTGAGGCCAGGATGACCTGAATCACGGCGGTATGCAGGCTGCTGCACGTCGTCCAGTCGACCGCAGGGGCCGGCGTCGCCTGTAGGAGTTGCAACAGCGGTTCGGCATCCTCCACGGCGCAGGCCCCATCAAGGATCACGATGCCGGCTTCGTTAAGGTGGACCGTCATGGCAGTATTTCCTTCACATCAAGGACCAACAGGACCTGTCCGTTGCCCATCAAGGTGGTCCCCGCATAGCCGCGGGCGCCCGCCAGCAGCCCCTGCATCGGCTTGAGCACCACATCGAGGCGGTCGCGAACGGCGTCGATTTCGAACGCGGCGATCCTTCCGACGGCTTCCATGACGACCAGCAATCTCGCAGCCGCGGGATCCCGGTTCGGGCTGGGCAGTTTCATCAGTTCGGCGAGCGAAATTATCGGCACGACGCGATCGTGCAGAACGAAACCGTCGTTACTCTTGATGGTGGTCACCCGGTCCGGCGTGATGCGGACCGTTTCGGACACCGCATCCATCGCAATGCCGAACAACTGCCCGCCTGCCTCCACGACCATGATGCGGGACATGGCGATGGTCATCGGCAGATCAAGCCGGACCGTGGTGCCGACCCCCACTTTGCTCTCCAGAGAAACCCTGCCCCCGATCTGGTCGATCGCGGTGCGCACAACATCCATCCCGATACCTCGACCGGAAATGTCCGATACCGCCGCTGCCGTCGAAAAACCGGCAGAAAAAACCAGGTTGACGACCGCGTCGTCGGTCAAGGCATTCAGTTCGTCCGGCGCCAGAAGGCGCTTGTCGGAGGCCTTGCGGCGCACCACCACCGGATCGATTCCGCTGCCGTCGTCCGTGATTTCCAGCAGGAGACGGTCGCCCGTCCGCGACGCCGAGACCGAGATGGTCGCGGCCTCGGCTTTTCCGGCCGCTCGCCGTTGCGCTGGATCCTCGATGCCGTGATCGAGGGCGTTGCGCACGAGGTGGACCATCGGCTCGAACAGGCGGTCCATAATGGTCTTGTCGATTTCCGTGGTCTCGCCACGGGTGACCAACGCAACATTCTTGTGGAGTTGCCGCGCCAAATCGCGGATCAGCCGCGGAAAGGATCCGAACAGCTGGGACATCGGAACCATGCGCAACTGCAAGACCGTGGTGTGCAATTCGGTCACCAAGCGGTCGATCGTGTCACGGTCGCGCTGGATGGACGTCGCGATCTCTCCGCCGCCGAGGGCCTCTTCGACTTGCCGCGCCGAATAAGCCAGCGCGTTTCTCGCCACGACGAGCTCGCCTGCCAGATTGACGAGTCCATCGATTTTCGACTCGCTGACGCGGAGCACGCGATTGACCGTTCTTTCCGAAGTGCCCGCTGCCGCCGCATTCGTTTGCTCGCGTACGCCGGCGGTCACGCCTGGCACGCTGCCGGCAAGTGCGGCCAGCGCCGTTTCGAGTTCGGACAGCAGCGGTCCGGCATCGCGCTGCGACAGCGCCAGTGCGCCGGCACGGCTTACGGCAGCGGCCAGCAGCGGCTGCTGCCCATGGCGCAGCGCGTTCTCCGCGGCACGTGCCGCGGCGCCGACGCAACCGGCGAAGTCTTTTGTACGGTCCGGTACGCGGAGCAATTCGCATTGCGCCTCGATCACCTTTCCGATCAGGGACCGGTCATCGGATTTCGAGGGCTCCTCCACGCCAGCAAGCGCCTCCGGCGGAACGCTGACGATCTGGACCTGGTCGGGCACCAGCCGAAAAATGCCGATAATTTCCGAAAAGTTGCCGGACGAAAGGGCTTGCAAGCGCAGATTGCAGGCGTAGGGATCGATCGTCGCAAGGTGCGGGAACGGCTCGCGCGGCTGGATGCGAAGCGCCAGCAGCCCCGGAATGCGGCGCATCAGCGCCAAAGGATCGTCTCCATTATAGAAGCAGCCCGCGATCGGCTCGTAGCTGATCGCCGTGGCAGCTGACGGCAGCTCCCGCATTCGGGACACCAACGCGCCGTGCTCCGACGCGATCAGGCGCGAGACCCATTCCGGCAATGAGCCCGCCGCTTCGCCGGTTTTGGAATCGGATGCGAGCGGCGGCGTCTGACCGACCGGACTGCCCGGCAATAGCAGACGCAGCCGCTCCGCCATGGCGCGGCCGTCTTCGCCGGCCCGAGCGGGCAAGGCGCCAGTGGCTTCGAAGTCGTCGACCCAGCGCGAAACCTGATCGAGGCACGCCAGCGCGGCATCGATGATACTGGCGTCGACATCGAGTTTCCCGGACCGTATGCCGGCCAGCAAATCCTCGGCGACATGAAGCATGACGCTCATGGCGGGAAGTTCGACGACGCCGGCAGAGCCCTTGAGGGTGTGAAAGGCTCGAAACACCCTGTCGATCCGCTCGGTTGCAGCACCTCCGCGCTCCCACGCGACGAGATCGTCCGTGGCATCACGGATGAGTTCGCGAGCCTCATTGACGAACTGTTCTTGCAGTGCGTTCACGGAACCACTCCGGCGAGAACGCGAACATGCCGAACCAGTTCGGCTTCCGCCACCGGCTTGACAAGGTAGAAATTCGCGCCGGCCGCTCTGGCCTCGGCGACATCCTGAGTGTCGGATTCGGTTGAGATCATCAGCGCCGGGATGGTCGCCACATCGTCGGCGCGGGATCGAAGTGACCGCAGGAACGTGAAACCGTCCATTCGCGGCATATTGACGTCAACCAGCACCAGATCGAACGGCTCCGACAACACCTTCTCCATCGCCTCGATGCCGTTGATGGCCTGCTCGACCGCAAAGCCGGCACTCTCGAGCGCGGACCTGTAATAGAGCCGCACCAGCGATGAATCGTCGATCACCAGCACTCGCGCCCTGGACGGCGTGTCGATATCAGCCACGATCAGCCTCCGGCCTTTGATACACGATCGCGTCGGGAAACCGCGCCACCCGGAACAGGGGAGAGATTCGACTCATGCTTTCCGAATGGCCGAGACAAATGTAACCACCCGGCTGCAAGCAGTCATAAAGATTCTCCGCTGCCTGACGCCTCGACGCATCGTCGAAATATATCAATACGTTGCGGCAGAAGATGAGATCGAAGCCGCGAAACTGCGCCATATCCCGGGGATCGATCAGATTGGCACGCGTGAATTCGATCGAGTTCCTGAGGCCCTCGTCGATCTGATGACTTCCATCGCCGACCGGCATGAAATAGCGCTCTATCACGTCGCGCGATAGTCGCATCAACGCGCGGTCGCCGTAAATGCCTTCGGTGGCCGCCTTGAGCGCGCGCGTATCGATATCCGATCCGACGATCTCGATGTTGTAGTTGTCGACCTCCGGCCAGTTCTCCATGAGCCAAAGCGCGATGGAGTAGGGCTCCTCCCCCGTCGAGCAAGGCACCGACCAGATCCGGACGGTACCGCCCGGCTTCTTGCGGCCGACGATGGCGCCGAGCAGGCTTGCGGTCATGCAGCGAAGCTGATGATCCTCCCGGTAAAAATAGGTCTCGTTGACGGTAAAGGAATTGATCAGATGTTCGATCTCGTGATCGGCATCGGCTCTCAGCAGCGAAAAATACGCCTGGAACGACGGGGATCCCGTCGCCTCGATGCGGTCCTCCAGGCGGCGATCGATGAAGTATCGTTTACCTTCCGTGAACGACATGCCGGTGCGGCGATAAAGAAATTCGCAGAAACGCTGTACTTCTTCAGCGGTGATATGGACGGAATGCGGGGCCCCGCCCTTCAGATCGTCCATGTCACCGGCTTTCCGTGCCCGACAGGCGAGCGATCGCGACCGAGATCGCGAACGGCAGGAAGGGCGTGGCGGCGAAACGCACTGCGCATCGTTGCAGTGAGGGAAGTGCCGCAGACGTTCCAACCTCCATCAGCACGTCGATGGCAGCGGCACAGACATTGGGGTGCTGCTCGCTTTCGATCAGATCGCACAGCAGCCTGGTGGCCTCTGAAGCGTCCATGTTGCGCGCCAGTTCGGTTGCAAGCAGGCGGACGTCGGAATCGCTGTCGCTGAGCAGCTGCGACATGAACGGGCCGATGGCGTCCGGTAGCGCCTGCAAGGCCTCGATCGCGGCCGCGCGCGCTCCCGCATCCTGCGAGCGAAGATAGGGCAATATCGACTCGACGCTCGCTGCATCACCGATGCGCATAAGAGAGGTCATGATGGCTTCGCGCACGCGAGGCACCGTTTCGCGGCCAAGGGCGGCAGCAAGCGCCGGCACCGCGTCGGCGTGGCCACTGAGCGCACGGGCCGCGGTCCAGCGGCTTTCGGCATCGGGACTGTCGAGCGCGCCCCCCGGCGCCGGATCGTCTGCGCTTGCCGGGCTGCTTTTGCCTTTAATTAGTGGCATGGGAGCTCACCATATCGATTATCGCAGCGGCAATATCCTCAAGCGGACGCACTTTTTCAGCGCCCCCATTCTTTACCAGTTCGCCCGGCATGCCCCAAACAATTGCGCTGGACTCCGCCTCGGCGATGGTGCGCCCCCCCGAAAGATGCAGCCGTTTCATCGCCTCGGCGCCGTCGTTTCCCATTCCGGTCATCATAACGCCGATTAATCGGGAAGCGTCGATATGGTCGAGCGCGCTCGCAACCATGCGTTCCACGCTCGGATGCCACAGATAGCTGGCCTTCGCCGGCACCGGCATCGCGCTGATGCCGGCCGCCCGCGGCGCCACCATCACGTCGGCATCGCCCTTGCCGATATAAATGGTGCCGGGCTTCAGCAGCATCGGCTGATTGACCTCAACGACGTCGAGCTGGCATTCGCCGTCCAATCGCCTTGCAAAGGCACCGGTGAAACTCGCCGGCAAATGCTGAGCCACCAGCACGGGCCATGGAAAATCGGGAGGCAATTGGGGCAGCACGACGTCCAGCGCGGCCGGGCCGCCTGTCGAGGTGCCAATCAATACGAGGCCCGGCGGTCCGCCGTTAGCGGACCTGGTCACGCCGGTGGCGCGCCTGGCCTGCGTCGCCAGGCGCGCGCGGGCTGGGCCGGATTGCGACTCCGGACAGATCGGTGTTATCTACGTGGAGCGGGGCTTCGAAGGCGTTCAGGCCGAAATGATACCACTCGGCCACGGCGGAGTCGGCGCCGCGGATTCGATGCCGGACGCGCTCGGTCAGCCGCAGGGTCCGCCGGATCCGGGCGCCTGCGGCAGCCCGCACCTTTGCCACCAGCAGGGGTCGCAACCGGTCGATCTCCAGCGAAACCGCGCCACCCGGTTTGGCGATAAAATCCACGGCACCGAGTTCGATCGCTTCAAGCGTAGCCTCGGCGCCTTCCTCTGTCAGCGAGGATATCATCACCACGGGTCGTGGCGCCTCGATCATGATCCGGCTCAGGCAGGTCAGCCCATCCATGCCGGGCATCTGAACGTCGAGCGTCACCACCTGGGGATCGAACGCATGAACCAGCTGGATCGCTTCGGTACCATCGCGGGCGAGCCGGATGTCGAAGTCACCCTCCTCGAGGAAAATGCCTTCCAGCAGCTTCCGCATGAGGGCCGAATCATCGGCAATCAAAAGCCTGATCACGAAACGGTCGCGGCGGCGGATTTGGAATTGCTGAATTTCACCAGCAAGTCGGCTTCGACCTGATTGAGCAGCTGCGCCGGGTCGACCAACAGGATCAATCGTCCGCTGCTTTCAAGATTGAGGACGCGAGAGATCAACCGCATCTGTTCCGGTGATAGATGTGGGGCGGGACGAATGGCATCAACTGACGCTTTCAGGATTTCGGAGACGCTGTCGACAAGGAAGCCCGCGGTCACGCCGCCGATCGTCAACATGAGAATGCGCCTGGACCCCGCCTGTTCCATAACACCGAGATCAAATCGACGCCGAAGGTCGACAACTGGCACGACGCTGCCGCGCAAGTTCATCACGCCATCGATGAAGTCCGGGGCTTTGGGCAGTCGGGTCAGCTGGTCCGGAAGTCGTGCTACTTCGCCGACTGCGGCGATGGGGATGCCGTATTCCTGATCACCTAACCGAAAAATGATGAATTGTTCGTCCGCCACGGCATTCGCTTCGGCTTGCATGCCGGTATCGCCGGCCGACTGGTTGTCGATGATACGCTGAATGAGGTCCGAGCGGAACAGTCGTTCCGGCGACAGCAACGCCACCAGTCTACGCCCCTGGTCAAGCCGACAAATGGAGGCGATCTCCGCATCACCATCGCCCCGGGTCAGCAACGCCGGTGCTGGATCGACGGTATCGGGATCGAGCCGCAGGATCTCCTGGATCGCGTCGACGGCCAAACCGATGGCGCCAGCGCCGGTCGAAATGATCACCACCTTGCCCCGCTGGTTTTCCAGATCACCGGCCGGCAGCCCCAGCAGCGCGCGCAGGGACACCAGCGGCAGCAGGCGATTTCGCAGCGTCACAACCCCGAGCACCGCGGTTTCAGGGCGAGGCAATTCAACGACATGATCCGGCAACGGAATGATTTCGCGGATGCGGTCGAGCGGCAGCGCATATTCTTGCCGGTTGAGAATGAAGCTCAACAGCGAGACTTGGGGCCGGACCACTGGTCCGGCGGACGGAGCCGTCGCTGAGGTCGCTCGATGCGCAGTGGGCGTCGCAGCAACGCCAAGCCGCGCGAACTGCCCGCTCAGCAAACGCGATGGGCTCAGTACCTTTATCGAATTCTCGCCTTCGCCGCCCTTGACGATACCATCCAGCAGCTCTGGCGCGATTGTCCCAGCTCCGGAATCGTCGATCTCGATCTGATCCGCAACAAGCGTCAACAGACGGTCGACCCCGTCGACAACGAACCCGACCGGGGCGTCCCCGCGCATGACGATCACACGGGTCGTCTCATCCGCTGGCGCGCCGGGCAAACGCAGCAGCCCCCGCAGGTTAACGATCGGGAGAACGACGCCGCGCAGATTGGCCAGTCCGAGCAGGCTCGGTGGTACCAGCGGCATGTGGACCAAGGCCGGCAGACGGATGATTTCGGCGACGGCGGCAAGCCTGAACGCAAAGGATTGGCCGGCAAGCCCAAAAATCAACAGCGCTTCGGATTTCAAATCGTTGACCGTGACGGCCGCGTCGGCGGCCGACGGAAGATCGGCGTTCTTGCGCGTCTGTTGGCCCCTGCTAGCCATTGCGACGCTGAATGGTTTCGGCAAGCGAGGCAATCTCTTCGATCGCCGCGGCCAGGTCCTCCGTACCCCTCGCCTGCTGGCTGGCAGCAGCGGCGGCCTGGGCCGACGCGCTGGCGGCTTCCTCGGCGACCGACGCCACCTGACGGGCGCTCTGGCTGACATCCTTCATCGAAGCAAGAATGGACTCTGCGCTTGAGCCGATATGAGCATTACCGGCGGCAATCTCGGCGACGTCCTTTTGCACGACGTCGAAGCTTGCCAGTACAGCATCGGTCTTCTGGTTTTCCGCCTCGGCCCCGATAATCACGCGATCGAGTTCACGGCGCACGGCGGCGATCTGCCCCTGGATCGCCCGAACCGTCTCCTTGATACGCGCGGCGTTCTGTCCGGAGTCACGCGCAAGGCTGCGTATATCCTTTGATACAACGGCGAAGCCCTTGCCAAAATCACCTGCCCGCGCAGCCTCCACTGAGCCGCTTACCGCCAGCATGTTGGTCTGTATCGATACCATGCTGATTCCATCGACAATCTTGTCGATATTGACGCTTATGTTTTCGAGACCGGCTATCAACTCCAGGCTTTGACGCGTTGTCTCGATCGAACGCATCACCCCCTGCGACAGGTCGGCGATCTGCGCCCGGCATTCGCCGAGCATCGCGTCCATACGTTGCGTCCGCTCGAGCGATGAAGCGGTGCTCTCGCGGAACGATTGGGCGGTCCTTTCGACCTGGTTCATCGCAGCGCTGGCTTGCTGGGTCGCGGCAGCCTGCTGTTGGGCGCCACGACTGATTTGTTCAGCCGCCGTCATGATCTGGGCGGCCGATCCCGACATTTCCTGTACGGCAGTAGAGAGCTGCTCGGCCGCCGAAGCGAGCTGATCCGCGCTGGCGTCGCTGTTGGTCACCGATTTGAGGTCGGCTGCAAGTACGGACAGCGATCGGGATGCGGCCTGGCTCTCGTCCAGCACGCTGGCCTGCTGCTCGACGCTGCGGAGCGCTTCGGCTGCTGCTGCAGCCTGCTCCTCGGCAGCGGAAGAAATCATCTCGGCGCCCTTCTGCGCCTCGCGCGCGGCCGATTCGGCCTCCACCGTCGCGACAGCGATCGATTGGCTGCCATCGGCCAAGGCGCCAACTTCCTTGCGAAGTTCGCCAAGCGCCAGAATGACAGTCTGGCTCTTTTGTGCATCGACAGTCGCGGTTTCGGCCGCCCGCTTGATAATGGACGCCATCGAACCGACCTGGGTCTCGATTTGTGCGGCAAGGCCCTGCACGTCTCGAGCGCTGTTTTCGGAGGTTTCAGCCAGTGCCCGCACCTCGTCGGCGACCACCGCAAAACCGCGACCGTGGTCGCCAGCCCGCGCAGCCTCGATTGCTGCATTCAACGCCAGCAAATTGGTCTGATCGGATACATGAGTGACCGTCTTGGTAACGTCGCCAATGCTGGCGGCCTGTCCGCTCAGTTGTCCCATGATGTCGACGGTCCCGGCCTGCCGGTCACCGTTGTGCTTGATGTTGCCGGCCCAAATCGCGATCTGGTTTGACGTCTCGACCAGGAGAGATTCGAGCGCGTCGGTCCGGCGGCGCGCGCCTTCTGCCCGATCCCGCGCCTGCACCAGCGTTTTCGCCGTGTTGGCGGCAACCGCCAGAGTTTCTTGAGCAGCGCTGGCGGCCTCTTCCGCGCCGCTGGCGATCTGCTCCATCGAACGGCGCAATTCCTCAGCTGCGGAAGCAGCCTCGGTGATCCCCGCCGAGAGCTCTTCCGTAGCCGCCGCAATCCGCTCCTCAATCTTCTGTTGCTGACTGCCTGAAATAACCGGTGAAACCGGCTTGCCGCGGCGATTCGCTGAAGATGTGGATGTCGAAACGGCCTTGGGTTGCGAACGACGCGAGACCGCCCTGCCTGCGCCAAGCTCAGAGGTCTTCATCAAGGATTTTGCGCCTCTGGCGGCCAGTGTCCTGGACTTTGCCGTTCCCGCCACGTCTTGAGCAACCACCGGTTTCGATGGCGGCGCGTCCCCTACTACATTTAGTTGGCGGGGTTTTGACCGGTCCCCTTCGGTAGTGCCAGGCTTTTTGCGCATCGCGAATCCGTATTCTTGAAGTTTGCCAGCTTCGCCGAGGAAAGGGGCAGTGAGGCTATTATAACTACGCGCTCCGCGCCTGCCCATACAAGGCGAAACAGTAGTTCCCCTCTGGGCAGGCGTGTATCAGAATATGAAGTGGCACGGGCGACCTCCTCGCCAATAAGCCTCGGAAAACAGACACTATAGTCAATCTCGAAGCGGCATTAGATGGATCACGTTTCATGACATCCAGTTTTTTGCCCCTCACGGAGCTTGAGCGGGATGCTCTGGCCGAGCTGTCGAATATTGCGATGGCGAAAGCTGCCAATAGCCTGCGCCAGATGATCCAGAACGAGGTTCTACTTTCCGTTCCTTCGGTCGATATCCTCACCGGCGCCGCGGCGGCAGAGCTGGTTGCAAAGCCGGACAACCCCAAACTGGTCGCGGTACGGCAGGATTTTGCAGGCGCATTTTCCGGCCGCGCACTACTGATCTTCCCCGAACGAAACAGCCTCGAGTTGGTACGTGCAGTCGTGGGCCGAGAACTTCGATTGGAAGATATCGTTGACCTGGAAGATGAAGCCCTGGCGGAAACTGGAAATATCATCCTCAACAGCTGGATCGCGACGATCGCCAACCAGCTGAAGAGCGGGCTGAAAATGTCGCTGCCCACTGTCGTCCGTGGCGACAGCGGCCAAATGTTCGAGAGCGCCAGCTCGGGCCTCGTCTTGTTTCTGCACATTAAGTTCGAGATTCTCGAAAGGGAAATCGGGGGCTATGTCGCCCTGCTCATGGACATCCCTTCACTGGATGAACTGCGGTCATTGATTGCGGGCTTCGTGCGATCGATCACCTAAGAAAAGCTAGACCTCACCAATCGCTTTGCGCCCATAGTCGACGATCAGGCGGGATCGTTGCCGCATCGATCGTCCGCGCCAGCTTCACCAGCGCGTGGCCCATGTTGATGACGTGATCGAGCCGCGAATGAACCAGATCCTGCTCGCCGCTTACCCGCCGCTCCCGTGGATGCCGTGACTACAAAATCCCGGGGCGATGCGAGGCGGGGTGGGGTGATCTCTCCATTTGGGCACTGTTCGAGGGGAGAGACCCACCCCGCCGCTCATTTTTATTCGCGTCGACCCTTCCCCTCCAGGGTTCTTCCAGGGGAGGGTAAGAAAGACCGCGGGCAGACGTGTCTGATACCCAGGCTCTGTTCCTGAATCCCCGCCGCCAATCCCGCCTTGCAGCCGGCGGATTTCAAGGCTATTGGCTGAGCAACGCTCCCTTCGTCTAGCGGTTAGGACGCGGCCCTCTCAAGGCTGAAACAGGGGTTCAATTCCCCTAGGGAGCGCCAGAAATTCAAATGGCCAGCGGTCGCGCAAAACTGGATGTCCAGTTTGTGTCTCTTGCGATGCGAGACGACCCAAGAGCGAGCTTCGCTCGTCTCGAGCCCTCCAGGGGAGGGCAAGAATCACGGCTCGTTGACGAATTTCAGCTTTCCGGCCGGCTTCAGCATTTTGGCATCAAATGTGCGGATTTCGGTGACGCCGCCGACGTCCAGCGTCACCACCAGGCGGTCGCCGGCGATGCCGGTTGAGACGATCCGGGCGCCTTTCGGCAGCATCGAGGTGGTGTCGGTGGCGACAACGCTTCCCTCTGACCGAAAAAGGCGGTAGCCGATGGCGATCAGGACGGCGCAGACGGCCAAGGCCGTGGTCAGCCCCGCAATCAGCATCAGCCGCCGCACCCGCGCAAACAGCGCGGCCTGTTCGGGTGTCGGTTCGGGCGGGGCGGCTTCTTCGGTCATGCAAGGCTCTTTATCACAAGGCTCTCAAGGCAAAATGGAACACGGCTCGGCGTCGAATAGCGGTCAGAGGCTGGAGGTCATCGTCGCCGGCGACGAGGGATCGGTCCGGCTCGACCGCGTGCTCGCGGTCAGGCTGCCGCAATTGTCGCGCTCGCGGCTGAAGGCGCTGATCTTGGCCGATGCCGTCAGCTTCAAAAACGCCCCCATCCGCGACCCCGCTTATCATGTCGCCGCCGGCGATACGATCACAATCGACGTGCCGGAGGCGGTCGCCGCCGAGCCATCAGGCGAAGAAATCGCGCTCGATATCGTCCACGAGGACGACGACATCATCGTCATCAACAAGCCCAGGGGGCTGGTGGTGCATCCGGCCGCCGGCCACGAGACCGGCACCCTGGTCAACGCCCTGATCGCCCATTGCGGGGCCAGCCTTTCCGGCATCGGCGGCGTCAAGCGGCCGGGGATCGTGCACCGGCTCGACAAGGACACGACCGGGCTGATGGTGGCGGCCAAGAACGACCGCGCGCATAAATCGCTGACCGAGCAGTTCGCCGACCACGGCCGCACCAACGAGATGCGGCGCGGCTATCTGGCGCTGGTGTGGGGCGTGCCGAACCGGTTGCGCGGCACCGTCAATGCGCCGATCGACCGGCATCCCTTTGCCCGCGAGAAAATGGCGGTGCGCGACTCTGGCCGCGAGGCCATCACCCACTGGGAAATCCTGGAATCCTTCAACGGGCGCGACGGCAAACCGGTCGCGGCCCTGCTGGCCTGCCAGCTCGAGACCGGCCGCACCCACCAGATCCGGGTGCATCTGGCCCATATCGGCCACCCCCTGCTGGGCGATGCCGTCTATGGCCCCCACTTCAAGACCAAATCCAGCCACCTCGGTCCCCAAAGCCAAGCGGCGCTGACCGCCCTCGGCCGGCAGGCATTACACGCATACCTCCTGGCGCTTGAGCACCCCCGAACCGGGGAAATTTTGCACTGGGAAAGCCCCCTGCCGGAGGATTTGGCTCTCCTGCAAAATGCCCTGCGAGCGGCGCTATGACGCAGGAAGTCCGGAAAAGTGTAGCTATGCCAGTACGTTATATTAGCCACACGCGGACGTGACGTCAGCAATCCTTCCCTAAATGCCCCAATTTGGTGTATGTTGCACCTGCGTTGAATATCCAACGCGGAACATCGCAGCCCGAGCGGCTTTAACACAGCGCTCGTCTGCCGGGCCCGCCGCTATCGGGGGCCTGAACCACTGGAGGGCGCTAAAATGGCCCGTACAGCTACCTTGCCGGTTCTCAATGGCGAATCCGGCCTGTCCCGTTACCTCGCCGAGATCCGCAAATTCCCCATGCTGGAACCCCAGCAGGAATACATGTTCGCCAAGCGCTGGCGCGAGCATGACGATCGCGACGCGGCACATCACCTCGTCACCAGCCATCTCCGGCTCGTGGCCAAGATCGCCATGGGCTACCGCGGCTACGGCTTGCCGATCTCCGAGGTCGTCTCGGAAGGCAATGTCGGCCTGATGCAGGCGGTGAAGCGGTTCGAGCCCGAAAAGGGTTTCCGGCTCGCCACCTACGCCATGTGGTGGATCAAGGCGTCGATCCAGGAATATATCCTGCGTTCGTGGTCGCTCGTGAAGATGGGCACCACCGCGAACCAGAAGAAGCTGTTCTTCAACCTGCGCAAGGCGAAGAGCAAGATCTCCGCGCTGGACGAGGGCGATCTGCATCCCGACCAGGTGAAGTTGATTGCCAAGCGCCTCGGCGTCACGGCCCAGGACGTGATCGACATGAACCGCCGTCTCGGCGGCGATGCGTCGCTCAACGCGCCGATCCGTGACGACGGCGAGGCCGGCGAATGGCAGGACTGGCTGGTCGATAACTCGCCCAACCAGGAAGCCATCATGGCCGAGCACGAGGAGTTCGATCATCGCCGTCAGGCGCTGATCGGCGCCATCGGCGTGCTCAACCCCCGGGAACGCCGCATCTTCGAGGCGCGGCGCCTCGCGGAAGATCCGATGACGCTGGAAGACCTCGCCACCGAATTCGGCGTGTCGCGCGAACGCGTGCGGCAAATCGAAGTCCGCGCCTTCGAGAAGGTGCAGTCGGCGGTCAAGGGCACCATCGCCAGGCAGGAGCAGGCCGCCCTGGAAGCCGCGCATTAATCAGCGCGCGATCGGGACGAAACGGAAAGCCGGCGGCAACGCCGGCTTTTTTTGTTGAGATGGAGCCTCAAGAACACCGGCGTCGTCCCGCGAACGCGGGGACCCATACAATGGTGGGCACGGCGCAAGGGCGGCTTTGTCCACCCTACGATTCTACTCGCCCCACTCCCTGGCCAGGGTCGCCAGTGCGCAGCCTTCGCAATAGCGCGCGTCCTTGTAGTCGATCCAGTTATGCGCATAGACCCGGTCGAGCGGGATGCCGTAGCGCGTGCGCAGCACCTTGAGCAGGATCCGCCACGCCGCGATCTGCGCCTCGGTGGCGCCGCGCGCCACGTCGGGGTAGTTGCCGGCGAATTCGACCCCGATCGAATTGTTTCCGACCACCTGGCGAAAGGTCGGGCGGTTGTCGATGTACTTGTTGTCGTTGCGGTTGGCGCCGTCGCCATGGGTCGGAACCAGATGCTCCGCCACCGCCCAGTATACCGTGCCGTCGGTTTCGACCCAGACCGTGACGCCGCGCCGCGTCGGGTTTTTCGATTGCAACAGCGCGCCGCCGCGCGCCGAGCCGGCGGGACCCTCGGTCTGGTGCACGATGATGTTTTTCCATGTGTGGGCTTTTGCAACCTCACCCCACGGCGCCAGCCAGACCATTTTGAGGCCGGGAATCTCGGGCGTGCCCGACGCGCGGGCGATCACCGCGAGATCAGGCGTCTGCGCGGCGGCCGGAGCAACACCGAGGATGGCGCACAGCGCCATCGCCTTGAGACGGATCATCATGGCACAACGTGTAGCACGCTTTTGTTTTGACGCGTTTTCTTTACGCGAACCGGTGCCCACTTCGCTCGAAACGCTATGTCACGCGAGCTTGCGCAGGGCCCGTTCCGGCACGGCCGGGGAATCGATCCCGGGCGCCAGCGGCGGGGCTGGATCGTACACCGCGTGGCGGTTCTTGCCGTCCTTCTTGGCAGCGTAGAGCGCATGGTCGGCGGCGGCGATCACACGGTCCGGGAATGCACCCATCTCGCGGGACCATTGCGCAACCCCGATCGAGAGCGAGATCGGGATATCGTTGCCGACGCAGGCTTCCGCGTCCTCGCGGCAGACGTCGAGGATCCGGCGCGCGATCATCGCCCCCTCCCTCAGCGTCGAGGCCGGCAGCACGATGCAGAATTCGTCGCCGCCGGTGCGCGCCAGCATGTCGCCGGGCCGCAGCCGGGTCTGCGCCATCAGGGTGAAGTGCTGCAGGCAGGCATCGCCGGCGGCGTGGCCATGGGTGTCGTTGATCGCCTTGAAGCCGTCGAGGTCGATCACCAGCAGCGCAAAGGATTCGCCATTGCGCTCCGAGCGTGCGCATTCCTCGGTCAGCCGCTGCAGCAGGTGCCGCCGGTTGCCGACACCGGTGAGATCATCAAGCAGCGCGAGGTCGGCGACCTCGTTGCGCAGGCGGTCTATCGCCATCAGCAGGAAGCCGAAATTCCACGACATCGACAGGAACATCAGCACCAGGATCGAGACCGAATGGATCGGCCTGTGATGGATGAAAGAGAACTCGCCGCCGATGTGCAGCAGGTTGCCCAGCACGCGCATGGCGTAGACGGCGATAATCAGAATGGCGACGGTGGCCGCGAGCCGGGCGCCGGCGTTGACGCGGCCGTTCTCCCGCGCCAGCAGCAGCTTCAGGGTCAGCGCCAACGGCAGCACCTGGGCGACCGAATAGATGAACATCCGGATCGGCTGGTTGTCGTAGCCAATGGCAAAGAAGGTCATGCCTGCAAAGCCCAGACCGGTGATCAGCGCGGTCTGAAGCCAGCCGACCGGCCGGTCGTAGAACCGGCGGACGCCCATCGCGGCCAGACAGGCGGCAAAGATCAGCATGGTGCCGCCGGCCAACAGCGGCAGCAGTGAATCCACCACGACGCGCAGGCTTGCCAGCGACGCGCCCACGGCCGCGGCGAATGTCGAAGCGGTCCAGAACGGCGCCGCCTCGAATTTCGGATATGAGCGGGTGACGTAGGCCCAGATCAGGCCCAGCGCGAGAAAATTGATGACGAACGCCGTCCACAGCGTCGGTACGCTCAGCATCGCGAAGCCGGAACGCGCATCGTCCCGTCTCCCCGGTTATCCAACAAGCCACCCATGAAATTCCCCGTGTTCTTGCGGGGTAAAGTGCGCCCGTGTCGCTTAACGGACTGTCACCATGGAACAGCAATCGGAACCGTGGTTTTGAATCGATGAAGATTTCGAGGCGCGCGTTGGCGAGCCGTTAACCCTGACGGCGCAGGCAATGCATTGCCCGGCTGCAAGCTGCCCAAAAATGCATAACAGCTGTGGATAACGCAATGTCACCGTCATGACAGCGCGAGGCAGTCGGGCGCGAATCTGTTCGGATGATGATTGAGGCTGTTGCGAGGCTAAGCCCTCCCCGAGCAAGCCTCGTGTCGCGTTTCCATCCATTAAACCCTATGAGGATGCTATGGCTAAGAAAGCGAAGAAGGCTAAGGCGAAGAAGGCAACAAAGAAGAAAAAGGCCAAAAAGTAACGTTCGAGCCCGGGTAGAGCCTCGGCTCTGCCCGGGCACCCGATATGATGGCGACACATTCCTTGTTGAAGCAGCAGGCCTCGGGCCTGCTTTTTATTGGCTACCGCTCCGCCAGCGCGAGCCGCGCGCCGAGCGCGGCAAAACCGGCCGCAAAACTGCGGCGCAGCCAGCTCATCACCCTGGGCCGGCTCACGATGCGGTCGCGGACCGAGGCCGCGAACAGGCCGTAGAGCACGAATACCGCAAACGTCATCGCCATGAAGGCCATGCTCAATTCCAGCATCCGCGCCAGCGGGTGGCCCTCGTCGGCGGCAACGAACTGCGGCAGGAAGGCCAGGAAGAAGATCGACAGTTTCGGATTGAGGATGTTGATCAGGATGCCGGTGACGATCACCCGGCGGCTGGAGCGGCCGTCCAGCCTGGTATCGACCGCCAGCGCGCCCTGCTCGCGCAGCGCCTGCCAGGCCATGTACAACAGGTAGATCACCCCGCAATATTTCAGCACCGCGAACGCCAGCGCGCTGGTATGCAGCACCGCGGCGAGGCCGAGCATGGCGGCCAGCATATGCGGCACGATGCCGAGGGTGCAGCCGAACGCCGCGGCGACGCTGGCGCGCGAGCCCTTGGTCAGCGCCGCCGCCAGCGTGTAGAGCACGCCGGTGCCGGGCGAGGCGACCACGATCAGCGAGGTCAGCAGGAAGGATAGCGACATGCCGTCAGCATATCACGGCGCGGTAGATGAACAACCGCGCGCAACACGCCGCCGCGCAGCGTCAGGCGGACGGAAGCTCGGGCTTCGCAATGGCCGGAGCCGCCTGAGCCAGGACCATCCTTTCCGCGACGCGGATGATGTCGAGCGGGGCCCAGGGTTTTGGCCAGAACTGGGCGCCGTCCGGCAGCTCTTGCGGCAGCGGTCGGCCCGACGTGACGATCACGTCAAGGGCCGGATGGCATCGCCTGGCGATATGCGCCAGTTCGACGCCGTTCATCGGGCCGGCAAGACCGACGTCGGTCATCATCAGGGCAAGGTTTTCACCGCAGCGCTGCAGCACCATCTCGGCGGCTTCCGCGCTCTCGCATTCGATGACCTCGCACTGGCTCTCTTCCAGCAGGAGCCCGAGCATCTCGCGTTGAATGTGATCGTCTTCGACGACCAGCACGGTCGCGCGAAGCGGTTTCGATGGTCCCGTCATTGAGCCTCCCTTGGGGGTGATGAGGATCAAGAGCCGGCGTCGCAAATGGTTCGGGGTCCTGACCGGGAATTTCGGAAAAGTTTGTGCAATATTGACCATTCGGGCTTGGCCCGTACTTTCTTACCTGCCTGGAGTGACACCTGATGACTGCGATCCCCGGAAGTGCGGCGGCCGTCACCGGCGCGGCCAGCGGTATCGGCCGGGCGCTGGCGCTCGAACTGGCCGCACGCGGCTGCGACCTGGCGCTGGCGGACCGCGACGAGGCGGGACTGGCGACGCTGGCCGCCGAGATCGCCAAAACCCTGCAGCGCAAGGTCACGACGCATACGGTCGATGTCGGCGTGCCCGCGCAGATCAAGGTTTTCGCGCAAGCCGCGATCGCGGCCCATCCCTCCCTCAACATCGTCATCAACAATGCCGGCGTGGCGCTGATGGGGATGTTCGACGAGGTCGACCAGGCGCAGATGGAATGGCTCTTCAACATCAATTTCTGGGGCGTGGTGCACGGCACCCGCGCCTTCCTGCCGCATCTGTCGAAAAGGCCGGAGGCGCATATCGTCAACCTGTCCTCGATCTTCGGCATCATCGCGCCGCCCGGCCAGACCGCCTATGCGGCGGCGAAATTCGCGGTGCGCGGCTTTTCGGAAAGCCTGCGGCATGAGCTGGCGATGGCGAACAGCCCGGTGCGCCTCTCGGTGGTGCATCCCGGCGGCGTCGCCACCAGCATCGCCCGCAACTCCCGCCCCGGCGTCGGCATGACCGACAATGCCCGCCGGGCGGAGTCGATCGAACGGTTCGATGCGATGGCGAAAACCACGCCGGCCGCCGCGGCCTTGCGGATCATCACCGGCATCGAGAAGAACCAGCCGCGCATCCTGATCGGCAACGACGCCCGCTACCTGGACCTGCTGCAACGCTTCCGGCCCGCGACCTATTGGGCGGTGCTGGCGCGCAAGATCGAGAAGATGGCGAAGGCGGGGAAGTAGGGATGCGGACAACGCGGGAGCGATACGAAGCGCACAGTTCGCTCCACCACCGGTCGTCATCCCCGCGCATGCGGGGATCCAGTACGCCGAGGCTTCTCGGCTCTATCGCTGCCGGCTCTGGAATACTGGATCACCCGCCTTCGCGGGTGACGACAATGGCGGGTGTGCCGCAGTAACCCGTAGCCCGTAGCGAGCAGCTACCTTCCCACCAATTGATCCGCAAAATACCCGATGGTCTTGCGATAGATCGTAGCCCGGTTCCACTCGCGCATCGCCTCGAAATTCGGCGTGCCCTCGCTGTAGGGCGCGCCGTTCTTGAAGCCGCTCACATGCAGCAGGTTGGCGGTGGAGGCCAGCACATCCGGGATGCTGTGGCGCAGGTCGACGTGGCCGTTGCCGTCGAAATCGACGCCGTATTTGATGTAGGACGACGGCAAAAATTGCGTCTGGCCGATTTCGCCGGCGAACGCGCCGATCATGTCTTTCAAGGGCAGATCGCCTCGCTGGACGATTTTCAGCGCCGCCAGCAATTCGCCCTGGAACAGTTCGGTGCGGCGGCAATCATGCGCCATGGTGGCCAGCGTGCGGACCACCGGCATCTTGCCGATGTCGCCCTTGCCGTAATCGGATTCCAGCCCCCAGATCGCGACGATGATTTCGGGCGGCACCCCGAAACGCTTTTCGATCCGCGCCAGCAGCGCGGCGTGACGCTGCAGCATCTGCCGGCCGATGTTGATGCGCCCGGGCCCGACCCGGGTCGAGACATATTGCTCGAAGGTCTTGTTGAAGGTGCCGCGCTGGCGGCGGTCGAAGGCCAATACCTTCGGATCCTGCGTCACGCCGGACAGCGCCTGCGAAATCACCTCCGGCGACACCCCCGCGGCCTGGGCCTCCGCCGACATCGCCGCGACAAACGTATTGAAGTCGCCGCCGCAGCGGGCGGCGTAGGTGGGCGTCGCGAGAACGGTGCAGAACGAAACGGCCAGTAGAAGCTTGCGCATGCGAATCCCTTGTGACGGCCCGGTTTGTCTTGGTTATGCCATGAGAAAGCGGCGCGAGGCAGGTGTATTCAGCGGTCGTCGTCCCGGACCAGCGAGCAACGCGAGCGCAGATCCGGGACCCATACGCCGCGGCCGATGTAGTTGAAATGAGATGATTGGCGGCTTGGCTTCAACAATTTCCGCCCGTGGTTATGGGTCCCGGATCTGCGCTCGCTTCGCTCGCTGGTCCGGGACGACAGCGGTGGTGGCCTTATGACCGCACAACCCCTCACTCGCCGCCGTCGATCTGGCGGCCCATCAGCGCGATGGCCTTCTGGTAGACGCCGGCGGCGTTCCAGGCCTGGATCGCGGCGAAATTGGGCTCGCCCGGCTGGTAGCCGGCGCCGGCGCGCCAGCCATGGGCTTTCAGAAAATTCGCGGTCGAGTTCAGCGCGTTGGCCGAGTTTTCGAGATTGCCGGTGCCGTAAGCCAGAATGGCTTTCGGCATGAACTGGGTCTGGCCGACCTCGCCGTGCATGGAGCCGCGCTGGGCCGGCGAGAGCGCGCCGCGGTCGATCAGTTGCAGCGCCGCGTAAAGATGCTCGGTGAAAAACTCCGAACGCCGGCAGTCATAGGACAACGTCGCGATCGAGGAGAGCATATGCTGGTTGCCGCGCTGGCTGCCGAAGCCGGTTTCCATGCCCCAGATCGCGATCAGCGGCCCCGGCGGCACGCCGGTGCGCTGCTGGATCGAGGCAAACAGCGCGCCCTGTGATTGCTTCAACTGCCGCCCCTTCGCGACGATGGCGGGCCCGCCGCGCTTGGCGAGAAACTGCTCGAGCGACAGCGAAAAACTGCGCTGGCCGCGATCGGCATTGATGGTCGCCTGCGCGTAATTGGTCGCCATCAGCGCCTGGATGGTCGGGGCGCTGACGCCCTTGGCGCGCGCCTCGCCGGCGAATTGCTGTTTCCAGGCCTCATAGCCGCCGGCGGAGTTGCCGCATGTCGCGGCGAAGGCCGGGGAGATTGCCAGAGCAGACCCGCAAAGAACGAGCGCGAGACGAAAAATATTCATCGAGAAATCCGGTTTGGTGAGAGAACGGGGGCGATGCCGAAACAAGACTGTCGCATGGCTACTCGGCGGCCGTGCGCGTCAGCGCACCGGCGTCGCGCAACTGCATGTAGAGATTGATCGGATCGACGTCAAAGCCGTTGGGCCAGGTCGGCGCGCCCATCTCGACGAATGCGCGGGCGAAATAATCAGGCGCCTTCAGCGGTTCGACCATCGGTCCGCCCTTGGCAAGAAGGTCGGAAAAATCGCGCACACCCTCGCTGCCATCGGTGAAACGAACCCACAGGCGATGACCGTCGAGCGCCCGCAGGCGCAGCACGTCGACCATGGGCAATTCATTCATCGGCATCGGGGCCAGCTATCTTTTCCAGCGGCAAATGCGCGCGCGCACGCTGCCAATTATCCTGCAATTCGGCGTTTCGCGCCAGCGCCCATTGCCGCACCATTCGCGTGGCGGTCGGGGGCAGTTCTCCCGCGATCGTCTCGCCGTCCGAAAGCCGCACGATGGCTTCGCCCGGCCATACCGTGCGTGGAAATGCGGCGGATTGTGGTCGTCGTAATACATCTGGATCATGATGCCGTAGAACCACGCGATCGTCGGCATTGGTTCCTTCCCATCATGGCAGGCTCGACCGGCGCATTCTCGAAAGGATGCATTGTCAGGTCAAGCGCGGCATGACGGCACCACACTCGTCAGCGAAGTTGGAGCTCCGACTGGTCCGGGCCGCGCCTGCCCTTCGCCCCCAAAACCAAAACATTGAAAACGAGCCCATGCATAGATAGCAAGCGCTTGATGGCATGGGTGTTTTGGCGCGCCGAATCGGCCGTTTTGACACGTCAGGCATCACCGGCACGATTGCAAGGTCGCGCGGCTTTTAGGCCGCTCATGGCCTTCGAGCGGGCCGCTCGGCTCGATCTGAATCATGACGCCGTGGAACCATGCGACGGTCCGCGTTACCGCGTTCTCTCGTTCCCCATGAAAACCGCCGCGTCTCCGTTTCCATCTGCGCCATCTTGCAAAAGTTGCGTGGCCGTAACATAAGCGCATAACGCGTGCTACGTGGGCTGAGGCGATGGTGGAAACGGGGCGCCTGACGGCATTTGCGGCTTTGGCGCTGGCAATGGCGTTCGGGCTTGGCGGCTGCAACACCGTCAAGGACCGGATCGAGACGGCAAGCGCCAATGTGCGGGCCACCCAGCCGCTGGTGGAGTGGATCAACATCGTTCCCGAGCATCTCGCCGCGGTCGATCCGGCGCGGCTGCAAGGCGAAGGTGCGGCGCTGGTGATTGGCCGCTCGGTTGTGGAAACGACGGGCGGCGACCGTAACGGCACGCCGAGTGCGCTGGTCCTGCGCGACGTCGCGACCTCGACGATCCGCGAATCCTATGTGCAGCGGACCGGCAGCGACGCGGAGGTGGGATGGGCGGTGCTGATCGTTCCACCCGGCCAGTACATCCTCAATCGCAGCGCGACCATTCGCCGGACCGCCGTTAACCGGGTCACCGGCCAGATGAAGGATTCCATCGTGGACCAGAAGGGTCACCCGTTCGTGCCGCTGGGACAGACCACCCGCATCGGCGCCGGCGATGTTGTCTATGTCGGCACCGTCGTGAGGCAGACCGGCCCCGGCGCCGAGCCGTTCAACGCGTCGATCCGCGACGAAAGCTCCGCAGCGATCGCCTGGACCCGCGAGCATGTGCCGGCGTTTGCGTCGCGGCTGCAGACCCGGCTGCTGCCCCGGCCGGTCAAGCCGCTGAGCTGAGGCTTCGCCTCGCCGCACTCCGACGATACGGCCCTCGCGGCCATCATTTCGAGCGATCCGGCGGCACAAGCTCGGTGACCGGACCCGCCCGCGCGTTTGATATCCCGCGTATTGGGTGGCATCCTTCGCTGGATCACAGGAATTCGCCGATGGCTCCGCACCAGATCATCAAGCCGCTCCTCCTGCTCGCCCTCTGCCTTCTCGCGCCGACCGGCGCCGCCGCGCAGACCCGCGACGTGGCGGGCGCGCGGGATTTTCCCGGCGTCGGGCGCTTTGCCGGCAGTGTCATCACGGGCTACCAGGTGAAGGATTTCGACGCCGCGCGGATCCAGGCCGCCGCCTTCAGGGACGGCCAGCCCGCCGATGCGCGGCGGCTGGAGGGCAAGGTCACCCGGATCGCCTATCGCAGCAATCCCGGCCCTTCGATCCTGGAGGTGTCGCGCAATTTCGAGACGCAACTGACAAAAATCGGATTCGAAAAGCAGCTTGCCTGCGACACCGATGCCTGCGGCGGCATCCCCTTCACCGAGGCGGTCGACGCGCTGCCGATTCCGCAGATGTGGCTGGACGGTTTCAACTATCGCTATTTTGCCGGACGCCGGATCGATGGCGCGCGCGAAACCTGGGCCAGCGTCGTCGTCAGCGAGAACAACCGCGAGATTTTCGCGCAGCTCACGGTGACGGAAATGCGTCCGATGGAAAACAGGATGGTAGACGCCGCCGCGATGTCGAAGGGCCTGCGCGAGACCGGCCGCATCGCGCTCTACGGCATCTATTTCGACACCGACCGCGCCGTGATAAAATCCGAAAGCCGCCCCGCCCTCGAGCAGATCGCAAAACTGCTGGCCGGCGAGGTCGGGCTCAACATCTTCATCGTCGGCCACACCGACAGCCAGGGGCCCTATGCCTACAACCTCGATTTGTCGCGCCGCCGCGCCGAGGCGATCGCCGAGGAACTGGTGAAGAACTACCACATCGGCGCGCCGCGGCTGCGCACCGCCGGCGTCGCACACCTGGCGCCGGTGGGATCCAACGGCAGCGAGGCCGGGCGGGCGCTGAACAGGCGGGTGGAGCTGGTGGCGCCGTAGGGCGGGGGCGCGATCGGGAGGTTTCAGGCCTTCGACCGGCGGCGGCGTTCTGATAGAATGCATCGGGGGCGAATGCAGGTGAGCCGATGCCAATGACCAAGATGCCCGATCATGCTGAGCAGCCCAGGTTCCGTTTCCTGCGCGTACCCCTGTTCCGACTGCTCGCGATCAACCTCGCGGCGGGCACGGCGGTGGCAGCGGTGTTCGTCGGCGGCCTGCTGGCGCTCAACCCCGCCGGATTGCGCGACCTGATCCTCGCGGATTCCTCGCCCGGCACCGCGCTGGGGCTGCTGCTGTTCGGTTTCGTCGTGACCTTCGGCTCGACCGCGATGGGGACCGCGATCATGGCGATGGGGCGGCCGCCGGCGGACAAGGATGAGCCGCCGCGCGGGACGCCGCAGCTGGCGGCGCAGCCCGTGCGCCGCATTCATCACGCCTGAGACCCGCTAGTCCACGCCCCGCGCCAGCCTGACACCTTCGATCACCAGGCGGCGCAGCCAGACTGCGCCGGGGTCGCCGTGGCTGCGTTCGTGCCACAGCAGGCGATAGCCCCAGGGTTTTACCAGGGGCGGGGCCTTCAGGATCATCAGGCCCAGTCGCGGGGCCAGCTGGTGGGCCGCACGCGACGGCATGGTCACCAGAAGATCGGACGCAGCGGTAATCACAGCCGCTGTCGCAAAATACGGCACCTGCATCGCGACGTGACGCTGCAGCCCTCGTTCGGCCAGCGCGGTGTCGATCGGGCCGCCCTTCCCGCCGAACACGCTGACCAGAATGTGCGGCCAGGCGGTGAAGATCCTGAGCGGCAGCGCATCCTTGCCGCCGCGGATCTCGTCGAGCAGGGGATGTCCGTGCCTGACCATGCTGACAAAGGATTCCCGGAACAATTCGCGCATGCGAAATGAACCCGGCACCGGATTATCGCTGTAGAGCACGCAATCGATCTGCCCCTCGGCAAGGGTGCGAAACACATCGCGCGAGAAAGCGACGATCTCGATCGCGGCGTTGGGCGCCTCGCGCGCCAACCTCGCCGCGATGTTGGGCAAGACCGCCAGCGCGCCATAGTCCGTCGTGGCAATGCGGAAGACGCGATCGGTCACGGACGGATCGAATTTCGGCTTCAGCAGGAACGTTTCGACGCTCCCGAGCAAATTCGCCAGCGGCTCGACCATGGCTTCGGCGCGCAGCGTCGGCATCATGCCGCTGGCACCTTTCACCATCAGGCGATCACCAAACAAGTGCCGCAGTTTCGCCAGCGAACGGCTGACCGCCGGCTGGCTGCTGCCGAGCCGTTCGGCGGTGCGGGTGACGCTGCGGGTTTCCAGCAGCGTCTGCAGCACCACCAGCAGATTGAGATCGATCTTGGCCAATTCCGCTGAATGCATAACGTGAATTCTATCATGACATTGGCGAATGACGCCAGGGCGGCGTAGACGAACCCGGTAAAGGCGCCGGCGCATGTCGTGCCGCGCGGCACCGGAGACGGATATGGCATCAGCAATGCAGTTCGGCCGCCGTGGATTTATCGCAGCGGGCGTAGCCGGCGCGTTGGCGCCGCTGGTCCGGCCACCGACCGCCTGCGCGCAGAAGCCGGAAGGCGCCGCCAATGCCGGGCATTACCGCTTCCGGATCGGCGACATCAGGGCCACCGTCGTCAGCGACGGCACATTGAGCGGCAATCCCCGCATCTATGCCGCCAGCGCGACGCCGGACGAACTCGGCAAGGCATTGGGCGATGCGTTTCTCCCGACAGACCGCTTCACGCTCAATCTGAACACGTTGCTGCTGGAGAGCGGCGGCCGGAAAATCCTGATCGAGGCCGGGGCGGCGCAGACATTGGGTCCCAATGGCGGACGCCTGTTCGCCAATCTCTCGGCGATCGGCGTGCGGCCTGAGGATATCGACGCCATCGTGATCACCCACACCCACCCTGATCATGTCGGCAATCTGCGCGGCGCGGATGGCGGGCTCGCCTTCCCCAACGCGGCCGTGCATGTTCCCGAAGACGACTGGACGTTCTTCGTCCGCAACGAGCCGGACCTGTCCCGCCTGCCGATGCCGGAAGACTTCCGGCGGGCTTTTGTGGCCAACATCAAGCGCAGCCTCGCGCCAGTGGCAAAATCCGTGGTGCTGTTCAAGCCTGATAGCGAAGTGCTGCCGGGCGTGAGCACGATTGCCGCCGGCGGCCACACCCCCGGCATGTCGGCGATCCTGGTCCACTCCGGCCGCGAGCAGCTGCTGATCACGTCCGACGCGGCCTACAGCCCGCTGCTCAACATCGACCATCCCTGGCGGCCGGGCCCCGACCTCGATCCCGAAGCGGCCACCCAGGCCAGGAAACGCCTGTTCGACCGCGCCGCTACCGACCGCATTCCGGTTCTCGGATTTCATTTCCCGTTTCCGGGGATCGGCAACATTGGGATCACCGACGGCGGCTATCGCTGGGTGGCGGCGGGCTGGCAGTTCGAGGGGTGACGGTGGTGCCGCGCGATCGGCGTTGCAGGCCTTCGACCGACGGCCGCGTTCTGATAGAATGCGCCGGAAGCGAATCCAGGCGAACCGCTGACAATGACCAAAATGCCCGATCAAGCATGCCCGCGCAGGTTCAATTTCCTGCGCGTCCCGCTGTTCCGGTTGCTCGCGATCAACCTCGCGGCGGGCACGGCGGTGGCGGCGCTGTTCGTCGGCGGCCTGATGGCGCTCAACCCCGTCGGATTGCGCGACCTGATCCTCGCCGACTCCTCGCCCGGCACCGCGCTCGGGCTATTGCTGTTCGGATTCGTGGTGACCTTCGGCTCAACCGCGATGGGGACCGCGATCATGGCGATGGGCCGAAGGCAGAAGGACGACGAGTCGCCGCGCGGTCCGCCACGGCGGGTGGCGCAGCAGTTTGAGCGGGTCGCGGTGCGCGTAAAGCGCTAGCTATCGCTTTTAAAGGATTGGGCTACCAATGCCCCTTCCACCTGTTCCACGAGAACAGCATATCCGCAAAACGATCATAGAAAAACCGCGTGACCGGCAGCATCAGGCGATTGCCGAACAGACGTGACAGCCAACCCTCGCCCGGCGTTATCTGCCAGATCGCAATCGCGACATCCGCACCAACAATCAACCGACCAGACTCGTCGGTCGCATGCAGGCGGCGGCGCACGTCGTCGAGCGAAGCGCTGTAGGCGGCAAGTGCTGCGGGTTCGTCGTTGATGTCACGGAATGAGAGGTGACCGGCGCGGACCGCGGCGAGCAGCTTGTTGCGTTGCCAGTCGATCCCGGCGTCACAGACGGGGCAGCGGGTGTTGTACCAGACGGTGAGGTGGCTCATATTAGTTTCTGCAACCGCAGTCGTGAATTCGAAATTTTACTGCAGCGCAAAGTCAAAGAATAATTCTGCGTCAGCCAACCACTCCTCCAGCACCCGCACACCCGACGTTGGTCGCTGATAGGCCAACAAATCGGACGCCCTGCGAAATGGAGGAAAAGCACGGTTATTTGTAAAATAATTGGTGGCCTTCCGCCAAGTATCACGATTCCTGTGCGCGTAGAAATTGCGAAGCACTGCAATGTCCGAAAAGAGCGTTGTATTCAGCGCCAAGGCCGAATCCAACTCCGGTAGATTGTTTCCCCCAAGTGACGCCAACACTGTGCGTACCTCCCTAGGATTTCTAAACTTGTGTTCATCGCGTCGATCGACGGTCGGAGGAGATCCCATGTTCCGATATTTTACCGCATTTACTATCGACAAGGCCTGCGCACTCAAGTGGGCATCGCTAGCAAATGGTGGCACCATAGTCGAAGCCCAACGACCTGACAGACCTCTCACGCCGAAGTTCGACGACACCAAAAACTCTCTGAAGGTAGAAATAATAAGATTGTCTAGTTCGATGATGACGTGCGCTCCCCAAGCATTGGAGCCTCGATCATTTCCAGCCAATAACTTCGCTTGGCAACCGCGGAAGAAAGCTATCCGCCGCATCACCACACCTTGAATCGCATCAAATCGCTGTGCAGCGCGCATTTTCCCTACGCGTCAGAATTTCTCAATGAAGAATCGAAATATAGCATTCGTACAGCCCTTGTCGTATCCACGTTTGTCTTCGTGGTGGTTTGCACAAAGTCGTGCAACTGGGGCGAGCCTTCGGGGTCACCCAACGCCACTATCAAGTCATCGCGCGAGATTGGAGAAGCCTCCAGCTTCTCCGCCAACTCGGGGAACATCTGCTTGGCTTGGTCGAGCAAACCTAACTGGTATTTACGGTCAAGTAATACCGAGACGATCGAGTAAGCCATATACGCCTTGGCGAGAACGGGTTCATGATAAGCCTCCAGCGCTAGATATGCGTCTATGCTTGAACCTAACATTTCTCGGAACTCTACTTCTCGCTCAAAAGTGTTATTATACTTCTTGTAGATCGCATCGAGTTGCGCACGCTTTGTTGTGTGGATGCCATTTTCGATAAGGTATGCTAGGTCCGCGACCAACTTGAAGTCGGCCATACGGATTAGGTCTCGCTTAGAAAACATTCCAATCTTCAGAAATCTTTCCCGCTTTTCCTTACACAAGCTATTCACAAACCACTTGAAAGTGCCCTGAAATCTCGCGTTGCGCTGCTCTTCTTCATTTAGCGGCACATTATTCGCATTCATTCGGGTGAAGGCCTCCCGGACTTCGGACTCTTCCACACCGGCGAATTGATCTATCGGAAGGGAGTAACCCAAGAATTTCGACTTATCTTCGTCCTGCAAATCCGAATATCGCTTGCCACGAAAACCTTCGGTGTCAATTTTTAGCGACAAGCGAAGTTTATTGTTAAAAAAATCACGCAGCGCGCCGCTGCGCTGTTGGCCGTCAACGATCTCTTTGATTGTACCCTTCGTCTTCAAATCAATCTTTGCATAAACGAATAGCTTAGGAATGGGGAATTCCAGAAGGATAGACTCAATGAAATATGACTTGGCCAACGAGGACCACAAACCAGAATTGCGCTGATAGTCCTCATTGATAGTGATCTTGTTGGCCTTAAGATCGTTGCAAAAATCTCCTACTGACATGGGTGAAGAATTTGCGAGCATGGCTTGATCCAATCAAAGAGGACGCCTGAAAAGTAATGCAGTCTCTTGGGCATTATCCAGACTATACCCATTAGCCCTTGGATTAAGTTGTGCAAAACTCTGCTTAAAGTTGAAATCTGCACGGCTTACAAGGTCAAATCCGACTGACTTTGCGAAATCCACCGATAGTCTAGGCAGATCGACAAATACTTCCTTGTAGTGAGAGCCTTGCACCACCATGACCATGCGGGCTCCCGGCCGCGCGATTGAGTTTAGCTTCTCAAATGCGGCAAACATTTTGGAGATGTAGGCACTAAAGAATGCCAAATAGTATGTTGCTGAGGCCTTTGAGTCATGCGCGGCGATTTGGGAAAGTAACGACTTTGCATAGTCTCCAATGTCACGGGGCATGCAATCTGGCCCCCGGCCTATCACTGGAGATCCAATCATTGATCGGCGCAGATCATCGAATGAAAAGTCTTCGAGCAATGAGAGTACGAGTAATTCGGGCAAAGTTGCCTTCACATAATCAATCCGCGTGAGGTAGGGCGGAGACGTAATGATTATATCTGCAGTCACCCGTTCTAAATTCGAGGCCAGCAGATCTCCCCTGATTAAATTTACTTTGTTTGTACCGCTATTACCTATCGAAATTTTAGTGCCAATTTCCGTCAGCTCGTTATCCAATTGAGATTTGCTGATTGATGCGACAGCTTGCATCACTTCCGATCGGCTCAACTGCCACCAAGTTGGGTTGGTGGCCATCCGATCTTGGTCTCGTAATCTTTTCCTAGTCAGGCGGAATACTGCCAGGAGAAGAGATGAGCGCGTAGCGGAGCTATACGGCGAACAACACGCATGGCGGAGAAATTTTTGAGAGAGATGTCGACCACTCTCATTTAGCAACTGTCGGGCTTCGGCTATGTTTCTTTGCGTCGAAAGCCGCGCCTTGGCAACAACAGCCATAGCGGGATTTAGGTCGATCCCAATCGAATTTAGTCCCGCCTGCTTTACGACGGTAGTGGTCGTTCCAGAACCGTTCCACGGATCAAGAACTACTTGATCCGCAGTTGCTTGCAATGCATCCAGCACATCTCGTACGAAGGCCTCCGAAAAGCCTGCGTAGTAAGGAAAAAGAGAAGAGCGGCGTTCAGCAGTCGTCTGTTTGGGTGACGCAAGCGCCGCCCCCCCGAGCGCCAACACTTCTAATTATCCAGGAACGACCTGAGCTTCCGGCTCCTCGACGGATGCTTCAGCTTCCGCAGCGCCTTCGCCTCGATCTGCCGGATACGCTCTCTCGTCACCGAGAACTGCTGGCCAACCTCTTCCAGCGTGTGATCGGTGTTCATGCCGATACCGAACCGCATGCGCAGCACGCGTTCTTCACGCGGCGTCAGCGACGCCAAGACCCGCGTGGTGGTTTCGCGCAGGTTGGACTGGATCGCGGCATCGATCGGCAGGATCGCGTTCTTGTCCTCGATGAAATCGCCGAGATGCGAATCTTCCTCGTCGC
>JAZJYY010000016.1:0-11330 GCA_040390145.1 Pseudomonadota bacterium
CGTATTTCTTCATGTGGCTGAGGCCGGCGCCGCCGAAATAGCGCAGCGCCAGCGGAACGCCCGGCGCATCGACCAGCTTGTTCGCCGCCGCGTCGAATTCATCGAACGCGCTCGGCCGGTCGGTGAACACCGCACCCAGTGCCCCGGGCTTCATCTGCTCGAAGCCGAGCGCCAGCACACAGTCGGCGGCACCGGATTCGATGGCCTGACGGGCGAGGAACAGCGCGGTCGAACCGGTGGAGCAGTTGTTGTTGACGTTGACGATCGGGATGCCGGTCATCCCGACCGGGTACAGCGCGCGCTGCCCGCAAGTTGAGTCGCCGTAGACGTAGCCGACATAGGCTTGCTGGACCGCACCATAGTCGAGGCCGGCATCGCTGAGCGCCAGCCTGGTCGCCTCCGCCCCCATCACATTATACGGCTCGTTGGCGCCCGGTTTGACGAACGGGATCATGCCGACGCCGGCCACATACGCGCGAGATGACATCCGACCCTCCGTAAATTACCCATTGGACTTTTTATTACCCGCGGGTAATATACGGGCGAGGTTCCCCGTGTCAATGCGACCTCCCCCGGAATTCCGATATGGATGCGCCTGCTCTGACTTCTGAAACCTCGCCCTGGATGCCGTTCGAGAGCCGTGCCCGCGCCCGCGACGCCAAGCGCGAGGCGGTGCTGCGGACGGCGGTGCAGCTGTTTCTCGAGCAGGGCTATCATCGCGCCACCCTGAACGAGGTCGCCGAACGGCTGAACATCACCAAACCGGCGCTGTACAATTACTTCCGCAGCAAGGAGGAAATCCTGTTCGAGTGCTGGGCCGTTGGACAGGAACGGGTCGACGGCTTCATCGCCGAGATCAACGCCCGCGGCGGCACCGGCCTCGTCAAGCTGCGGCAACTGGTGCACGCCTATGCCGAGAACATGGCGACCGACCACGGCGCCAGCCTGGTGCGGTTCGACCCGCGCGACCTCAGCGAAAAGAACAGCAAAATCGTTCGCGCCGGCAAGAAAAGCATCGACCGGACGTTCCGGAAATATATCGCCGACGGAATCGCGGACGGATCGATCAAGCCGTGCGACCCCAAGATGACCGCATTCGCCATTGCCGGCTCCCTGAACTGGATCGGTCACTGGTTTCAGGCGGACGGTGCGATGTCGGCAACAGCGATCGCAGACGAATTCACGGACCGGCTCACCGAGGGGCTGGCGGCACGACCCGTGAAGAAGACGGCCTCAACCGTCGCGAAGAAGAAGCCATCACGAGGGGGATTACGATGAACACCACGCAGGGATTGCGCCGCGCTTTACAGATCAATCCGAACGGCCTCGCCACCGTGTTCGGCGACAGGCGGCGGAACTGGCGCGAGATCGGAGAACGGGTATCCCGGCTGGCGGCGGGCCTTCGCGCGCTCGGCGCCAATCCCGGCGACCGCGTCGCCATCCTGTCGCTCAACTCCGATCGGTATCTCGAACTTTATCTGGCGACCGCATGGGCCGGCGCGGTGATCGTTCCGCTCAATATCAGGTGGAGCCCGCTTGAAAACGAGGACGCCCTGCGCGATTGCCGTGCCGACGTGCTGGTCGTCGACAAGGCGTTCGCATCGACGGGCGCCGGGCTGGCGAAGGCCCTTCCCGGTTTGAAGCTGGTCTATGCCGACGACGGCGATGTGCCGGCCGGAATGGAAAGCTACGAAGCCTTGCTGGCGCGAAGCGAGCCGATACCGGACGCGATGCGCACCGGTGCCGACCTTGCCGGCATCTTCTACACCGGCGGCACCACCGGCCGCTCCAAAGGGGTGATGCTCAGCAACGGCAACCTGATGGCCAACGCCTTCAATGCGCTCGGCGAAGGAATGTTTCCGGCCTCGGCGATCTATCTTCATGCCGCGCCGATGTTTCATCTCGCCAACGGCGCGGCGATGTATTCGCTGCTGCTGAGCGGCGGCTCCAACGTCATTATTCAGTCGTTCACGCCGGAGGGCGTGATGGCAGCGGTGCAGAACGAGCACGTCACCGACGTGCTTCTGGTCCCGACCATGATCCAGATGCTGGTCGACCACCCGGCGCTGGGTTCCTACAATATGTCGTCACTGAAGAATGTGATCTATGGCGCATCGCCGATCAGCGAGGCCGTGCTCGGCAGAGCCATGGCAGCACTCCCGAACGTGCAGTTCACGCAGGCTTACGGCATGACCGAACTGTCGCCGATCGCGACCCTGCTGCACTGGAAAGAGCACATCGGCGACGGCCGCGCCAAGGGACGGCATCGGGGCGCGGGCCGGCCCACGCTCGGTTGCGAAGTCCGTATCGTCGATGCCGATGACAGGCCGGTGCCAAGCGGCACGGTCGGCGAGATCGTGGCGCGCGGCGACAACGTCATGATGGGCTATTGGGAGCGCCCCGAAGAGACCGCGAAAGCCCTCGTCAACGGCTGGATGCACACCGGCGACGGCGGCTATATGGATGATGACGGCTTCATCTACGTCGTCGACCGGGTCAAGGACATGATCATATCCGGCGGCGAGAATATCTATTCGGTCGAGGTCGAAAACGCGATCGCGCAGCACCCCGCGGTGGCCCAATGCGCCGTGATCGGAATTCCGAACGAGCAATGGGGTGAACAGGTCCATGCCGTGGTCGTTTCCAGGAACGGCGCGCAGGTCTCGGCCGCCGAACTGATCGAATTCTGCAAGACGCTGATCGCCGGCTACAAATGCCCGCGCAGCGTCGAGATCAGCGAAAGCCCATTGCCGCTCTCCGGAGCCGGCAAGATCCTCAAGCGCGAACTGCGCAGGCCGTTCTGGGAAAACCGGGAGCGCCTGGTGAGCTGAGCCGCCGGCCGGCGATCAAACGACGAGCGCAGAAAACAGCGCCGCGGATTCCCGCATCAGGAAATGGCCAGCACCATGGGGCCGCTCGGAACGACCATCGCCCTCATTCCTGCACGCCCGGCCGGCGACGCCACCGCCACCACAGGCTTTCAAAAAGCGGCAACAGACCGCGCGGCGTTACCAGAATGACGCCGATCACCACAATGCCGTAGATGAAGTAGTGCAGGCCCGGCAGCGCGCTGCCGAGCTTGCCGCGCAGCACTTCGCCGAGCGGCACCAGCAACAGCGCGCCGATCGCCGGGCCGTAGGCCCGGCCAAGACCGCCGACCGTGGCGAACAGCACGATCTCGATGGTGATGACAGGCGAAATCAACAGATAGGGATCGGCGAACGTCAGATATCGGACATAGGCGGTACCGACGACGGAGGCGAGCACCGCCGAAATCACCATGGCGGTGATCTTGTAGCGGAGGATATCGACCCCGATCGCCTGGGCGGCCTTTTCGTTGTCGCGGATGGTGCGCAGATAGTATCCGAGCGGCGCATTGAGAATCGCCACGTTGACGATGACGCAAACCGCGGCCAGCGCCAGCATCACCCAGAACGCCCCCTGGCCGCCGCCGAACTGAAACGCCAGCCAGTTTCCGGTATCGCGCGGCAGCAGCAATCCCGAGGCGCCGCCGAGGAAGTCCCAACCTTCGACCAGGATCGCGCCCATCTCCGCGAAAGCCAGCGTGATCAGCACGAACGACAGATGGCCGAGCTGGAAGCGGAAATCGATCCAGGCGATGGCGGCGCCGAGCGCACCCGAGATCAGTGCCGAAATCACCAGGCCGAGCCACATGTTGATGCCGAGCTTGAGCAACAGCGCGCTCGACAGCATCGCTCCGATGCCGATGAACAGGCTGTGCGCCAGCGAAATCTGTCCGGCCATGCCGCCGACGATATTCCACGACGAGGCCAGCGCGACGTAGACAAGCGATAGCGTCAGAATATGCAGATAGTAGCTCGACAGCATGAACGGCAGGGTGGCGGCGATGGCCAGCACGCCCCACCAGATGGGCGACGACAACGTCTGGCGGAATTCCTCTTTCATCGCGAAGAGCTCCAGGTCAGCCCTTGCGGCCGGAACAGCATGATCAGGACAAAGATGATGTAAGGCATCAGATGCCCGAGCGAGCCCTCGAGATAGATGGTGCCGAACGCCTCGGCGATGCCGATCACCAGCCCCCCCAGCATGATGCCGACGAAATTGGTCATGCCGCCGAGCACCACCACGAGCAAGGTGATGACGGTATACCGCAGGCCCTGGGTGGGCTGGATCGGGGTGCCCGGCAGCAGCAAGGCCGCAGCCAGCGCCAGAATTCCGATGCCGAGCGCGAAGGTCATGACCTGGACGCGGCCGACATCGATCCCCATCAGCGCCGCGGCATGGGCATTCTGATGCACGGCCCGGATCGAGCGGCCGAAGTCGGTCGACCGCAGCATGATGTAAAGGGCGCCGGCGAGAACGAACGAGACCGCGAACGCGATCATGTGCGGCACGCGCAGAACCACGTCGCCAATGATGAACAATTTCGATTCCACGACGGATGGGGTACGCGCCGGCTGTCCGCCGAACACCATCAGAATGCCGTTCTGCAGCACGAGGCTCAATCCCAGGGTCAGTTGCACCACCATCAGAAACTGGTGCCCGACCATCGGCCTGATCAGAAACAGGTAGACCAGCGCCCCGATCGCCGTCATCACCGGAACGGTGACGATCACGGAAACATAGGGGTCGAATGTCAGCGCCGAATACAGCGCCAGGCACATGAACATGCCGAGCGAGATAAAGTCGCCATGCGAGAAATTGACGACGCCGCTGACGCCGTAGACGAGGCCCATTCCCAGCGCCAGCAGCCCGTAGGTGCTGCCGATCAGAAGGCCCTGCGCCAAAGCCTGATAGAGTTCGCTCACGCCGTCCTCCGATTACAGGCCAAGATAGGCACTCTTGGTGCGGGGATCGTTCCTGACCGCATCGGCAACCCCTTCCACCGCGACCTGCCCGCGCTCCAGCACGTAACAGCGCTGGGCGTGACGCAACGTCAAATTCAGGTTCTGTTCGACCAGCAGGATCGTCAGCCCCTCGGAATGCAGCCGGTCGATGATCTCGAAAATGTACTGCACGAAGAGCGGCGAAAGGCCGAGCGACGGCTCGTCGAGCATCAACACGCGTGCCTCACCCATCAGCCCGCGACCGATCGCGAGCATCTGCTGCTCGCCTCCCGACAGCGAGCCCGCGCTCTGCGAAAGCCGTTCGCGGAGCCTTGGAAACAACTCCAGCACCTTATCCATCTGCTGTCGACGGTGCGGCCGGGCCCGGCTGTTGATTCCGCCGAGCAGCAGGTTTTCCCGGATGCTCATGTCGGGAAACACCAGGCGGCCTTCCGGCACCTGGACGATGCCGCGCTCGACGCGCTGCCGCGGCGACAGCCGCGTGATATCCTCGCCCTGAAACAGGATGCGTCCGGACATCGGCTTGACGGTGCCGGACAGGCTGTTGATCAGCGTGGTCTTGCCGGCATTGTTGGCGCCGAGCAGGCCGACGATTTCGCCGGCGGCGAGCTTGACGTTGATGTCGCGCAGCACCGGGACGCCGCCATAGCCGGCCGTCAGGCTCTCGATCTCAAGCATCGAGATGATCTCCGAAATAGGCATCGATCACGCGCTGATCCTTCAGGATCTGCTCGGGCGACGCCTCGGCGATCTTCTCGCCGAAATTGATCACGACGATCCGCGTCGCCAGCCGCATGATCACGGGCATGACGTGCTCGACCATGACGATGGTGACGCCCTGCCGGTTCAGTTCCTGGATCACCGCGATCGGCTCGGCCGTCTCCGACATGGTCAGGCCGGCCATCACTTCATCGAGCAGGATGCAGCGCGGATCGGTGGCGATGCACTTGGCGAGTTCGAGCAGCTTCTTGTCCTGCAGCGACAGCGTCGTCGGCATCTTGAGCTCCTTGCCGGCAAGGCCGACACGGATCAGCGCCTCCGCGGCATAGTCGATCGCCTCCCGCATCGGCCGGCGCGTCAGCGCCGCCGTCGTCACCACGTCGAGCGCCGTCATGTCGGCGAACGACTGCACGATCTGGAAACTGCGCATCAACCCGCGCCGCACCAGGCGGTCCGGCGAAATGCCGATAATGCTTGCGCCGTCGTAGCTGACGTTACCCTTGCTCGGCGCAACAAAGCCCGAAATCACACCGAACAGCGTGGTCTTGCCGGCGCCGTTCGGGCCGATAATGCCGACGATCTCGCCTTTCTCGACGGAGAAGCTGATCGCGTTCAATGCGACCAACCCTCCGAACCGTTTTGTAACGTCGTCGACTTCGAGAAAGGCCACTGTAACCTCTTAAGCGCGGGGCCGCGGCGGCACCTGGGCAAATTCCTTTGGGAATACGACCTGCTGCCCCTGATCGGGCAACCATTGGATGAACATCGCCGACCCGTCCTTGGGCGAGCGATCCTCCCCGAACTGCAGGCCCTTCGGCTTGGCAACATAGAGGTTGGGATCGCCGAACGGGATATTGACCGTCTTGAATGCCGCGAGCAGCGCGTCGCTTTGCAGGGAGGCGGCGTTCTCGAGCACCTGCTGCAGCACGCGGGCAGCCTGCGCGTATTGGATGGCGCCCTGCCCGATCCTGTCGAGCTTGGCGACATCGCGCAGTTCCGCGATGATCTTCTGCATTGAATCGATCTTGGCGCCGGCGCTGAAGCCGGTCATGCCGAACAGATTCCTGGTCAGCACGGCCTTGCCGATTTCCGGGCCGAGGTCCTTCCACAGCGACAGGTCGGTGTAGCCACCGGTACCGCCGATGAACAGGCTGCCGTGGTAATTCAGGTTGTAGCGCGCCTGGTGCAGCAGGATGCCGTCGCGCGGCGTGACCAGTCCCGCCACCACGTCAGGCTTGAGCGAGCGGATACGCACCATGGCGGCGGTCTGATCCTGCGCGCGGATATCGAGCGCGGCTTCGCCGATGATCTCGATGCCGCTGGCCTTGAACTTCTCGGTCAGGAACTTGTTGACCTGCTGGCCGGCTTCGTAGTTCGAATAGCCCATCACCGCGGTCTTGATCGGGAACTTGCTGTCGTCGCGAAGCGAGACGATGAAGTCGTTGATCGACTGGGCATAGCCGCGATCGTAGGGATACCCCAGCGTAAACATGTAATTGGACTGCGACGCGCCGGCCCAGACCGAGAGCGTCGGCATCTTGAGTTCGTCCAGTACGGGCGTCAGCGCCAGCATCTGCGCGCTGAGAATGGTCCCCGTCAGCAACTGCACTTTTTCTTCGGTGATCAGCCGTCGCGCTTCCGCCGCCGTGCGCGCCGGCTGGCTGGTGTCGTCGGCCAGCACCAGTTCGATCTTCGCGCCGCCCTTGCTCTTGATGCCGCCTTCGGCGTTGATCTTCTTGATGATGTGTTCGAACGCCGGCTGCCCTTCCTGGGCGTAGGCAGCGAGTCCGCCGCTCATCGAATTGACCACGCCGACCCGAATCGCCGGTTCGGCGGCGCCGGCGCGACGGATGAACGGCGCCGCGATCGGTCCCAGCAGTAATCCGGACGCGCCTATTCCGAACGTTCTCCGGTTGATGGCCATGTCGTGGTATCTCCCTGTTTGCGGGCCTGTCGAGGCGCACCCTTGTCAAAAACTAAGCCGGTTTTTTCGCGTGCAGTCAAACCGTCATACGGATCGGCAATATCTCGCAGACGCCGGCCTGATGATCGCACAAAACGTCGATCCGTCAGGCCCTGCCGTAGAGCGTCACGACGCAGGCGCCGCCCAGCCCGAGATTGTGCTGCAGCGCATGGGTGACGTTCGGCACCTGACGCCGATCGGCCGTCCCGCGCAACTGCCAGACCAGTTCGGTGCATTGCGCAAGCCCGGTGGCGCCGAGCGGATGGCCCTTCGACAGCAACCCGCCCGAAGGGTTGGTAACGACCTTGCCACCATAGGTATTGGCGCCATCCATGATGAACTGTTCGGCTGTGCCTTCCGGCGTGAGGCCGAGCGCCTCATAGCTCAGCAATTCGTTGGCGGTGAAGCAATCGTGCAGTTCGACCACCTGAATGTCTTCGGGACCGACGCCCGCCGCTTCATAGACCGCCGACGCGGCGTCCCTGGCCATGTCGTAACCGATCAACTTGATCATCGAGCGGTCCTCGAAGGTCGTCGCGGTATCCGATGTCATCGCCTGCGCCTTGATCGCGACCGAGCCATCGAGGCCGTGGTGCGCGGCAAACGCCGGAGAGCAGACGATCGCGGCCGCGGCGCCGCAGGTCGGGGGGCAGCATTGATAGCGGGTCATTGGGCCATATTGCCGGGGTGAGGCGAGAATTTCCTCGACCGACAGCAGATTGCGGAAAATGGCGAAAGGATTGTTGGCGGCGTGCACGCGCGCCTTGGCGGCGATCTTCGCGAAGGTTTCGGGGCCGGTCCCGTATTTTTCCGCGTATTCCGTACCGGCGCCGCCGAAGAACTGGGCGGCACGCGGCGCTTTCGGATCGTGCGGCTGCAGCTCCCCCATCAGATCGGCATGCCGCGCCATCGGCCCGACGCGATCGGGGAAATTCGAGCCGAGCGCGCCCGGGCGCATTTCCTCGAAACCGACCGCAAGCGCGCATTCGACCTGGCCGCTCGCCACCGCCTGCCGGGCCAGAAAAAGCGCGGTCGAGCCTGTCGAACAATTGTTGTTGACGTTGAAGATCGGGATGCCCGTCATGCCGGCGCGGTAGAGCACGGCCTGGCCACAGGTCGAATCGCCATAGACGTAGCCCGCATAGGCCTGCTGGATCGCGGCGTAGGACAAACCGGCATCGGCGAGCGCCGCAGCTACCGCCTTGGCACCCATCTCCACATAGCTTTCGCTGGCGCCGGGCTTGGCGAACGGGATCATTCCGACGCCTACCACCCTCACATCCATGCTCATCGTTTGTGCCCCTCGTCTGCTGCCTGCAAATGGCTCGATGCTACGGCTCGTTGGCGCTGATCAGCGCGCCTTCGGGCACCCAGGTGGTGCCGTCGAAACGCGCGATCTGCATCTGCCGGAACGGCGTGTACCTGGTCGGTGTCGTGGTGATCGTGATGCCCGGCAAGAGCAGCGGAGCGGCGAGATCGGTCAGGTTTGTCGCCTGCTTCAGCATGTTTTCCCTGGTCAGATCGTCGCCACAGAGTTCGAGGATCTTTACCGTCACGAAGGCCGCCATGTAGCCGGCGATATTGCTGCTGTCGGCCATGTTTCCGGCGGGATACCATTGCTTGAGAAACGCCTTGTAGTCCTGGACGTCCTTCTCGTTCTCCCAGCGGGGATCGTCCGGCCGCTTGACGGCGAGCGCGGTGATCAGCCCCTTGGAGTTTTCCAGCCCCGCAGGCTCGAGCACCGTCTTGAGGGAGGTCGATACGGCAGACAGGTAGGTCAGCGGCTTCCAGCCCAGCTCGGCGATCTTGCGGATCGTCTGGGCGCCGAACTTCGGCGTCGTCATCAGAAAGAGCGTGTCGACACCGGAGGCCTTCAGGGTGACGATCTGGGAATCGATCGTCGAATCCGTGGTTTCATAGGTCAGCTCCTTGACGATGATGGCGGACGCCTTATCCCCGAGGCTGTCCTTCAGGCCGCGGACGTAGTCCCGGCCCGCATCGTCGTTCTGGGAGAATATGCCGAGCTTGGCGTCCGGCTTGTTGGCCAGCAGATACTGCGCGAAGATCTGGCCTTCCAGCCGGTACGGCGAATAGAGGAAGGTGGAATAGGGAAAGGCCTTCGGGTCGTCAAACCTCGCCGCGCCCGACGTAATCAGGAGCTGCGGCACCTTCTTGATGTTGAGGTACTTCTGCACGGCGGAACTGGTCAAGGTACCGAGCTGTCCGACGATGGCCAGCACTTCATCCTGTTCCACCAGCCGCCGGGTCTGCTCCACCGCTTTCGGCGGGCTGTAGGAGTCATCGAGGCTGATGAGATTGATCTTGCGGCCGTTCACCCCGCCCTTGGCATTGATCATTTCGAAATAGGCGCTTTCCAGCCGGCCGACCGTGCCGTATGCGGATGCCGGTCCGCTGTAGGGCATGGTCTGGCCGATCTTGATTTCCTTGTCGGTCACGCCCGGACCGTATTTCTTCTCCGCCGCGGTAACCGAGAAAGGCGCCGCAACGGCAAAGGCCGCGGTGAGCGCAAGAACCGACAATTTCAGCCGCATTTCTCTCTCCCTTGTTGGCTTGTGCCGATTTCTTTGACCGGCCTTGACAAGTGTTATCCCGCTACGACGATACCCTCATGACGGCGCCCGGATATCGCTGCGCTACAGCCGGGCTCCGGATTGCTAGATCGCATCCCAGTTGAAGATGTCGGCCGAGCGGTCGAGCTTGTAGAATGACGGCTTCAGAGCCGGCATGCCGTGCTCGGCGATGGTCTGCGGGGTCCAGCCTTCGCCGCGATGGATCGAACGGATCGGGCGCGACTGCCCCATCAGGAAGATCTCGTTCATCCGAACGGCAAAGATCTGCCCCGTCACATCCTTGGCCTCGTCGCTGAGCAGGAAGGCGCAGATCGGCGCGATCTTTTCCGGTCCCATCGCCTGGATCTTCTTCACCCGCGCTTTCTCTTCCTCGGTCTCGGTCGGAATGGTGCCGATCAGCCGGCTCCAGGCGAACGGCGAGACGCAGTTCGAGCGCACGTTGAAGCGGCTCATGTCGAGTGCGATCGACTTCGACAGGCCGACGATGCCGAGCTTGGCCGCGGCGTAATTGGCCTGGCCGAAATTGCCGATCAGGCCCGAGGTCGAGGTGAAGTGGACGAACGAGCCGCTTTCCTGCTCCTTGAAAAGCCTGGCCGCGGCGTGGGCGACGTAGAACGAGCCCATCAGGTGAACCTTGATGACGGACTCGAAGGCGTCGATGCTCATGCGGTGGAAGATGGCGTCGCGCAGGATGCCGGCATTGTTGACCACGCCATCGAGCTTGCCATAGGTGTCGACCGCCATCTTGACGATCTTGCTGGCCGGGACCGCCTCGGCGACGGTTTCGAAATTGGCAACGGCCGTTCCGCCGCGCTTCTTGATTTCCTCGACCACTTCCTCGGCCGGCGTGGCGTTGGTTCCCGAACCGTCGGCGGCGCCGCCGGGATCGTTGACGACGACCTTGGCGCCTTCGGCGGCGCAAAGCAGCGCGATCTCGCGGCCGATACCGCGGCCCGCGCCGGTGACGATGATGACTTTATCCTGCAGCGATTTGGCCATTTCGGCTTTCCCTGAAATCTGAAGCGCTGAGTCAGCGCTCGTTGGTGAAAATGATGGTGCCGGATGCCGCGAACATGCCGCCGACGCCGTGGCAGACCGAGATCTTGGCGTCCTTGACCTGCGCCGGTGCGATGCCACGCATCTGCCGCACGCTCTCCTGCAGCGCGTACATGCCGTACATGCCCGAATGCATGTAGCTGAGGCCGCCGCCATTGGTGTTGAGCGGCA
>JAZJYY010000017.1:0-3680 GCA_040390145.1 Pseudomonadota bacterium
CTTCCTTCTCCCCTTGTGGGAGAAGGTGGCGCGAAGCGCCGGATGAGGGGTCTCTCACAACGGGCATCGGTGTTCGCGGAGAGAACCCCTCACCCGTCTCGAATGCGCTACGCGCATTCGATCCACCCTCTCCCACAAGGGGAGAGGGAAGAAAGAACAGGGAGCAAGCCCACATGACCCGACCGTTCGAAGGCGTGAAGATTCTCGACTTCACGCAGGTGCTGGCCGGCCCCTATGCGAGCTACCAGCTCGCGCTGCTCGGCGCCGACGTCATCAAGGTGGAGCGCCGCGAAGGCGAGGACATGCGCCGCACCCCGCTCAGCCGCGAATGGGCCGATCGCGGCCTCGCCCCGGGCTGGCAGGCGATCAACGGCAACAAGCGCAGCCTGACGCTCGACCTCTCAAAACCGGAAGCGATCGCGATCGTCAAGCAGCTCGCTGTATTGGCCGACGTGGTGATGGAAAACTTTCGGCCGGGCGTGATGGACCGGCTCGGCATCGGCTATGCCGCGCTGTCACAGATCAACCCGAAACTGATCTACTGCGCCGTCTCGGGTTTCGGGCAGACCGGCCCGGAACGCCTGGGCGCCGGCTATGACGGCAAGATCCAGGCGCTGTCGGGCATCATGGCGATCACCGGCCACGAGGAAACCGGGCCGACGCGCGCCGGGTTTGCCGTTTGCGACGTGCTGTCCGGCGCCACCGCGGCGTTCGGGATTTCGAGCGCGCTGTTCCAGCGCACCCATACCGGCAAGGGACAGCTGGTCGACGTCTCCATGCTCGAGGCGTCGCTGGCGTTCCTGTCCGGACAGGTGGCGGACTACACCGTCGCCGGCCATCGCCAGCAGCTCTCGGGCAACCAGGCCGTCAGCCGCCGGTCGACCGCGAACCTGTTCAAGGCGGGCGACGGCTACCTGCTGCTCGCCGTCAACAGCGAGAAGCAGTACCGCGCGCTGATGGCAGCCCTCGACCGCGCCGACGCGCTGGAAGACCCGCGCTTCGCCGACTGGTTCGCGCGACAGGAAAACGAACCGGCGTTGCGCGCCATCATCGAGCAGGCGCTTGCGAAAAAGGACCCGCGCGAGTGGGAGAAGATCCTGGAGGCGGCCGGCGCGCCCTGCGCCAGCATCTGGAAGATCGAGGAGGTGATCGATCACCCGCAGATCGCGGCGCGCGGTGCCATCCAGGAGATCGATACGCCCTACGGCCGGCTGCGCTTCGCCGGCAGCGGCTTTCAGCTCGCCCATGGCGGCGGCCGGCTCGATACCATGGCGCCCGAACTCAGCGCCCACACCGACGAGGTGCTGGCCTCGCTCGGCTACGGCGCCGAGGCGATCGCGGATTTGCGCGCGCGCGCGGTGGTGTGAACTGCGCGTGACGCCCGATCGGGCACCGGCAACAAATCCGGCTCGCCGGCGCTGCGTCGATTCACGAGAAGTTGTCGCAGCAGAGGCACTCGGTTGGCAGCGGGCTAGTCTGCGGAACCGAGAATCGTCGCGGCGGCTCGGAAGTATCCGCTTGACGAGACGCCTCCAGATACGCGCTCAGGAGCGCAAGCGGTAAATCGCCGTGCTCGGCCTCGATCGACTGATCGAACCAATCGGGAAGTCCGGGGTGCCGCGACAGCGCGCAGTGCCATTCGCCGTCGTCATAGGCGATGCGGCGAACTTGCCACCGCGGCAATTCCAGTTCGATCAGCGCAAGCGCCGCATCGGTCCAGGCTTCCGTAGCGATCAGCCGCTCGATCCGCGCCGTCCTCCCCGGCGGGAAGCGCCGGCAGGTCTTGCCGATGATCTCGGACATCAGCTCGGGCGTCGAGGCATGCGCGCTGCGCAGCCGGTCAGCGAGCACGGCGGGCTCACGGAATTTCGAAAGGGCGAACATGGCGGTATCTCGCTTCAGGTGCGGCGGCGATCTGCGGCCGCATCTGCAAGGTGGCCAAAACCTCATTTGAAAACGAGATGGCGTGGAGGCTCCAAAAATAGGGATTTCATAGGGGGCGCGCTTCCAGGCGCCGTCAGCACGCGTCGTCGCGGAGCGACCCACCAGACGCGCGGCACTTATGAGATTCCTATAACGTTGCCATAGCTCCCGCCTCGAAAACCTATGCGCCCGATGGCACATCACGGCCACTGAACTGGCAAGGTCAGGGGATCTCTATCCGCTGCCGCAACCGGTCCTGTCGGAAACACGCCAACGTCGCGCACCCGAAACAATGCGCGACAAGGAGCACTTCATGCTGGACGTCCTCATGCTGGCCCTCGGCTTCGGCCTGTTCGCGGTGGGTATAGGCTACGCCTATGCCTGCGAACGGCTTTAGGGGGAGCACGATCATGATCTTCGACTATTCCCTCGCCGCCATCGTCTCCGCCGGGCTGCTGTTCTACCTGACCTACGCCCTGCTGCGGCCCGAGCGGTTCTGACCGCGCTTCGGCACCGATCCCGCATATACCCGGAAGGCATACGACCATGACCGCCATCGGCTGGTTTCAAATCATTCTCTTTTGCGCCATCATCGTCGCGCTGGCCAAGCCGCTCGGCTGGTACATGACGCGAATCTTCAACGGCGAGCGCACCTTCCTCTCCCCGGTGCTGCGGCCGGTCGAGGCCGGCATCTACTGGATCGGCGGCGTCGACGAGAAACGCGAGCAGCACTGGCTGACCTATGCGGTCGCCATGCTGCTGTTCCATGTCGGCGGCTTCCTCGTCATCTATGGCCTGATGCGGCTGCAGGCGGTGCTGCCGTTCAATCCGCAGCAGCAATCCGCTGTCGCGCCCGACCTGTCCTTCAACACCGCGATCAGCTTCATCACCAACACCAACTGGCAGAACTACGGCGGCGAAAGCACGCTGTCCTATCTGGTGCAGATGCTCGGACTGACGCACCAGAATTTCCTGTCGGCGGCGACCGGCATCGCGCTGGCGGTGGCCATGATCCGCGGCTTCTCCCGTTCCTCGATGCGCACCATCGGCAATTTCTGGGTCGATGTGACGCGCTGCACGCTCTACGTCCTGCTGCCGATCTGCGTGGTCTACACCCTGTTCCTGGTCTGGCAGGGCATGCCGCAGACGCTTGCGCCCTATATCGACGCCACCACGCTGGAGGGCGCGAAGCAAACGATTGCCGTCGGCCCGGTGGCCTCGCAGGTCGCGATCAAGATGCTCGGCACCAATGGCGGCGGCTTCTTCAATGCCAACGCCGCGCATCCGTTCGAGAACCCGACGGCGCTGTCGAACTTCATCCAGATGCTCTCGATCTTCGCCATCGGCGCGGCGCTGACCAATGTGTTCGGCCGCATGGTCGGCGACCAGCGCCAGGGTTTTGCGATCCTCGCCGTGATGGGCGTGCTGTTCATTGCCGGCGTCGCCGTCACCTACTGGGCGGAAGCTGGCGGCACCACGGCGCTGAGCTCGCTCGGGCTCAGCGGCGGCAACATGGAAGGCAAGGAAGTCCGCTTCGGCATCGTGGCGTCCGCATTGTTCGCGGTGGTTACGACCGCAGCCTCGTGCGGCGCCGTCAACGCCATGCATGACTCCTTCACCGCGCTCGGCGGCATGATCCCGCTGATCAACATGGAGCTTGGCGAAATCATCATCGGCGGCGTCGGCGCCGGGCTCTACGGCATGCTGCTGTTCGTGGTGCTGGCGATCTTCGTCGCCGGCCTGATGGTCGGCCGCAC
>JAZJYY010000018.1:0-23115 GCA_040390145.1 Pseudomonadota bacterium
CTGCCGAACGTCGCGTTCCACCGCCAGATCGGCGAGTTCAAGGACATCAACGCCACGCCGGATGGCCTGCTGATCGACCACGCCACCTGGAACAAGCGCAAGAACGACTGGCTGCCCTCGACCGACGACGGCGATTTCATCGCCTCGCTGATGAACCCGGTGACCGATATCGGCAGCTACGCGCCATGGATCTCGCCGCCCAAGGTCGGCATCGACAACAAGCCCGGCGATTTCGAATATGTGAAGATCGAGACGTGAGTTCTTCACCTCTCTCCGCCCGAGGCTAACTGCCTCCGGGCGAGGACGGAACCGGCATGCCGCGGCATACTATATCTTGTGCCGCGACGCGTGCCGCCACTCCAGCCATTCTTTGCATGGGCTCGTTCTCGTAATTTTTTGTAGAGCGCTCCCATGAGCGGGCGGAGGAGCGACCGCCACTCCGGCGCAAATCATCAAAGCGTCTGATCTACCCCGCGATCTCCAGCCCCGCATTGGCGTAAACCACGCCGCCATCGACCGCGATGGTGTTGCCGACAACGTAGTCGCCGGCGCGCGAGGCGAGGTAGATCGCGATCCCCGCCATGTCCTCGTCGGTGCCGATGCGCTGCGCCGGAATGCGCTTGGCCACTTCGTCGGAGTGGTCGCGTGCGGCGCGGTTCATGTCCGACTTGAAGGCGCCCGGGGCGATCGCGGTGACGTTGATGTTGTCCTTGATCAGCTTGGTGGCCATGCGCCGGGTCAGGTGGATCACGGCGGCCTTGCTGGCGGCGTAGGAATAGGTCTCGCCGGGGTTGACGAAAATGCCATCGACGGAAGCGATGTTGATGACCTTGGCGGGCCGCTCATGGCTTGCCGCCGCGCGCAGTGGCTTTGCCAGGGCCTTGGTGAGAAAGAACACCGACTTGACGTTGAGGTCCATCACCTTGTCCCAGCCGCTTTCCGGAAATTCGTCGAATTCGGCGCCCCAGGCCGCACCGGCATTGTTGACGAGGATATCGAGCTTCGGCTCAAGCCGGATAATCTCGCTGGCCAGCTTGTCGCAGCCCGCGACCGTGGAAATATCGATCGGCAGCGCGATGCATTCGCCGTCATAGGCAGCTGAAAGCTCCTTCGCAGTCGCCTCGCAGGGCCCGGCCTTGCGCGCGGTGATGTAGACCCTCGCGGCGCCCTGCGCCAGAAATCCGGCTGCGATCATCTTGCCGATGCCGCGCGATCCACCGGTCACAACAGCGACGCGGCCTTGCAGCGAAAACAGATCCTTGAACATGCGTTCCTCCCCTGGATTTGCCGAGCGTTTTGGGCGCGGGGGGAGGATGAGTCAAGGAAGCGGTGACCGTGCGTAGCCCGGATGCAGCCAGTGGGCCGGCGCGAAGCGCCGCCCGATGGCGCAATCCGGGGCCGCTCTGTCATCCGCAAGATTCCCGGATTTCGCCGCAACGGGCGGCGCTTCGCGCCGATCCGTTTGGCTGCATCCGGGCTACAAATTCAACTTACGCCGCGTCGATCCGCCGGAACCCGTTGCCGAACGCGGTCGCGGCGCCAGAGGTCAGCACGGGAAGAAACCGCCTGTTCTGGTAATTGCCGTTGAGCGAGACCCGCTGCAGCGCGGTCAGATGATCGGCGCTCTCGGGAAAGATCATGCCCGGCCGCGTCGTCACGGCTGTCTTGAAGCCGCTGGTGCGCGCCAGCGCGAATTCGCGCGGGCCGGCCGCGATCCTGTCGCCATAGGGATAGGCGAGATGGAGGACGGGACGCTGCAACGCGCTTTCGATCCGGGCGCGGCTGATGGCGATCTCGTCGGCCGCCACGGCCTCGGTCTGCTTGGCGAGATTGCAATGCGTGATGGTATGCGCGCCGATCGTGACCAGCGGATCGTCGGCGAATGGTTTCAGTTCATCCCAGGACATGCAGAGCTCGCGGCAAATGGCGGTTTCGTCGACGCCATGGCGCGCGCACAGCGCGCTGATTTCGCGGGCAACGTCGTGCTCTCCCGGCAACGAGCGCAGCCAGTCGTGCAGCCGGTCGAATGCCGCCTGTTTGGCTGATGGCGTGGAGGTATCGAGGCGGGTCGCGACGTCGCTGATCCTGGCCTCGATCGCGGATGCCTTGGCAATCACCTTTTCCAGCGCCACCCACCACAGCCGTCCGGTGCCTTCGGCGAAATCGCTGGCGACATAGACGATCATGGGTGCGTCAAACTCCCGCATCACCGGCAGCGCGAAATCCCGGTTGTCGCGATAGCCGTCGTCGAGGGTGAAGCAGGCGAAGCGCCGCGAAAAGTTGCGATCGATCAGCCGCTGATGCATCTCGTCCATGGTCACGATGTCGATCCCGTGCGAGCGGAGATGCCGCAGCATCGTGCGCAGGAATTCCGGCGTGACCTCGAGGTGATGATTGGGCTGGAAATCGGCGTCGCCGCGCGGCCGGACGTGGTGCAGCATGAAGATCGCGCCGACGCCCGCGAACAGCGGTCGCATCAAATGATGTGCGCCGGTGAAATAAAGCGCTTCGAGCCCGGCGCGGATAACGTTGTTGCGGAACTGCTTCATTCTGGTGCTGGCTGGTTGCGACGTACCGACGCTAGCCGGTGACCGCTGAAGAAACAGTTAGAAACAGTTTGCGGACCGCGTTACCGGACAATTTTCGTGTTATTTCCAGTTTGACAGTCCCGCAAGGGTTTGTTTTCACTCTGTTCTCCAGTGCTAGCGCCTCCCTTGTTTCCGAAGTTCGTGTCAGGGGGTGCCGCGATAGCTCATGAACTTCGGAATCGGGGCCAAAGGCCCCGCGGGATGCCAATGCACGGACTTTTCAGGTGGAGCAGCAAATGGTGGCCGGGCACAATTCCACTGGCCGTCCTTTGGGCCATCGCGGCCTGGACCAGCACCGCCCCCCTGGAAGCCGACCTGGCCGCGCGCGCTAATGCCGCACTCCGGGATACCGTGCTCGACAAGGCGCGGATGGTGGTTGAGGGCCGCGACGTCAAATTTGCAGCGGACGCCTTCTCCGAAGACGGCCGGCGCAGCGCGGTGGCGTCGGTGGAGGCCGTGCCGGGCGTACGGCTGGTCGATGACCAGACCCGCCTCATCCCCGAAGCCAAGCCGTTCACCTGGTCGGCCGAGCGGGATGTTGCCCGGGTCACCTTGGGCGGCAGTTCGCCGCTGCCGGCGGTCAGGAACAAGCTGTTGGAGGCGGCCCGCGCCGCGCTCGGCGGGGTCGAGGTGGTGGACCGGATGAATTTGTCGCGCGGCGCGCCGCCGCGTTTCGATAATGCCGCGCTGCTGCTGCTCGATCAGGTCGGGAAGTTGAAGGACGGCAAGGTCACCCTTTCGGATACCAGGGTCAGCCTTTCCGGGATGGCGCGCGACCTCGGCGGCCGGGAAGCCATCGCCGCTGCACTGAAAAATCTCCCCGAGGGGTTTTCGGTCGCCGCCAATGAGGTCAAGGCGCCGCCCTATGTCTTCCAGGCCTACAAGGACCCGGTCGCGGTGACGGTGACCCTGACCGGCTATGTGCCCGACAATAACGTCCATGCGGCGATCGCGACCGCGGCGGGGCGCAAATTCCTCAGGGAAAAGGTGGTCGACAATCTGAAGGCCAGCGTCGGCGCGCCCGCAGGCTTCGCCAATGCGGTGGTCCCGGCGCTCGGAGCGCTGGCGCGGCTTTCGACCGGCACGCTCGTGGTGTCCGACCGGGAGGTCAAGCTGTCGGGCGACGCTCTCTATGAAGGCGCGGCGGTCCAGATCCGCGCCGGCCTCGGCAAGGATTTTCCGCAGGGCTGGCAGTTCAAGCCGGAGATTTCAGTCAGGCCCGCGTCGGCGCCGGTCGATGCCACGGTCTGTCAGCAGCTGTTCGCGGATTTGCTGGCCAAGGCGAAAATCCGCTTCGAATCCGGGCGCGCCACCATCGATCCGGATTCCGCGGCGCTGCTCGACCGCCTGGTCGAAACCGCGATGCGCTGTTCGACGGTCAATATCGAGATCGCGGGACACACCGACGCCGACGGCGAGGCTGCCTTCAACCAGGACCTGTCGGAAAAGCGCGCGCAGGCGGTGACCGATTATCTGGTCAAGGCCGGCCTGCCCGCCAGCAGGTTCACGCCCGTTGGCTACGGCAGCACCCAGCCCCTGGGCAGCAACGATACCGACGAAGGCAAGGCGCAGAACCGCCGCATCGATTTCGTGGTGAGGAAGGGCGAATGACCTATCTGGCGACATTCCATTGGGGCTGGTTGCTGGCGTCGCTGTTGCTCGGTCTCGCCATGGGCTGGATCGCGGTGGTCCATCGCGGCCGGGGCGTGTCGAAAACGACCGCGCGCTGGCTGGCGGGGCTGGCGGTGGCGCTGGTCGCGGCGGCGTTCACCCATGTGATTCCCGGCCGCTTCGGTTACTGGCTCGACCTCGGCCTGATCATGTTCGCATTGTATCTGGCCGGCTGCGCGGTCGGATCCTGGCTGCGCGATCGGGCGCTTTCGCGGCATCGGGCATGATCCGGACCGGAACGGCCGCGCTGGCGCAAGGTCGGAACGGGCGCCGCGCCGGCCCGGAAATCACGAAAACTTCACTGCTATCTGCGCAAGTTCGCGGGCCGCGGGGCTTTCAGCCGCGGCGAATGCAGCAAATCTGTGCAGCTGGTGTCACGAATGGCCCCTAATATATTGAAGGAGCGCGTTTTATTCGGCCCGGGCGAATTCCACTCCGGCTCAAAACGCGCTACCAGTTCAGGTCGGGGAACAAGCGTGGCGGCGGGGGCGGCGGAGATCGTCTCGCAGCCGCATGGTTGGGATCGCACTTAGAGGTGGAGATGCTTGAAACAATACGCAGGGCGGTTTCGTTTCTGCGCCAGAAGCAAATCCTGCACAAATTAGGTGTTGTGGTCAGCATCACGGTCATCGGGATCGCGTGCTACGTACTCTACCATATGCTGCGCACCATCGATACCGGCGAGGTCATCGATGCCATCAAGCGGACCGAGCCGCGCCAGGTCGTGCTGGCGGCGCTGTTCGTGGCGGCGGGCTATTTCACCCTGACATTCTATGACCTGTTCGCGGTTCGCGCGATCGGTCGCACCGATGTTCCCTACCGCGTCAACGCGCTCGCGGCCTTCACCTCCTATTCGATCGGGCACAATGTCGGCGCCAGCGTCTTTACCGGCGGCGCGGTGCGCTACCGGATCTATTCCGCGTGGGGATTGAACGCGATCGATGTCGCCAAGATCTGTTTTCTGGCCGGCCTGACCTTCTGGCTCGGCAATGCCGCGGTGCTCGGGCTCGGCATCGCCTATCATCCGGAAGCCGCGGCCGCGATCGACCAGCTGCCGGTCTGGCTGAACCGGGTGGCCGCGTTCGCTATTCTCATCGGGCTGGCAGCCTATGTGGCCTGGGTCTGGGCACAGCCGCGCGGGGTGGGCCGCGGGCCCTGGACGGTGACGCTGCCGGGCGGCCCGCTGACGCTGCTGCAGATCGCCATCGGCATCGTCGACCTCTCCTTTTGCGCGCTGGCAATGTACGTGCTGGCGCCGGATGAGCCCCATCTCGGCTTCGTCGTGGTCGCGGTGGTCTTCGTTTCGGCGACGCTGTTGGGCTTCGCCAGCCACTCCCCCGGCGGGCTCGGGGTGTTCGACGCCGCCATGCTGGTCGGGCTGTGGCAGATGGACCGCGAAGAGCTGCTCGCCGGCATGCTGCTGTTTCGCCTGCTCTACTACATTGCGCCGTTCGTCATATCTGTAATCCTGCTGACGCTTCGGGAAGTTATCCTGGGCGCCCGGTTGAAGCGGCTGAACCTGAAGAGGTCATCAGGCGCTGACCCGGCGCCGAAACACGAAGCCGCCTATGTACGTGAGCGCGGGGACACCGGCGCCTGACGATACGGACGCGAACCGGAAGCTAAGTCGGCCCGATGGCAATAGACGAATCGTCACCTTCCTTCTTTTCGCCGTGGCCGGACCGCTTGCGGCATTCGGCCATCATCCTGATGGCCGCGGGTCTCGCGTTGGCGGTGCTCGTCGTGTTCGGCGATCTGGCGGTGGTACGCGCCGCCGCGGCCTTCATCTGCATCGGGGCGGCCGCGCTGGTGCCGTGGCGATTGCACGATGTCGCGGCGTCGCGCGACGACGTTCGCGCGGTCAATCCGGTCGAATCCGCGGCGGTCGCCGCGGTGGTCGCCGGCATGCCGGATCCCGCCGTGCTGCTCGACCGCGCCGGCCGCGTCCTGCATCTCAACGCGGCGGCGGCGCAGCTCGCGCCGGCGCTGCGCAGGAACGAACTGGCGCAGTTCGCGCTGCGCTCGCCCGAGATCATCACGGCGCTGCGCGAGGCGATCGCGACCGCGGAAATCCGCCGCGCGACCTATCTGGATCACGTGCCGGTCGACCGCTGGATGGAATTGACCATCACGCCGGTGCCGGTGCCGACCCTGTTCGGCGGCTCCGACAAATGCATGCTGATGACGTTCCATGATCAGACGCCGCTGCGCCGGGTCGAGGAAATGCGCGCCGATTTCGTCGCCAATGCCAGCCACGAGCTGCGCACCCCATTGGCCGCGCTGTCGGGCTTCATCGATACGCTGCAGGGACCGGCCAAGGACGACGTCAAGGCGCGCGAGCGCTTTCTCGGCATCATGCACAACCAGGCGACCCGGATGGCGCGGCTGATCGACGACCTGTTGTCGCTGTCGCGGGTCGAACTGTCCGCCCATGTCCGCCCCGACACGCTGGTGGATCTGGTTCCCATCATCCGCCAGGTCGCGGACGGGCTGGAGCCGCTGGCGCATGAGCGTCAGGTCACCATCGACATCGACCTGCCGGACACGCCGGTTTCGATTGCGGGCGATCGCGAGGAGTTGCTGCGGCTGTTCGAGAACCTGATCGAGAACGCGCTGAAATACGGTGCGTCCGGCGGCAAGGTCGTGGTTTCCCTGAACCAGGCGCTGTCAGCCGAAGGCGCGCCGGAAGTCCGGGTCATGGTGCGCGATTTCGGCCCCGGCATCGCGCCGGAGCACCTGCCGCGGCTGACCGAACGGTTCTACCGGGTCGATGTCGGCGACAGCCGCGCCCAGGGCGGTACCGGCCTCGGTTTATCGCTGGTAAAACATATTCTTAACCGTCATCGCGGCCGGCTTTTGATCGAAAGCGTGCCCAGGCAGGGCGCCACTTTTACCGCCGCTTTTCCCCAGGTCAGGCCACCCGAAGTAGCCTGAATGCGAGCGATTTCAATCGCTTGCCTGTGTCATCCAAGTGTCACGAAACCTTCGTAAAAGCAGCGTGTACCGCCCTTAAACGGGCGGCGTGAGCGCAGTCGGGCGCTGCCTAGGCGCTTCGCTCACAAGATGGAGACAACCATGAATTTCATGAAAGCTATCGTCGCTGCGGGCCTGGTGGCCGCATCGACGTCGGCATTCGCTGCCGACATCACCGGCGCGGGCGCGACTTTCCCATTCCCGCTCTATTCGAAGTGGGCCGATGCCTACAAGAAAGAGACCGGCAACGGCCTGAACTATCAGTCGATCGGTTCCGGCGCCGGCATCAAGCAGATCCAGGCCAAGACCGTGACCTTCGGCGCCAGCGACATGCCGCTCAAGCCGGAGCAGCTCGAAAAGGACGGGATGATTCAGTGGCCGCAGGCGATGGGCGCCCTGGTGCCGGTCGTGAACCTCGAAGGCATCAAGCCGGGTGAACTGGTATTTTCCGGCGAACTGCTCGGCGACATCTATCTCGGCAAGGTCAAGACCTGGAATGACCCGGCGATCGCCAAGCTCAATCCGAAGCTGAAGCTGCCCGCCGACGCCATCACCGTGGTGCGCCGTTCCGACGGGTCCGGCACCACGTTCCTCTGGACCGACTATCTGTCGAAGACCAACGCCGAGTGGAAGACCAAGGCAGGCTCGGGTACGGCCGTCGAATGGCCGACCGGCGTCGGCGCCAAGGGCAACGAAGGCGTTGCCGGCAATGTCAGCCAGACCAAGAACTCGATCGGCTACGTCGAATACGCCTACGCCAAGCAGAACAAGCTGACCTATGGCGCGGTCGTCAACAAGGCCGGCAAGACCGTGCTGCCGACCATCGCGGCGTTCCAGGCTGCGGCTGCGAACGCCGACTGGGCCGGTGCCAAGAACTACTTCGTGATCCTGACGGACCAGCCGGGTGAAGCCTCCTGGCCGATCACCGGCGCGACGTTCATCCTGATGTACAAGGATCCCGCCGACAAGGCCGCCGCCAAGGAAGCCATCAAGTTCTTCAAATGGGCTTTCGAGAAGGGCGACAAGATGGCCGAGGAACTCGACTACATTCCGATGCCGGACAACGTGGTCAAGCAGATCGAGAAGACCTGGTCGGCTGACATCAAGAGCTGAGCTCGCGTATTGAGCCCACGCCTCGCGCGATACGAAGAGTGCTCCGTCATTGCGGGGCACGAGTGAAACGAGCGACCCCGGAATCCATAGCCACGATCGTGAGTATGGATTCCGGGCCTGCGCCCCCGGTTCGGCAATGGCCGGCCGAGGTGCATCCCGGAATGACGCGGGAAAAGCCGTCAAATCGCTTCGGGCATCGACATCGACATCGTGTATAAAGTACAGGGGACCAGCGTGGCAGACATGGCCGTTCAGAGCGATGCAATGGAATCCGCCGGCCCTTACGATCGCGCCAAGGCGCTCAGCGCCTTCAAGTTCGGCGACGTCACCTTCTACTGGATCACCCGCGCCTGCGCGATCTCGGTATTGCTCATCCTCGGCGGCATCATCGTTTCGCTGATCGCGGGGGCATGGCCGGCGATCAGGGAATTCGGCTTTTCCTTCCTGTTCACCTCGCGCTGGGCGCCGTCGAACGACCCGCCGGTGCTCGGTGCGCTCGGTCCGATCTACGGTACGTTGGTCACCTCCGTCATCGCGATGCTGATTGCCGTTCCCGTCGGCCTCGGCATCGCGATCTTCCTCACCGAGCTCTGCCCGCAATGGCTGCGCCGCCCGATCGGCCTTGCCGTGGAACTGCTGGCCGGCATCCCCTCGATCATCTACGGCATGTGGGGGTTCTTCGTGCTGGGCCCGTTCATGGCCGACAGCTTTCAGCCGTTCATGATCAGGCTGTTCGATGGCGTCCCGGTGCTGGGAACGATTTTTGCCGGGCCGCCGTCCTATCTCAGCCTGTTCAACGCGTCGCTGATCCTGGCGATCATGGTGCTGCCGTTCATCACGGCGATTTCGGTCGACGTGTTCAAGACGGTGCCCCCGGTGCTGAAGGAAGCCGCCTACGGCGTCGGCTGCACCACTTGGGAAGTCGTCCGCAACGTGGTGATCCCCTATACCCGCGTCGGCGTCATCGGCGGCATCATGCTGGCGCTCGGCCGCGCGCTCGGCGAAACCATGGCGGTGACGTTCATCATAGGCAACGCGTTCCGCATTACCGGCTCGGTGTTTTCACCGGGCACCACGATCTCGGCCGCGATCGCATCCGAATTCGCCGAGAGCGACGGCTTGCATCAATCCGGCCTGATCCTGCTCGGCCTGTTGCTGTTCATATTGACCTTCTTCGTGCTGGCCGCGGCGCGGCTGATGCTGATGCGGCTGGAAAAGAAGGCGGGGAACTAAGATCATGAACCCGATTTACACCCGCCGCCGCCGCTTCGACATCGTCGTCAAGTTCCTCTGCCTCGGTGCCGCGATCTTCGGCGTCACCTGGCTCGGCCTGATCCTGTTCACGCTGTTCTACAACGGTCTCGCCGGGCTCAATCTGGCGATCTTCACCGAGAATACCCCGCCCCCGGGTTCGACGGACGGCGGATTGCTCAACGCCATCGTCGGCTCTGTCATCATGACCGTGATCGGGGTCGGTATCGGCGCGCCGCTCGGCCTGATGGCCGGCACCTATCTCGCCGAATACGGCAGGAACGACCGGCTCACCTCGGTGATCCGCTTCATCAACGACATTCTGCTCAGTGCGCCCTCGATCATCATCGGCCTGTTCATCTACGGCGCCATCGTGGTGCCGATGGGAGGCTTCTCCGCCTTTGCCGGCTCGCTGGCGCTGGCGGTGATCGTGATCCCCGTGGTGGTGCGCACCACCGAGGACATGCTGCTGCTGGTGCCTAATCCGCTGCGCGAGGCGGCTTCCGCGCTCGGCCTGCCGCGTTCGCTGGTGATCAAGCGCATCGCCTACCGCGCGGCGCGCGCCGGGCTCATCACTGGCGTGCTGCTGGCGACCGCCCGCGTCGCCGGCGAAACCGCGCCGCTGCTGTTCACAGCGCTCTCCAACCAGTTCTTCAGTCTCGATCTGACCAAGACGATGGCCAACCTGCCGGTCACCATCAACAACTTCGTGCAAAGCCCCTATGCCTACTGGAAGCAACTCGCCTGGAGCGGCGCGCTGCTGATCACCCTGACCGTACTTGCCCTGAATATTGGCGCCCGCATTCTCGGCGCCGAGAGGACAGCAAAATGAACGAGCTTTCTGTATCGATGAGTGCCGCGGGCGGTCCCGTACCCTCGGTGGTATTGCCCGAAGCGCCGGCCAAGGTGACGGCGCGAGGCCTCAATTTCTACTACGGCGAAAACCACGCCCTGAAGAACATCAATCTGGCGCTCGGCACCAACCGCGTCACCGCCTTTATCGGACCGTCCGGCTGCGGCAAGTCGACCCTGCTGCGCATCTTCAACCGGATGTACGATCTCTATCCGGGACAGCGGGCCACCGGTCAGCTGATGCTGGATTCCACCAACATCCTCGATCCCAAGCTCGACCTCAACCTGCTGCGCGCCCGGGTCGGCATGGTGTTCCAGAAGCCGACGCCTTTTCCGATGACGATCTACGAAAACATCGCCTTCGGGATCCGGCTCTACGAGAAGATTTCCAAATCGGAAATGGACGGCCGGGTCGAAAAGGCGCTGCGCGGCGGCGCGCTGTGGAACGAGGTCAAGGACAAGCTGAGTGCTTCCGGCCTCAGCCTGTCCGGCGGCCAGCAGCAGCGGCTCTGCATCGCGCGCACCGTCGCGGTGCGGCCCGAGGTCATCCTGTTCGACGAACCGTGTTCGGCGCTCGATCCGATTTCGACCGCCAAGATCGAGGAATTGATTACGGAACTGGCCGAGGAGTACACCATCGCCATCGTTACTCATAACATGCAGCAGGCGGCGCGCGTCTCCGACAAGACCGCCTTCATGTATCTCGGCGAGCTGATCGAATTCGACGACACCAACAAGATATTCACCTCGCCGAGCGACCGGCGCACGCAAGATTACATCACCGGCCGGTTCGGCTGACGCGCATCGCGAGGGAAACGACAATGGGTACGGAACACACGGCAAAAGCGTTCGACAGCGATCTGCAGGAACTGACCCGGCTGGTTGCGGAGATGGGCGGTCTTGCCGAGCGCATGATCACCGATTCCGTCGACGCGCTGATCCGCAGGGATGTCGCGCTCGGCAAGCGCGTCGTCGCCTCGGATGTCGAGATCGATCGCCTGCAGTATCTGATCGAGGAACGCGCGGTGCTAACCATCGCGCGGCGCCAGCCGATGGCGATCGACCTGCGCGAAATCGTCGGCGCCATGCGGGTCGCCACCGATCTGGAGCGGATCGGCGACCTCGCCAAGAACATGGGCAAGCGGGTCGCGGCGCTGGAGAACGATTTCCAGCCGCTGAAACTGATCCGCGGCCTCGAGCATATGACCGACCTCGTGCAGAGCCAGGTCAAATCCGTGCTCGACGCCTATGCCGCGCACGATTTGCCGGCGGCGATGGCGGTATGGAAGGGCGACGAGGAAGTCGACGCCATCTGCACCTCGCTGTTCCGCGAGCTCCTGACCTACATGATGGAAGACCCGCGCAATATCTCGTTCTGCATCCATCTGATGTTCTGCGCCAAGAACATCGAGCGGATCGGCGATCACGCCACCAATATCGCGGAAACCGTGTTCTACATGATCGAGGGCCAGCAGATGCTCGACAAGCGCCCGAAGGGCGACATGACGACGTTTGCGAGCGCGGTACCCGGAAACAACTAAAGGCAGCGTTTTCGGTTGAAGTGGAGACCGGTTAGCGTGAGCAAAACGCGTCAGACCAACAGAAGGCTACGAATATGAGTCCGCGCATAATGGTGGTGGAAGACGAGGAAGCGCTCACCACGCTGCTGCGCTACAACCTCGATGCCGAAGGCTACGACGTCGAAACCGTCGGGCGCGGCGACGACGCCGACACCAGGCTGAAGGAGCGGGTGCCCGATCTCGTCGTACTGGACTGGATGCTGCCTGGCCTGTCCGGCATCGAACTGTGCCGCCGCTTGCGGGCGCGGCCGGAGACGCGGCAGCTGCCGATCATCATGCTGACCGCGCGCGGCGAGGAGAGCGAACGCGTCCGCGGCCTGGCCACCGGCGCTGACGACTACATCGTCAAACCGTTTTCCGTGCCGGAGCTTCTGGCCCGCGTAAAAGGTCTGTTGCGGCGCGCCAGTCCGGAGCGGCTGGCCACCATGCTGACCTATGGCGATCTCGAACTCGACCGCGAAAAGCGCCGCGTCGCGCGCTCCGGCCGCCCGATCGATCTCGGCCCGACCGAATATCGCCTGCTGGAATTTTTCCTGGAGCATCCCGGCCGGGTGTTTTCGCGCGAGCAACTGCTCGACAGCGTCTGGGGCCGCGACATCTATATCGACGAGCGCACCGTCGACGTTCATATCGGCCGCCTGCGCAAACTGCTCAACCCCGGCGGCGAGCAGGACCCGATCCGCACCGTGCGCGGCGCGGGCTATGCGCTGGACGACCGGTTTGCCAAGGCGGCGGAGTAATTCTCCACCGTCGTCCCGGCTCAAAGTTCGTGCATGGTGCCCGCGACAATCACGATTGTCGTCGCCCGGCGTAGACCGGGCGATCCAGTACGCCGCGGCCCCTCGGCTGATTTCAAACGTCTCTGGAATACTGGGTCGCCCGGTCTGCGCCGGGCGATGACAGCGGTGGTGTAATGACCACGGCGAGCGCTACCGCGTCGGCTTCGGCGGCTGGCGGCGGCGGTCGGAGGCCGGCTGGTAGGCGATCCGCGAATGGTGCGCGCAATAGGGCAGGCTCTGCAGCGCCCTGCCGCCGCAGAAGAAGAATTCCGAACTCGAGGGATCGCCGATCGGCCAGTGGCAGGTGGCCTCGTTGAGCTCCAACAGCGACAGCCGCTGGCCCATCGGCACCACATTGTCATAGGCGACCGGATCCGGCTCCATCTCGACGTCGAACGCATGCGCCAGCGCGGTGTTGCCGCGCGACACCGGGCGCGATACCCGCATCATCTGCTGGGCCGGCCGCGCCTTGCGCTGGCGCGGGGCTGCCGAGGAGGGGCTCTTGGCGCGGCCGGACAGGCCGAGCCGATGGACTTTGCCGATAACCGCGTTTCGCGTCACATTTCCGAGCTCCGCAGCGATCTGGCTGGCGGAAAGCCCGCCTTCCCAGAGCTTTTTCAGTTGCTCGACGCGATCGTCGGACCAGGTCAATACCGTCATCGCACTCTTCCCTTCGCATCGCGCCGGCCAGCATGAGGACGGCGCTGCGGTGCCAAATCTCAAAAATCCCTGCGGGCAGAATCCCTTAGCCCTCGTCGGGCGGGATAACCCGCGCCCGAACGTGTACGCTGACAGCACTACTAGAGGATCAGATCCGCCGCACGAGATGTCGTACCCGACAGCGGAGAAGCTACAATATGGCGTGACTCTCGCGCAAGAGTCAGCATGGTTGCATCCACATGTTCCGTCGCCCGCACCGGAATCTTACGGATGTTTTCGGCCTTTGCGTGACCGGTTGACAGTTATCGCGCCGCGCCTAGAATGGTTCCCACGTGCCGCCCCGAAAAGGCGGCACGTTTTGTTTCCGGCGCTCGTTGTGATGCGATTGCACCTGTACGCACCATAGCGGGCTCTAACCTCAAGTGATCGCCATGCCCCATAGCGCGACGTCGCATCTGCTCCCCGTATTCGCCCGGGTCGATCTCGGTTTCGAGCGCGGCGAGGGCGCCTGGCTGATATCGACTACTGGCGAGCGCTATCTCGATTTCACCAGTGGCGTCGCGGTCAATGCGCTCGGCCATTGCCATCCGCATCTGGTCGCCGCCCTGCAGGAGCAGGCCACCAAACTGTGGCACATGTCGAACCTGTTCAGGAGCCCGGATGGCGACAGGCTCGCCGCGCGGCTGTGCGAGCAGAGCTTTGCCGATTTCGTGTTCTTCTGTAATTCCGGCGCCGAAGCGATGGAATGCGCGATCAAAATCGCGCGCCGCTATCACGCCGCAAAGGGCAAGCCCGAGCGCTACCGCCTCATCACCTTCGAAGGTGCGTTCCACGGCCGCACGCTCGGCACGTTGGCCGCCACCGGCTCCGCAAAATATCTCGAAGGTTTCGGGCCGCCGCTCGACGGTTTCGACCAGGTGCCGCATGGCGATATCGAAGCCGTCAAGAAGGCTGTTGGACCCGACACTGCCGGCATCCTGATCGAGCCGGTGCAGGGCGAGGGCGGCGTGCGCTCCGCGCCGAATTCGTTCTTCAGGGCGTTGCGCGAACTCTGCGACGACAGGGGCATGCTGCTGATCTTCGACGAAGTGCAGACCGGCATGGGCCGCACCGGCGACCTGTTCGCCTACAAGCGCCTTGGTGTAACGCCCGACATCATGCCGCTCGCAAAGGCGCTCGGCGGCGGCTTTCCGATCGGCGCGTGCCTCGCGACCGCGGAAGCCGCAAGCGGCATGACGCCGGGCTCGCACGGCTCGACCTTCGGCGGCAATCCGCTGGCGATCGCGGCGGCCAATGCGGTGATGGACGTGATGCTGAAGCCCGGCTTCTTCGACCATGTCCAGAAGATGTCGCTGGTGTTGAAACAGAAACTGGCGTCAGTGGTCGACCGCTATCCGACCGTGCTGTCGGAAGTGCGCGGCGAGGGCCTGCTGGTCGGCGTCAAGGCCGTGGTGCCCTCGGGCGATCTGGTCAATGCGCTGCGCGACCAGAAGCTGCTCACGGTCGGCGCCGGCGACAATGTCGTGCGCTTCCTGGCGCCGCTGATCGTGTCCGAAGCCGAGATCGAGGAATCCGTCGTCCGCCTGGAGCGCGCCTGTGTGGCGTTGTCGGGCGGCCAGTTGCAGAAGGCGGCGGGGTGATGAGCAAGGCCCTGAACCACTTTCTCGATCTGAACGAGATTCCGACCAGGCAGCTGCGCAACATCCTCGCTGCCAGCGTTGCCATGAAGGCAAAGCTGAAGGCGCAGAAAAAGAAACAGGACGTCAAACCGGTCCGGCCGCTCGAAGGCAAGACGCTGGCGATGATCTTCGAAAAGCCCTCCACCCGCACCCGCGTTTCGTTCGACGTCGGCATGCGCCAGCTCGGCGGTGAATCGATCATGCTGACCGGCGCCGAGATGCAGCTCGGCCGCGGCGAGACCATCGCCGACACCGCACGCGTGCTGTCGCGCTATGTCGACGCCATCATGATCCGCATCCTCAACCACGAGGCGCTGCTGGAACTGGCCGCGCACGCCACCGTGCCCGTCATCAACGGGCTGACCCGGCGCTCGCATCCCTGCCAGGTGATGGCGGACCTGATGACCTTCGAGGAGCATCGCGGGCCGATCGAGGGCCGCACCGTGGCCTGGACCGGCGACGACAACAACGTGCTGGCGTCGTGGGCCCATGCGGCGGAGCGCTTCAAGTTCAAGCTCAATGTCGCCACACCGCCGGAGCTGGCGCCGAAGAAGCCGATGAAGGACTGGATCAAGGCGACCGGGGCGCCGGTCGTGCTCGGCAGCGATCCGGAGGCCGCGGTGCGCGGCGCCGATTGCGTGGTCACCGACACCTGGTTCTCGATGGGCGACAAGGAAGGCAAGCACCGCCACAACATCCTGAAACCCTATCAGGTCAACGCCCGGCTGATGTCGCTGGCGAAAAAGGACGCGATCTTCATGCATTGCCTGCCCGCCCACCGCGGCGACGAGGTCACCGACGAGGTGATCGACGGCCCGCAGTCGGTGGTGTTCGACGAGGCCGAAAACCGCCTGCATGCCCAGAAGGGCATTCTGGCGTGGTGTTTCGAGGGGGTCTCCTGATTCCTCCCCCCGCGCGGCTCTTCGCCGCGTGGTGGGGAGGGTGGCCGGCCGAAGGCCGGTCGGGTGGGGGGTGTCTCAGCAAACGATCTGCCGGCGGAATGCGCCGAAGCACCCCCAACCGTCACATCGTTCGCTGCGCTCTCGATGTGCCACCCAAGAGCGAGCTTCGCTCGTCTCGACCCCACCGCTTCGCGGGGGGAGGGATAGCAGCCCCTTTCGATTCACCTCCGCCGACCCCAGATAAAGCGCCATGACATCACCTTCCCCCGACATCAAAATCACCCTGGAAACCCCGATCCGCGCCCCTTCGGAGGTTCCGGTCGACGATGCGGTGCTGCCGTTCGAGGTCGCCTCGCTGGACCTGCGCGGCCGCCTGACACGGCTCGGCCCGGCGCTGGACGATGTCCTGACCAAACACGATTATCCGCCCGCGGTGGGAAAACTGCTCGGCGAGGCCATCGTGCTGACGACCCTGTTGGGTTCGTCGCTCAAATTCGACGGCCGCTTCATCCTGCAGACCCAGACCGACGGCCCGGTGTCGTTCCTGATCGTGGATTTTCAGGCGCCCGACCGGCTGCGCGCCTATGCCCGCTTCGATGCCAAGCGGCTCGAGGACGGCCAGGATTCCGGCGCGCTTCTCGGCCACGGCCATCTCGCCATGACCATCGACCAGGGGGCGGACATGAGCCGCTATCAGGGGCTGGTGGCGCTGGAGGGCGGCAATCTGGAAGACGCCGCGCACGAATATTTTCTGCGCTCGGAACAGATCCCGACGCGCGTGCGCCTGGCGGTCGGCGAGGAATGGCGCGGCGGCGGCGATGGCCCAAAACATCGCTGGCGCGCCGGCGGCATGCTGCTGCAGTTTCTGCCGAAGGCGCCGGAGCGGGCGCGGCAGCCCGACCTGCATCCCGGCGACGCGCCTGATGGCGTCGAAGTCGACGAGGTCGCGGAAGACGACGCCTGGATCGAGGGTCAGTCGCTGATCTCGACCGTCGAGGATGTCGAGCTGATTGATCCGGATCTATCCGGCGAGCGGCTGCTCTATCGCCTGTTCCACGAGCGCGGCGTTCGCGTCTTCGCGCCATTGCCCTTGCGCGCGCAATGCTCCTGCTCGCGCGACGCGGTGTCCGGCATGCTGAACAGTTTCGAGAAGCAGGACCGCGCCGACATGGTGAAAGACGGCAAGGTGGTCGTGACCTGCGAGTTCTGCTCGTCGGTGTACGAATTCACGCCAAGGGAAGCCGGCGTCGAGGAGTAGGGCGGCGGCTTCCCCTTGCCCGCAGCCTTCGCTGCGCTTCCGCTTCGACCTTTCCCCGCAAACCGGGGCGAGGTGAGAAATCCCTAGTTCAGCACCCGCTTGCTCTCGGGGCCGTCGAGCGAAAATGCGGGGACGTCGACTTCGAACTGCTCGCCGCTCTCGGTGACCATCTGATAGCGGCCGCTCATGAAGCCCGATGCGGTCGGCAGCGGCACGCCCGAGGTGTATTCGAAGTGTTCGCCGGGGGCCAGTACCGGCTGTTCGCCGATCACGCCCTCGCCGCGGACTTCCTGCTTGCGGCCGGAGGCATCGGTGATGATCCAGTGCCGGGTCCGCAGCTGCACCGTCTCCGCGCCGGTGTTGGTGATGACGATGGTGTAGGACCAGAAATACTCCCGCTTTTCGACCGACGAGCGTTCCGGCATGAAGTTCGGCTCGACGGTGACCTCGATCTGGCGGGTAACGGCGCGGTACATGCAGTCGGTGTTCCAGTCAGTCGGATTTCCAAAATCGGTTCGGCGCATCATATCGAAGACTCCTGGTGGAACCAACCGCCGCACGGGGAGGCGGACGGCACAAGGACGGCCATGCAAGGGCCACGGGCCGCCATGCAATTGTAATTCCAATCGCGGTTTCAACAAAGTTCCAGCCTAAAGCCCACCCGCACAGGCTGTTCCCTGCGTATCCTGCTTGCAACCCGCGCGCCGATACTATCTTTCGTGTCGGGCGGGCGGGTAAAGTTCATCTCCAGACGGTGCCAGATGACGTCTATTGCCGATCAAGTTGCCGGAGCGCGGCTTGCGGACGACGCGGAGCCGCGCGCCGCCGCCGCGGCGCCGGTTGCCCTGCCGGCCATTACGCTTCCAGCCGGCGCCGAGCGCGAGCTGCGGCTCGACCTGTTTCGCGGGCTGGCGCTGTGGCTGATCTTCATCGACCATCTGCCGAACAATATCCTGACCTGGTTCACGTTCCGCAATTACGGCTTCAGCGACGCCACCGAAATCTTCATCTTCATCTCCGGCTACACCGCGGCGTTCGTCTACGGCCGCGCCATGCTGGAAGCCGGCTTCGTGATCGCGACCGCGCGCATCCTGCGGCGGGTCTGGCAGATCTATGTCGCGCATGTGTTCCTGTTCGTGATCTTTCTGGCGGAAATTTCCTATGTCGCCGCGCGCTTCGACAACCCGCTGTATTCGGAAGAAATGGGGATCATGGATTTCCTCAAGCAGCCCGATGTCACCATCATCCAGGCGCTGCTGCTGCGGTTTCGTCCGGCCAACATGGACGTGCTGCCGCTCTATATCGTGCTGATGCTGTTCCTGCCCCTGATCATCTGGCTGATGAAATGGCGGGCCGACCTCACGCTGGCGCTGTCGGTCGTGCTCTATGCCGTCGCCTGGCAGTTCGACCTGTATCTGTCGGCCTATCCGAACGGCTTCTGGGCCTTCAATCCGTTCGCCTGGCAATTGCTGTTCGTGTTCGGCGCGTGGTGCGCGCTGGGCGGCGCCGTGCGCATGTCGCGGGTGCTGTCGTCTCCGGTCACGATGTGGATCTGTGTCGGCTATCTGTTCTTCGCGTTCTGCGTCACGCTGACCTGGCACCTGCCGCAGCTGAAATTCCTGATGCCGAAGCTGATCGAGCAGTGGATGTATCCGATCACCAAGACCGACATGGACGTGCTGAGGTTCGCGCACTTCCTGGCGCTGGCGGCGGTGACGGTGCGGCTGCTGCCGAAGGACTGGCCCGGCTTGAAATCACGCTGGCTGCGGCCGGTGATCCTGTGCGGGCAGCATTCCCTGGAGATCTTCTGTCTCGGCGTATTCCTGGCTTTCGCCGGGCATTTCGTGCTGGCCGAGATCGCCGGCGGCGGCGTGGCGATGCATTTGGTTGTCAGTTTGGCCGGAATCCTCATTATGTCCGGCATGGCGTGGATTATTTCGTGGTACAAGCATTCCGCCGACAAGAACGCATCGCGGAAAAAAGGCGCCGTTGGCAATGCCGATATGGCAGGAGGGGGCTCATGAAGTCCAATCCGTTGGCCCTTCTGGGCCTGAGCGTGCTTGCCGGCTGCTTCGCCGGTCTCTTTGCGTGCCTCTTGGCCGTCGCGCCCGCGCGCGCCCAGGATGCGCCCCCGCGCGCCCAGAATGCCCCTGCCAATTGCGAGGTCCCGGCCTACCTGCTGACGACTGAGACCACACTGCCCAAGGTCGAAAGTGCCGTCAAAAGCGGCGATCCGCTGGAAATTCTGGTGGTGGGCAGCCGGTCATCAACCATCAGTACGTCCGAGGCCAGCGCCTACCCCGGCAGGTTGCAGGCGGTGCTGAAGCAGATGCTGCCCAAGGCCACGGTCAACGTCTCCGTAGAATTACAGATCAAGAAGACCGCGGAGGAAGTCGCCGCTGGCCTCGTTAAGCTGGTGGAAGTTAAAAAGCCTACTTTGGTGATCTGGCAGACCGGTACCTACGATGCCATGCGATCGATCGATCCCGAGGATTTTCGTGGCGCGGTCGGCGAGGGAGTTGTTGCGCTGAAGGAGGCGGGAGCCGACGTGGTCTTGATGAATCTGCAATACAGCCCGCGCACGGAAACCATGATTTCCGCGCCGCCCTATCTGGATAGTATGCGCGTGGTGGCGCAGCAGTACGACGTTCCGTTGTTCGACCGCTTTGCCATGATGCGTCACTGGAATGATCAGGGAGATTTCGACCTGTTCAGCCCGTCGCACGGTCTCGACCTCGCCAGGCGCGTCCATGATTGCATCGGCCGCGCGCTGGCGAAATTCGTCATCGAGGCGGCGCGCGTCGGCCCGGCACCGCAGAATTAGGATCTAGCGTTAATGAGTTGTCACTGCCCTTTTCGTCGTGTTGCGTCCCTGGTGCTATCAGCGGTCGCTGGATTCGCGCTACTGACGTCAGCGCAGGTTCTGCCTGCGCGGGCCCAGGCCGTTCAGCCCGCCCAGCAGGCCGCTCTCTCCGACACCGCCAAATCCGATGCGGCGAAGCCTCCCGCGCCGCCGCCGGCCGGCGGCACTGTCGCCGCCGTCGACCCCGCCAATCAGCCGCAGAAGAGTCTCCCCTCCAGGGCGCTCGAGAAGGTCAAGGAAGTCGCGAAATCGGCCGGCGACATTTTCAGCCGCGTGCCGTGCCTGCCGCCGAAGGGCGGCGTCCGGAAAATGGGTTCGCTGCCGCGCGTGGCCAGCGAACTCGCCGCCGGTGAGCCGGTGACGATCATCGCGTTCGGTTCGTCTTCGACACAGGGCCATGGCGCGACGTCGCCGGACTTCAACTATCCCAACCGGCTGGCGGCGCAGCTGCGCCGGCAATATCCGACCGCCGACATCACCGTGGTCAACGCCGGCAAGGGCGGCGAGGACGCTCCCGAAATGATGAAGCGGCTGCAGACCGCCGTGCTCGACAGGCATCCCGATCTGGTGATCTGGCAGGTCGGCACCAACGCCGTGCTGCGCAACCTCGATCCCGCCGAGACCGCGAAGCTGGTCGAGGAAGGCATCGCGAAGATCCAGGCGACCGGCGCCGACCTCGTGCTGGTCGATCCGCAATATTCGCCGGCGGTCAACGCCCGCGCCGAAAGCGCCAGCAAGATGATCAACCTGCTCGGCAAGGTAGCCGAGCTGCGTCATGTCGGCATCTTCCCGCGCTTCGAGGTGATGCGCGACTGGCATGAAAAGCAGGCGATCCCGATCGACAATTTCGTCACTGCCGACGGCCTGCACATGAGCGACTGGGGCTACGCCTGCTTCGCCCAGCTGCTCGGCGACGACATCATCAAGTCGGTCGGCCAGATCAAGCTCGGCGTCCACGTGCCGGCCGACGTGCGGACGTACCGGCCGATGTGATCACTTACCCTCCCCCTTCAGGGGAGGGTGACGTGCAACCTCACGCCGTCGCTAGCGCCGCCTGCAAATCCTCGATCAGATCGTCCTTGTGCTCGAGCCCGGCCGAGAACCGGATAAAGCCTTCGCTGATGCCGAGTTCGGCGCGCGCCTCCGGCGTCAGCCGCTGATGCGTCGTGGTCGCGGGATGGGTGACGAGGCTCTTGGCGTCGCCGAGATTGTTGGAGATTCGCGAGATCTTCAGCCCGTTCAGCGTGCGGAACGCCGCCGCCTTGCCGCCCTTGACCTCGAAGCCGACCAGCGTCGATCCCGAGCGCATCTGCTTCTTCACCGTGGCCGCCTGCGGATGATCGGACCTTCCGGGATAGATCAGCCGCGAGATCTTCGGATGCTGCGCCAGCGCGTCGGCGATGGCGGCGGCGGTCTCGGTCTGGGCGCGGACGCGCACGCTAAGCGTCTCCAGCCCCTTCAGCAGCACCCAGGCGTTGAACGGCGACATCGACGGGCCGGTCTGGCGCATGAAATTGTGGATGTGCTCGGCGATGAACGCTTCCGACGACAGAATGATGCCGCCGAGGCAGCGGCCCTGGCCGTCGATATGTTTGGTCGCGGAATACACCACGACATCGGCGCCGAGCGACAGCGGGCTCTGCCAGATCGGCGTCGCGAACACGTTGTCGACGATCAGCCGCGCGCCGCCGGCATGCGCGATCTCGGCGATGGCGCCGATGTCGAGCACGTCGAGCGTCGGATTGGTCGGGCTCTCCAGGAAGCAGGTTTTGGTGTTCGGCCGCATCGCCTTCTGCCACTGCTCGAGATCGAGGCCGTCGACCAGCGTGGACGTAATGCCGTAGCGCGGCAGTAAATCTTCCACCACGTAGCGGCAGGATCCGAACATCGCTTTCGCCGCCACCACGTGATCGCCGGCCTTCAGCGGCGCGAGAATGGCCGTCGTCACCGCGGCCATGCCGGTGGCGGTAGCGCGCGCGGCTTCGGCGCCTTCGAGCTCGATCATGCGGCGCTCGAACATCGAGATGTTGGGATTGGAAAAGCGCGAATAGAGAAAGCCGGGCTGCTCGCCCTTGAACCGCGCCTCGCATTGCTCGGCCGAGTCGTAGACAAAACCCTGGGTCAGGAACAGCGCTTCGGATGTTTCGCCGTACTGCGAGCGCAACGTGCCGGAATGCACCAGCCGGGTTTCGGGACGGTAGTGGGCGGTGGATTTAGTCTCAGACATGTGACCTCCGTCGTGACCACCATCGAAAATGGCCACAAAAAAACCGGCCTGGAAAAAAAATTCCACAAGCCGGGATCACACATGTCCCCGGCCTGTTTAGCGACTTGTTTAACGTGGCTGCAAGCCGGCCGGCTCAAATCACCACGGGATAAGTCATGCTGATATTCCCTTGCGCCCTTTCCGTCAAGGCGGCCATCGGATAACCGGTAAAAGTCCGCATTTTCAGCGTCTGGATGGCCGGAAAGCACGGTCGATCCTGAGGACCCCCATCGTGACCTTCACGCTTTCGCCCGACGCCAATGGCATTCTGCCCGACCGCATGATCGCGGCGATGGCGGATGCCGGCCTCATTCTGCCGGCCTACCCGTTCGTCGAAAGCCAGATCCAGCCGGCGAGCCTCGATCTGCGCCTCGGCGATATCGCCTATCGCGTTCGCGCGAGTTTCCTGCCCGGCCCCGGCGCGACGGTGGCCGAACGCATCGACGAGTTGAAGCTGCATGAAATCGATCTGACCGACGGCGCGGTGCTGGAGACCAACTGCGTCTACATCGTGCCGCTGCTGGAGAGCCTCGCGCTGCCGCCGGAAATCGTCGCCGCCGCCAATCCCAAGAGCTCGACCGGGCGGCTCGACGTCTTCACCCGCGTCATCGCCGACGGCACACGGCGCTTCGACATGATCGGCGCCGGCTATCACGGCCCGCTCTATGCCGAGATCAGCC
>JAZJYY010000019.1:0-8854 GCA_040390145.1 Pseudomonadota bacterium
CAGCATCCCTATTCCGACTGGGCGCGCAAATCGCTGCTGATGTCGGCCTATGCGGCCTACAATTCCGGCGACTATGACACGTGCATTGGCGCCGCGACCCGATACGTCACGCTGCATCCCGGCAGCTCCGACGCCGCCTACGCGCAATATCTGATCGCGGCCTCGCATTACGACCAGATCCCGGATGTGTCCCGCGACCAGGCCCGCACCGAGAAGGCGATCGCCGCGCTCGAGGAAGTGATCCGCAAATATCCGACCTCGGAATATGCCAACAGCGCCAAGGCCAAGCTCGAGGGCGCGCGGGACCAGCTGGCCGGCAAGGAAATGGAAGTCGGCCGCTATAACCTGGAAAAGCGCAACTTCACCGGCGCCATCAACCGCTTCAAGACCGTGGTGACGCAGTACCAGACCACCCGCCATGTCGAGGAAGCGCTGGCGCGGCTGACCGAGGCCTATATGGCGATCGGCATCGTCGGCGAGGCGCAAACCGCCGCTGCCGTGCTCGGGCACAATTTTCCCGACAGCAAATGGTACAAGGACGCCTATAATCTGGTAAAGGGCGGTGGAGTCGAGCCCAGCGAGAACAAGGGCTCTTACATTTCCAGGGCCTTCAAGAAATTCGGCCTCGGCTAGGAAACTTCTTCGCATGCTGGCGCGTCTGTCGATCCGTGACATCGTCCTGATCGAGCGGCTCGATATCGAGTTCTCCCGTGGCCTCGCAGTGCTGACCGGCGAGACCGGCGCCGGCAAATCCATCCTGCTAGATGCCTTCGCGCTGGCGCTCGGCGGCCGCGGCGACGCCGGCCTCGTCCGCCATGGCGCGGAGCAGGGCCAGGTCACCGCGGTGTTCGACATCGCAAAAGGCCATCCGGCCTCGGCGATCCTCAGCGACAACGGGCTCGACGACACCGGTGAGATGATCCTGCGCCGGGTCCAGTTCGCCGACGGCCGCACCCGCGCCTTCATCAACGACCAGGCGATCAGCGTGCAGACCCTGAAGGCGGTCGGCTCCGCGTTGGTGGAAATTCACGGCCAGCATGACGAGCGCGCGCTGGTCGATGCTTCGACCCACCGCCGGCTGCTCGACGCCTTTGCCGGCCTCGATAAGGACGTCCTGGCGCTGGAGGCGCTGTGGGACGCACGGCGCGCCGCCCTGACCGCGCTCGAGGAGCACCGCGCCGGCATGGAGCGCGCCGCCCGCGAGGCGGATTATCTTCGCCATGCCTCCGACGAATTGAAGAAGCTGAAGCCCAGGGATGGCGAGGAGACCGCGCTGGCGGAGCGCCGCACCGGCATGATGCAGGGCGAGAAGATCGCGGCCGACCTGCGCGAAGCGCAGGATGCGGTCAGCGGCCATCATTCGCCGGTCTCGACGCTGTCGGCGGCGGTGCGCCGGCTGGAGCGCCGCGCCGGCAACTCGCCCGGTCTGGTCGAACCCGCGGTCAAGGCGATCGATGCCGCTATCAATGCGCTGGAGGAGGCCGACCAGCATCTGACCGCGGCGCTGATCGCCGCCGACTTCGATCCGTCCGAGCTCGAGCGCATCGAGGAGCGGCTGTTCGCGCTGCGCGCGGCCTCCCGCAAATATTCGACGCCGGTCGATGGCCTCGCCGCACTGGCGGCGAAATACGCCGCCGACGTCGCGCTGATCGATGCCGGCGCCGACAAATTGAAAAAGCTGGAGGCGGCGGCCGGCGAGGCCGACAAGCGCTATGCCGCCAGCGCCAGCAAACTCTCCGCCATCAGGACCAAATCGGCGGAAAAACTCAACAAGGCCGTGAATGCCGAACTCGCGCCGCTGAAGCTGGAACGGGCCAAATTCATGGCCCAGATCGATTCCGATCCGAAATCGCCGGGCCCGCAAGGCTTCGATCGCGTCGAGTTCTGGGTCCAGACCAATCCCGGCACCAAGGCCGGCCCGATGATGAAGGTCGCCTCCGGCGGCGAGCTGTCGCGCTTCCTGCTGGCGCTGAAGGTGGTGCTGTCGGACAAGGGCTCGGCGCCCACGCTGGTGTTCGACGAAATCGACACCGGCGTCGGCGGCGCCGTGGCCGATGCGATCGGCGCCCGCCTGGCGCGGCTCGCCGGCAAGGTCCAGGTGATGGCGGTGACCCACGCGCCGCAGGTCGCCGCCCGCGCCAGCCAGCATCTGCTGATCTCCAAGGACGCCCTCGACAAGGGCAAGCGCGTCGCCACCCGCGTCAACGCGCTCGCCCCCGACCACCGCCGCGAGGAAATCGCCCGCATGCTGGCCGGCGCGGAGATCACCGCCGAGGCGCGCGCGGCCGCGGACCGGCTGCTAAGGGCGGCAACGGCGTAGGTCCATCAACGTCATTCCGGGGCGCCTCGAAGAGGCGAACCCGGAATCTCGAGATTCCGGGTCTGGTCCCGTCGGGTGGCGCTAAAGCGCCGACCCGTTGCGACCATCCCGGAATGACGAGCTCAGATACAGATCGACTCGTACAGGTCGTTCCATTGCGGATTTTGCGTTTCAATTAATTGGATTTTCCAGGCCCGCTTCCACTTCTTCAGTTCTTTCTCGCGGGAAATCGCGGAAATTGGATCATCATAGATTTCGAACCAAACAAGCCTCGTGATATTGTATTTGGAGGTAAATCCAGGGACAGCCTTTATTCGATGCTCGTAGACGCGGCGCACGATGTCATTGGTCACCCCAAGGTAGATCGCTCCATCTTTCCGGCTCGCCAGGATGTAAACGTAGTAAGCCATGCTACTCGCTCACAATTTTTCGGACGGCGTCATTCCGGGGCGCGCAAAGCGCGAACCCGGAATCCCGAGATTCCGGGTCTGGTCCTGCGGACCATCCCGGAATGACTTCCGTCGGTTTCGTCATTCCGGGGCGCGCAAAGCGCGAACCCGGAATCTCGAGATTCCGGATATGGTCCTTCGGACCATTCCGGAATGACAACCCGTTAGCTTCAGCATGATGGCAAAATCAAAAAAAGTCAGCCCCACCGACATCGCAAAACTCACCAAGGCGCAGGCCAAGGTCGAGCACATGCGGCTGACGCTCGAAATCGAGGCGCATAACGAACGCTACTATCAGAAGGACGCGCCGACCGTATCGGATGCGGCCTATGACGCGCTGCGCCAGCGGCTGGAGGCGATCGAGGCAAAATTTCCCGACCTGATGAGCAAGGACTCGCCGACCCAGAAGGTCGGCGCGGCGCCGGCGCGCGGCTTTGCGAAAGTTCAGCACGTCGTTCCCATGCTGTCGCTCGGCAATGCCTTCAGCGACGAGGAAGTGGCCGAATTCGTCGAGCGCATCAGGCGTTTTCTCAGGCTTGATGCCGAGCATATTCCGGCGCTCGTCGCCGAGCCGAAAATCGACGGCCTGTCGCTGTCGCTGCGCTATGAGGACGGCGAACTGGTCCGCGCGGCGACGCGCGGCGACGGTTTTACCGGCGAGGACGTCACCGCCAATGTGCGCACCATCAAGGATATTCCGCACACATTGAAGGGCCGCAAGATTCCCGCGGCCTGCGAGATGCGCGGCGAAGTCTACATGCTCAAGAAGGATTTTCTCGAGCTGAACAGGAAGCAGGCGGAAGCCGACGACACCGTGTTCGCCAATCCGCGCAATTCCGCGGCGGGCTCGTTGCGCCAGAAGGACGTCTCGATCACCGCGTCGCGGCCACTGAAATTCTTCGCCTATACCTGGGGCGAGATGAGTGAGCCTCCTGAAGATACCCAGCACGGCATGCTGGAGTGGATGGACAGAGCCGGCTTTGCCGTCAATCCGTTGACGACGCTCTGCAAGGATGTCGACGCCGTCCTCGAATTCTACAAGAAGATCGGCGAGGAGCGCGCCACGCTCGGCTACGACATTGATGGCGTCGTCTACAAGGTCGACCGGCTCGACTGGCAGGAGCGGCTCGGCTTCGTGTCGCGCAGCCCGCGCTGGGCGATCGCGCATAAATTCGCGGCGGAGCAGGCGATGACCGTTCTCAACGGCATCGACATCCAGGTCGGTCGTACCGGTGCGCTGACCCCGGTGGCCCGGCTGGAGCCGGTCACGGTCGGCGGCGTCGTCGTCTCCAATGCGACGCTGCATAATGAAGATTACATCAAGGGGATCGGCAACGACGGCAATCCGATCCGGGACGGCGTCGATCTTCGTGTCGGCGACACCGTCGTGGTGCAGCGCGCCGGCGACGTGATACCGCAGGTCGTCAGCGTCGTGCTGGAGAAGCGGCCGAAGAACGCAAAACCCTACACGTTTCCCGAGACCTGCCCGGTGTGCGGCAGCCACGCGGTCCGCGAGGGCGACGAAGTGGTGCGCCGCTGCACCGGGGCACTGATCTGCCCGGCCCAGGCGAAGGAGCGGCTGAAGCATTTCGTATCGCGGCTGGCGTTCGATATCGACGGGCTCGGCGACAAGCAGATCGAGGAATTCTATGCGGACGGACTGGTGATGTCGGCGGTCGACATCTTCACGCTGCAGAAGCGCGATGAACGGTCAACGAGCAAGCTGATGCAACGGGAAGGCTACGGCGAAACCTCGGTGCGCAATCTGTTCGCCGCGATCGACGCCCGCCGCAGCATCGAGCTGCATCGGCTGATCTACGCGCTCGGCATCCGCCATGTCGGGGAGGGCAACGCGAAACTGCTGGCGCGGCATTACGGCACCTTCGAGGCGTTTCGCGATGCCATGCTGGCGGCCGCGAAGGGCGGCACCGGCGAGGAGAACACCACGGAGGCCTATCAGGACCTCAACGACATCGGCGGCGTCGGCGAGATCGTCGCCGATGCCGTGGTCGAGTTCTTCGCCGAGCCGCGCAACGTCAAGGCGCTCGGCGAGTTGATCGACGAACTCGACGAGGTGAAGCCGGCCGAACGGCCGCGAAAAAGTTCGCCGGTGTCGGACAAGACCGTGGTGTTCACGGGATCATTGACAAAATTCACCCGCGACGAGGCCAAGGCGGTGGCCGAACGTCTCGGCGCCAAGGTCGCGGGCTCGGTTTCTAAGAAGACCGACTATGTGGTTGCGGGCGAGGACGCCGGCTCCAAGCTGACCAAGGCGCGTGATCTCGGCGTCGCCGTGCTGAGCGAAGATGATTGGCTAAAGCTGATCGGGGAATGAGGCAAATATTCGGGGATAGGACGATTACAAATCTAATGAGGCTAAGCGTCCGGCGCTCCAGAAAGAAATTCCCAAACGTCTAACCATTGCGGCCGCCGTACTGCTTGCAGCCTTGCGCTACAGCCGGTGTTGACTATTATCTATAGGTATATTACTATAACGTGGTGGAAGATCTATCGCGCTCGCCCAAGCCTGCGATTTTTGTGGGTTCCAGCCGGAAGGACCTGCAGGCATTCCCTGCGGTCGTTCGTGGGGAGATTGGCCAAGCCCTTTTTGAAGCGCAACTTGGGGAGCATCCGCGTCACGCGAAGCCCCTGAAGGGTTTTAGCGGGGTCCTCGAAATCCGCGACAATTTCGACGGTGATACGTACCGGGCGGTCTACACCGTGCGATTTGAAGGCATCCTGTACGTCCTGCACGCCTTTCAAAAGAAATCGACGGGCGGCATCGCTACCCCGCAGCGACACATTGAACTGGTCAGGCAGCGCCTCAAGGATGCCGAAACCATTCACAAGGCAACGAAGGGAGATCGATGATGACAACCAGGAAAAAACTGCCAGCCCACGAAAAGGGTTCCGGCAACATTTTTGCTGATCTCGGTCTGCCTAACGCCGAGGAACATCAGCTCAAGGCTGCCCTTGTGGTGCAGCTCAAGCGCCTTATTGCCGAACGCGAACTAACGCAGACGGCAGCCGCCAAGCTGATCGAAATGAAACAGCCCGATTTGTCGAAGCTGCTCAGGGGCGATTTCAGGCTGGTTTCAGTCGAGAAGCTGATGCGGATGCTGACGGCGTTCGCCCAAGATGTGGAAATCACGCTAAAGCCTCATCGGAAACGGGGCGAGGCCGGACGGATCACGTTCATATCGGCCGCATAGGCAGGCGAAACTGATCGGGCAGTAGAGACAATTACGATGCGTTGACGCAACGCGCGAAGCGCGTCAGATTTGACCCATCAACGATCAACCAGGGAGGAAGCCATGATCAAGGTCAGTGTGATGTATCCCAACAAGGAAGGCGCGCGCTTCGACCACGAATATTACCGCGACAAGCACATGCCGCTGGTGAAGGCCCGTCTGGGCGACGCCTGCAAATATTACACGATCGACAAGGGGCTCGCCGGCGGCGCGCCCGGCGATCCCGCCACCTATGTCGGCATGTGTCACATCTTCTCCGACTCGGTCGAGGCGTTCCAGCAGGGCTTTGGGCCGCACGCCAAGGAGATCATGGGGGACATCCCCAATTACACCGACATCGCGCCGGTCATGCAGATCAGCGAAGTCGTGGTCGAGAGGTGAAGTGAGACCCTGCGGCAAGGCACGGGGCCCCGCCGACATACAACTGTCATCACCCGCGAAAGCGGGTGACCCAGTATCCCGGAGGCGTTAGCGATCAAACCGGGACGTCTCGGCGTACCGGGTCGCCCGGTCAAGGCGGGCGATGACACCGGAATTGGAGTGGCAAGGCATACCATATCTTGTGCCGGGGCGCCTGCCGCCGGTCCAGCCATTCGTTGCATGGGGTCGTTTTCGCACTTTTTGTTTTTGGCGCCTGCTCCTCACAGCATCCCCGACTCTTCTTCCTCGGCCTTCTCGATCAGCTTCTCGCTCACCACCACTTCGCGGCGGGGAATGAGAAAGATCATCGTCGAGGCGCAGGCGACCGACAGCGCGACGATGGCGATATTGAGCGGCACCGGCGTCGCAAAATGGCCGCCGAGCCAGGCGCCGAATTGCGACACCAGGGCGCCCATCCCCATCTGCAGAAATCCCATCGCGCCGGACGCGGTGCCGGCGGCCTCGGGGCGGACGCTGATGGCGCCGGCCGCCGAGTTCGACATCACGAAGGCGTTTGCGAACATCACCAGCATCTGGGTGCCGAACAGCCACGACGGCGCCTGGTTGAGCCCGGCGACGCCCCACACGAGGTTGAGCATGCTGCCTGCGAATTGCAGCGCCAGCCCGAACCAGATCAGCTTCTCCAGCTGGTGCCGCGGCGCGTATCGCACGCAAGCGAGATTGCCGACGAGGTAGGCGAGGCCGGTGGCCGCAAACCACGCGCCGTATTCGGCGCTGGTGCGGCCCATCTGCGTCACCACGATATAGGGACCGCCGCCGGCAAACACGAAGATGATCTGCGACGCCAGCACCTGGCACAGCACATAGCCGATGAAGGCGCGGCTCTTGAGCAGGCTGCCGACATCGCCGCGAAAGCCGCCGGGCTCGACGCGGTCGCGCCGCGTCTCCGGCAACGCGACGGCGATGGCCGCTGCGATGATCAGGGATGCCGCCGTGATGACGTAGAAGATGGCGCGCCAGCCGAACGCGACTTCCAAAAGGCCGCCGGTCAGCGGGCTCAGCATCTGCGCCACCATCATGACCGCGATCACCAGGCTGATCATGGCGCCGACGCGGTCGCGGCTGTAGAGGTCGCGGATGATGGCGCGGCTCACCACCATGCCGGTGGCGCCGCCCAGCGCCTGAAAAAATCGCGCCGCAATCAGTTGCGGCAGCGTTTCGGCGAAGATGCAGGCGGCACTCGCCACCACCATCAGGCCGAGACCCGCCAGCAGCACCGGACGGCGCCCGAACTTGTCGGACAGCGGGCCCATGATGATCTGCGAACAGGCGATGCCGACCATGTAGAGCGACACCGTCATCTGCGCGATCGAAATATCGCGCCCGAAGTTGGTGGCCAGCATCGGCAGCGCCGGCACCAGCATATAGAGCGAGATCGGCGCCACGCCGGTCATGGCGACGAGCAGCAGCAGCGTGGTTCGCGACGTCACGGGGCTGGTGTCGGTACCCGGCGCCTTGCCCGTCACTCCGTGCATACTGGTCCGTTTCCGTGGTGTGAATCGGACTGTAGCGTTATCGACGCGTGCGAATACGCCCGTTTCGGAATGCGGCTATTCCGTTTTCGGGAGGATGATGTTGATCGTCATTCCGGGGCGATGCGAAGCATCGAACCCGGAATCTCGAGATTCCCCGGTGCGCAATTGCGCATCTGAGGTCTGGTCCTTCGGACCATCCCGGAATGACGGTGCTTAACCTTTTAGCGGCGCGGTCGCCGCATCGAGCCACAGCTTTGTCGCCTCGTCGACCTGCGGCCGCACCTCGCCGCGCACCCTGGCGTGATAGTCGTTGAGCCAGCTCAGCTCCGACGCATCCAGCATGGCGAGATCGATCAATCGCCGGTCGATCGGCGCCAGCGTCAGCGTCTCGAACGCGTTGATCGGTCGTTCCGCGCCGACAATATCGGCAGCGACCACCAGTTCGAGGTTCTCGATCCGGATGCCGAAACCGTCGGTCTTGTAGTAGCCGGGCTCGTTGGACAGGATCATGCCGCGCTTCAGCGGCGTGGTGCCGAGTTTTGAAATGCGCGCCGGGCCTTCATGCACCGAGAGGTAGCTGCCGACGCCGTGGCCGGTGCCGTGATCGAAATCGAGGCCGGCCTGCCAGAGATATTGCCGCGCCAGCGAGTCGATCTGGGCGCCGGTGGTGCCGTCGGGAAACACCGCGCGCGCGATCGCGATATGGCCGCGCAGCACGCGGGTGAAGCGGTCGCGCATTTCCGCGGTGGGTTCGCCGATCGCGATGGTGCGGGTGACGTCGGTGGTGCCGTCTTCATATTGTGCGCCGGAATCGATCAGCAGGAGGTCGCCTGATACGATCCGCCGGTTGGACTTGCGGCTGACGCGGTAATGCACGATGGCGCCGTTCGGCCCGGTGCCGGCGATGGTCGGGAACGA
>JAZJYY010000020.1:0-56026 GCA_040390145.1 Pseudomonadota bacterium
TGGGACTGCTGCACATGCTGGCGCAGCACGTCCTCGATCTGGTCGCCGACTTTACGGATCGGATTGAGCGCCGCGCGCGGATTCTGGAAGATCATCGAGATTTCGCGGCCGCGCAGGTCGCGCATCTGGTTTTCGCTCGCGGCCTTGACGTCGATGCCGGAAAACATCACCGAACCCTCGGCGATCCGCCCCGCCCGGTCGAGGATCCGCATCACGGCATAGGACGTCACCGACTTGCCGGAGCCGGATTCGCCGACGATGCCGAGCGTCTCGCCCTTGGCCACGCTGATATTGACGTGCTGCACCGCCTTGACGATGCCGCGCCTTGTCGAGAACTCGACGGTGAGGTCGTGGACGTTTAGCAACGGCTGGGCGGTCATGAGGGCCTCCGCAAGAATCTCGAAAACAACCCCATGCAAAGGAGATCGGTCAGCACCCCTGTCGCATGTCCGCGCCGGATGCGGGGCCCCGGACCGGCAAAGCTTGGGTGCATCACGTCCTCCGCTGCGGATCGACGATGTCGCGCAGGCCGTCGCCGAGCAGGTTGAAGCAGAACACCGCGATCATCAGCGCGAGGCCGGGAAACAGCGCGATCCACCATTCGCCCGAGACCATGAACCCGGCGCCCTCGGCGACCATGATGCCCCATTCGGCGGTCGGCGGCCGTACGCCGAGGCCGATGAAGGACAGGCCGGCGGCGTTGAGGATGGCGTAGCCCATGGTCAGCGACATCTGCACGATCATGATCGGCATGATGTTCGGCAATATGTGCACCAGCAGGATGCGGAATTCGCCATTGCCCGACAGCCGCGCCGCCTGGACGAAGCCGGCGTCGCGCCGCACATTGGCCTCGGCGCGGGCGACCCGGGCATAGAGCGGGAAGTTCACGATCGCGGTCGCAATGATGATGTTCTGCACGGTGTTGCCGAGTGCGGCCACGATGCCCATTGCCAGCACGAACAGCGGGAATGCCATGATGGTATCGGCAATGCGGCCGACGATGCGGTCGGTCCAGCCGCCGAAATAGCCCCCGGCAATGCCGGCGAGGCCGCCCATCAGGAACACCAGCACCACCGATGCGACGGCGATGAAGACATCAAGCCGGGTCGCGACGATGACGCGGCTGAAAATATCGCGCCCAAGCTGGTCGGTGCCGAACCAGTGCGCCGCCGACGGCGGCTTCAGGGCAGCGGCCGTGTCGGATGCCAGGGGATCGTAGGGAACGACATAGGGGCCGAACAGCGCCGCGAACAGGATGACAACCAGGAGGCCGAAGGCGAATGCGGTGACGCGGTTCTCGCCGAGTACATAACGGGTGTGCTCGAAGATCGCGGTGAGACCCGAGGTGCGCGCGGGGGCAGCGGGTTCGACGGCAGGCGCAACGCTACTCATGCTTGTAACCTCACCCTTCCAGCCTGACGCGTGGGTCGATGACGCCATAGAGAATGTCGATCAACAGATTGAGCAGCACGTACATGACGGCCATGGTGAGCACGAAACCCTGCACCGGCGCGAAGTCGGACGAAATCAGGGCTTCCACGGCGTAGGAGCCGATGCCGGGCCAGGCGAATACCTTTTCCACCAGCACGTTGGCGCCGAGCAGGAACGAGAACACCATGCTGAGCGTGGTGATGACCGGCAGCATGGCGTTGCGGAAGGCGTAGGTGACGATCACCGTGCCCGGCGACAGCCCGCTGGCGCGCGCGGTGCGCACGAAATCCGACGACAGCACCGCCAGCATCGAGGCCCGCGTCATCCGCGCGATCGGCGCCAGCGAGAAGACCGCCAGCGTCGCCGCCGGCAGGATCAACTGGCTCAGCGCCGAACGAAACGTTTCGAAATCCCGCGCGATGATTGCATCGATCAGGTAAAAGCCGGTCACTGCCGGCGGCGCGCTGTAGAACACGTCGAGCCGCCCAAGCGGCGCGGGTGACCATCCGAGCCTGAAATAGAATACATAGACCAGCACGAGGCCGGTGAAGAACACCGGCAGCGACACGCCGGCCGTGGTGGTGACCCGGCAGAGATGGTCGATCCACGAGCCCGGCCTCGTCGCCGCGAGCACGCCGAGCGGAATCGCGATCGCGATCGAGACCACGAGACCGAGCAATGTCAGCTCGGCGGATGCCGGCAGGCGGTTCTTGATTTCGGTCGCGACCGGCTGGCCGGTGGTGAGCGAATTGCCGAAATCGCCGCGCGCGAGATCGGCGGTGTAGCGGAAGAACTGCTCGATCAGCGGCTTGTCGAGCCCCAGTTTCTTGCGGATCTGCTCGACCGCCTCCTTGGTCGCGGCCGGTCCGGCGAAATACGCCGCAGGATCGCCGGGCAGCGCGCGGGTCAGCAGGAACGTGACGATCACGACCCCGATCAGGCTCGGGATCGCGAACATCAGCCGTTTGCCGATCATGGTGAGCATGTGGCGTTACGCCTTCACCAGCGCGCGGTAGTCGAGCCGACGATGGAACCAGTACTGGTAGCCCGAGACATTCTTCTGCATCGCGACGTTGACATAGGGCTGGTAGAGCGGAATGCGGGGAACGTCCTTGAACGCCAGGTCGACGAAGCCTTTCACGTCCCTCTCGTAGATCGCCTTGTCGCCGATCGCGGCGGCGTCGACCGCGCCGTGGATGAAGGCGTCCATCTCCTTCGACTGATAGCTCATGGTGTTGAAGATCGAATTCTTGCCGTCGTAACACCAGATGAAGAAGTATTCGGGATAGTCGAGCCAGCCGGAGAACACGTTGGTGTAGAGCGGCAGCGTCTTCTTGTTCAGCTCGGTGCGCCAGTTGGCGCCCGGGATCTTGTTGATCGTGGTCTTGATGCCGATCTGGCCGAGGCTCTCCTGCACCAGGATGCAGAGCGGCTCGTTGACGCCGGCGAAGCCGAGATCGAACGACAGCGTGGTCTCGAAGCCATTGGGAAAACCGGCCTCGGCCAGCAGCGCCTTGGCCTTGTCAATATTTGTGACGAATTTGGTCGGCTGCGGCCACGCCACCTCGGTCGGCGCGTTGGCAGCCGCGCCGAACATCGGCTTGGCGAGGCCGAACAGCACCGCATCCATAATCTTCTGATAGGGGATCGCGCAGGCGATCGCCTCGCGCACCTTCGGATTGTCGAACGGCGGGATTTTGACGTTCATGCCGATGTACTGGACGCCGTTGGAATACGGCACCGACACGATGTTGAGCTTGCCGCTGTCCTTCAGCTCGACGAAATCCTTGTTGGGCAGGTCGTAGGAAATATCGGCATCGCCGCGCTCCAGCAGCGCACGGCGGTTGCCGGCCTGCGGCACCATGCGCCAGATCACGCGCTTGACCTTGGGCATCGGGCCGCCGACCCAGTCGTCATTGCGCTCCATGATCACTTCGGTGCCGGCAGTCCATTTCGTCACCTTGTAGGCGCCGGAGCCCGCGGTCTGCTGCTTGGTATATTCGAGACCCCACGGGTCCTTCTCGCTGGCGTTCTTCTTCACCAGTTCGGAATTGATGACGCAGGGCACGATGACCGCGAGATCGGGAATCGTCAGGCGGTCCTTCTTGGCGAAATCGATCCGCACCGTGCTGTCGTCGACCACGACGAACTGCTCGGGCTTGGTCAGCGAGCCCGCGCCCATCTGGAAGGTCGGGAAGCCGCCGACGCTGACGGCGCGGTCGAGCGACCATTTGACGTCCTTCGCCGTAACCGGCGCGCCGTCGTGAAATTTGGCGTTTTTCTTCAGCTTGAAGGTCACCGACATGTCGCCGACCTTCATGTCCTCGGCGAGTTCGGGCTTGAACTTGTCGCGGTCGTAATAGGCCACGCCGCCGGGGCCGGTTTTCATTTCGTGGCCGATCAGCCGGTCGTAGCAATTCCACGACACCTCATAGCCAGGCACGTTGGTGCCGACGCCGTGAATGTCGAGATTGTTGGGGCCGCTTTCCGAGACGATCAGCAGCGTCTCGGAGCGGGCCTGGGCCTTGGCGGCGGACCAGATCGCCGGCGCCGGCACCATGGCGCCGGCCGCAACCCCCGTGACGGATTTCAGAAAATCGCGACGCTTCATGTGATGCTCCAAAGCTGCGGACGAAATCGACTTTGGGAACCGGCATCGCAAGGTTCGTGCCAAATCTTAACGAGAGCCTAACGCCGCGCTAAGGTTATGATTTTGCTGTGAAATGTGGAGAATGGCCTTGCATCTCGCCAGCCAGAGCTCACCGTGCATTGCATACAAAGAGATGCGATTGCCTATGAAACGCGCAGATTTCTCCATCGGCTCGTTTGTTGGGCGAGGGTCCGGCACCGCCATTTGCAAGCGCTGTGCTGCGTCGATCGCATCCGCTCCGGATCTGGTCACCGACATCACCATCTCGAACCGCGGCATGTTTTAAGACAAGGTGGCGCGCCGGGGATCCGGTCAAACTGGGAATCAACAATGCAATACACGCCCGACGAACTCGCACCTCGCGACCGCTACAAGGTCCTGACGGCTTTCGTGCTGCCGCGGCCGATTGCCTGGGTCACGACCATCGGCCCGACGGGCGTGGTCAACGCCGCGCCGTTCAGCTTCTTCAACGTGTTCTGCGAGGATCCGCCGCTGTGCATGTTCGCCGCCAATCTGCGGCCCGACGGCCGCGTCAAGGACACCGTGGTCAACATCCAGCGCACAGGGGAATTCGTCGTCAACATGACCGATGAGCCGCTGGCGCGGGCGATGCACGATTCCAGCGGCGACTTTCCGCCCGAGATCGGCGAGCCCGGCTATCTCGGACTGAAGCTTGCGCCGTCGACCAAGATCGCGGTGCCGCGGCTGGCCGACGCGCCATGGTCGATGGAATGCAAGACCTGGAAGACCATCGATGTGAACGGCGACCGCCAGCTCATCATGGGCGAGGGCATCAACTTCCATATCCGCGACGAATTGTGGGATCATGACGCCATGCGCGTGCACATGGACCGCTACCATCCGGTCGGCCGCATGTTCGCGGACCGTTATTGCCGCACCGACGACCGCATGGTGTTCCCGCCCGCCCCGGTCGTGCCTTCCGCATAACGACGCCCGGGGATCCCCGCATCGCAGAAAGGACGATCCAGATGAACGCCGAGCCCTTTAAATCATGGCAGTGCCGGACCTGCGGCTACATCTACGACGAAGCGGTCGGCGATCCGGACGAAGGTCTCGTTCCCGGTACCAGATGGGCCGACGTTCCGGACGACTGGGTCTGTCCGGAATGCGGCACGGCCAAGAGCGATTTTGACATGGTCGAACTGTAGTTCGAATGCGCAGACGCGGACACGGTGCCGGGAGCGAGGCAGCTCTACTGGCAATAATCCTCATTGTTGATCCGCAGGCAGCGCGGGGCGGTGACGGTCTTCTGCCGGCCGCAGCCGTCACTGGCATCGATCTTCCGCAGCGCGCGTAGTGCCGCCATGGTCGGGCGGTACCAGAGATAGCGCTCGTCCGACAGCAGCGTGGCGCGCCGCAGACCCTGAATGGTCGATGTCTCGAATACGCCGTCCGGCTCTCCCGTCCTGCAATCGAGCCGCGCCAGTTGTTGCTGGATCAGGGTGACGAGCTCACGGCCCTCATAGGTCGGCCCCGCACTGTCGAGCACGGTGGCTTCGCGCAGCCGCGACGCGGCGGCGCGGGCTTCCTCGGCCTCGGCCGTATCGGGAAACAGCGACGCCACCAGATCATACGCCTCCGGTGTGCGCGCCTGCCTGGCGCGTGCCAGCACCAGCGCCGCGGAGGCCGCAGGCGGCTCGCTGGCGACGGCCTGCCGGAGTTTAGCGACGATCGGGCGCGCCGTGGCGGCCTCGGCGCTGGCCGGAAACCGGTCGATCAGGAGGTCGTATAACGCGACGCTGCCCGCCTCGCCGGCGGCTGCGAATAATTGTTCGGCGGGGCTCGGCGGCGGCGCGGGCGGAATGAAATAGAAGTCGAGTTCGAGCGACGTGGATTCCCATGGGATCTGCGCTTCGCCCGTCGCCAGCCGGACCTGCCGGCGGACGCTCTTGAACACGTCTTCCAGCTTTTCGCCTGGGGCCGTCATGGCTTCGCCGAGCGCCCGGGTGTAGGGGCTGTGTCCGTCCTCGCCATCGAACGCGACCTTGCCCGATCCGGTCGACGAGGCGATGAACACGCCATAGACCGCTCCCATCGGCACCAGGCCGAGGGTCGCCGAAGGCGCCACGCCTTGAGGAAACGGATTGTCGCGGCAGGCATCGACGATCAGGATATTGAGCTGGTTGCCGGCGGCCGACAGTCGATCGGCGATGCGCTTGACGCTCACCGACTGCGGCGCGATATCGCTGCGCTTTTTGATGTCGGCGTTGACAGGCACGAGATAGTTGGCCGAGTCGTTTTCCACGCCGTGGCCGGCATAATAGACCACCGCCACCGTCTCCGGCCCGCGCTCCCTGACCTTGCGCGCGAAATCCTCGACATCAGAAGTCATGGCCTTGAGGTCGCGGTCGGCCACATGGGAGACGTCGAAGCCAAGTTGCTGCAGCTTTCCGGTGATCAGCCGCGCATCCCGGCCCGGGTTGCTCAGCCGGCCGAGGCTGGCGTAATTGGCATTGCCGATCACCAGCGCCAGCCGCGGCGCCGATTTCGCCACGCTTTTTCGCGACTCGCCTGCCGCCAGTGACGGCGCGACCGCGAGCAAGCTCAGCCCGGCGACCAGCAGCGATTTCACGAGACCCATTCGCATCGCCGCAATCTGTCACGCCCGACGCCTGTCAGCAACGTAAGCCCGTCATCAAATTGACGGTCAAACCGCGGTATGCTTGGATTTCAAAATTGCGCTTCGCAATTCCTGCCAAGGCGGCCTTCCCGCTTTGTGCACCTTCCGATTGCCGCCATGCGATCCAGACCCCCCACGGCCGGCCCCGCAACGAACGGCCATCGGCATTTCCGGATCGCCGTCACGCTCGCGGCGCTGATATGCCCTGCCCTGCCGGCTGCCGCGGGCATATTGAGCGGGCGTGAATTCCAGAACCTGCTCGCCGGCGGCCCCGAGGGCACCACCATCGTGTTTCAGGGCGGCACCGACAAGGTGTTCTATTCGCCGAGCCTGAAGAACAAATTGCGGCTGGCGCCCGAACTCGGGCCGGAATTCCTCAAGCACAAGATCCTGCAAAACACCCTTGCGGAAGGCGTCTTCATCGGCGCGACGATCGAGGCAGGCAAATGGCGCACGATCTCCGGCATCGCCGGGATCGCCGCCGACACCGACAGCGGACATGGCGTGCTGACGCTGCTGCAGACCTTTACCGAGGACACCAGCATCAAGGCGTTTCAGAAGCGGGACCGGCTTTACGCCGTTGTCATCGTCGAGGACGCCCCCGGCGGCATTGTGTGCCGCAGGTCACGGTGGGAAAGGCTGTTCGCGCTAAAGGGAGAGCCCAGGATGACGACGGTTCGTTGCGAATTCACGGTTGGCAATAGCGTGACGCCGGCGGGATCGCAGTGACGGCGATGCGAACTCGGCTTTGATAATCGGGGGACGATTCGATGATGACACTGATGGCCGGAAGCCGGTATGGCGCCATGATGCCCGCTGCACTCGCACGCGCCGGGATGGTCGCAGTACTGATTTTGCTGGGATCGCTCCTGGTCAATCGCGAAGCTCACGCCAACGCCGCCATGGTCGCGGCGGCGAACAGCGCCAATGCCGGCATCGGCGCCTGCGGCAGCAACAGCGGCAAGGCGCTCTATAATTGCGTTGCCAACGTGCTGGACAAGCTGAGCAATGACATCTCCAGCGTGCCCGTTCCAAACACGCGGAGCGCGCTGTCGAACGCGGCCGCGAAACTGCGCGCCGCGGGCAACAAGGCGCAGGCGCTGTCGGCGATTTCGCAATGCCGGGCGCTGATCGCGGGCGCGTTGCGCCAGGTGCGCGCCCTCGGCGGCAAATATGTCGAGGGCTGGGGCGGCGGAGGCGGCGGCGGCGCGGGCCTCGAGGCGATTTCCGGCGTGCTCGGCCGGGCGGCGGCGCTGATCCAGTCGAAGGGGTGAGCCCTACAGGTCGGGCCAGAGCAATTCCTGCAGCTCGAACAGGTCGCCGGCCTTCTGCTGCCATCCCTCGATGCAGATGTGCCTGACGGGATCGCTGAAGCGATGCAGCAGCATCAGCGCCATCAGCCGGCGCTTTAGGTTGAAAACGCACTCCGCGCGGGAATAGCCGTAGCCCTCGAACAGGCTGCGGACACGACGCGGCATCCCCGCGGTCATGAAGGCGCTGGGGCCGAGCAGGTCGTATTCGCCCCTTCCCGGCATCACATCGCCGAAGTCGATCAGCCCCGAAAGCCGCCAGTTTCCGTCGTGACAACTCAGCAGAAAGTTTTCCGGGATATATTCCCCGGTCAGGATCACCGGAGGCCCGTCCAGTTCAACCAGCGCCTCGGCGTCGGCAAGCAGATCGTCCAGTCCGTCGAGAAATCTAGGCAACAATCCAAGACGCTGATGCCGCGCGCGGCATCCAGCGATTTGCTGCGCCATGAAATGCGGCCATTGCGGCTGGACGCGGGCGAGATCGCCGACCGGGGTGCGCTGCACCTGCGCGATGGTCTCGCCGATCTGGGCCAGCACCCGCTCCTTCGCCTCCTCCGGCAATCCGGGCCACGCCTCGCTGCCCACCACGCCGGACAGCCGCGTGATGACGAGATACGGCCACCCGTCGCGCTCGCCTTCGAGCATGATTTCCGGAATCGGGACGTCGAGCCGCCCGCGAAGCCGCGCCAGCGAAATCCGCTCCGATTCGAACTGGCCGCGCAGGAACGGCGGAAAGAGCTTCAGGATCAGCCGCTCATCGAGCCCGACCACGAGATTGGTGCCGGTTGCAAAGACATGCGGATCGGCATGCGGCAAGCCGTGGCTGCGCGCAATATCCAGCGCCGCCGGCAGGCACTGTGAAACATCGGCGCGCCAGGCCTGAAAAGTCTCTGACGTCGCCAGGCTCGGCAGTGCGTGCATCGGTATCGCCACTACCGGTCCGGATTGGCCCGCTCGAATTGGCGCAGCAGCCGGTTGCCGCGCTCGACGGCGGAATCCAGCGCTTGCTGCGCGGATTTCTTGCCGGCGAAGGCCTGCTCCAGTTCGTCCTCGATCACGCCGCGGACCAGCACGAACGAGCCGAGCCGGACGCCGCGCGAATTTTCGGTCGGCGGCTTCAGGGTGATCTGTTCGATCGAGATCGCCGCACCCGGATTGCGATCGTAAAAACCCTGCGCGCGGGTCAGATCGAACGCCGCCCGGGTGATCGGCAGATAGCCGGTGTTCTGGTGCCAGGCCGCCTGAACCTCCGGCTTCGACAGATGGGCGAAGAATTTCGCCACGCCCTTGTACTCGACGCGCGGCCGGTCCCGCAGCACCCACAGCGTGGCGCCGCCGATGATGGTGTTTTGCGGCGCGCCAGCGACGTCGGGCCAATACGGCAGGATGCCGTAGCCCACCTCGAATTTCGAATTGGCCTTGATGTCCGCGCGCGTCGCCGAGGAGCCCAGGAAGATGCCGCATTCGCCCTTTTGAAAGCGCGGCTCCGCGGTCTGCGCCCGGCCGCTGTAGTCGAACACCTTGGTGGTCTGCCATTCCGCCAGTTGCGCGATATGGCGCACCATCACCGGATTGTTGAAATTGAGTTCGGCATCGAGACCGCCGAAGCCATTGGCCCGGGTGGAAATCGGCAGATTGTGGAATGCGGAAAAATTCTCGACGTTGATCCAGGACGGCCAGGAGGTGGTCAGACCGCAAACCGCGCCGGACGCCCGCAATTTCTTCGCGGCCACGCCGATCTCGGGCCAGGTCTTCGGCGGCGCTTCGGGATCGAGGCCGGCGGCGCGGAACATGTCCTTGTTATAGTAGAGGATCGGCGTCGAGGCGTTGAACGGGAACGACAGCATGTTGCCGGCGACGTCGGCATAATAGCCGGTCACCGCCGGAAGATAGGCGTCCGGCGAAAACGCCTCGGTCTCGTTTCGCATCAGTTCGTACACCGGATAGATCGCGCCCTTGGCCGCCATCATGGTCGCGGTGGCGATCTCGTTGACCTGAACGATGGTGGGCTGGCTGCGCGAGCGAAACGCAAAAATCGCCGCGGTGACGGTTTCGGTGTAGTTTCCCTTGTAGCTCGGCACGATCCGGTATTCGGATTGCGAGGCGTTGAAATCCGACGCCAGCTTTTCCAGCTGCCGGCCGAGTTCGCCCGACATCGCGTGCCACCACATGATCTCGGTGACCGCCCATGCCGGCGACGCCAGCGTGACCATGGCGGCGACGGCCGTAGCTTGAAAAAATCTCAGAGCCGAATTCACCATATAACCAATCTGATCCGTGGCGGCCCGAAACGCCGCCCCCGCGGGCGTCGACCTCAATAAGGCCCTGAGCCCCTGGTTTCAATCGGCAAAAGATCCAGCGCAGCGCAGCATTGACGGGGCCAATCAAAAAAACTCGAAAACGAGCCCATGCAAAGATACGAGGGGTCCGTGCCGAGGACGCCTGACGGGCTAAAAACCTTTTGACACGTCGGGCAAATCACCGCCAGAATTACAACATCGCGCAATTTCCGAACCCGCCGGTCTCTGCCAGAAGGTGTTCGGTCCGCGATCCAACCTCAAATCCTGACGCCGAAGTTGTACCGGCTCTGCGCCGCGAATGACCGTGCGCATTTGCCGGATCGCGCGAACTTGCCTCAAGGAGAGCACATGGACACCGTCCCAGATGCCGAGAAGGCATCGGAAATAGCCGTTGCCGATCAAACCCGGGTTGCCGCACAGGCTTTAAGCGCGGGAGGGGCGGGCCCGGAAGAGCGCTGCCCGCTGCCACGGATAAAGTTCTCAGGACAAAGATATTACATCGACCATCCGGATGCGGACCTCGGCGACGAGATGATGGCGGACGCATTAGGCGTCGCCGGCGTCGATGCGATGAATGGCATCCTCCGGCAGTTGGTGAGGGCCGGCGCCAACGGAGGCACGCCTGATGAGGTGGACGTGTCCTTCATGATTTCAATGGTGAAAAGCATAAAACCCCGCGATTCCATCGAGGCCATGCTGGTGACGCAGATGGTATCGGTTCACGTGATGGCGATGCGGTGTTCCCATCGCCTCGCAAGCGCGCAAGACCTCGTTCAGCAGGAGAGCGCCGGGCGCGCCCTGAGCCGGTTGGCGCGGACGTTTCCAGCCCAGATCGAGGCGCTCAATCGCTATCGCAACAACGGCGAGCCCGCCATCACCGTACAGAACGTGTCGGTGCAGGACGGCGGCAAGGCCATTGTCGGCAACATCACGCAGCATGCGAGCGTGATCGTCGGGGATCGCGTCGCACAGGAACATGAGCGATCGAGCCCCGGGTAGAGCGCACAAGCTTGAGCAATCACGCGCCGAACTTCCATCCGATGCTGGCGAGCCCGCGCTGCGGCGCCAAAACCCGCTCCGGCACATCCTGCCGCGCGGCGGCGGTGCGCGGCAAGTCGCGCTGCCGGATGCACGGCGGCGGGAAGGGCTCGGGCGGACAGAAAGGAAACCGGAATGCGCGCCGGCACGGGCTGTTCACGAAGGAGGCGATTGCGGAACGCAAGCAGATTCGGAATTTGTTGGGTGAATCATGGAAGTTGCTGCAGACGATGAAGTGAGCGGCCCGCTCAAGGCGGCCACGCCGTCCTAGGGTACGTCCTCGGCCTTGCGGCTGCCGCCGATACTGTAGGGCTTGTTCAGTAAGTAGTTGCGATTGCCGAGCGCCGCTTCTGTGTACTGGTCGAGAGAGACAATGATCGCCTGGACATGCGCGCAGCAATGGCCCTCACGCGTGGCCAATTGGCGAACCTCGGCCAAGGCCCTTATCCAAGCGGGTTGTCGGGTGCGTTGTCATCGTACCAGTTCATCGGAAGCGCCGTTCGCCTTGTTCTCTGATGACTTTCTCGGTGCGGCCTGGCCTTTGCCCATCATGGTCAGTAACGACATATTTACCACATTTCGTGGTATTTTTGCAACATTGGGGCTGGAACGAACGCATGAACCACTTAGTTATGGTCAGCGACTTATCATGGTGATAAGCTGGCCATGGAGCAGGGAGGATTCCATGGCTCAAGTTCTGCCTATCTTTAGACGCGCGCAGCCCTGGAAACCAGCGGATGCGACGGATGGAATCAGGCGCCTCGCTCGATGTGAGGACATGACTCTGACCTACCGGGAGCACGCGCGCGATCAAATGATTGAGCGGGACCTGCTGATGAGTGACGTTCTGTATGTCTTGAAAAACGGTTTTATCTATCAGGATGCCAAGGATTCAACGCGGCCAGGTTTTTACAAATACCGCACGGAATGTCCGACCCCTAACTCCAACAATCGCGAAGTCGGAGTCGTCGTATGTCCCGACCCCGAGCGCTGCGAAATTAAGGTGATTACTGTGATGTGGCTTGATGAGATGTGATTTGAATTTGGTTATTGCGGACTTTTACGTGAAGAGCTTGGAGGGCTTATAAAATGGGTGAGTATCGATACACCGAATGCGGCTTGGACAACGTCCTCATCGAAGGGATGGATGTTCTCGTTGATGATGGTGGAAAAAAATCGATCACCATTCCCAACATCAATGGGTTGCATCGAGTGATTGCGCTCGGAATTGTGCGCAAGAAAACCAGCATCAGCGGCAAAGAACTGCGTTACCTCCGCACCGAAATGGGCATGACCCAAGCGCAACTGGCATTGGTGGTCCATCGCGAGCCCCTGACCGTCTCCCGCTGGGAGCGCGGCGAAGATAACATCGACAGCAATGCAGAGGCATTGATCAGGGTGTGCGCCACCCAAGAACTGGGGCTTCCCACTGATACCAAGGTGGCTGAAATCTCAGGCTGGTGTGTCCAAGGCGCCGATCCTCAGCCCTTGGTAATTGACGGGCATGACCCGTCTAATTACCGGCTGAAAAAAGCCGCCTAATGAAAGCCCGCCCTAACCCGGCGGGCTTTTTGTTGCCCAAACGAAACCGGCCCCAGCTCGGGGAAGCCGGGGCCGCTGACTGGTTGAGTTCGCCGGGTATCAAGCGCTTCTCTCCGTTTTTTCAAAACCAAAAGCAGGCAGGATCTGCACCTGCGACCTCCTGCTGCCGCGATACCCCTTACTGAGCAACAGGCGCTCTACTTCTAAGCTACTGCCAAAGGTTCAAGTGAGCTTTGAGGCGAAGCCTCATATCGCACCTGCCTTTTCTATGCCGCCAATGGCACGAGCCATAGATGGTGCCGCGTGGCCTGATTTCAATCGGGCGAGTGGCCTATTCGGCCAGTACCTAAACGCAGGCGCTGGGTCATTTTGAATAAAGCAGGGGCAAATGTGAGGTACCGCTCAATCGGCGCGGCTCTCAAATGCTTCGATCATTTCGAGTAGGTCCGTCATTCCTCACGTAACGCCCGACATCATCGCGGGCGTCGCGTTGCGGCTCACTGATCCTTCAGGAGAGGTTCGCCCTGTCCGCTGATCATATTCCAGCCGGTTAGGAGTTCTCGTGTCCAAGACAGCATCTCTAAAACGTCCTGAAGGTCTCGGGTCGATCCGTCCCGCCGCGTCCACTTCCCGTGGTTGTCTCGGAAGTGGTCATAGGCCCGCTCGACGTTCACTTGAAATCTGTCTGAAAAACTTGGATCGGATTGCTCAAGAGTTCGAGCGATGCAGACGGCTAGGACTGCGGCCCCCGTCTTTACGGACCATTGATCGTCTCGTGGATCACTCATAGGAATCTCCGGTTGAGGGAATCATGCCATCAACTTACGCGATTCCGGGGCCGCCTATGTTCTCTTGGCTGGGGCGGTATTGGCCCGTTTCCATCCCCCAAGGACTAAGTTGAAGGTGCAGTGGCCTACTGATTCTTTTGCAGGTCCCCGGACTTGGCGCCTGCCGTTGCCCGCTGAGACGCCGCCGGACCGGCGTCGGCAGTTGGTAGTAATCGAAGGAAGGGACTTAGATGTGTGTCAGGCAGCACACAGTGCGCAAACGAAATGCATGGGAAAGGGTCCGATACGGACCTTTTTACAGGCCTTGGACTTCGCTAACATATTGATATATAACAGAAACGATCCATTAATTAAATTTACGTACCGTGCGCGGAACGTGTTGCGGACGTAATGCGTTCGTGTTTACATTGAACGTACAGAACAAGACGTACGACCAACGCAATAACTAAGCGCATATCGTACGCACACCTGGGATGGGTGATATTATGGCAAAGACAGCAACAATCAACGCGCGAATCGAACCAACCATCAAAGCGAAAGCCGAGACTATCTTCGCAGCGCTAGGGATAAGTGCGTCTGAAGCTATCGGCATGTTCTATCGGCAGGTAACCTTTCGCCGAGGGCTACCCTTTGACGTATGCATCCCAAACGCCACGACACTAGCCGCTCTAGAGGAGTTGGAGCGTGGTGGCGGAGAGGTTGTACACGGATCATCTCAGCAACTCTTTGACGAATTAAAATAATTCGTCCAAGTATCGGAGCGCATGAAATCGCTCCGCTACACTGGACAGTTCAAGAAGGATTTCCGCGCTTGCGTTAAGCGCGGATTCCGCATGAACAAATTGCAAGCGATCATCGACAAATTGCAGAAAGGTGAGGCCCTTTCTCCGATAGATGACGACCACCCCCTTAAAGGGCCGTGGCAGAATTATCGCGGGTGCCACGTTCAAGGCGACTGGTGTCTGATCTATCGTATTGACGAGAACGAGCTAAAGCTGGCTCGAACAGGCACGCACACTGAACTGTTCGACTAAGCTAAGCGATGCCTGTGTGAGTCACACAAGCTTGGCCGGCATCGCCCGGTTACACAGCAAGGTAACCAGCGGCCTATTTTGCGTCTGCGAGTGGCCTATTTCGGCCGGTACCTTGACCGGCTCGCTTGTGAATCGCGAAGCCTAGGGCGGCCACACTGTCCTAGGGAACCTCCCCAACCTTGCGGTTTCGGCCGATACTGTAGGGCTTGTTCAGGAAGTAATTACGATTTCCGAGCGCCGCTTCCGCACACTGGTCGATAGAGACAATGATCGCCTGGACATGCGCGTAGCAGTAGGCCTCGCGTGGGCAATGGCGAACCTCCGCCAAGGCCTTTATCTATATCTAGACGGGGTGTCGAGGCGTGTTGTGATCGTACCAGTTCATCGGAGCGCCGTTCGCTTGGTCCCTTTGATGACCTTCTCGGTGCCCGGGATCTTAAGCTGCTGCTGCCGAAACTGATGGTCGCGTTCGACACATAGCCTATCCACCCGGGTTCGCATCCGAGCTGACAGCTCACCAGCCGCCTCGGTAGATATGCCAGTGTACACAAGCTACCTCATCTTGCCTTGCTGGCGCAGGATTTGGCGGTGCATGCATTCGATTTCGTTTTGAATGCAGCAAGCTCCGGCATTGTCTGGCCTAGTAGAAACTCCGAGATACACGACGCAGTGATGATGTGACGGAAGAGGAACGGAAGACCGCACGATCGCAAATGAGACTGTGAGAAAAGGCCGCAGTCCGCTGCGACCCGCAGGCAGCGCCGATCGATATTGTGTTCAGATCGCAAACGAATAACGATCGGCCGATCTCGCGCCGAATTCACCATATAACCAATCTGATCCGTGGTGACCGAACGCCGCTTACCGCGTCGCACTCAAGAAGGCCCTGAGCCCTCGGTTTCAATCCGCAAAAGATTCAGCGCAGCATTGACGTTCCCCATGGCGCTGGCAGCGATAGCCTCGCAAGCCGGCATCTGCTAAATGGGTTGGACCTTCCTGCCCACCGCCGGCACCATCCGAAGGGGATGAGTTTTGCCTGGTACAGCCGAGCCAGCCTTTCCCAGACCGTAGCACTCGTTGTCGGCTGTCGCTGACGGCGGTCTCGACGGGTCGTTGCGCGGGCGTTCGACGCCGCCGGTACAACCGGCGAAAACTTCAAACGCTGCAATGGCCGACGCTGCTCCTGTTTCGCGCCACCGAATATCGGCAGAAGGCTATAGCACCAGCCGAGCTTAAGCGTCTTGGACCGTTTCGCGGTGCGAGCCTGTCTCACGCCAATGGCGGATTTATTTCCGCTCGGCCATCTGCCTCTTTAAGTCGTCGATGAAATGCTGGGCGCCTTCCTGCGTGAGCAATTCGCCCGATTTATCCGGAACGTCAGCTTTCTGACAAAGCGTCTTGAGTTCGTCTCGCTGCGCCTCAGTCATCATCGGCTCTTCCATCGTCGATACCTCGTGCTGATTGAATTCAATTGCCGCGCTTTTCGTCGCGCGCTTCCTCGGCGTACAGATTCCTGGTCGCCTGCTCCGTCAATTGCTTCTCCGGCCGCGTTCTACGCCGGTTACGCGCTATTCCGTAAATCAGCAGGAGACCCAGTACGAGGGAGCCAATCCACATGAGGGCGACTGGAAACGCAGGCCCGTTCTGAACCGGCAATCCCTGTGCGGCCAGAGGAGCGATCGAAGCGACCAGAGCCAGTGCGCCGGCATTGAGACAAGCAAAAATCCGCTTAATCAACGTCATGGGTGTCCTCGCAGTGTGCGACGATCAATGACGGCGGACCACGATTGTTCCGCAAGAAGCCCGGCAAAGGGTTAGCGGAGTAGAGCAAACAGCCTAAATTGTTCGCAGGATAAAAAGCGAACCTAAACACCCCCAAGGGGTTTCTTCTGTCAAGGAGTCAAAAATGCCGGAAGACAACAAAAGCCAGGGAATCATCCGAGACGAGAGAGGCCAGGAGCAGCCGGCCGACAAGGAACGCGCTCAGCAGGCCACGCTGATCGATGAAAAGGAAAAGAAGGAGGAGAAACGTCCCAAGCACGGCAAGTGATAGGCAAAATCTCTTGAGCAGATCACCGACTAAATGCTTTGTTTTTTTGCCGCAAGGCCAGGCATGCGCTTCGAGCGGCTCGCTACCGGAACCTGCGTGCTTTTCCGGCATTGATCGAGTCAACCGAAAGGACCGGCCCCCATGAAATTTCTGGCTATCGGCTTCATCTCTTCACTTGCGCTAGTCACGACACCTTCTTTCGCACAGACGTCGGGCGGCGCATCTTCCGGTGGGAGCTCGGCAGGATCAGCTTCAAGCAGCACGACGAACGGCACCGGTGGCTCGAACACACCGGCAACTGACAATGCTCTCAGTCGCGGCTCATCAGGCAATACGATGGGCGGCATTAACACCAATCCCGACACCAGCACGCCGTCGTCCTCGGGAAATGATGTCAAGAGCCCGGCGGCCGACAACGCAGTCAAAAGCCTTTCCAGTACGGATACCGGCATTCTCAAGAAATAGCCGCGAATTGGCTCTTGCTCGACGCGGCAATCTGCGTCGCGGCAAACCACGCGGCATACGGCGTGTTCTTTACCATGCGCCTGTTGTAGTCGGGCGCGGCATCGGTCCACCACACCGGACCGCGTTCGCCCAGGGCCTGCTTTGCGAGATCGACGAGGCGATGCGCTGCACGCTCAGCGGCTTGATCGCCAGAGGACCTGGCTTGCTTCACGGCCCGCCGCGCGGCCATCAGGTCTTTCACCAGCGCCGACTTCCTCTCGGGACCGAGCGCAGGATTGGATAGCCGCCATAACCTGCCGCGGACAACGAAGTATCGACCGTCCGGGGTCACGGGATGCTGACCTTCCATCGCTCAGATGAATGGCCTGCCGCCTGTGACAGCCACCGTGGTCCCGGACGTGTAACTCGACAGCGGATCGGCAAGCATGACGTAGGCGGTTGCCAGTTCGGCCGGTTGCCCGGCGCGCTTCATCGGGGTCTGCTTGCCGAAGTTGGTGACCGCATCGTCGGGCATGGTTGAGGGGATTAACGGCGTCCAGATCGGCCCTGGCGCCACCGCGTTCACCCGTATGCCTTTGGGCGTCAGCATCTGTGCGAGACCGCCGGTGAAATTCTGGATGGCCCCCTTTGTGGTCGCGTAGGCGAGCAAGGTCGGGTTCGGCATATCCGAGTTGATCGATGCGGTATTGACGATCGCGCTGCCGGGTTTCATGTGCGGCACCGCGGCCTTGGTCAGATAGAACATCGCATGAATGTTGACTTTGAAGGTCAGGTCCCATTCCTCGTCGCTGATGTCGCCGATATCCTTGAACGTCGCCTGGTGGGCGGCGTTGTTCACCAGGATGTCTATGCCGCCCAACTCATCGACCGCTCTCTGAATAATGGCCCGGCAATGGTCCGGCTGCTGAATGTCGCCCGAGATCAGGACAGCCTTGCGCCCCTCTTTCTCGATCAGCGCCTTGGTCTCGGCGGCGTCTTCGACTTCGCTCAAATAGGAGATGAGCACATCCGCCCCTTCTCTGGCGTAGGCGATGGCCACCGCCCGCCCGATGCCGCTGTCACCGCCGGTGATCACCGCCTTCATGCCTTTCAGGCGGCCGGAGCCCTTGTAGCTGGTTTCGCCGTGGTCGGGGCGGGGGTCCATCCTTGCCGTCGATCCCGGCATCGACTGCTTCTGGCTTGGATACGGCGGCTTCGGATAGTCGATCGGCATGGAGGCTCCTGCGGTTTTACAGTTCAATCGCCGAAGGTCCGCTCCGTTCCGTCAGGACGTCAGCACCGCTCAATCAAAAGGCGCCGGACCGCCCGAAAAATCGTCGTTGGAACGAATGGGTGTGGCGGGCTTTGCTGGAGTTATGGCGCGGAATGTGACGGAGGCATTGTGTCACCGAAAAAGCCGGTAGACATCGAGATCATCCAGGACGGCGATGAGCGCTACGTACTCAAGACCTTCGACGACGGGAGCGAGGAGCGAATTTCCGTCGTAAAGGCGCCGAGAAAGCCGTCGCGATTTCGGTACCGGAACTGGAGTTTCGACAAGAGCAAGAAACGGGGATTTTAGGCTCCGATCCGGATAACGGGTTCATGTTTTTCTGACCGCACCAATGTCTGCTGGAACGATCAGTGCCGGGAACGGTTCAGCCCGCACTGCAACATTTGTCGGATGCCCGACATTTCGGGCAGGCGCCCAGGTGCAAGCATGATCTCAAGGAACCAACTACGACGGCTTCCGAAATCCATCGGGCGAAGCCGGAGCGCTGCCGCGGGCCATTCCTATGTGTTCGCCGCCGTGGTCGCAGCCGGAGCGCTCGCCGCGACGGCACTTCTGAACCGTCATCTTGCGAAGAAAGCCGAACAGAGCAATCCGCCGGCCGGCCAGTTCCTTGAATTGGATGGCGTCCGGCTGCACTACGTGGAACGTGGCTCCGGCGAGCCGTTGGTGCTTCTGCATGGCAACGGCAGCATGATCCAGGATTTCGAATCAAGCGGGCTCGTTGAACTGGCGGCCAGGAACTACAGGGTCATCATTATCGATCGTCCCGGTTTCGGCCACAGCAGCCGGCCGCGCAATGTCGTGTGGACGCCCGATGCGCAGGCCCAATTGATCCGGCGCGCGCTCGAGCGGCTCGGCGTTTCACGGGCGATCGTGCTCGGGCATTCATGGGGCGCGTCGGTCGCGGTCGCGCTGGCGCTCAAGTTTCCCGACTTCGTGCGTGGCCTGGTTCTCGCCTCGGGTTATTACTATCCTACCCTGCGTCCGGACGTCGTGGCTCTGTCCGCCCCGGCGATCCCGGTGGTCGGCGATATCATGGGCCACACGGTCTCGCCCCTGATGAGCCGGCTGATATGGCCGCTGATGATGACGAAGATTTTCGGACCCAAATCGGCACCTGCCAAATTCGCGCAATTCCCGAAGGAAATGGCGCTTCGTCCGTCGCAAATTCGCGCTTCAGCCGCCGAGTCGGCGTTGATGATTCCCGATGCATTCCATTTCGAGGACAAGTATGCGGAATTGAAGATGCCCGTCGTCATCATTGCCGGCGAAGATGATCGTCTGATCGACATCGACAAGCAATCCGCCCGGTTGCATTCCGACGTTTTGCAGAGCGCGTTTCACCGCGTCGCCCGGAATGGCCACATGATCCATCAGACGGCGACCCGCGATGTGATGGCGGCAATCGACGAAGTGGCCGGCAAGGTCAGCCAGGCCTCTTCCTGACGCTGCAACGCCTCAACCCCGGCAGGTTAGCGAGCATCTCCGTCGGAGCCCGCGCGGCATCGTTTGGCCTATGCAATTCCGCCAGTGCCAGCCGGATTTACCCCCTTATAACCTTTCAGCAATAAAACGCCGCTCCTGCGGCATGACGGGCCTCGATAGGGCGCTGGCCCCGAGGATTGAATCCGTCAATAGGCTGAGCGCAGCGCAGCATTGACGTCCCCCGTGGCGCTGGCAGGATAGCCACCGCAAGCCGGCATCTGTTAAATGGGTTGAACCTTTCCTGCCCACCGCCGACACCATCAGAAGGGGATGAGTTTTTGCCTGTGTACAGCCGCGCCGGCCTTTCGCGGACCGTAACACCCGTTGTCACGCTGTCGCTGACGGCGGTCTCGACGGGTGCCGTTGCGCGGGTGTTCGACGCCGCCGATACAACCGGCAAAAACTTCAATCGCAGCAATGTGGCTGCAGCCCTGATCGGGACCTGCGTGCCAGCCGATGTGTTGGCCGACGCTGCTCCTGTTTTGCGCCATCGAACATCGGCAAAAGGTTACAGCGTCAGGTTCGAAGCCGCCATGGCCGGCGACGCCAGGGTGCCGCGCGGTGGCGCGGCTGACCGAACGAATTTGCAAGGTGGAGTGAGTTAGCCTTGGCCCTGCCGCGGCACGACGAAACCATGGAACGGCCGGCAGGTCTCGCCGCGCGAAGCCGTGCCCGGATCGTCGGGCTGGTCCGCGCCGTGCCGATCCGCTGGCGCATCCTGTCGATCGCCGCGCTGAATTCGGCTGTGGTCGTGGTGCTCGCCGCCATGATCTGGAATGGCGCCCAGGTGCTCGGTTCGGCCTGGGACGACGTGCGGCAGGTGCGGGAATCCGACAAGATCCTGGCGCTGCTGGAAAGCGAAACCAGCCGCCTGCAGAACCTGATCCACCGCTACATCAATCAGCCGAGCCCGGAACTGTTCGCGGAGATCCTGCTGCTGCGCGAGGCGGTGCTGGGCACGCTCACCACGCGCGCATCGACCGACCCGATGCTGTCGGGGTCGGTCGCCGAACTCGAGCGGGTCACCGATAAATTCCTCAACGGCTTCGGCGAGCTGCGCGCGGTCCAGGCCACCATTACCAAAACCTATCAGGAGCAGGTGCTGGCGCCGGCCAAGGACATGGCGGGGCTGTATTCGATCATCGAGGGCGCCACCGGGCGCCGCGAGGCGCTGATCTGGCCGGCGCTGGGCAAATCCCGCGAGGCGTTCACCGCGATGCTGGTTGCCGCCAACTCCTACTACCTGTCGCTGGCGAGTGCGTCCGCCGAGGACGCCCGCAGGAATACCGAGACCATCGAAAAGACCATCCCGGAAATGTCCGAGCTGGCCGAAAACGACCTGCAACGCATGGCGCTGCAGCGGCTGCAGGCCAGGACATCGGCGCTGCGCGAGGGTTTTGCCAGGCTGTCGGAGCAACTGGCGAGCCGGACCGAACTGTTGCGCAACACCATCGATGCCAGCCAGGCCGAAGCGATCGGCGCGATCGACAATCTGTCGGTCAAGATGCGCCAGCGCGAGCAGAAGGCGCAGGCAACCTTCGACCGCACGCTGACCAATATTTCCCGCAAGGTGCTGTCGATCGCCGTGATCTTTCTCGGCATCATCCTGACCGCCGGCGTCATCATCGCGCTCTCGATCCGGCTGCCGCTGCAGCAGATCATGGCGTCGATGCACGCCATCACGACCGGCGATTACGACCGCCGCGTGCAGGGCACCAATGCCAAGGACGAGGTCGGCGCGATGGCGCGCGCGGTCGAGGTGTTCCGGGAAAACGCCATCGCCAAGCGCGAGACCGAGGACGAACTGCGCACCTCGAAGGAAAAGGCCGAAGGCGCCCTGCTCGAGCTCAACGCCGCCCAGCAGAACCTGATCGACGCCGAACGGCTGGCGGCGCTCGGCGGCCTGGTCGCTGGCGTCGCCCATGAAGTCAACAATCCGATCGGCATCAGCCTGACGGTGGCGTCCAGCTTCGCGCGCCGCGCCGAAATGTTCGAGGCGGAGCTGCGGTCCGACGGACAGCTGCGCAGGTCACAGCTCGAGGAATTCGTCCGCTCTTCCCGCGACGCCGCCGGGCAATTGGTGGCCAACCTGCATCGCGCCGGCGAACTGATCCAGTCCTTCAAGCAGGTCGCGGTGGACCGCTCGCATGCCGAACGCCGCCAGTTCAGCCTGTCGGAAGCGACCGACCAGATCATCGCGAGCCTGCGGCCGGTGCTGAAGCGATCCCCGATCACGCTGTCGGTCGACGTGCCCGAGGGCCTGGTGATCGATGGCTATCCGGGCTCATACGGCCAGATTCTGACGAATCTGTTCCTCAACGCCGCCACCCACGCCTTTGCCGACGGCCGCAGCGGCGCCATCTCGATTTCGGCGCGGCCGCGCGGCAGTGACGATGTCGAAATCATTTTCGCCGATAACGGGGCCGGAATGACCCCGGACGTGCAGCGGCAGGCCTTCGACCCGTTCTTTACCACCCGCCGCAACGAGGGCGGCACCGGACTGGGCCTGCACATCGTCTATAATCTGGTTACCCAGCAGCTCGGGGGCCGGATGATGCTGGATTCAAGGCTGGGACAAGGCACCACATTTCGCATTATCATGCCGCGGGCCGCCAAAGGCGGCTCCGCGACCACAGAACAAGCAAGTGACGGGATTCCGCAATGGCCGAACAGGACGATGTCCTCCACCTGATCGACGATTCCGGGACTGCTCCGGTCGCCTCGACGGCGCGTAAATGGAAGGTCGCCGTCATCGACGACGACCATGCCGTGCATGAAGGCACGCGGTTTGCGCTGAGCGACTACAATCTGAACGGCCAGACGCTGGAAATCCTGTCGGCCTATTCCGCCGCCGAGGGTCGCAAGCTGATGCAGGCGCATCCCGATATCGCCGCCGTCCTGCTCGACGTCATCATGGAGACCGACGCCGCCGGCCTCGACCTCGTCGAATACATCCGCAACGAGATCAAGAACGAGACCGTCCGCATCATCCTGCGCACCGGGCAGCCCGGCCAGGCGCCGGAGCGGCGCGTCATCGTGCAGTACGACATCAACGACTACAAGGCGAAGACCGAGCTGACCGCCGACAAGCTGTTCACCTCGCTGACCGCGGCCCTGCGCAGCTATCAGCAGCTGGAGCGCATGGTGCAGACCCGGCGCGGGCTGGAAATCATCATCGACGCCGCCTCCACACTGTACGACTTCAAGTCGATGCAGCGGCTCGCCGAGGGCGTGCTGACCCAGCTCGCCTCGCTGCTCAATGTCGATTGCGCCGGCATCCTGGTGCTGCGCGACGACGGCGGCAGCCCCGGCAACGATTTCTCGGTGCTGGCGGGCTCCGGCTGCTACAGCCGCTTCATCGGCGCGGCCGGCTCGAAATCGCTCGATCCGGACCTGCGCCAGATGGTGGAAGCCGCCTTCCACCGCCGCAAGAACGAGTTCGCCGACCACCGCACCGTACTCTATCTTCGCACCGGCAGCGGCCGCGAAGTGGTGGTGCTGCTGCAGGCGGAACGGCCGCTGTCGGATACCGACCGCGCGCTGGTCGAGATTTTCTCCAGCCGGCTGTCGATCGCCTTCGACAATGTGATCCTCTACCAGCAGCTGCACGAGGCCAACACCCAGCTCGAGGACCGCGTCGCCCAGCGCACCCGCGCGCTGATGCAGGCCAACCGCCGGCTGTCGTCGCAGTGGATGCGGCTGCAGCGCGCCAACGGCTTCAAGAACGAAATTCTCGGCACCGTCGCCCACGACCTGAAGAATCCGCTCGGCGTCATCCTCGGCCGCACCGAAATGCTGACCGAGCTGATCGGCGCCGGCTCGTCGAAGGAGAGCATCACCGCCCAGGTCGAACATATCCGCGACGCCACCAAGCGCCTGACCTCGATGGTCGATCACCTGATTTCCGACGCAATGGCCGATGCCTTCGATATCTCGATCCGGCGCGAGCCGGTCGATATCGCCGCTTTGGTCAGCGAAGTCGCCGACGCCAACCAGCCGCTGGCGGTCAACAAGCAGCAGACCATCACGGTGTCGGCGCCGCCGAACATCGTCACCATGTGCGATACCGACCGGATGCGCGAGGCGATCGACAACCTCGTCAGCAATGCCATCAAATATTCACCGATCGGCGGCAGGATCACCGTCGTGGTCACCCATGAGCAGGACAGCACCATCATCCGCATCGCCGACGAGGGCGCGGGTCTGTCGCCGGAGGATCTCGGCCGGCTGTTCGGCCGTTTCCAGCGGCTGTCGGCCAAGCCCACCGCCGGCGAAAGCTCGACCGGCCTCGGTCTATCCATCGTCAAGCGCATTATCGACATGCATGGCGGCGAGGTGACCGCCGACAGCGCCGGGCCCGGACAGGGGTCGACCTTCACCGTCATGCTGCCCGCGACTGAAATGTCATGAACCAGAGTCAGCAACACATCATCATCGTCGACGACGAGGCGCCGGCCCGCGAGATGGTCGGCGAGTACCTCAAGATGCACGGCTTCGGCGTCACCCTGTGCGACGGCGGCAAGACCCTGCGCGAGGCGATCGAGGTCTCGGTACCGGACCTCGTGGTGCTCGATCTCAACATGCCCGAGGAAGACGGACTTTCCATCATCCGCGATCTCAAGGGCCGCACCAATGTCCCGGTCATCATGCTGACCGCGACCGCGAGCCCGATCGACCGCGTGGTGGGGCTGGAGCTCGGCGCCGACGACTACATCGCCAAACCCTGCGAACTCAGGGAATTGATGGCGCGGATCCGCTCGGTGCTGCGGCGCTCCGCGCCGGCCAAGGCGGCGGCTGCGACACCTGAGGCTGCCACGGCCAAGGCCGCGAAGGACCAGCTGGTGCGGTTCGGCACCAAATGGCTCGATCTCGAGGCACAGGCGCTGCGCGACGACGAGGGCAACGAGCATCCGCTGACCGCCTCCGAATTCGGCCTGCTGAAAGTGTTCGCGGCCAATCCGAAGCGGGTGCTGTCGCGCGAGCGGCTGCTGGAGCTGGCCAACGCGCGCGACGCCGAGGCGTTCGACCGCGCGGTGGACCTGCGCATCATGCGTATCCGGCGCAAGATCGAGATCGACCCGACCAAGCCGGCGGTGATCCGCACCATCCGCGGCGGCGGCTACCTGTTTTCGCCGGTCGGCGAGAAAGGCTAGCTCGCTGCCAGCGCTCCCTCGCCCCGCGCTTGCGGGGCCGAGACGAGCGAAGCTCGCTCTGAGTGCGCTGGGGTGAGGGGCTCTCTCAACAGGCACCCACGACGTGGTGAGTCCCCCTCACCCGGCTTCGCGCTATCGCGCGAAACCGACCTCTCCCCGCAAGCGGGCGAGGTAAGGAAGCGATGGCCGCCAGTGCCGCCTTCTGTGATTTGCTTCACACTCTTCCAGAAAAAATCTCGGTAATACGCATCTGGACGGGAATGGTTCCAGGCGTTCTACCCACGCGCTTTTGGCTACTCCCGCCTTTGAAAACACTCACACTTCTACCTCGAATGTTTCGTCGTGCGTGGTCCTTGAAACAAATCTCCTGCGCATGAAACCATTTTCCCGTTGGCGTGCAGACGTCCCGAAACCGGGGTTAACTATCACACGCTCCAACGAAACGCCGCCAATGGCGAATACCAGGAGCTTGTCATGCAGAACGTCGTAGCCATCAACGCCGCAGCCCGCCAAGGCATCATTGCCGCCCAGGCGACCTCGGATGAAATGCTGCTGCAGAGCATCTCCGAGGGTGGCCGGACCGCGATGCATATCCTTTACTCCCGTCACAACGTCCGGGTTTATCGCTTCATCCTGCGCATCGTGCGGGACACCACCATGGCCGAAGACCTCGTCAGCCAGGTTTTCCTCGACGTGTGGCGCACCGCCGCCCAGTTCGAGGGCCGTTCGCAGGTCTCCACCTGGCTGTTGTCGATCGCCCGCTTCAAGGCGCTGACCGCGCTGCGCCAGCGCCGTCACGAGGACATCGACCAGGAAGACGTGCTCGAAATCGCCGACCAGGCCGACACCCCGGAAGCCTCGCTGGACCGCAGCACCACCTCGGCGATCCTGCGCGCCTGCGTGGCAAAACTGTCGCCGGCGCACCGCGAGATCATCAACCTCGTCTATTACCACGAGAAGTCGGTGGAAGAGGCCGGCGCCATCATCGGCATTCCCCAGAGCACGGTGAAGACCCGGATGTTCTATGCCCGCAAACAGCTTGCAGACTTGCTTAAGGGCGCCGGCGTCGACAGCCTTGCGGCATAAAATCGAGTAATTTCAGCTGGTTGGCATGGGGTTCAGGCGGGAAAAAAGGCCTTGTCGCGTCGGAAGAGATTACTTCCGACGAAACAATTGAAACAAATCACGACATCACCCGGAAAAACTCCGCCGCTATACCGATCATCAGCAACGCAACGCCAACGCCGAACAGGAGAACGAACATGCTGAAGCCTTCCTTCCGCCTCTTCATTATCCCGCTCGGCGCGGTCTGCACCCTGGCCTCGCTGTCCGCCCAGAACACCGCCCCCCGTGCCCAGCGCGACACCGGAACGATGTTCGTCCGCGAGCAAGTGGTCGATTGCAGCAACAAGAATCCCTCGGAGGTCTGCGTGATCTCCTACGACAGCGAGACCACCCGCTGAATTATCCAGCCTACCAAGTCTTCCACCTTCCAAGTTACCTCCAACGACCCGGACGGGATGCCCCCCTCCGGGTCGCTCTGTATTTGGAGGGTGCTGACGGGGTCGGGACCGGGCCAGCCGATTTTCTCACAAACACGTGACGCTGCCGGCGCACCGCCGACGTAACGCCTCACCCCGACTTTCCGAAGAACCATGACAACTCCAGCACGGTCGCAAGACCGACGCCGGAGATCGTTCGTGGGATTTCATTCGATGCTCAATCTCGTGCTCGCCTTGCTCGCCGGAATCGTCACCATCGCGGCGCCCTGCACGCTGCCGATGCTGCCGATCCTGCTCGGCGCTTCGGTCGGCCAGACCGGCAAGGTGCGGCCGGCGATGATCGCGGCCGGCTTCGTCATGTCGTTTTCAGCGACCGCGTTGGCGCTGAGCGCCATCACCCGCATCTTCGACTTCGACCCCAACAGCCTGCGCACCGCCGCGACCGTGCTGCTGCTCGGCTTCGGGTTCCTGATGATCTGGCCCAAACCGTTCGAATGGCTGTCGGTCCGGCTCAACGGGTTGATCGGGTCAGGCCCCGCCGGCAGCGCCGCGGCGCGTCAAGGCAATCTCGGCGGCTTTGTGCTGGGCACCACGCTCGGCCTGGTCTGGACGCCCTGCGCCGGTCCGGTGCTGGGCTCGATCCTGACCGTGGTCGCGACCTCCACGGATACCGCATGGGCGAGCGTGCTGCTGGTGGTTTACGCCATCGGTGCGGCGATCCCGATGCTGGCGATCGCCTATGGCGGCCAGGCCGTCACCACCCGCGTCCGCAGCATCGCAGCGATCTCGCCCAGACTGCAGCAGGGGTTTGGCGCCGTGGTGATCGCCTTCGCCGTCGCCTCCTACTTTGAATACGACACGCTGATCGTGGCGTGGCTGACCGGATTCTATCCGAACGGTCAGCTCGGCCTCTAACCCAACCGCAATGGAGCCTTCGATGACAAAACGTCTGCTTTCCACCACCGTCTCCGTGGTCGCCCTTGGCCTGATCGGCGCCGCCAGCCTCGGCATCGGCGGCGAGGTTCCGAACACCACCGCACCGATCGAGATTGCCGCGGCGCAGGGCACAGCCCCCGACTTCACCGGCATCGGCAAATGGTTCAATTCCGCGCCGCTCAAGCTCGCCGAACTGCGCGGCAAGGTGGTGCTGGTCAATTTCTGGACCTATGGCTGCGTCAACTGCGTCAACGCGTTGCCGCATGTGGTCGCGCTGAATGAGAAATACAAAGACCGCGGCCTCGTCGTGATCGGCGTCCACACCCCGGAATTCCCGTTCGAGCGATCGGCCGCCAATGTGCAGAGCGCGTTGAAGCGGCACGGCATCACCTATCCGGTGGCGCAGGACAATGATTCGAAGACCTGGAACGCCTGGCGCAACCAGTATTGGCCGGCGCAGTACATCATCGACCAGACCGGCAAGGTCGTGTTCCAGCACGCCGGCGAAGGCCAGTACGAGCAGATCGACCGCACGGTTGCCGGGTTGCTCGGCGCGAATAGCTGAACGTGTAACTGGCGCGGCGTTACACAAGGTCGCAGCGCGGGAACCTGCCATTCCCTCGTTCGCGATATCTATGCTCCGGATTGCATGTTATCCGAAAGGCACAATCCAACCTGACGGATGGTGCCGATGTTCGAGGGCTGGGATGCCGTGGTGCTGGCGCGGGCGCAGTTCGCCTTCACGATGTCGTTTCACATCGTGTTCCCGGCTTTTTCGATCGGGCTGGCCAGCTATCTCGCGGTGCTGGAGGCGCTCTGGCTGTGGACCGGGCGCGAGGTTTTCATCAACCTGTTCAATTACTGGCTGAAGATCTTCGCGATCGCGTTCGGCATGGGCGTGGTTTCGGGCATCGTGATGTCCTACCAGTTCGGCACTAACTGGTCGGCGTTTTCCGACAAGACCGGCCCCGTGATCGGCCCCCTGATGGCCTACGAGGTGCTCACCGCCTTCTTCCTCGAGGCAGGGTTCCTCGGCGTCATGCTGTTCGGCCTGGAGCGGGTCGGCCATCGCCTGCATTTCATGGCCACTCTGATGGTCGCGATCGGAACCTTGATCTCGGCGTTCTGGATCCTGTCGGCCAATTCCTGGATGCAAACGCCGGCCGGCTACGCCATCAATGCCGAGGGCCAGTTCATCGCCGCCGACTGGTTCAAGGTGATTTTCAATCCGTCGTTTCCCTATCGCCTCGTGCACATGGTGCTGGCGGCGTATCTGACCACCGCGCTGGTGGTCGGTGCCGTCGGCGCGTATCACCTGCTGCGCGACCCGCATCTCGCCGGCCCCCGCGTGATGTTCTCGATGGCGATGTGGATGGCCACTTTGGTGGCGCCGATCCAGATTTTCGCCGGCGACCAGCACGGCCTCAACACGCTGGAGCACCAGCCGGTAAAAATCATGGCGATGGAAGGCCATTTCCAGAGCCACAAGGACGGCGCGCCGCTGATCCTGTTCGGCTGGCCCGACCAGGCCGCCGGCAAGATGAAATATGCGGTCGAGATCCCGAAACTGGGCTCGCTGATCCTGAAACATTCGCCGGACGCGCCGATGGACGGCCTCGACACCGTGCCGCGCGAAAACTGGCCGCCGGTGCCGATTACCTTCTGGTCGTTCCGGATCATGGTCGGCATGGGATTTTTGATGCTGGGGCTCGGCCTGCTCAGCCTGTGGGCGCGCTGGCGCGGCACGCTCTACCATTCGCGGTTCATGCTCACCTTCGCATTGATGATGGCGCCTTCCGGCTTCATCGCGGTGCTGGCGGGCTGGATCACCACCGAGACCGGGCGCCAGCCGTTCACGGTGTACGGGCTGTTGCGGACGGTTGATTCCGCCTCGCCGCTGGCGGCGCCGGCGGTCGGCTCGTCGCTGATCGCCTTCATCATCGTCTATTTCGCCGTGTTCGGCGCCGGCGTGGTCTACATGCTCCGCCTGATGGCGGCGCCGCCGCATCACGGCGAACAGGGACCGCGCGGCGACGCCCCGGCCCACGCCGCCGGCATCACACCCGCCGCCGGCGCCGCGCGGAGGGCCGCGTCATGACCGCCGCCATCGACATCGCCACCGTCTGGGCGTTCATCATCGCCTTTGCGGTCTTCGTCTATGTGGTCATGGACGGGTTCGACCTCGGCCTCGGCATCCTGTTCCCGCTGTTTCCCAAAAAAGCCGACCGCGACGTCATCATGAACAGCGTCGCACCTGTGTGGGACGGCAACGAAACCTGGCTGGTGCTTGGCGGTGGCGGCCTGATGGCGGCGTTTCCGCTGGCCTATGCGGTGCTGATGCCGGCGCTCTACACCCTCATGATCGTGATGTTGCTCGGGCTGGTGTTTCGCGGCGTCGCTTTCGAATTCCGCTGGCGGACCCGACCGAGCGACCGCAATCGCTGGGACATCCCGTTCTCCCTGGGATCGCTGATGGCAGCGCTGGCGCAGGGTATTGCGCTCGGCGCCATCCTGCAGGGTGTCCATGTCGAGGGGCGGCATTACGCCGGCGGCTGGTGGGACTGGCTGACGCCGTTCAGCATCCTGACCGGCATCGCGATCGTGATCGGCTACGCGCTGCTGGGCGCGACATGGCTGGTCATGAAGACCGAGGGCGATCTGCGCGACAGGGCCTATCATCTGAGCTGGTTTCTGTTGTTCGCGATGATCGGCGCCATCGGCGCGGTCAGCATCGCCACGCCGTTCCTGCATATCCAGTACACCGAGCGCTGGTTTTCCTGGCCGGGCATCGCCCTGACGGCGCCGGTGCCGATCGCTGTCGCGGTCGTTACCGTGCTGCTGCTGCGCAGCCTTGCCGCCAAGCGGGATTACCAGCCGTTCTTCCTGACGCTGACGCTGTTCGCGCTGTCCTATGCCGGGCTCGGCATCAGCATGTGGCCCTTTATCGTGCCGCAGAGCATCACCATCTGGCAGGCGGCCTCGCCCGAGAACAGCCAGATCTTCATGCTGGTCGGCGTCGCCGTGCTGATCCCGCTGATTCTCGGCTACACCGGCTGGGCCTATTATGTGTTCCGCGGCAAGGTGAAGGCCGGGAGCGGCTATCATTGACACCGCCGGAGCCAAATCCGCGGCCGCTGGCGCGGCGCCTGCTGTGGTTCGCGGCGCTGTGGCTCGGCGGTGTCGGCGCGGTGACCATCCTGTCCTACGGCCTGCGGCTGTGGATCGCGCCAAAATGAGGCTGCTCCGCCGGGCCCGGCGTTACGCCCAGGCAAAATAGTCGAAAACAACCCCATGCACAGAAACAAGTGGTTGGTGGCATTGATATTTTTTTGCAGGAAATCGTAACCACCAAGCATATGGGGGTACCCTGCCGCAAACTTGCCATCAAGTTGCCACTGAGATTTGATGGTTCCATGATTTGGCGAATGCGCCACCGGGAGAGCTCTGCATGACGAAGTTTCGCCACCTGATCTGGACCATGGCCGCCGCGGCCGGACTGCTGATCTCAGCCTCCCAGAGCTACGCCCAACAGCCCGATGTCGGCGACCAGCCCGGCCTGATCGCGCCCGACGAAGTGGAACTCGACCCGCAATTCAGGCGCACGGCGGTGCTCTACCGCACCTCGGAGCCGCCGGGCACCATCATCATTTCGACCAAGGACCGGCATCTCTATCTGGTGCAGGGCGGCGGCCGCGCGCTGCGCTATGGCATCGGCGTCGGCCGCGACGGATTCCAGTGGCAGGGCCTGGTCAACATCACCCGCAAGGCGGAGTGGCCGGACTGGACCCCGCCGCCGGAGATGATCGTGCGCCAGCCCTATCTGCCGCGCTTCATGGCCGGCGGACCCGGCAATCCGCTCGGCGCCCGCGCCATGTATCTGGGCACCACGGTCTACCGCATTCACGGCACCAACCGGCCGGATACGATCGGCACCGCGGTTTCGTCCGGCTGCTTCCGGCTGGTCAATGCCGACGTCGCTGACCTCTATGAGCGCGTCCCGGTCGGCACCAAGGTGATCATCCGGCAGAAGCCGGAGCTGTAACGCAAGCGGCTGGCTTCACGGCTTTTCCTTTCCCGTTCCTTTTCCCTGCATTGGTGAGAAAAAAATGTTTCGCACATTTCGAGGCGGCCTGCTGATTGGCTTGGCGGTCGCAATCGCGATCGCGGCTGCCGCCATTACCTACGAACGCTACGACACCAAGACCCTGAAGCGGACCATCCGCCGCGGCGAAGTGCTGTGCGGCGTCAATGCCGGCCTGCCAGGCTTCTCGATTCCGGACGACAAGGGCAACTGGATCGGCTTCGACGTCGACTTCTGCCGCGCGGTCGCCGCCGCCATCTTCGACGATCCCAAGAAGACAAAATTCATTCCGCTCGACGCCAACGAGCGCTTCAAGGAGCTGCAGAGCCGCAAGGTGGATATCCTGTCGCGCAACTCGACCTGGAGCATGTCGCGCGAGACCAACTTCGATCTCTATTTCCCGGCCGTCGCCTATTATGACGGCGAAGGCTTCATGCTGCCGGCGGGGCGCAAGATCGACTCCGGGCTCGAGCTCAACGGCAGCAAGGTCTGCGTGCAGGACGGAACCACGACGCGGCTCAACGTCGCGGATTATTTCCGCACCAACAACATGAACTACGAGGAGATGAAGTTCGCCAAGCTTGACGAGGTCATCAAGGCCTACAACGAGGGCAAGTGCGACACCTTCACCGCCGACATATCGCAGCTGTATGCGCTGCGGCTGAACATGGCCAAGCCGGGCGACCACGTCATCCTGCCCGATGTCATCTCGAAGGAGCCGCTGGCGCCGGTGGTACGGCAGCGCGACGACGACTGGATGATGATCGTGAAGTGGACGCTGTATGCGATGATCAATGCCGAAGAGCTCGGCATCACCTCCCAGAACATCGACGAGGCGCTGAAGTCGAAAAAGCCCGACGTGATGCGGCTGGTCGGCACCGAAGGTGCCTATGGCGAGGACCTCGGCCTCACCAAGGACTGGGCCGCGCGCATCATCCGCCATGTCGGCAATTACGGCGAAATCTACGAACGCAATGTCGGCGAGGGATCGAAGCTGAAGATCCCGCGCGGGCTGAACCAGCTCTGGAGCGCCGGCGGCATCCAGTACGCGCCGCCGATCAGGTAGCGGTTTCTGCTGTCATTCCGGGGCAGCCGCAGGGCTGAACCCGGAATCTCGAGATTCCGGGTTCGATGCTTCGCATCGCCCCGGAATGACGGCCTACTCAATAACTCTTCATCCGCGCCAATTGATCGGCGTGGAAATTGCTGTCGCCGAACAGTTCCTGGCAGACCCGGGCGCGCTTCATGAAGAAGCCGATGTCGAACTGGTCGGTCATGCCCATGCCGCCGTGCATCTGCACGCCTTCCTGCACCGCCAGCGTTGCCGTGGTGCCGGCGCGGGCCTTGGCAACGGCCACCACGGCGCCGGCCTTGTCGATATCCGCATCCAGCGTCTGCAGCGCCTTCAGCACCGCGGCGCGGGTGATCTCGATGTCGACATAGAGCTGGGCGGCGCGGTGCTGCAGCGCCTGGAACTCGCCGATCAATTTTCCGAACTGCTTGCGTTCCTTCAGGTAGGTGACGGTGCGGGTGAATACCTCCTCGCTGAGCCCCACCATCTCGGAGGCAACGGCGGCCCGGCCGATGTTGAGCACGCCGTCCAGCAAGGCAAAACCCTGATCGACCTCGCCGAGCACGCCGTCGGCATTGACCTCGGCATTGTCGAACACGACGCGGGCGGCATTGTGCGCATCGACCATCGCGGTGCGCTCGATCGCGACGCCCTTCGTCCTGGGATCGACCAGGAACAGCGTCACCCCGTCGCGCTCGCCGGCCGCGCCCGCGCTGCGCGCCGCCACAACAAGGAGATCCGCGGTGTGGCCGTCGACGACAAAAGCCTTGTCGCCCGAGAGCCTGAATCCGTTGCCGGAGCGCACCGCCTGCAATGTTGTCATCAGCGGACGATGCTTGGCGCCCTCGTCGATCGCCAGTGCCGCCAGCAGCGAACCGTCCGATATTTTCGGCAGGTATTGCGACTTCTGCGCGTCGCTGCCGCCGCGCGACAGCGCCGACGCCGCCAGCACGGATGTCGCCAGATATGGCGACGGCATCAAGGTGCGGCCGATTTCCTCCATCACGATGCCGGCCTCGACGCAGCCGAGCCCGCTGCCGCCGAACGCTTCCGGCACCAGCAGGCCGGCAAATCCCATCTCGGCAAAGCCCTTCCACAGCTCGCGGGAAAAGCCGTCGGCGTCCTTGCTGTCGCGCAGCTGCCGCAGATGCGACACCGGCGCCTTGTCGCTGATAAAGCCCCGCGCGCTGTCGCGCAGCATCGATTGTTCTTCGTTGAGGACGAGTGCCATGAGGGGGATTCCGGTTTGGATGTTTCTATCGTTGTCATTCCGGGGCGATGCGGCAGCATCGAACCCGGAATCTCGAGATTCCGGGTTCGCGTCTTCGACGCGCCCCGGAATGACGGAGAACGCTACGCCCCCGGCAAATCCAGAATGCGCTTGGCGACGATGCCGAGCATAACCTCGCTCGTGCCGCCTTCGATCGAGTTGGCCTTGGTGCGCAGCCAGGCGCGCGGGCGGGCGCCGCCGCGGGAGCGCTCGCTTTCCCATTCCAGCGCGTCGATGCCGCCGGCCGACATCAGGATCTCGTGGCGGCGCTTGTTCAGCTCGGTGCCGTAATATTTCATCGCCGAGGAAAACGCCGGATGCGCCTGCCCCGCCTTGGCGAGATCGACCGCGCGCTCGGCGGCGGCCGACAGCGCGGCTTCGTCGATCTCGAAGGTGGCGATCGCGGCACGCAGCATCGGATCTTCGAGCCGGCCCTGCGCGTCGCTCCCGACCGAATCGGCGGCGACCTGGCCGAGCGGCCGGCCGACGCCGCGCTCGCCCATCCCCGAAATCATCGCGCGCTCGTGCTGCAGCAGATATTTGGCCACGTCCCAGCCGCGGTTGACGGTGCCGACCACGTGCGACTTCGGCACGCGGACGTTGTCGAAGAAGGTTTCGCAGAACGGCGAATAGCCCGAGATCAAAAGGATCGGTTTTGTGGACACGCCCTTCGAGGCCATGTCGAACAGGATGAAGCTGATGCCGTCGTGCTTCTTCGCCGTCGGATCGGTGCGCACCAGGCAAAAGATCCAGTCGGCGTAATTGGCGTAGGAGGTCCAGATCTTCTGGCCTGTGATGAGATAATCGTCGCCGTCGCTCTCGGCGCGGGTCTGCAGCGAGACGAGATCCGAGCCGGCGTTGGGTTCGGAGTAGCCCTGGCACCAGCGGATCAGGCCGGCCGCAATCTTCGGCAGATGTTCCTTCTTCTGGGCCTCGGTGCCGTATTTCAGCAAGGCGGGCCCAAGCATCCAGATGCCGAAACTCGACAGCGGCGAACGGGCGCCCATCGCCGCCATTTCCGCGCGCAGCACCTTGTGCTCGGCGGCATCGAGGCCGCCGCCGCCATATTCCCTCGGCCAGTCCGGCACGGTCCAGCCCTTGTCGCGCATCCGCTCGAACCAGATACGCTGCGGCTCGGAAGAGAATTTGGCATTGCGGCCGCCCCAGAAAGTGTCGTCATCCGACTTCATCGGCTTGCGCATTTCCGGCGGGCAGTTGGCCTCCAGCCAGGCGCGGGTCTCACTGCGGAATTTTTCCAGATCGGACATTTCAGGCGTTTCCATGTGGCGATGTTGAACCGACCTTAGCCGTCGCATCGCGGAATTCAATATATCTCTGGCGCACCCGTTCGTGATGCGGAATATGTTGGGGCCGTACGGTCCGGCGTCGCAGGCGGCCGCAACGATTGAAAAACAAGGGGAAACCGAGATGCGGCTGAAGTTGCTTTCGCCAGGCGAAATGAACGCGGACCAGAAACAGACCTACGACGAGTCGATCGCCGGCAAGCGCGGCGCGCCGCCGGCGCCGATGATGGCCTGGCTCAACAGCCCTGAGATGGCCAGGCACGCCACCCGGCTCGGTGAGGTGATGCGCTACAACACGATGTTTCCGGCCAAACTGTCGGAGATCGCGATCCTGGTCACCGCCCGGCATTTTACGTCGCATTATGAATGGTTCGCCCACAAGCGGCTGGCGCTGAAGGGCGGCATGGACCTGAAACTCATCGAAGACATCCGCGACCGCCGCACGCCCAGCTTCGACGATCCCAAGGCGAAGATGATCTACGACGTCGCGAGATCGCTGCATGAAGGCCACGGCCTTTCCAAAGCGCTGTACGCGGAGGCCGTCGAACTGCTCAGCGAGCGCGGCATCGTCGAAATCATCGGGCTGTGCGGCTATTACACCATGGTGGCGATGACGCTGAACACGTTCGAGTTCGGGCTGCCGGACGGGGAAGTGTCGGAGCTTGAGTAACTGAGCCGTGCTGGTAGAGCTCCCTCGCCCTTACGCGGGGAGAGGGGCTCTCTCCCGCATATGACTCGTGGAGAGTCCCCCTCACCCGGCGCTTCGCGCCGACCTCTCCCCGCAAGCGGGGCGAGGTGAAGACAGAGCAAGCGGAGAAATGACATGCCCGACAATCCCCCCATCATCGCCGGCGTCAGGATCGGACATGTTCATCTCAAGGTCGCCGATCTCGATCGCGCGCTGGGGTTCTACTGCGGCGTGCTCGGCTTTCATGTGACGCAGCGGCTGAGCTCCGGGGCGGCGTTCATTGCGGCCGGCGGCTATCACCACCACATCGGCCTCAACACCTGGGAGAGCAAGGGCGGCCACCCGCCGCCGCCGGGCAGCACCGGCCTGTTTCACACCGCGATCCTGTATCCGACTCGCGCCGCGTTGGCCGACGCGCTGCATCGCCTGATCGAGGCCGGCATTCAACTCGACGGCGCCAGCGACCACGGCGTCAGCGAGGCGCTGTATCTGCGCGATCCCGACGACAACGGCGTGGAGCTGTATTGGGACCGGCCCGAGGCGGAGTGGCCGCGCAAAGAAGACGGGACGCTGGCGATGTTTACGAAGCGGCTGGATCTCGAGGAATTGTTGCGGGCGAGGGAGTCGTGATCGCTCAACGTCATTGTGAGCGAAGCGACAACGAAAATTGTCGTCGCCCGGCTTGACCGGGCGATCCAGCACGCCGCGGCCTCTCGGATCATCTCAAACGTCTCTGGAATACTGGGTCACCCGGTCAAGTGCCGGGTGACGACAGCTTGGGTCGCCCGCGGATCATGATCAGCATCGCGGCGACCAACTCCAGTCCGATGCAGCCGTAAAACGGCAGCGCGTAACTGCCTGAGGCATCGCGCAACAGGCCGATCACGCCGGGGCCGAACGCGTAGGTGACCTGGTTGATCCCCGTGATCAGGCTGATCAGGACGCCGAACGAGGACGGCGCGAATTCGCGCTGCACGATCAGCGCCGGCAGCGTGATCAGATTGCCGACCGAGAAGCCGAACAGCGCGCAGGCCGCGATCAGCGCGAACTCGTTGTGCACGTTGATGACGACGGCGAGCGCCAATGCCTGGCTGACGAACGAGATCGCCGAGGCGAGGCGCTGGTTGAGCCGGTCGATCACGAAGGAGAACAGCACGCGGCCCACCACCGCCATCGCGGTCATCAACGCCACCGCGAACGCCGCGCGCTCGCGCCCCACCACCGAATCGAGGAACGCGATCAGGTGGACGATGAAGCCGACCTGCGCGAACAGCACCAGCGCAAAGGCCGCCGAGACCGACAGGAATCCGACGTCGCGAAATGCCTGCGCCCGCACCCGCGTCGCCGACGGCGCGTCCGACGACAGGGCTGCGACCACGGCGCCCGGATGCCGCGGCGGCCTCCCCACAACCAACAGGATGACCGGGACCATCACCGCGATCATGGCGATCGCGGCCGCGACCATGGCGCCCGGAAATCCAAAGTAGCCGATCGCGCCCACCAGCAGCGGCACGCCGATGATGCCGCCGAAACTGGCGCCGTTCAGTGCCAGGCTGATGGCCATGCCGCGCTTCCTGTCGAACCAGAGCCCGAGCGTGTTGGTGATCATGCCGAGGCTGGTGCCGGCCCAGCCAAATGCCAACAGCGCGTTGGCGGCATAGAGCTGCCACGGTTCCGTCACTTGGCCGATCAGGACGGCCGCCGCCGCCATCGTGAACACGCCGGCCAGCAGACAGTTACGCGGGCCGATGGCCTTGATCGCCTCGCTGACAAAGACGACCAGCAGCGCGCCTGTGAGATAGAACACGGTCGTGCCGCTCGAGATCAGCGAAGTGGGCCAGCCGTGCAGCCGACGCAGCTCGGCGACGTAGACGCTCTGGCCATAGAAACCGAGCCCCCAGCCGAACGTCGCCACCAGAAAGCAGACCACGACGATGCGCCAGCCCTCGTAGCGGGCCGAGGCTTCGTCGATGAGGGTTGGCTTGAAGTCGCTCAATGCAGTTCTCTCTCATTCGTCATGCCCGGGCTTAGCCGTTCAAAGAACGGCGTCGCTTCCGCTCGCCTATGCCGGGCATCCACGCCTTTCTTTCTGTTGATGCAAAGACGTGGATGGCCGGGTCAAGCCCGGCCATGACGACGGTTAGCAAACTATCTCATGAAACGCTTCGAGCCTCGCCGAACTGTCAGCAGCTGTCATCAGCTCTTCGGCTTCGACGGATCGTAGAAGAACCGTTCGCGAAAGATCCGGTCGCCGCGCCATTCCTGCATTGCGACCTCGTCGATCCGCATCGTCTTGCCGGAAAGGTAGGTGAAGTCGAAAATCCAGTTGATGGCCACGCGGTCGCCCTCGAGGATCGAACTCACGCAGGTGGAAACCACGGTCTTCGCCCGCTCCAGCGTGGCGCGTTCCTGCGCCACCAGCAGGTCGCGGCCGACGCGCGGCGGCGCCGCGTTCTCCTGCATGCTGGCATCCTCGGTGTAATAGCGCTCGATGGCGCCGGCATGATCGCCGGACACGACAACGGCGATGAACTCATCGAGACGGGCGCGTGACGGCATCGAACCTCCCTACGCTTTTGCTGCAATCAAATACCCGGTGCGGGAAAGTCCGGAGTGGCGCGCGCCAGTGCCCGCCGCCGTGCGAACGACGCCAACATCAGCACCGCGAGGCCCAGCAGCACCGGCGGGAACACCACCATGTTGACCGCGGACCAGCCGTAATTCGCCAGCAGCTGGCCCGATGAGAACGATCCCACCGCCATCATCCCGAACACCAGGAAGTCGTTGAAGGCCTGCACCTTGTTGCGTTCCTGGGGGCGGTGCGTCTCCAGTACCAGCGCCGAGGCGCCGACGAAGGACAAATTCCAGCCGAGCCCGAGCACGATCAGGCAGGCCCAGAAATGCATCGCGGTGAGGCCGGACAAGCCGATTGCGGCGCCGACGGCTTCCAGCACCAGCCCGGCCGCCACGATTTTGGGAGCACCGAAGCGGGCGATCAGCGAGCCCGTAAAGAAGCTCGGCCCGTACATCGCCACGATATGCCATTGGATGCCGAAATTGGAATCGCTGACGGAGAGGCCGCACATCTGCATCGCCAACGGCGCCGAGGTCATCACCAGATTCATCATCGGGTACGAGACGATGCCGCAGAACGCGGCGGCGATGAAGCGCGGCTGCCGCGCGATCTCGAGCAGCGGCCGGCCGCCATGCATGTCCGAAGGCTGAGGCTTCGGCGCATCGACCCCCGCCAGCACCACCATCGCGACCAGCGCGACCACCGCCTGCATCAGGAAGCTGAAGGCGAACAGATAGGGCGGCCAGATATCCATGGTCCACTGCACGAGTTGGGGACCCAGCACGCCGGCGAACACGCCGCCGGCCATCACCCACGACACCGCCTTGGGACGGAACGCGACGCTGGCGCCGTCGGCGGCGGCGAAGCGGTAGGATTGCGACACCGCGCCGTACAGCCCACCGAGAAACGTCGCGACGCAGAACAGCACGAACGAACCGCGCAGGATGGCGTAGGCCCCGAGCAGGCCGGTCAGCATGCCGCAGCCGGTGCCGATGATGAAGGCGACCCTGCGGCCATAGGCGCGCGAAATCGCGCCGGTCGGCAAGGTGCCGGCGGCCAGGCCCACCACATACATCGAGAGCGGCACGGTCGCGAGCGAGAGACTTGGCGCGAGCGTCGCGCCGACGATCGAGCCGGTGGCGAAAATCACCGCCGAATTGGCGCCGGTCAGCGCCTGCGCCGCCGCCAGCCGCATCACATTGGCGCGCGCGCGGGCGTCATCGGCGATCTCGTTGGCTGCAGTCACGTCGATCATCACTTGTCTTTCGCCCGAATGCATTCCGCTTCATGCGGTTCCCCAACTATGGAGGCAAGCCTCTGCCCGGGCAACCGACGCAAACGGGCGCGCGCCATGCGAGCAGCGCACATTGGACAGCACAGGCCGGGCGGCGTAAATCACCACCCGTCATTCATGCTGCTCCCCGGGATGTTCGACAGCCACGCCGCAAGGAATTCAGGATCATGTCCATCGACGACCGGCCGACGATCGCAGCTCCCGACGACGATCCGTATCTGTGGCTGGAAGAGATCGAGGGCGAACGGGCGCTGGCCTTCGTCGAGCAGCAGAATGCCCTGACGATGCGGAAATTCGGCGACGCCGGATTTGCCGGCGATCGCGACGCGCTGGCCGAGATCCTCGACCGGCCGGACAACATTCCCTACATCAGCCGGCGCCGCGGCTTCGTCTCCAATCTCTGGAAGGATGCGAACAACCCGCGTGGATTGTGGCGGCGAACCACGCTGGCTGAATTTCGCAAAGCCAGCCCGGCATGGGAAACCATCCTCGACCTCGACAAGCTGGCTGCCGAAGAGAACGAGGACTGGCTGTTTGCCGGGGCGCAGGCGCTGCCGGAAGGCGGCGCACGGATGCTGGGGCTTTCGCGCGGAGGCAGCGACGCTGTGGTCTTGCGGGAATTCGACGCCGAAACCAAGGCCTTCGTCAGCGGCGGTTTCTTCTTGCCTGAGGCAAAGGGCAGCGTCCAGTGGGTCGATGCCGATACGCTGCTGCTGTCGAGCGCCTATGGCGAGGGTATGGCGACCACATCGGGCTACGCCCGGACGGTCAGACTGTGGCGGCGCGGCACCGATGTGCGGCAGGCGCCGGTGCTGTTCGAGACCGCGCCCGAACATATGGCCGTGAGCGCCAGCGTCGACCGCACCGGCGCGGCGCCGCGGATATGGTTCGGTGAACAACTCGATTTCTTCAACCGCAAGCTATGGCTTGGCGACGAAAGCGGCCCGCGGCAGAGGCTCGATCTTCCTGAAGACGCCGAGATGGATTGCCATGGCGACTGGCTCGCGGTGAAACCGCGCGAGCCGTGGACGGTGGGAGCGCAGACCTACGCGCCCGACACCGTGCTCGGCATGTCGCTGTCGCGGTTTCTGGCGGGAGAGCGCGATCTTCAGGTTCTGTGCGAGGTCGGACCGCGCCGCGCGGTGCAGCACTTTTTCTGGGCCGGCGAGAAGCTGGTGATCTCCATTCTCGACGAATTGCGGCCGGTGTTCGAAGTCTGGACCCCCGCGGCCGACGGCTGGACCTCCGGCAAGTTGCCCGGCCTGCCGGAGATCGGCGTCGTCGATGTCTGGCGGCTGGACGCCGACGAGGCCGACAGCAATGGCGACCTGCTCGCCAATATCCAGGATCCGGTGACGCCGGCCTCCCTGATGCTGATCGAGGGCATCGCGGCTCCCGTGGTGCTGAAGCGCGCGCCTCGCACCTTCGCCGCGGAAGGGCTGGTAGTCACCCAGCACGAGGCGGTTTCGATCGACGGCGAGCGCATTCCCTATGTGCAGACCGGACCGGCTGATCTGACCGGCGAGGCGCCGGTGCATCTCAACGCCTATGGCGGCTTCGGCATCTCGGTAAAACCCTATTACCAGTCCGCGATCGGCAAGCTCTGGCTCGAACAGGGCGGCACCAGCGTGATCGCCAACATCCGCGGCGGCGGCGAGTTCGGCACGCGCTGGCACGAGGCCGGCCGCTATGCCGGCAAGCGGCTGGCGCATGATGATTTCGCCGCGGTCGCCGCCGACCTGGTGCGGCGCGGCGTCACCCGGCCGGGCCGGATCGCGGCGGAGGGCGGATCGAACGGCGGCATCCTGATCACCAACATGCTGACGCGTTACCCGGAACGGTTCGGCGCGCTGTTCTGCACCATCCCGCTGATCGACATGCGCCGCTACACCAGGCTGCTGGCCGGCGCGAGCTGGATCGCGGAATATGGCGACCCCGACAAGCCCGAGGAGTGGGAATGGCTGCAGACCTATTCGGCCTATCACACCGCGGTAGCAGGCCAGAAATACCCACCGATCCTGATCGCCACCACGAAAAAGGATGACCGGGTTCATCCCGGCCATGCCCGCAAGATGACGGCGAAGCTGCAGGCAATGGGATATGAAGCGTATCTCTACGAGCCCGCGGCGGGCGGCCACGGCTACGGCAAGGACAACAAGGAGCGCGCCGCGTTCACCGCGCTGGGCTATGCGTTTCTGAAACAGAAGATCGGATGGCCGGGTCGCGAGGCGTGAGCGACGACGAATCTATCAACGTCATTGCGAGCGCAGCGAAGCAATCCATCTCACGGCGGTGCCGGTTGCAAGATGGATTGCTTCGTCGCAAGAGCTCCTCGCAATGACGTGGAGAGAGTAGCGCTTGAACCCAACCGGCGTCATCGCCGTCCGAATACCAGCACCAGATTGTTCGCCGGCATCTCGGCGACGTCAATCAGCACCAGTCCGACACTTGCCGCCAGCTTCTCCAGATCCTCGATCTCGCGCACGCCCCATTCGGGGTCGCGATGGCGCAGGCTGGTGTCGAACACGGCGTTGCTGAGCGCGGTGTGCTTGCCGTCGCGCTTGAACGGACCGTAGAGGAACAGCCGGCCGTCCGGGCCAAGATAACGCGCCGCGCCGGCGAACAGGCCCTCGGCGACGCGCCAGGGCGCGATGTGGATCACATTGGCGCAGAACACCGCCAGCAATTTTCCAGGCCCGCTGCCGTCGTGCAGATGCGGACACCAGTCGGGATCGGACAGATCGATCCGCAGCGGCGCGTGGATATTGGCCAGGCCCGCATGGGCCCGCCACGCCGCGATGCTTTTCAGATGCGCCTCGTTGAGGTCGCTCGGCCACCACGCGATATCGGGAAAATGCCGGGCGAAATCCACCACATGCTGGCCGGTGCCGCTGCCGGCCTCGACCACGTCGCCGATTCGGCCGGCAAGATACCGCTGCAACACCGCGCGGATCGCCTGATGATTGCGATGGAATGCCGCCGCGTCGAGACGGCCGTCCGGCTCGACCGGCCGGCCATCCCTGCCGAATTCCACGACATATTCAGTCATACCGATTCGCGCCCGATCCCTGCTGTTCTGGATTAGGGTTTATCAGCTTTGAACTGGGATTGCTCCAGTTCCAGGAAGATCCTGTAGGCATTGCCGCGGTTGTTGCTCGCAAAGGCCGGGAACTCGCGGTATTTCGACCAGTCGGCCGCGCTGTAGGCGACGTCGAAATCGGTCCAGTTTTGCACCGCCGCCGCCATGGCGTTGCGCACATATTGAATATAATCCCGGGTAAAGGCGATCGCCTGCCTCGCCTCGGTCAGCGTCCTTCCATGGCCGGGAATGATGACCTTGGGATCGAGTTTTTCCACCTCGCCGAGCGCCGCGAGCCATTGCGTGGTCGAGACGTCATCGCTGTTCATGAAAGGAATGCGGCCGTTCTGCACGATATCGCCGGCGAACAGCACGCCATCGGGTTCCACCATCATCATCATGTCGCTGGAGGAATGCGCCGGGCCGGCAAAGAGCAGCGTCAGCCTGCGGTCGCCGAGCACGATCGTCATGCGCTCCCGGAACGTGATGTCCGGCGGCACCACGCGGGTCTGGCCATCGACCCAGGGATAGAGCGCGCCGCGCCGCTGATCGAGGCGCTGGCTCGCCTTCTCGTCGGCGATGGCGTCGTTGTCCTTGTACTCGCCGGAGCGCTCCTGCGCGACAACAAGCGCGTCGGTGTGATCCCTGAACGCCTGCAGGCCGTAAATGTGGTCGGCATGATAGTGACTCGCGACCACGTACCGGATTTTCTTGTCCGTGAGTTTCCGGATTTCCTGCAGCAGCGCCCAGCCATGGCTCGGCGTTCCCAGCGCGTCGAACACCACGACGCCATCGGAGGTCACTACAAAGCCGGCATTCGAGGTATTGCCTTCATTGTCCTTGCCGGGAATGCCGGGATTGCCTGTGGAGTACCAGATCGGCTTGCCCGGCACCTGCTTGATATCAAGCGGGATCGTGATGGCCGGATAGGGCGGCACAGTCTGCGCGCTGGAGGCCGAGACCATGCACAGGACAAGAAGTGCCGTGACCACGAGCCGCTTCATTTCAGGTTTCCGCAATAGATGTCCTTGAGCACCTGCAGCACACGCAGCGCGTTCCGGTCGGCGACGCTGTAATGCAGCGTCTGCGAGGTGCGGCGGAACGTCACCAGGTCGTCGGCGCGCAACCGCGCCAGATGCTGCGACAGCGCGGACTGGCTGAGTTTTACCACGTCGACCAGTTCGCCCACCGTCATCTCGCCGCGTGCGGCGAGAAAGCAGAGAATCAATAATCGCTTTTCGTTGCCGAGCAATTTCAGCAACCGCGCCGCCTCGCCGGCCTGTCTTACCAACATCTTCAATGCCGCGGCATCCGCGGCGCTGATTCCGGCAGCCTTGCTTTTCGCGGCTGCTGCAACTGCTCTCATGGCCCGATATCCCGATCAGATGTAGAGTGCGCCGTAGCGTGGCGTTGATATCATATTAGCGCGTCTTCCATAATTTAGCATTGACTAAATTAGCAGATTTCGATAGGGCTGGACCAACAATAAAATTGGCGGCGGTACTGCCGCGAGGTGAGGAACGTGCGGCCACCCCTGAAACGCGACATGCCTGTGCCATCGAAGCCGGCGGATTCACCTGATCCGCGGCTCGCCCGCCGTTCGTTTCTCGGCTTTGGCGCCGCATTGACCGGCAGCCTCGCGCTTGGCGCCGCACCTTCCCATGCGGAACCTCGACCGGCTTCCCCGCCCGCCGAACCGCCGTGGTCGCAATCGCTCGGAGCCGGCGTGGTCGACCGGCCCTATGGCCGGCCCGCCGACACCGAGGCCGGCGTGATCCGGCGCAACGTGCCGTGGCTCACCGCCGGCACCGAATCCTCCATCAGCTTCTCGCCGCTGCAGGACCTGCACGGCATCATCACGCCGAACGGGCTGTTTTTCGAGCGCTATCATGCCGGCCGGCCCGACGTCGATCCGGACCAGCACAAGCTGATGATCCATGGCCTGGTCGAGCGGCCATTGATTCTCACGATGAAGGACATCCTGCGCTTCCCGTCCGTGTCGCGCATCCACTTCATCGAATGCCCGGCCAATGGCGGCATGGAATGGCGCGCCGCGCAGCTGAATTCGCTGCAGTTCAACCACGGCATGATTTCCTGCGCGGAATGGACCGGGGTGCGGCTGTCGACCCTGCTGGAAGAAGTCGGGGTCAAGAAGGAGGCGGCGTGGGCCATGGTCGAGGGCGCCGACGGCGCCCACATGAACCGCAGCCTGCCGCTCAACAAATGTCTCGACGATTGCCTGGTGGTCTATGCGCAGAACGGCGAGGCGCTGCGGCCGGAACAGGGCTACCCGCTGCGGCTGGTGGTGCCGGGCTGGGAAGGCAATGTCAGCATCAAATGGCTGCGCCGGATCAAGCTCGGCGAGAAACCCTGGCATTCCCGCGAGGAAACCTCGAAATACACCGACCTGATGCCCGACGGCACCAGCCGCGGCTTCACCTGGCTGATCGACGCCAAGTCCGTCATCACCTTCCCCTGCCCCGAAAAGCCGCTCGCGGGTCCCGGCCTCTACGAAATCCGGGGCCTGGCATGGACCGGCAATGGCAAGGTCCGGCGGGTCGATGTCTCCATGGATGGCGGCGTCAACTGGCAGAGCGCGCGGCTGCATGAGCCGGTGCTGTCGAAGGCATTGACCAAATTCACCTTGCCCTGGCGCTGGGACGGCACGCCGGCGCTGCTGGAATCCCGGGTCATCGACGAGACCGGCTATGTGCAGCCGACCATTACGCAACTGCGAAAGCAGCGCGGCATGAATTCGGTCTACCACAACAATTCGATCCAGACCTGGCAGATCAAGCCTGACGGGAGCGTGTTCGATGTTCAGACAGGCTAGCCGCTCCCTGCTGCTCGGCGCAGCCCTGATCGTGACCGCCATGGCGGCGGACGCGGCGGAACCCGGCTCGTTCGGCTACGGCAGGATCGCCACGCCGGAGGAGATCGCGGGCTGGAACATCGATGCGCGCGGCGAGGACGGCGCCGGCCTGCCGCCAGGAAGCGGCAGCGTCGACAAGGGCGAGGCGGTGTTTTCCGAGCAATGCGCCGCATGCCATGGCACCTTCGGGGAGGGCGAAGGCCGTTTTCCCAAGCTGGTCGGCGGCAAGGGGACGCTGAAGGACGACCGGCCGGAACTGACGGTCGGCAGCTACTGGCCGTTTGCGCCGACGCTGTGGGACTACATTAACCGCGCCATGCCGATGCAGGCCCCGCGCTCATTGTCAGCCGATGACGTTTATGCTTTGACCGCCTATATTCTCAACCTGAACGACATCGTGCCGGGAGAATTCGTCGCCGACCGGAACAGCCTGCCGAAAGTCAAGATGCCCAATCGCGACAGTTTTGTCTGGACCGACCCAAGACCTGATACGATGGCCAAGCCGTGCATGAGCAAATGCGCCGACCCCGCGGACGTCAAGATCGTGTCCACGGCGGAAGGCAGGGATCTCACGCCGCGCACGACCGGACCGCTCGACACGATGCAGCCCAAGTGAACACAGGTTACGTGAAGCACAAGTAACGCAAACGGGAACGCGCCCTTGAAGATCACCCATCCGAGGAAGTCCGTCCTGCTGCCGGCCGTTGCGTTGGCGTTGGTGTTCGGCACGCTTGCCTCTTCGCTGCCCGCCGCCGCCCAGTCGGCAACAGTGGCGGAAGGCCGGAAGCTGGCTTTCGACCGCAGCAAGGGCAATTGCCTGACCTGCCATGACATCAAGGGCGGCGATCTTCCGGGCTCCATCGGGCCCGCCCTCACCGACATCAAGAGCAAGTATCCCAATCGCGAGGATCTCGTCGCCATCCTCACCGACGCCACCAAGCGTAACCCGCTGACCGTGATGCCTCCGTTCGGACGAAACCGGATCCTGACCGGCAAGGAGATCGACGCGGTCGTGGACTTCCTGCAGACACTGTGATGGCGGCCCCCGCGCCGCAAGGAGATTTCGAATGACCAAGACAGACGATCGATTTGCCGTTCCCCGGCGCGTGATCCTGCAAGGCGTGGCGTCGGTCGCGCTGGTCGGGCTCGGCAGACTGGCGCTCGGCGTCGTGCCTGCCTTTGCCGCCAATGACAAATACCCGGAAGACGCGTTCAAGCAGAAGAGCGGCGACGACGCCATCAAGCTGCTATACGGCAAGAGCGCCGAAGCGTCGGACAAGGTGAAACTCGACGCCCCCGAGATCGCCGAGAACGGCGCGGTGGTTCCGATCGCAGCCAGCACGACGCTCGCGGACGTGACCTCGATCGCGTTTCTGGTCGCCGAAAACCCCAACGCGCTGATAGCGTCGTACAAGATTCCGGCCGGCACGGTGCCGAGCGTCGCCAATCGCATCAAGATGGCGAAGACCAGCAACGTAACCGTCGTCGTGGAAGCGGGCGGCAAGCTCTACAGCGCGACCAAGGAAGTCAAAGTCACGGTCGGCGGCTGCGGCGGCTAGCCCACAAATTCTGAATCAGGAGAATTCTCATGGCATCGACCATCCGCGTGCGCGCGACGTCATCAGGCGAAATCACCGAGGTCCAGGCGCTGATCCAGCATCCGATGGATTCCGGCTTCGTCAAGGACGCCAAGGGCGAACTCATTCCGCCGCATTTCATCCAGCAACTGACCTTCGAACATGGCGGCAAGAGCGTGTTCGCCGCCGACTGGGGCGGTGGCATTTCCAAGGACCCCTATGTCAAGTTCAGCTTCAAGGGCGCCAAGAAGGGCGACGAGCTGAAGATCAGCTGGGTCGACAACAAGGGCGCGACCGATACGACCACGGCGAAAATCCAATAACAGTGGGGGCTAACGTGAGACCTTCGATCCGTTTTGCCTCGGCCGCTCTCGCGTTGGCAGCGCTGAGTTGCGCCGCCGTGCCGTCCGCCTCGGCCGCCGACAAGATCGATCCGGTGGCCGACGCCAAGGCGTTCAAGAAATACTTCACCGACAAGTTCCCCAAGGTGAAGCTGGAAGACTTCGTCAACGGCCCCTATTCGATGGATGAGGGCCTGCACCAGCAGTGGCAGGAGAAGGAACAGTTTCCGCCCTACGAATTCTCGCTCGAACTGGGCAAGGAGATGTTTTCCAAGCCGTTCAAGAACGGCAAGAGCTACGAGGACTGCTTCCCCAACAAGGGCATCGGCATCCGCCAGAACTACCCCTATTTCGACGAGAAGCAGGGCAAGGTCGTCACGCTGGAGCTGGCGCTGAATCAGTGCCGCGAAGCCAATGGCGAGCCGCCGTTTTCCTATGTGCGCGACGAGATGGCCGCGCTGACCGCCTACATGGCCTTCACGTCGCGCGGAAAGCCGTTCGACATCAAGATCCCCAACGATCCGCGTGCGCTGGCCGCCTACGAGAACGGCAAGGAATATTTCTACACGCGGCGCGGCCAGCTCAACTTCTCCTGCGCCACCTGTCATGTGCAGAGCCCGGGCGAGCGGATCCGCGCCGAAGTGCTGGCGCCCGCGCTCGGCATCGTCAATGCAATGCCGATCTATCGTTCGGAATGGAGCGGCATGGGCACCACCAGCCGGCGTTTCGTCACCTGCAACAGCCAGATCCGCGGCGTGCCGTTCAACCCGCAGGACGATGAATACCGCAACGTCGAATATTATCTGTCCTATGTCAGCAACGGCCTGCCGATTTCGGGACCGGGAGCGCGGCCATGAACAGGATCACGACATCCCTGCTCGCGCTGGCCCCGGTGCTGTTGATCGCGACATCCGCCTTCGCCGCCAGCGAGGCCGACTACAAGGCGGCGCTGGCCGCAGCCGAAGCCGCCAACAAGCAGGCCGCCGGCGTGCGCAATCAATGGACCACGACCGCCGCGACCATCAATGCCGCGAAGAAGGCCGCCGAGGCCGGCGATTTCGACAAGGCGGTGGCGTCGGCGGTTGAGGCTGAAGCGCTGGCAAAGGCTTCGATCTTCCAGGCCACCAGCGAGAAGAAGCTCTGGAAAGACATGGAAATCCGCTGAGGTAGCACAAACGCAGGTGTCATCGCCCGGCATAGCCGAACGAAGGACGGCGTCGCTTTCGCTAGCCTATGCCGGGCGGCCCAGTATTCCAGAGACGTTTTTGGCTAAACCGAGAAGCCGCGGCGTACTGGGTCGCCCGGTCAAGCCGGGCGACGACAGTCCTGTTGTGGCGGAGAGGCGAGACATCACATGACCATCCGGCGTCGGGATTTTCTCACCCTCGCGGGCGCTGCCGCGCTCAGCGGCGGACTGCCGCGGGCGGCGCGCAGCGCCGACTCGATGTACGAGTTCGAGCGCTTCGGCAATGCGCGCATCCTGCACATGACCGATACGCATGCGCAGTTGCTGCCGGTGTATTTTCGCGAGCCGAGCGTCAATCTCGGCATCGGCGCGATGCAGGGCAAGCCGCCACATCTGGTCGGCCGCGCCTTTCTCGACCGCTTCGGCATCCGGCCCGACAGCGCCGAAGCCCACGCCTTCACCTTTCTCGACTTTGAAAAATCCGCCGGCCGCTTCGGCAAGCTCGGCGGCTTCGCGCATCTGAAGACGCTGATCGACCGGATGCGTGGCGATGTCGGCCCCGGCCGCTCACTGCTGCTCGACGGCGGCGATTTGTGGCAGGGCACCGGCCTCGCCAACACCATGCAGGGCGCCGACATGGTGGAGGCCGCGAACCTGCTGGGCATCGAGGCGATGACCGGCCATTGGGAATTCACCTATGGCGAGCAGGCGCTGCGCAGCAACCTCGCGCGCTTCAAGGGCGAATTCCTGGCGCAGAACGTATTCCTGACCGAGGAAGCCGCCTTCAACGACGCCAAGGCGTTCGATCCGGCCTCGGGGCGGGTGTTCAAGCCCGCCACCATCAGGGAAATCGGCGGGCATCGCGTGGCCGTGATCGGGCAGGCCTTCCCCTATGTGCCGATCGCGCACCCAAAACGCTTCACGCCGGACTGGACCTTCGGGATTCGCGACGAGGAGCTGCAGAAACTGGTCACGACGCTGCGCACCGCCGACAAGGTCGATGCCGTCGTGCTGCTGTCGCACAATGGCATGGACGTCGACCTCAAGCTGGCGAGCCGCGTCAGCGGCATCGACGTCATCCTCGGCGGCCATACCCACGACGCCGTGCCGCAGCCGATCCCGGTGACCAATGCCGGCGGCACCACGCTCGTCACCAATGCCGGCTCCAGCGGAAAATTCCTCGGCGTGCTCGATCTCGAACTGGCCAAAGGCAAGGTCGCCGACGTGCGCTACCGGCTGCTGCCGGTATTTTCCGAGCTGCTGAAGCCGGATCCGGCGATGGCGGCGCTGATCGGCAAGATGCGCGAGCCGCACACGGCGGCCTACGCCACAAAACTCGCGACGTCGGACCGCCTGCTCTACCGCCGCGGCAATTTCGGCGGCACCGTCGATCAACTGATTTGCGACGCGCTGCTCTCCGAATTCGACGCCGAGATCGCGCTGTCGCCCGGCTTCCGCTGGGGCAACAGCGTGCTGCCGGGCCAGCCGGTGACCATGGAAGACGTGCTGACCGAGACGGCGATGAGCTATCCCGAAACCTACATGCTGAAAATGACCGGCGGCCAGATCAAGGATGTCCTCGAGGACGTCTGCGACAACCTGTTCAATACCGACCCCTATTACCAGCAGGGCGGCGACATGGTCCGCGTCGGCGGCCTCACCTATGCCTGTTCGCCCACCGAAAGCGTCGGACGAAGAATTTCCGACCTGAAGCTCGGCAACGGCACGTCGCTCGAAGCCGGCAAGAGCTACCGGGTGGCAGGATGGGCCTCCGTCAACGAGCAGCAGGGCGTTCCGGTCTGGGACGTGTTCGCCAAGCATTTGCGCGCCGGAAAAATGCCGGCCCAGCGCGGCACCGGCGTGACCTTGAAGGGCGTCGACGACAATCCGGGCATCTCGGGACAGGGATGACACATCCTTGCACCGATCGGCGATCGATGCTCCGCGCCTTCGGCAGCGCCGTGACCGCGGCGTTGATGATGACGACGGCCGCCTCCGCCGCGGAGCCGGCGCCGCTGCCGGACAAGCCCTTTGCCGAGCACCGCATCGTGCTGCAGCTCTCGGACAACGATGCAGCCAAGCAGGGCCTCGTCATCAGCGTCGCCAACAATCTGCTGAAGCAATACGATCCCGACAAGATCGCGATCGAGGTGGTGGCGTTCGGTCCCGGCATCGACCTGCTGCGTCCAGACAACGCCAACCGCGCGCGGGTCGAGAGCCTGGTCGCGCAGGGCGTGCGCTTCGACATCTGCCTCAACACCGTCGACACCGTCGAGCGCGAAAGCGGCAAGCGCCCGGAATACATCGCCGTTGCGACCCCGGTGCAGGTCGGCGTCGGACATATTTTGTCGCTGACGGAAAACGGCTTTACGCTGGTGAGACCATGATTTCACAACGTCATTGCGAGGAGCTCTTGCGACGAAGCAATCCATCGCGCAACAACACAGGCATGGATTGCTTCGTCGCCCTGCCTTCGCGCTTTGCGCTACGGCAGCGCTCCTCGCAATGACGGATTGGACCGATACCGGAGGTTTGTAATGCTGCGTCGTCTCGCAACCATTATCCTGCTCTCGATCGCTTTTGCTTCACTCGGCAACGCGGCCGACCAGAAAAAGCCGCATCGTGTCGCCATCCAGGTCAACCAGAACGATCCGCAGGTCATGAACCTCGCACTGAACAATGCCACCAACGTGATCGAGTATTATCGCGGCAAGGGCGAGGACGTCGACGTCGACATCGTCACCTACGGCCCCGGCCTGCACATGCTGCGGGCCGACACTTCGCCGGTGCAGGACCGCCTCAAGCGGCTCAAGGAGCAGGCATTCCCCGGCAAGGTCGAATTCTCGGCCTGCAACAACACCAGGCAGGGGATGGAGAAGGCCGAGGGCAAGGCGATCTCCATCGTATCCGACGCCACCCTCGTTCCCTCGGGCGTGGTTCGCCTGATGGAACTGCAGGAGCAGGGCTGGAGCTATATCCGGCCATGACCGCAACACACGGCAAACCCGGGAGACTGAACATGCGAACTGCGGCCATGATCGGCGCGATGGTGCTGGCGCTCGGCGCGGCGCCCGTCGCGGCGGGTGACGATGCGTTCGTCGTTTTCAAATCGCTGACGCCGGAGGTGGCGCTGGAAGCGGCGCAGGCTGCGCTGAAGCAATGCCGCGACAACGGATTCCAGATCGCGGTGGCGGTGGTGGATCGCTCCGGCCTGCCGCAGGTGATGCTGCGCGACCGCTTTGCCGGCTTGCACGCTCCGGATACGGCCGTCAGAAAGGCCTATACAGCGGTGAGTTTTCGCACCTCCACCGGCGAGCTGGCGAAGTCGGTTCGATCGGGTCAGCTCGACCCCGGCCTTGCCCAACTGCCGCGTATCGCCCTGCTGGGCGGTGGATTGATGATCGAGGCCGGCGGCAGCATGGTCGGCGGCATCGGCGTCTCCGGCGCTCCCGGCGGCGACAAGGACGACGAGTGCGCCAAGGCAGGGCTCGATGCCATCAGGGACAAGCTGGATTTCTGATATGATCTGCGACGACGCGCGAATTTCTTACTCTCCAGGGGAGGGTAAAAGGAGCGACCATGATCTTTCGACAACTGTTCGACAGCGTTTCCGGAACCTACAGCTACCTGCTCGCCAGCCGCGCCGGCGGTGAGGCGCTGATCCTCGATCCCGTGCTGGAGAAGGTCGACCGCTACTGCCAGCTGCTGCGCGAGCTCGATCTGCGGCTGGTCAAGGCGGTCGATACCCATCTGCATGCCGACCATGTCACGGGCCTCGGCGAACTGCGCGACCGCACCCACTGCGTCACCATCATGGGCGAGCAGAGCAAGGCCGACGTGGTGGCGATGCGGGTTGCCGAAGGCGACAAGGTGACGATCGAGGGGCTCAGCCTCGACGTGATGTACACGCCCGGCCACACCGATGATTCCTACAGCTACCTGATGGGCGACCGGGTCTTCACCGGCGATACGCTGCTGATCCGCGGCACCGGCCGCACCGATTTCCAGAACGGCAGCGCGCGGGCGCAATATGATTCGATCTTCAACCGGCTGCTGAAACTGCCCGAGGAGACCATGGTTTTTCCGGCCCACGACTACAAGGGCGACACCGTCTCCACCATCGGCGAGGAGAAGCGTTTCAATCCGCGGCTGCAGGTGCGCTCGGTCGATGAATATATCGAGCTGATGGGCAATCTGAAATTGCCCAATCCCAAGATGATGGACGTGGCCGTGCCGGCCAACATGCATGTCGGCCTGCATCAGGACGATCTCGCCAGGCAGGGACAATCGCTCAGCGCGCGCGAGGGCATCGACAGCCTCGGCCGGCCCGATATCCTGCTGGTCGATCTCCGGGAGAACAGCGAACGCGCCAAGCACGGCACGCTGCCCGGTGCGTTGCACGCGCCGTATCCCGGCATCGGCGAAGCGCTGCGGCCCGGCGGCATGCTGCGCGAGGTCGCGGCGGCGAGCGGACGGCGCATCGTGTTCTTCTGCGCCTTCGGCGAGCGCTCGGCGATGGCGGTGGCCGCCGCCAAGGAGGCCGGACTCGCCAACACCGCCCACATCGCCGGTGGCATGGATGCATGGAAGAAGGCGGGCGGGCCGGTGGCGACGGGGTAGATCGTCGTCGCTCGTCGCGTCACACACTCAATTGCCTCATGGTGAGGAGCGCGTTGGGCAGCGCCTTGCGCTGTCCGGCGCGTGTCTCGAACCATCTGGCACATGGCCTGCCGCCATCCTTCGAGACGCCGCGCGAAGCGCGCGCGGCTCCTCAGGATGAGGTCGGAATGTAGTTGCAGGGACGACGGAAGAGGATTACTTCCCCACCCGCGCCAGTTCCTTCACCAGCACGTCGAGTGCTTCCGCCAGCATCACGCCGCCGCATTCGGTCAGGCGCTCGGGAATGACGATGCGTTTTTCCGCCGGATAGAACCGCTCCAGCGCCGGATGCAGCAGAAAAGCCTGACCGTCGTCGCGGGCGAAATCGCCGGCCTGCGACACCAGCAGCAGATCCGGTTTTGCGCTGACGATCGCCTCCAGCGAGGCGAAACCGCCGAAGGCAAAGCCGAGTTCGCCTGATGTGTTGAACAGCCCGGTTTCGGCCAGCAGCGAGCCGACAAAACTGTCGCTGCCCGCCACCCAGCCGCGCCGCGACAGCGGCAGCACGCGGTAGTGTTTTGCGGCGACGGCCTGGCGCGCCCGCGCCAGCGCCGCGTCGAATTTTTCGATTTCGCGCGCAGCGCGGTCGGGATGGCCGGCGATGTCGCCAAGTTCGCGAAGCTGGTCCCTCACCTCGGCGAGCGTGCGCGGCACCGCGAGTTCGGCGAGGCGCAGGCCATTGGCCTTCAGCAGATCTCTGGTCGCGCGCTTGTCGAACGCGCTGGTCACGACCACGTCGGGCTTCAGCACCAGCACATCCTCGGCGCCGCCCGACAGTATCGGATAGCGTTTGACGTCGCCGGTCACCCAGGCGTCGCGGGCGTAGCGGCTGAGGCCGAGGATCTGTTCGGGATCGGCCAGCGTCAGCAGCACCTGGTCGGTGCAGACATTCATCGAAACAATGCGCGGCAGCGGCGCTGATGACGCTGATGACACCGCGCAGGCCGCAAGCGCGATCCAGGCGGCGGGACTGACAAAACCCCGGCGCATCAGATTTCCGCCCAGGGCACGATCACCGCCGAGTGCTCGAACTCCGCGCGAAACGCGCTGATCCGGAATACCTCGGCCATCACCTGCTCCGACAGTGCCGCGGCCGGCGCGCCCTGCGCGACGAGGCGGCCTTCGCTCAGCACCAGCAGGTGATCTGCGAAGCGCGCGGCGAGGCCGAGATCGTGCGTCACCACGATCACCAGCACGCCCTGATCGGCGGCGGCGCGCAGGGTCTTCATGACGTCGAGCTGGTAACGCGGATCGAGCGAGGCGGTCGGCTCGTCGGCCAGGATGACCGGCGCTTCCACCGCGAGCACGCGGGCCAAGGCCACGCGGCTACGCTCGCCGCCGGACAATTCGGTGACGCGGCGATCGGAAAACGCCACGACGTCGGTGGCCTGCATCGCCCGCAGCACGGCCTCGGAGTCCTTTGCTGACATGCGCGCCGGATCGGTGGCGCCATGCGGATAGCGGCCGAGCGCCACGATATCGCGCGCCGGCAACGGCCAGTGCACGATGTGGCCCTGCGGCAGATAGGCGAACCGCCGCGCGCGGTCGCGCAAGGCCAGCGACGACAGCGCCGCGCCGCCAACATGGATGGCGCCGTCCGAAGGCAGCAGACCCGCCAGCGCGCGCAGCAGCGTGGTCTTGCCGGCGCCGTTCGGCCCCACCAGCGCGACCAGATGCCCAGGGGAAAGCGATAGTGAGATATCGTTCAGCACCAGGCGGCCGGCCAGTTCGACGTTGAGACCCTGTGCGGTCAGGAGAGCGCTCATGCCACGCCTCCCCCGAGCGCGCGGCGCTCGCGCTTGATCAGGTAGAGAAAGAACGGCACGCCGATGATCGAGGTCAGCACGCCGACCTTGATGTCGCTGGTGGATGGAATGATGCGCACCGCGATATCGGCTGCCAGCAGCAGCGCGGCGCCGGTGAGTGCGCTCGGCAGCAACAGCCGCGCCGGATCGTGGCCGATCAGCGGCCGCATCAGGTGCGGCGCCACCAGGCCGATGAAGCCGATGGTGCCGGTGACCGCGACCGCGCCGCCGACGCCGAGCGCGGTGCCCACGATCACCACCAGCCGGAGCCGGCCGACATCGACACCGAGGCTCTGCGCGGTCTCTTCGCCGAGGCTGAGCGCGCGAAACGCGTTGCGCTGGCTCCACAGGATGACCGCGCCCGCGATGATGAAGGGCAGCGCCAGCATGACGTGACGAAAGCTGCGGTCTTCCAGCGAGCCGAGCAGCCAGAAGGCGATTTCCAGCACCACGAAGGGATTGCTGGAGAGATTCATCACCAGCGCGGTCGCGGCGCCGGCGAGGCTGGAGATGGCTAGGCCCGCGAGAATGAGAATCAACAGCCCCGCATTGCGGCCGGCGATCGCCAGCAGCACGAACACCGAAACGAAGGCCATCGCGATGGCCGCGACCGGCAGCGCGTAGG
>JAZJYY010000020.1:56036-109597 GCA_040390145.1 Pseudomonadota bacterium
AAGGCACGCTTCACGGTCCTCGGGTCGCAGGAGGCGGCGCCGGCGATCGAGAGCAGCACGAACACGGACGCGAACGCCGCGACGATCGCCGCGACCGGCAGCGCGTAGGAGCGCACGTCGGCGAGCCCGAGCGCGATCACCAGCACGGCGCCGAACGCGGCCGACTGCGGCGCGCCGAACAGCGACGGCGACGCCAGCGGATTTCGCAGCAGCCCCTGCAGCGCCGCGCCCGACAGCCCAAGGATGGCGCCGATCGCAAATCCCAAAATGGTGCGCGGCAGCCGGATCTCGCGCACGATCACCTGCGAAACGTCGCTGCCGCCGCCGAACAGGGCCTCGATCACGTCCAGCGGCGACAGCCGCACCGGGCCTGTCCCGAGCGAAATCAGCACCAGCAGCACGACGAGCGCGAGCAGCGCCATCGTGACGCTGACGCGCCGCCCGGGGCCGATATCCGCGCTCGCCACGACATTCCCGACGCTCATCGATAATTCCCGGACCTGCCCCAAGCCACCTGCGACGTGCTGATACATGATTTCAGGCAAGGCAACAGCGCGCATGCGACAAAAATATCGCACTCGTCCCTTGCAGGAGGCGAGCACTGCCTCAAGGCATTGACTCGGCGTTTGACAAACTTCTACCATAATCCTCGACGGTTCCCTGCTTGGGGATCAAAAGGGAATGCGGTGCGGGGAAACTTCCCCAATGCCGCGGCTGCCCCCGCAACTGTAAGCGGCGAATCCTTCGCCATATGCCACTGGGAATCTCGGTCCTGGGAAGGCGACGAAGGGTAACGACCCGCGAGCCAGGAGACCTGCCGTCAGCCGTGGTCACACGCGAAGATGTCGGTCGGGGAGTACAGACATTAGCTTCATCAGCGGCGCTCAGGCGCCCCGGGTGGGCTTGGTTCGCTGTGACGTGCCACTGACGTCATACCGAGGTTGAACCATGTCTGCCATCTTCGCCACAGCCGCAAAGCGGCGTCGCACCTGTTTGCTTGCGTCCACTTTCCTGATGCCCGTCGTTTCTTTCAGCTTCCCAGCCCAGGCACAGCAGTTCGCCCAGGCATTGCCGCCGATCGAAATCAATTCGCCCGACGAGAACCGCACCCGGGCAAAACCTCAAATCGACCAGGAGACCAGTTCGCGTCGCGTGGTGCCCAGCACTGTGCCAACCAGCCGGCCACGCGCGGTACCTGCTGGTGGCGCGGCCACTACCGCCGTGCCGGCGGTCCGGCAGTTCAGCGGCATCGTCGGCGCATCGACGTCGGTCATCACGGCAGACGATATCGCGCACTCGCCGGCGCAGACCGTGCAGGAAATCATCGCGCAGACCCCCGGCGTGCAGTTGACCAGCCTGTATGGCGGCGTCAACGGCGTGAAGACCAACGTCGACCTCAGGGGATTCGGCGCGTTCGCGACCTCCAACACCCTGGTGCTGATCAACGGCCGCCGGCTCAACGACATCGATATGGCCGGAGTCGATTTTTCGACCATCCCGCGCGATTCGATCGAGCGCATCGAGATCACCCGCGGCAACAGCGGCGCGGTGCTGTATGGTGACAATGCCGTGGGGGGCGTCATCAACATCGTGCTGAAGAACGGCGTCGGCGGCCCGCCGATGAAGATGCGCGCCGAAGGCGGCGTCGGCTCGTTCAATTCGCGCATGGCCTCGATCTCGGCCGCGACCAATTACGGCCCGTGGTCGACGTCGTTCTATGGCAACGGCATCAAGTCCGACGGCTACCGCGTCAACAACGCGCTCGACCAGCGCAACGGCGTCGGCAATCTCAACTACACCACGCCGGGCCTCACCGCGTTCGTGACCGTTTCGGGCGACGATCAGAAGCTGGGTTTTCCCGGCGGCCGGTTCGTCGATCCCTCGATCGGGCTCGATGAACTCGCCACCAACCGGCGCGGCACCGGCACGCCGTTCGACTACGGCAACCAGCAGGGCGCCAGCGCCACCGCGGGCTTTACCAAGACTCTCGTTAACGGCGTCGACCTGATCGTCGATGGCGGCGTGCGCGACAAGAAACAGCAATTGGGATTTTTCGGCACCAATCCGGGTTCCAGTTTCGCTTCCACCTATGTCGATGCGGATTTGCGGACCTGGTCGATCACGCCCCGATTGAGCGTCAAGCACGTGATGTTCGGAATGCCCTCGTCCATCCTGACCGGAATCGATTATTACGATGCGACTTTCCGTCAGGACCGCGGTGCCTTCAAGGGCCTCGCGCCGTTCCACACTTACGACATCGCGCAGCAGACGCTCGCCGGCTACTGGCAGCAGACCATCGGCCTGCTACCGACGACGGATGTCTCCTACGGCGGCCGCGTTCAGAATACCAGCCTCGGCGCGCGCGATCGTTTCGATCCCAACGCGCCGTTCGCCTTCGGCATCGCGAACCTCCCGCTCGACTCCAGCGAAACCCAATATGCCCTGCACGTCGGAGCAGAGCACCGCTTCAACAATGTCGTATCGGTGTTCGGCCGCGCCGCCCGCGCGTTCCGCACCCCGAATGTCGATGAACGGGTATCGTCGGGCCCCTCCTTCGATGCCTTCTTCAATCCCATCCCCGGTAACTTTGCGCTGAAGACCCAGACCTCGCACGACATCGAGGGCGGCTTCCGCATCAAGTCGGGCGGTTTCCAGCTGCAATCCAGCATCTACAACATGGAGCTCGACAACGAGATCCATTTCATCCCGGCGCTGTTCTACAACGTCAACCTCGACCCGACCCGGCGCTATGGCTCGGAAACCAGCGCCTCGCTGCGGCTCAACGACAGCGTGACGCTGCGCGGCGGCGGCGCCTATACCCGCGCGGTGTTTCGCGAAGGCGCCTTCGCCGGCATGGATGTCCCGCTGGTGTCCCGCTACACCGCCAGCGGCGGCGTGACCTGGAATATCTGGCAGAAATACCTGGTGGCGGATGCGACGGTGCGGGCCTGGAGCGAGCGCTTCATGGACAACGACCAGGCCAACACCCAGCGCCGGATTCCGGCCAACGCCACGGTCGATGTCAAGCTGAGCGGCGAATACGGCCACTTCTTCTGGTCGCTCAGCGCCAACAACCTGCTCAACGCGCTGTATTACGACTACGCCGTCGCGAGTTCGTTCACCGCCGGCCGCTTCAGCGCCTATCCGCTGCCGGGCCGGACCTACATGGTGAAAGCCGGCGCGACGTTCTGAGCTTTCTTCTCCTTCTCCCCGCTTGCGGGGAGAAGGCCGGGATGAGGGGGACTCTCCGCGAAGCTGGTGCCAGTTGAGAAACCTGTACCCCCTCACCCGGATTGCTTCGTAATCCGACCTCTCCCCGCAAGCGGGGCGAGGTAAGAAGCACCGGCTTGCCCTGACCGCACCGCACGATATTCTCCCGGCCCAAAGGCCGGGGGAATATCGAACGATGAATGCTGCGACCATTGATCTGCTGCACCGGGCGATCGCCGACCCCGAGACGCAATGGAGCCTCGGCACCTTCGGCGCCATCGCCGAGTTCTCGCGCGATGCCGAGGAGCCGGTCGCCTTGCGGCAATCCGGCGACGCGGTGTCGGCGGTCACCGCGCGCGGCGGCATCGCCATCCGGCATGATCCGCGCAACCGGGCGCTGGCGTCCGAAGGCATCACCAAATCAGGCTGGAATCAGCGCATCGCGCTGTGCCTGTCCGAGGCCGATGGCGCGATGGGCGGGCGAGCCGTGCTGACCGAACTCGGCGCCGACACCGGGGCGCTGCGTTCCGAAGATCGCGAATCGGTTCTGTTCGACCTCGGCCTCGGCGCGCCGCATGTGGATTTCTGCGTGCGCATCGACGACAGGGATACGGCCGCGCAACTGCGCCGGCACGCCGGCCGGGCGGTGTTCGAAACAGGCAATCCCGCGATGGGACTGATCCTGGCGGCCAATCCGCATCGCGTCTTCATCAGCCGGCTCGGCCGCATCGAGGTCTATCAACCGATCCCGCCGGCCGCGGGCAGGAGTCCCGAGGGACCGCACACCCATGTGTTGCCGAAACTGTTGAAGAGCGGCCGGACCCATCCGGCGACCGAGCCGATCCCCCCGGGCTGGGTACCCTGCGCGCATCTTTATCCGCCGCATCCGGCGCGCGATGGATTGGGCGCGGCCCGGCCGTTCGACCCGGCGCGCCATGAGGCCTTTCAGTCTGACATCGCGCGGTTCGGCAGCGCTGAAATTCTGAGCCTCAAGCGGCGCGTCCGGGAGGCGATAGCCGCGGAACAGCCGCCGTCGGTGATATCGGGCGACCGCCACGGCCGCGCCGGTATCCGGATCGCGTTGCGCCAGCTGAAGGCCGCCGGCCATGCCTCGCCGGTATTGCAGTCATGGCTGCAGGACTTTGATCCGGCAGGCCTGGAAACCGAGGCCGACGAGGCCGACCTTCACCACGATTGAGGATTTGGCCCGAAAAATGGCGCTTTTGCCGCGGGATCCGGCCTAAAATTGCCCGCAGGCGATATGATGGTGGTAAGAGGAGGCAGCAGGACGCCGCACCATGATGCGGCCGCAAATTTCGAGGTACAATATGGATGACGAACCGAAAACCCCGGCCGAATTGAAAGAGATCCGGCTGAACCGAAGGGCCGCCCAGGATGCCGAAGGCATCAAGGCGATGGCCGATATCGCGGCAGCCGATATCGCGATACGAAAGCGGACGGCAGCCCTGCGCGAAGAGCGATTGGCGCGGGAAGCCGCCGAACTCGCCAACCCGCCGGAGCCAAAGGCCAAGGCCAAACCCAAGAAAAAGAAGACGACCTAGATGTCAAAAGAAGACCGCGACCGCGCCGATGCGCGTTTCGACAAGGCCGCACGGGTAGCAGGCCAGGCCAAAGCCGGCGGCAACGACCGCGACGCCGGGTCGAAGGCCGTGCTCGACAACATGGCAAGGCTGAAAGCCTTGCGGCTGGCGCGCGAAGCCACCGCGCCGCCCGCCGCGGCCAAGAAGCCGCGCGCGAAATCGTCGACCGCGTCATCGACCAAGAAGACCGTGGAAAAGAGCCAGGTCTTGGCCGAGTGGCTGGCCGGGCGGCAGAGCGGCGGCTTCCGGACCTAAAAGGTATCGAGAGAACGTCGTTGCGAGCCCGCGGCGCCTCATTACAAAAGGTGTCATCGCCCGGCTCTTGACCGGGCGACCCAGTAAGCTGCGGCCTCTCGATTTATCTCAGACGTCTCTGGAATACTGGGTCCCCCGCTTTCGCGGAGGACGACAACCTCGGCATCACACCGGCGCCGGCCACTCGATCATCGAGCGGGTCTTGGTGGCGGCGTCGTACACCTGCACCTGAAGCATCTGGTACTGATTCTTCAGCGCCATGCCGGCCTCTTCGGCGGCTTCGACGGTGGCGTGGTGCGACTTGAAGTGACCGTCCACCACCAGCGAATAGCCTTCGGTCGGCGCTTTGTCGGCGCGAATGATTTTGCGCGGCTGCTGTTCTTCGGCTTCGATCTTCGGCTTTTTCATCGGGGCTCCAGATCATGATCCGGTCGGATCATGATTTCATTTCGTTGGTTGGGTTATGATGTCAGGGCAAGCGCTTCGCGTTTGACCCAAGGGAAACCGGTTCCCGTCATGCGCTGGTGCGGCGCTCCGGGTCCGGATCATGCTCGGGTTTACACCGAACACCGGAAAAAGGCAGGAAAGATTGTCCAACTGCGGCTAATATACTCATCAAGCACGGCTGGATGCGGTTAATCCGCCGAATGACCGGATGATCCCGCCAAAGGCCGATTCGTCCGATTAAGAGGGAATATGGGCGGAACCGGCAAAAAGAGCGAGCTCCCCACCAAGGACCACCCCGGCAAACCGAACAAGCCGCCGCCTCGGCGGGTCGAGGACGACGATTACGAGGATGGCGACATCGCCACCCCGAAACGCGACCGCCATGGCGACGACGACGAGCCGCTGTAGCGCTCCGTAAGTCGCAAAACGGAAAAAGGTGTCATCACCCGGCACTTGACCGGGTGACCCAGTATTCCAGAGACCTTCGAGATAAATCGAGAGGGCGCAGCGTACTGGATCGCCCGGTCAAGCCGGGCGACGACGAGTAAGGTTTGAACGCTAGCCAAACCCCTCGCTCTCGATGCACCGGATACTCGCGACATCGAGCAAATGCGCGCCCCAGCCGCCGCGGGCCAGCGCGACACCGCGGCCGGGGGCGGCGAGCAGCAGCATCGCGATCATCGCCAGCGGCACCGCGCTGATCCAGTCCCGCCGCAGCGGCGTCAGTTCCTCCGCGCTGCCGGCATAGGGTCCAGCACCGGTCGCAAGATTCCAGCACTCCCGGATCAGATCGCGCCGCGTGCCGCCCCGCGACGCGCATCCCAGCAGCGCCTGCATCGCCAGATGCGTCCGCACATCGGCGCGGCTTTCGTCGGCCTTCGCCGGCACCTCGCCGAGCGAGACCTTCAGCAACAGGCCGACCAGATCGAGGCTGGCGAGATAGGCGCTCATCGGCTCGACCAGCCGCGGATTGCAATCGATCAGCAGCGGCGCGGCGCCATCGTCCCGCATGATGCAATCGACCGACAACGCGCCGTGCCAGCCGAGGGCCTGGCCGATCCGGGCGACGTGGCTGCGCAACTGCGGCCTGGCAACGCTTTGCTTGATCGCCTCGCCGCCGCCGGCGCCGGCGGCGATCTGCCGATAGGCATGAAAGCCGAGCAATTCGCCGCGGCAGAACACGGCTTGCGCCTTCTCGATCGTGCCCGCGACGAATGCCTGCACCAGCACGTCATCGGCGAAGGCGCCACTGGCGCTCAACTCCTGCAGCGTGAATTCGAGGTCGCACGCATCGCGCACAATCCAGATGCCCCGGCTGGCGGTGCCGACCGAGGTTTTGACGACGGATGGAAATTCCATCGCGGCGCGCAGTTCGGCTTCGGAGTTTACGATTCGCGTCGCCGGCTGTGGCAAATCCAGGCGATCGAGCAGCCGGCTGAAGCCGGCCTTGCTGTGCGCGGCGCGGTAGCTCTCAAAACTCGGCAGCGCCAACCCGACGCGCCCCTCGAGCCTTTCCTGCACGCGCGCGAACACAAATCCCTGTTCGTGGGTCGGCAGCAGCACATCGTATCGACCGGTAGCCAACAGCCGCTCGACAAAGCCGAGGAAGCCAGCAGGATCGTCCCGCAGCGCGGGGCAGCGATGAAATTTTTCGACGAAGCGCGAGAACCGCACCAGGCAGAACGGCGCGGGATCGCAGACCTCGATGTGGTAGCCCGACAATCCGAGAATCGTGATCGCCTCCCGCGCGGACGTGCTGTTTCCCTCGGAAACCAGCACCCGGAGCGGTTTTGGAACATGGGCAGATGATGACACGGCGTTTTGATTCCTTACCCTCCCCTTTAGGGGGAGGGTCGGCTCGCATCGCAAGATGCGAGACGGGGTGGGGTGACGGTCTTTCAACGCGAACACTATCCGAAACGAGAGACTGTCACCCCACCCCGCCCGCTACGTCGATGCTGCGCTTCGCGGGCGCGAGCGACCCTCCCCCTCCAGGGGAGGGCGAAGAACGGGGGCTGCTATGCAGCGGTATTCATGGACAAATAACCGCCAGCCGGTATTTTGCGCGCCTTGCCGGGCCGCGCTTCAACGGGTTTTCATCTCAGATATGGTCGACGTTCTCGCCGCACCGCAACAAGCCAAGACAGACAGTTCGCTGCGAACGCTGGCGGCGATTTCGCTCGCCCACTGGGTCAGCCATTTCCATCTGTTCGTGCTGCCGATGCTGTTCCCGTTCCTGAAGCAGCAACTCGGCGTCGGCTATATCGAGCTTGGCCTGGCGCTGACCGTGCTCGGTGTCGTCTCCGGCCTGACGCAAGCCCCGATCGGCTATCTCGCCGATCATATCGGCGCGCGAAAGGTGCTGCTGATGGGGCTGACGCTCGGCGGCTTCGCCCTGGTCATGCTCGGCCTCAACCTGAGCTATCCCTGGCTGCTGGTCTGTGCCGGACTGCTGGGGCTCGCCAACAGCGTCTATCACCCGGCCGATTACGCGATCCTGTCGGCGCATATGGATGAAGCCCGGATGGGCCGCGCGTTTTCGATCCACACCTTTGCCGGTTTCCTCGGCGGCGCGGTGGCGCCCGCCATCATGGCCGCCCTTGTGGCGACGGTCGGCGGAACCGGCGCGCTGATCGCCGCCGGTGCCGTGGGGCTGCTGGTGGCGCTGGTGCTGATCCTGGTCGGCATTCCCGACGCCAGCGCTGCGGACCGTCACGTCGATGGCGTGCCGCCGCCGAAGCAGAACATCATCACGCCTGCCATCATCATGCTGACGGTCTTCTTCATGCTGCTCGGCCTGTCCAATGCCGGCATCAGCAATTTCGGCGTGGTCGCGCTGATGACCGGTTATGGCGAATCATTCTCGACCGCCAATCTGGCGCTGACCGCGTTTCTCGGCTGCAGCGCCGCTGGCGTGCTCGCCGGCGGCTATCTCGCCGATCGTACCAGCCGCCATGGCCAGGTCGCGGCCGCCTGTTTTGCCGTCAACGCGGTCATCATGCTGCTCATTGCCACCACCACGCTGCCATCGCTGCTGCTGACCGGAATGATGGCGACGGCCGGATTTCTTGGCGGCGTCATCGCGCCGTCGCGCGACATGCTGGTGCGCAACGCCGCGCCGCCGGGTGCCGCCGGCCGCGCCTTCGGCATCGTCTCCACCGGCTTCAACTTCTCCGGCATCTTCGCGCCCTTGCTGTACGGCTGGATCATGGACCAGCATATGCCGCACTGGGTGTTCGGCGCCTCCGTCGCGTTCATGACCCTGACCGTGCTGCTGGCACTGGTCACCGATCGCAAATCGCAGGCCCGTGCCGCCTGATGCATTCCTGAGCCGCATCCCCACCGGTTGACAGCCCGACGCCGCAATCCATGATGCCGATAACAAGATCAATCATCAGGGATGACCCGCCATGGCCTCCAATCCAGATCTCGTGATCCGTGGCGGCAGCATTGCCGACGGTTTTGGTGGCGACCTGTTCGAGGCCGATGTGGCGGTCACGAACGGCCGCATTACTGAGGTTGGCAAGGTCGCAGGCACCGGAACCGAAGAGATCGACGCCCGCGGCAAACTGGTCACGCCGGGCTTCGTCGACGTCCATACCCATTATGACGGCCAGGTCACCTGGAGCCAGGACATCACGCCCTCATCGCAGAACGGCGTCACCACGGCGATCATGGGCAATTGCGGCGTCGGCTTCGCGCCATGCAAGCCGGCCGATCACCGCCGGCTGATCGAACTGATGGAAGGCGTCGAGGACATTCCCGAGCCGGTGCTGAGCGCCGGGATTCCCTGGGCCTGGGAAAGCTTTCCGGACTACATGGACTGGTTGTCAAAACGCCGCTTCGACATGGACATCGGCGCGCAGCTGCCGCACGCCGCGTTGCGCGTCTATGTGATGGGCGAGCGCGGCGCGCGCCGCGATCCCTCCACGCCGGAGGACAACGCCGCCATGGCGGCGCTGGCCGGCGATGCCGTCCGCGCCGGCGCGCTCGGCTTTTCCACCTCGCGCACCCTCAACCACCGCACCTCGACCGGCGACTACACGCCGACGCTGAAAGCCGGCGAGGACGAATTGACCGCGATCGCCGGCGCCATGCACAAGGTCGGCCGCAGCGTGTTCCAGTTCGTGCTGGATCTGTCGACCCTCGACGAAGACCTGCCGATGATGCTGCGGGTTGCGGAGAATACCAAAATTCCGGTGTCGTTCTCGATCACCCAGAACGACAAGGCGCCGCGGCGCTGGCGCCAGACGCTCGACACCATCAACGCGGCTTCCGCGCGCGGACTGTCGATCACGGCGCAGATCGCCGCGCGCCCGGTCGGGCTGCTGCTCGGGCTGGAACTGTCACGCAACCCGTTCCAGACGCTTCCGAGCTATCGCGCGATCGCCCATTTGCCGCTGGCGGATCGATTGCAGCGGCTGCATCAGCCCGAGGTGCGCGCCGCGATCCTGCAGGAGACGCCGACATCGACCGACGATCCGCTGTTCTTCCGGCCGAACTACGACAAGATGTACCTGCTCGGCGATCCCCCTGACTATGAGCAGCCGCCGGAAAACGCCTTGGGCGCGCAGGCGCGCCGCCAGGGCCGGCAGCCGGAAGAACTGGCCTATGAGGCGATGCTGTCGGACCAGGGCCGCGGCATGCTCTATGTGCCGTTCCTGAACTATGCCGACGGCAACCTCGACGCCGTGCGCGAAATGCTGACCGATCCGAATTCGGTGCCGGGTCTGTCCGACGGCGGCGCGCATTGCGGCATCATCTGCGACGCCAGCTTCCCGACCTATCTGCTGACGCACTGGACCCGCGACCGCAGCCGCGGCGAAAAACTTTCGATCCCGTTCGTGGTGGCGGCGCAGTCGCGCAAGACCGCGCTGTCGGTCGGCCTCACCGACCGCGGCGTGATTGCGCCGGGCTACAAGGCCGATATCAACGTCATCGACTACGAGCGGCTGCACCTGCATCCGCCGAAGGTGCATTACGACCTGCCGGTCGGCGGCCGCCGCCTGCTGCAGCAAGTCGACGGCCACGACGCCACCATCGTGTCCGGCGTGGTGACGCAGCGTCATGGGACGGCGACCGGCGCACGGCCGGGCCGGCTGGTGCGCGGCGCGCAGGGCGACGCGCGGAAATTCGGCGCCGCGGCGGGGTAGCCGACCTTCTTCTCCCCTCCTCCCGCGCGGCCCTTCGCCGCGTGGTGGGGAGGGGTCGGGTGCTGGCCTGTCTCCATCCCTAGTGACCAAAGTTGAAAATATGGCTGGCCTATTTTGACTCTGGCGGGTTGTGCAAGAAGTTAGTGCACCCCTAAAATGTTCTCAGTAGAGAGGCCGCTTGAAGAATCGTATTCCAGGACTTGTCATGCTTCTGTTCGTATTCGTCGGCACTTGGGTCGGCATACGATACGGCGCAGATTTATCCCTAACGGTCCGGGGCGCTGTCGGCGCCCTAAGCAGTCTCGGGTTATTTTGGATTCTTGCGAGTATTTATTTCAGATACGTTGCGCCACCTAAGAAGAAGTAGGCCGCCTCAGTTGGCCTCCTCGATCCTGGAGGCTATCGTATGACCGCCGGGTCCCCATTGCCCGCGCTGGGGCGGTTTTGATCGTGAGAAGGCTAAGGAGATCGGCGCGGACGAAAAGAAATCGGCTGCGGATAAGCTGATGGAACGGTTGGCAAAGACGAAGCCGGAGCCACGTAAGACAAAATGAATAGGCCGCCGACTGAGGCGGCCTAAGTAGGCCTCAACATGAACAAGTGGCAGAAGGTATTCGAGCGGGCTGATGGCAAGGCCAAGCTCACGATTTCGGAACGCAATGACGGCCTTTACTGCTTCGGAGTCGAGGAGGAATACATCCGTCCGGACGATGATGGGACCACTTACACAATCTGGGTGCCAGAGAGTGGGTCAGGTCTCTATCAAACCGCTAACGAAGCTGAAGCAGCCGCAAGGGCAGAAGTGTTGTGGATGGCCACAGCTAAATCAAACTAGGATAATCTCAGATTCAGCTTAGGAAACTGGAGTTTAAATGCGGACAGTACCAAAGCCAAGCTAGGCTCGTACTTTCAGTATATAATTCCCTTTGGGGGGATTGACCGTCCGCGCGACGCTCAAACATCACGATTGGCCAATGCTGTTTTCAACTTCGGCCACTGGATGGAAACAGGCCAGTACGAGGGGGCGGGGGTGGGGGGTCTATCGTAGCATACGACTGCCAGCGAATTTGCGGAAGCGGGCCCCCCCCCCCCCCCCCCCCCCCCCCCACGCGCAAGGGCGCGTGGGGGGAGGGGAGAAGATTATGCCGCGTCGCGCCCCCGTTCGGTTTGCGCGCCAAGCAGACCCGCCTCGATCAGCGCGTCCCGAATCCCCGCAATCTCCGCATCCGATATCTTGACCAGCGGCGGACGCACGACCGCGCGCGGCAGTTTGCCGAGCAGCACCAGCGCTTCCTTCATGCGGTTGTGCATGTCGACGAATGGATCGGCGTAGAACACGCGTGCGGTCGGATATATCAGGTCATTCAGCCGGCGGGCTTCGGCGAGATCGTTCGCCTGGACGGCGCGGAAAAGTCTCGCCTGCAGATCGGCGATGACGCTGCCCGAGCCGGACAGCAGGCCGTTGCAACCGAGCACCAGCGAACTCAGCAGGCACGCGCTGTTGGTGGAGAGCACGTTGATCGGACGCTGGCGCCCCTGCAGCTTGCGAATCTGGCTCTCGTGCTGCGGCACAAGCGGCGTCCAGTCCTTGATGGCGCGGATGGTCGGCACTTCATCGAACAGCCGCTCCAGGGTCGCCGCCGGATAGCCCTGGCCGGTGGCGAGCGGATATTGAAACACGATGATCGGCAGATCGCTGGCGTCGGCGATGGCCTTGAAATGCGCCAGCGCCATCTCGGGCGACTGGCCGAGCGTGAAGGGCGCCGGCGGAAACACCAGCAGCGCCGACGCGCCGCCGGCCTGCGCCTGGCGCGCGATCCGCGCCGCCTGCAGGCTGCCGTCGGCCCAGACGCCGTGAATGACCGGCAGCTTGCTGCCGACTTCCTCGCCCGCGATTTCCATGACGCGGCGCTGCTCGTCCTCGGTGCAGGAGGCGACCTCGGTGGAGTGGGCGTTGATCGTGATCGCCGACAGTCCCTGCACCGAAGCGACGTCGCGCAAATGCGCCCGGAAATTCGGCTCGTCGATCGACAGATCATTGTGAAACGGCAGCAACACCGCGGGAATGACACCGTGGGGCACGAAATCGGGATGGCGGCTCATGGCTCGTCTCCTTCAGCGCTGTTCTTGCCGGCGTTCAGCGCTGCCTGGCGCGATCCGCATGCGGGTCAGCCGCAGGTCCGATCCAAACGGCATCAACTCATAGGGCGGTTTCCAGCCCGGCAGCGCCGCCAGCCGCTGGCGCCAGGCATCCAGCGCCGGATAGTCGGCCGCGATGTCGAAGCCGGTCTCGTCGGGCGGATAGTACACATACCCCGCCATCGAGAAATCCGCGATGGTCGGCCGGTCGCCGAGCACGAAGGCACGATCGGCCAGGTGTTTTTCCGCGATCGCAAAACTCGATTCGGTGCGCGAGCGCAGGAACGCCAGGACCGCCGGATGCGGCGGCTCGGCCATGAATGCATTCTGAAACCGATGCATCGCGTGATTGTTGGTGAACTTGTGGTTGTCGAACAAGATCCAGCGCAAGGCCTCGATGCGCTGGTCTTCGGCCGGCGCGAAATGGCCGGTGGTCTCGGCCAGCCAGACCAGGATCGCGCCGGACTGCGACATGCGCGCTCCGTCGACTTCGAGCACCGGGACCTCGCCCATCGCATTGGTGCCGGCCCGCCAGTTCGCGTCCCGCGTGACGCCGCCGGCGAAGTCGACCCCGACCGGCTCCCAATCGAGGCCCGCGCAATTCATGTAGAGCGCGAGCTTGTAGGAATTACCGGACGCCCCGATGCAATGCAGCTTGTACCGGGCCATTTTGTCTCACGCGAATTTGGGCTGCGCTGCCTGGGCCAGCAGGCGCGCGCGCTCGCTGTTGGGCCACAGCAGCAACAGGCCGAGCAGACCGGATGAGATCATGATAACGGCGTTGATGATGAAGCCGGTCATATAGCCGTCGAGCGGCACCGCCGCGCGCTGAATCACGCTGCCCATCACGAACGGCGCCAGGATGCCGGCGAGCGTATAGATCGCGCTGTAAATCGCGATCACCGCGCCGCGCTGCTGCACCGGGGTGAACTCTCCCAGCATCGGCGGACAGACTACATAGATCGAACCGCACAGCCCGGAGCCGACGACCAGCAGCGCGATCTGCAGACCGGCGCCGTTGACATGCGGCATCGCCAACAAAATCACGCCGCCGGCGATCAGCGGCACCGAACCGAGCACGCCGCGGGCGCCGCGCGTGGTGTAGCCCCGCGTCAGCAGCACCTGCGATACCCAGCCCGTCAGCAGCACGATGACGGCGCCGAACACCCAGGGCAGCACCGATATCAGCCCGGCATCCTTTTGCGAAAAACCCAGTCCCTTGACGATGAAGGGGGTGAACCAGGTCAGCCCGAGCGACAGCGCCCAATAGGCGCCGAAGGTCGCGGCGCAGCAGCCGATGAAGGTGCGCGAGGTCAGGAGCTGGAAATAGGGCACGCGCGGATCGGCGGCGGCCATCGCCACCGTCTGCACCAGCGGGCCCTCCTTGCCCATCACCAGCCACGCCACCACCCACATCAGGCCGACCACGCCGAGCGCGCCGAACGCATAATGCCAGCTGTGATTGACGATGATCCAGTTCAGCGCCGGCACCGCCAGGATCACGCCGAACGCCGAGCCCTGCGACAGGATCGCGGTCGGCAGCGTGCGTTTCTCGTCGGGAAACCATTTGTAGATCGCATGCGCCGCCACCGCGAATGCCGGCCCTTCGCCGGCGCCGAGGATGATTCGGCAGATCACCAGCGTGGTGAAGCTGACGGTGCCGACCATCGGAAACTGGGCCAGCGCCCAGACCACCGCCATCGCCAGCAGCACCCAGCGGGTATCGATGCGGTTGACGATGAAGCCGACGATGATGGCCGAGGCCGAGAACAGCAGAAAAAACGAAGATCCCAGAATTCCGAACTGCTCGGGAGTGAGCTTCAACTCGTCCATGATCGGCGCACCGGCCAGGCCAACCACGATCTTGTCGGCGAAATTGACCAGCATGAACAGGAACAGGAGAAAGGTGATTTTCCAGGCGCCTTTGGGCGTCGGGTGCGTGGTCATGAGGTCCCCCGAGTTTGATCAATGGCCTGTTGATCGGCCTGGCCGGATGCTACCCGCGGGGCCAACGGCAATGCAACTGGGCATTTTCGGACGAATTACCGGCCGCAGCTCCCCGCGCGCCCATCACGATCATGTCGCCGCCACGATTGAGACCGTGATCTCCCGTGCCGGCCTTGGTATACTCCGAATATCCCGAAGGGGCTTTCACAGAGGCATCGCATCCGCTTGGCAACGCAACCGGCAATCCCATCGTGCTGAGCGTCAGAAACCTGACCAAAACCTATCGCTCGGCCGGCGAGCAGGTCGCGGTGCTGCGCGGCGTCAACCTCGATATCGCCGCGGGCGAGCGTGTCGCGCTGACCGGCGAATCCGGCAGCGGCAAGAGCACGCTGCTGCATCTGATCGCCGGGCTGGATGCGGCCGATGGCGGCGAGATCGAACTCGCCGGCGCATCCGTCGCCGGCCTCAGCGACGCCGGCCGGGCGGAATTGCGGCGCGACCGGCTTGGGCTGGTATTCCAGCAGTTCAACCTGATCCCGAGCCTGAGCGTCCAGGACAATCTGGCGTTTCAGTCCCGCATTGCCGGCCGTCACGATGCGGCTTGGCACGCCGAACTGGTGGAGCGCCTCGGGCTCGGCGCGCTCTTGAAGCGGTATCCCGAGCAACTGTCGGGCGGGCAGCAACAACGGGTGGCGATCGGCCGGGCGCTGGCGACAAAGCCGCTGCTGCTGCTGGCCGACGAGCCGACCGGCAATCTCGACGAGGCGACCGCCGATGACGTGCTGGCCCTGACCCGCGATCTGGTGACGCGAACCGGCTGCGGCTTCCTGATGGTGACGCACAGCGAACGGCTCGCCGCCACGCTCGACCGCCGGATCCATCTCCGTGCCGGGCTGATCGCATGAGTCGCGCCCTGTGGATTCTCGCGGTTCTGCTCAGCCACTGGCGGCGGCATCCGATGCAGCTCGCCACCCTCCTGATCGGGCTGATCTCCGCGACCGCGCTGTGGAGCGGCGTGCAGGCGCTGAACGCGCAGGCGCGCATCAGTTACGACCGCGCCGCCGCCACCTTCGGCGGGTCGCGAACCGCCATGCTGGTCGGCCGCGACGATGCGAATTTCCCGCAGGCCCTGTTCGTCGAACTGCGCCGCGCCGGCTGGAACGTATCGCCGGTTCTCGAAGGCCGTATCCAGATCGGCGGACGCGCGTTCCGGCTGCTCGGCATCGAACCGGTCACGCTGCCAAGCGAGGTCGGCGACGCGCCGACGGTCGGCCGATCCGGCCTGCAAGCCTTCGTCACGCCGCCGGGCGAAATGCTGGTCGCCCGCGAAGTACTGGCCGATCTCAATCTGCCCGAGGGCACGCGGCCGGTGGCGAGCAGCGGCACGCTGTTGCCGCCGCTGCGGGTGCAGCCGCAGTTGGCGCCCGGCGTGCTGGTGGTCGATATCGGCATCGCCCAGCAACTCCTCGATATGCCGGACCAGGTTTCGCGGCTTCTGATCGGCAAGGCCAAAGGCCCACGCGCGGCGCTGGAAACCATCGCCGGCGACAAATTGCGACTGGTCGAGCCGGACGCGGAAAGCGATCTCGAACGCCTGACCGACAGTTTTCACCTCAACCTCACGGCGTTCGGCCTGCTGTCCTTTGTGGTCGGGCTGTTCATCGTCAATTCGGCGATAGGCCTCGCGTTCGAGCAGCGGCGGCCGATGCTGCGAACGCTGCGCGCCTGCGGGGTGTCGGCGCGGATGCTGAACGCGGTGCTGGTGATCGAACTGGTCGCGCTGGCGCTGGTCGCCGGCGTCATGGGTCTGGTCTGCGGCTATTTCATCGCGGCATCCCTGCTGCCCGATGTCGCGGCGTCGTTGCGCGGGCTCTATGGCGCGCAAATTCCCGGGCAGTTGACGCTGCGCAGCGAATGGTGGATCGCCGGCCTCGCGATTTCCGTGCTCGGCGCGCTGGCGGCGGCCACCGCAAGCCTGTTGAAGGCCGCCCGCCTTCCCGTGCTGGTGGCGGCGCAGCCGCAGGCCTGGCAACAGGCGCAGCAGCGCTGGCTCAAGTTCCAGAGCGCGGTCGCGCTCGCGGTGTTTGCCGCCGCCGGTTTCCTGCTGTGGTACGGCGACTCGCTGGTGTCAGGCTTCGCCGTGCTCGCCGCCCTGCTGCTGGCCGCCGCCCTGCTGCTGCCGGCGATCCTGGAGCGCGTGCTGTCGCTGGGCCAGCATAGCGCCCGTCGCCCGCTCGCGGTGTGGTTCTGGGCCGACAGCCGCCAGCAGCTCTCCGGGCTCTCGCTGGCGCTGATGGCGCTGCTGCTCGCGCTCGCGGTCAATGTCGGCGTCGGCACCATGGTCGAAAGTTTTTCCCGGACCTTTGTCAGCTGGCTCGACGGACGGCTGGCGGCGGATGTCTATGTCAGCGCCAAGGACGACGCGCAGGCGACCGCGATCAAGGCCTGGCTGCGCGGCCGTCCCGAAGTCGAGGCGATCCTTCCCGGCGGCCGTGCCGACGTGCAATTTCGCGGCGCCCCGCTCGAGGTGTTGGGCCTGCCCGATCACGCCACCTACAGCGAGCACTGGCCGTTGCTTGAATCCACCGCCAACCCCTGGGTCCGCCTGCGGCCAGGCGATGCGGCGCTGATCAGCGAACAACTGTCCCGGCGTCTGAAGCTCGGGATCGGCGACCGCATCGAGGTGCCCGCATCAGGCGGCACCTGGCCGCTCGAGATCGTCGGCATCTACGCCGACTACGGCAACCCGAAGGGCCAGATCGCCGTCAACTACGCCGCGCTGACCCGGCGCTTTCCCGCCATCCCCGCCACGCGATTCGGCCTGCGGGTCGCGCAACCGGAGATTCCGGCACTGCTGTCGGCACTGCGTGAAAAATTCGACCTCGGCGACCGCAGCCTCGCCGATCAGGCCACCATGAAGGCGGAATCGAAGCGGATTTTCAATCGGACCTTTGCGGTGACCGCGGCGCTCAACACATTCACGCTCGGGGTCGCCGGCATTGCGCTGCTGACCAGCCTCTTGACCCTGAGCAATTCGCGGCTGCCGCAGCTGGCGCCGCTCTGGGCGATCGGAATTACCCGGCGACGGCTGGCCGCGATCGAACTGACAAAAACCCTGTCGGTGGCGCTGATCACCGCGCTGCTGGCGCTGCCGCTCGGTCTCGCGGTGGCGTGGTGCCTGATCGCGGTGGTGAACGTGAAGGCGTTCGGCTGGCGCTTGCCGTTTCACGTATTCCCGCTGCAATTATTGCAGCTGCTCGGCGTCGCCATGGCGGCTTCGCTGCTGGCCGCGCTGCTGCCGGTGCTGAAGCTGGCGCGGATGCAGCCGGCCAGCCTGATCAAGATTTTCGCCGATGAACGCTGACCGCAACATTTCGCGCCGCGCTTTTGCCGGTGGCCTGGCCCTGCTCGGGCTTGGCGCCGCACCAGCACGCGCGCAGGGCTTTGCCGGGCTCGGCGAGAACGCCGAAGGGTTTGCCGCCGTCGTTCCCGGCAAGACCTTTGTGTTTCCCGCCGACCACGGTCCGCATCCGGAATTCCGCATCGAGTGGTGGTACGTGACGGCGAATCTGAGGGATGCCAGCGGTGCGGCCTATGGCGCGCAGTGGACGCTGTTTCGTCAGGCCACCCGGCCGGGCGCGCCAGCGCAGGGCTGGGCCAACCAGCAGATATGGATGGGCCATGCCGCGGTGACCTCAGCGGCGACGCACCGCTACGCCGAAGCGTTCGCGCGCGGCGGCGTCGGCCAGGCCGGTGTCGAGATAAATCCGTTTCACGCCTGGATCGACGCCTGGGACATGCGCGGGCTCGGTACCATGCGCGACGCCATGCTGGCGCCGCTCGACCTCAGGGCGGCGGGCGCCGATTTCTCCTACGTGCTGCGGCTCGACGCCGAGCGGCCGCTGGTGCTGCAGGGCGACGCCGGCTACTCCAGAAAATCGGAACGCGGACAGGCCTCTTATTATTACAGCCAGCCATTTTTTGACGTGAGCGGCCGCATCACGATCGGCGACAGGCCCGTCGAGGTCACCGGCCTGGCCTGGATGGACCGGGAATGGAGCAGCCAGCCGCTCGCAGCCGACCAGACCGGATGGGACTGGTTCTCGCTGCATCTTGATTCGGGAGAAAAGCTGATGCTGTACCGGCTGCGCCAGCAGGACGGCCGCAGCAATCTCATGGGCAACTGGATCGCAACCGACGGCCGCTCGGTCGAAATTGCGTCAGCCGACAACAGCATTACCCCGACCACCATGACCGACGTCGCCGGCCGCAAGGTGCCGACCGGATGGCGCGTCGTGATCCCCGCCCGCGGCCTTATGATTGAAACCACGGCGTTGAACGCAAACAGCTGGATGGGCACCAGCTTTCCCTATTGGGAGGGCCCGATCCGTTTTACGGGCAGCCATGCCGGATTAGGATATCTGGAGATGACCGGGTATTAGCTCGAGAGCAGTCATTCCGGGGCGTGTAGCGTAGCGAAGCGAACCCGGAATCTCGAGATTCCGGGTTCGCTCACTTCGTTCGCGCCCCGGAATGACCGCGAAAGGGATTATACGATGTACCACTTCACCGCGCTCGTCACCTGTCTCGCCATCGCGTTCTACTTCTTCACCAGCATCCAGGTGTCGAAGGCGCGCATCGCGTTCGGCATCAAGGTGCCGGCGACCTCGGGCCATCCCGATTTCGAGCGGGTGTTTCGCGTGCAGATGAACACGCTGGAATGGATGCCGATCTTCCTGCCCGCGCTCTGGCTGTTCGCGATCTATATCGGCGATCTCTACGCCGCGCTGCTGGGCATGATCTGGATCGCCGGCCGCGTGCTCTATCTGATCGGCTATTCGCAGGCCGCGGCCAAGCGCGGCCCGGGTTTTGGCGTTCAGGCGCTTGCCGGATTCATCCTGTGGGCCGGCGCGCTGGGCGCGATCGTGTGGCGGATCGTGCAGGGGTGAACACGTCGTCCCTGCATTCGCAAGGACGACGTGGAAAGACCTGCGCTACTTCGTCAGCGGGCAGCCCGAATCCTTCGCCGACGGAAACGCCTTGTCGCCCGGCACGACCGCGAGCTGCTTGTAGTAATCCCAGGGCTTCTTCGACTCCGACGGCTTCTTGACCTCGAACAGATAGAGGTCGTGCACCATGCGGCCGTTTTCCAGCACCTTGCCGCCTTGCGCGAACTGGTCGTCGACCGGAAGCTCCTTCAGCTTTTTGGCCACGGCTTCGGTGTCCTTGGTGCCGGCGGCCTTGACCGCCTTGAGATAGGCCAGCGTCGCCGAATAGGTGCCGGCCTGGATCATGTTCGGCATCCGGCCGGTGCGCTTGAAGAAGCGCTCGCCGAGTTCGCGGCTCTTGTCGTCGCGATCCCAGTAATAGCCCTCGGTCAGCACCAGGCCTTGCGCTGCTTCCAGGCCAAGGCCGTGCACCTCGGCCAGCGTCAGCAATAGTCCGGCCAGCTTCTGGCCGCTTTTGACGATGCCGAATTCGGCCGCCTGCTTGATCGAGTTGGTGGTGTCGAGGCCGGCATTGGCGAGCCCGATGATCTTGGCTTTCGAGCTTTGCGCCTGCAGCAGGAACGAGGAGAAATCCGAGGAGTTCAGGGGAATGCGGACCGCGCCCAGCACCTTGCCGCCATTGGCCTTGACGTAATCGCCGGTGTCCTTTTCCAGCGCGTAGCCGAAGGCGTAATCCGCGGTCATGAAGAACCAGGTGTCGCCGCCGGCCTTCACCAGCGAGCCGCCGGTGCCGACGGCAAGCCCATGGGTGTCGTAGGCCCAGTGAAAGCCGTAGGGCTGGCAGGCATCGCCGGTCAGGCGCGAGGTCGCCGCGCCCACGACGATGTCGATCTTCTTCATCTGCTTCGACAGGTCGTGTACCGCGAGCGCGACCGACGACGTCGTCAGTTCGGTGATCATGTCGACGTTCTCGACCTCGTACCAGCGCCGCGCGATGCTGACGCCGAGGTCGGGCTTGTTCTGATGGTCCGCGGAGATGAGCTCGATCTTGTGGCCGAGCACGCTGCCGCCGAAATCCTCGACCGCCATCTTCGCCGCCTCGAACGACCACTTGCCGCCGTAATCGGCATAGACGCCCGACTGGTCGTTCAGGATGCCGATCTTGACACCTTGCGCCGACGCCGGAACCGCAAGCAGCAGGCTGCCTATCGCAATAGCTGATGACAACAATCGCAAATTCATTCTCGTCTCCCGATTTTCTTGGTTCTGTTCAGCGAACAATATTTTAATACCCCGCGACTGCCCATCTATTTCGCCTAGGCCAAAAGTATGGACGCTCTTGTTCCCTCCTCCCAAGCGCCCCTTGCGCGTGGCGGGGAGGGGAGAAGAGGCGTCACGGATGTTGCGCGCCCGCCGCGAGCGGAACTTTGCTCTGCTTCCCGTCGGCCAGATTGCGCACGATCATGTAGAAGATCGGCGTGAAGATCAGGCCGAACAGCGTCACGCCGATCATGCCGAAGAACACGGCGACGCCGACCGCCTGGCGCATTTCGGAACCCGAGCCGGACGAGATCACCAGCGGCAGCACGCCGAGAATGAATGCGAACGACGTCATCAGGATCGGGCGCAGCCGCAGCCGGCAGGCCTCGATGACGGCCTCCAGGCGCGTGCGCCCCTCGAGTTCGATGTCGCGGGCGAATTCGACGATCAGGATGGCATTTTTCGCGGCCAGGCCGACCAGAACGACAAAGCCGATCTGGGTGAGGATGTTGACGTCCTGCCCCATGACACGCACGCCGATCGTCGCGGCCAAGAGGCACATCGGCACGATCAGGATGACGGCGAACGGCAGGCTCCAGCTGCCATATTGCGCCGCCAGCACCAGGAACACGAACAGCACGCAGATCGGAAACACCAGGAGCCCGGCATTGCCGCCGGTGACCTGCTGGTAGGACAAGTCGGTCCATTCGAAGGAAAAACCGCTCGGCAGCGTCTCCGCCGCCAGCCGCTTCATGGTGTCGATCGCGGTCGCCGAACTGGTTCCCGGCAGCGTGTCGCCCTGCAGCTCGGATGCGGGATAGAGATTGTAGCGCGCGACGCGGTCGGGACCGGAGACGTCGCGGAAATCCACCACGCTGCCGAGCAGCACCATGTCGCCGGCAGTATTGCGGGTGCGCAACCGCGCGAGGTCCGACGTCTCCTTGCGGAACGGCAGGTCGGCCTGCGCGGTGACGTGATAGGTGCGGCCGAACAGGTTGAAGTCATTGACATAGGTCGAGCCGAAATAGGTCTGGATCGTGTCGGTGACGTTCTGGATGGGAACGCCGAGCTTCTGCGCCTTGACGCGATCGATTTCGACGAACACCTGCGGCGTGTTGGCGCTGAAGGGAGAGAATACCTGGGTGAGGCCGGGCGCCTTGCGCGCGGCGCCGACCAGTTCGTCGGTGGCGGCCGCCAGCATTTCGGGGCCACGGCCCTGGCGGTCCTGAATGCGCATGGCGAAACCGCCGCCGGTGCCGATGCCGGGCACCGCCGGCGGCGGAATCACGATGATGAACGCGCCCTGCAGCACGGACAGCCGCTTGCGCAGATCGTTGGCGATCTGGTTGGCGGACAGTCCGCCCTTCTTGTGACGCTCTTCCGGGTCGTCGAACACCGGGAACAGGGCCGCGGCGTTGCCCGCCTGGGTTCGGGTCGCCCCCGAGAAGCCGGCGAAAGCCGCGACCCTGATAATGCCCGGCGTTTCCAGCGCGATCCTTTCGACCTCGCGCACGATTTCGGTGGTGCGCGTCAGCGACGCCGCGCCCGGCAACTGCACGGAAATGATCACGTAGCCGCGATCCTGCGCGGGGATAAAGCCCTGCGGCGTGGTGTAGAGCAGCCATCCGGCGCCGCCGATCAGCGCGACATAGACCACCAGCATGACCGCCGAATGCCGGATGACGAAGTTCGCGGCATTGCCGTAGCCATGCGCCAGCCGGTCGAAGCCACGGTTGAAGACGCCGGTAAAACTGTCCCAGCCGCGGCCGATGAAGTTCCAGCTGGCCGGCGCGCGCTTGTCGGCATGCGGCACCAGGATTATCGAGGCCAGCGCCGGCGACAGCGTCAGCGAACAGAAACAGGAGATCGCCGTCGCCACCGCGATGGTGACGGCGAATTGCTGAAAGAACTGTCCGGAGATGCCGCCGAGGAACGCGGTCGGCACGAACACCGCGCACAGCACCAGCGCGATCGAGACCAGCGCGCTGCCGACCTCCTCCATCGTCCTGAGCGCGGCATCGCGCCGGCTCATGCCATGCTCGAGATGCCGCTCGACGTTCTCGACCACCACGATGGCGTCGTCGACCACGATACCGACCGCCAGCACGAGGCCGAACAGGGTGAGATTGTTGATCGAGAATCCGAGCGCCGCCATCACGGCGAAGGTACCGACCAGCGACACCGGGATGGCGATGATCGGAATGATCGCGGGCCGCCAGCCCTGCAGGAACACCAGCACGACGATGACCACCAGCGCCATCGCTTCGTAGATGGTCTTGATCAATTCGCTGACGGATTGCGCGATGAACTCGGTCGGGTTGTAGCCGATGTTGTAATCGAGCCCCTTGGGGAAATCGGCCTTCATCCGCGTCATCGCATCGGTGATGTTTTTCGCGGTGGCGAGCGCATTCGATCCCGGCCGCTGCGTCACCAGCAGCGCCACCGCCGACTTCCGCAACAGGAAACTGTTGGTCGTGTAGGACAAGGCGCCGAGTTCGATCCGCGCTACGTCGCGCAGCCGCACGGTGCGGCCGTCGCTGCCGGCCTTGACCACGACCTCCTCGAACTGCCTGATGTCCTTCAGGCGGCCGGTAAAGGTGAGGTTCGGCTGAAACGCGCGGTCCGATATCGGCGGCTCGCCGATCTGGCCCCCGGTGATCTGCAGGTTCTGCGCCCGGATCGCCGCCACCACTTCGCTGGCGGTCATGCCCAGGGTCGCGATCTTGTCGGGGTCGAGCCATAGCCGCATCGAGTAATCGCGCGCGCCGAACATCTGGATATCGCCGATGCCGTCGACCCGCAGCAGCTGGTCGCGTACCTGCAGCAGCGCATAGTTGCTGATATAGAGCTGGTCGAAGCTGTCGTCCGGCGACAGCATGAACACGACCATCAGGATGTCGGGACTGTTCTTGCGGGTGACGACGCCGTTGCGCTGCACCTCCTCGGGCAGCCGCGGCTGCGCGATCGCGACGCGGTTCTGCACCAGCACCTGCGCCTTGTCGAGGTCGGTGCCCAGCTTGAAGGTGACCGTGATGGTGAGCTGACCGTTCGAGGTCGCCTGGCTGTAGAGATACAGCATGTCCTCGACGCCGTTGATCTCCTGCTCGATCGGGGCTGCGACCGTATCGGAAACGGTCTGCGCCGACGCGCCGGGGTATTGTGTCGTGACCACGACGGTCGGCGGTACCACCTGCGGATATTCCGCGACCGGCAGCGTGGTGTAGGCGATGGCGCCGACGATCAGCAGCACGATGGACAGCACCATCGCGAGGATCGGCTGGTTGATGGAGAGCCGGCCGAGATTCATGGCTTGCTACCGGCGGGAGCCGCCTTGGGCGAATCCTTGGGCGAATCCTTGGCCATCTGTGGGGTCACCTTGGCGCCGACCCGGGCGCGCTGCAGGCCGTCGACGATCACGCGGTCTTCCGGCTTGAGGCCTTCGCGGATCACGCGCAGCCCTTCATCGAGCGGCCCGAGCACCACGGGCCTGGCCTCCACGGTATCGTCGTCCTTCACCACGAACACGATCTTGCGCGACTGATCGGTGGCGATCGCGGAATCCGGCAGCAGCAGCGCTTCATAGGGGGCGCTGCCGATCAGCCGGACCCGGCCGAACTGCCCCGGCAGCAGCGACAGGTCCTTGTTGGGGATCACCGCGCGTCCGCGCAACGTGCCGGTGGAAACGTCCAGCCGGTTGTCGAGGAAGTTCATGGTGCCCTCATGGGAGGGCTTGGTCTCGCCGGTTAGCGTCACCTGGACCGGATTGGGCGTGTCGCGCGAACTCGGACGCTTGCCTTCGTGCCAGAGCCGGTTGTTGCGCTGATAGGTCGCCTCATCCATGTCGAAATAGATGTAGATCGGATCGAGCGAGACGATCGAGGTCAGCAGCGTGCCGCTGGCGTTGTCGCTGCCTTGCACCAGATTGCCGACACTGACGAGATGCCGGCTGGCCCGGCCGGTGATCGGCGCCACCACATGGGTGAATTCAATGTTGAGCTTGGCCGCCTGCAGCGCGCCGTCGGCCTGCGTCTCGACGGCCCTTGCCGTCTGCAAGGCCTGACGACGCTGGTCGACGACGGAATCGGAAACCGCCTGGGTCACATTCAGTGTCAGCGCACGATCGAGCTCGCGCTTTGCCAGTTCCGCCTTGGCCCGCGCGTCGGACAGCTGGCCCTCGGCCTGCAGCGCCACCGCCTCGAACGGGCGGGCGTCGATGACATAGAGCAGATCGCCGGTATGGACGATCGCGCCGTCACGGAATTCGACTGACGTAACGAAGCCGCCGACGCGGGCGCGGATCTGGACCTCCGCCACCGCCTCGAACCGGCCGGTGAACTCATCCCAGTCGGTAACCGTCCGCTTGACCGGCTGGGCAACCGTCACCGGCGGCGCGGCGGCGGCTGCGGGCGCGGGCGGCTTGTCGCCGCAGCCGGACAACGTGACGGCGAGAATGATCAATGACCCGAAGTTACGGATGGAAATGAAACCGAAAGTCCCGCCTCGGGCCAAACGGTTCGATCTGGCAGTCGCGCCCAAATCCATCTCCTCAATGTTGTTGCCGTAACCGATCGAGGACGACCGCCAGGCCGGCATTGTCGCGGCAGATCAAGATGAGACCGGTTCGCAGTCTGTACAAGTGACGGTCGGGATCAAGCACAATCCTTTTGCATGACGGAACCACGGTCGGCGTCCGTCGCGGCGTTCGATCGAAACACCCGCGCCTGATGTGGGGCGCTACGCGTCGGCCGATACATCGATCCATCGTTTTCGACGTCGACCCGGGGCTTTTCCGCCAACGGATGACATGAACGTGACAAGCAAAGCTGGCCCGATTTTGAGAGCTCGCGCCAAAACCGGCTGGCCGCAACGCAGGCTTTTGAAAACCGGCTCCCCGCCGCGCCGCGCGCGTCAAGGTTAATGCAAGGTTATCGGCTGCCGGACGAGTGAGTATTTGACTCGCGGGAGGTCGCAAAATATGAGTCAAATCATGGGTTTGGTTGATAATTGGTTAATTTTCGAAGCCCCTCTGTAAGAGTAAGCATGCCCAATTCGGTTCCCGCGTACACGTTCGGCGGCATCACCCGGCCGGCGCTCACCTTCGACAATGCGGGGCATATCATTCTCGATGCGGCGGCCGCCCAGTTCCAGGCGGCCTACGGCACCAAGGCGCTTTACGTGGGCCTTCCGGCCAACACGCCCTACCCGCCGGTTGCGGCGCCGCTGTCGACGCTATCGATACCGGTTGACACCAATGCGGGCATCAACAGCGTGCTGGAAAACGCGCTAGCCAATTCGACCATCAACCTGACCGTCCAGGCCAGCAATGCCGGCGGCCCGCCGGTGACCTATTCGCTGACCGACGATGCCGGCGGTCGTTTCAAGATCAATGCCGTCACCGGCGTGGTCACCGTCGCCGACGGATCGCTGCTCGACTACGAGACCGCCCCCAATCTTGCCTACGACATCACCGCGCAGGCGACCGACGGCATCGCCAGCACGTCGCAGACCTTCACGATCGGTGTCGGCAACGTCAACGAAGCGCCCGCCGGCACCGACGCCACGGTGACCGGCAACGAGAACACCGCATATGTCTTCACTGCGGCGGATTTCGGCTTTACCGATCCTTCCGACAGCATCTCGCCGAACGCGCTTGCCGCGGTGCGGATCGCCACGCTGCCCGCGGCGGGTTCGCTGCTGTACAACGGCGCCACGTTCAATGCCGGCGAAACCATTTCCGTTGCGGATATCGACGCCGGTCATCTGGTATTCATGCCAACCGTGAACGGCAACGGTGACGGATATACCAGCTTCACCTTCCAGGTCCGCGATAACGGCGGCACCGCCAATGGCGGCGTCGATGTCGACCCATCGCCCAAAACCATCACCATCGACGTCACCGCGGTGAACGGCCCGGCGGCCGCGGCCGCTTTGATGCAATCAGCCGTCATCAATGATGCCGCCGCGGCGCAGGCGCCTCTGCTGCCCGTCATCCGCGGCACCGCCGGCAACGACATCATCGATGCCGGTCTCGGCGGCAACATCCTGATCGGCGAAGCCGGCGCCGATCAATTCGTGTTCGCCGATGTCCCGGCCTCGACGCCGCTCTCCCATGTCGCCGATTACAGTTTCATCCAGGGCGACAGCTTCGACTTCTCGGCGCTGACCTCCGCGTTCCATGGATCCGGCATGAGCGACGGGCAGATCGTGCGCGCGGTGGAGGACACCGGCGGCGCTTTCGCCACGCTGCAGGTCAACGCCGCCAACCCGAATGCCGGCAGCAAACTTGGCCCAAGCTGGGTCGATGTCGCACGCATCGACGGTGCGCATACAGGCGACAGTGTAAGCGTGCTGATCGACAGCCACGCTCTCCATCTCGCGCAGATTCATGTCGGCTTGCTGGCGTAGCAACCCGATACGGCCCCGCTGGTCATGCGCGGCTCAACTGCGACATTAACCCAATAACCCAATCACTAATCCGAGACTGTGAAGCAGTTCACATTTGCCGGTCGCGACGGGGGCTAACGATCTGCAACCCCTTTTTCGGGAGGCAGCGATGCCAGCGACCGATCAAGCGTGCGTCCAGCTTTCGATTCCTATTGATCGAGCCTCGCGGGCTGGCCGGCGGCTGCGATGTCACGCCGCCCGCGCTGTCACCAGCGCCAGCATCGGCCGACCAATCTCCACTCCCGCATCCCCCGCGCCGCTTCGCGCGTGCGGATTGCAGAAATATGACAACCGCATTGTCCTGTTCCATTGCAGCGAAGCCTTACCGGCATCGACGCCAGGAACAAGCGAAGAGGAATCTCTGGCGCGCCCGTCAAGGTTAATGGCAGACGACCGCCGCTCCCCTCTACCGTCGGTTGCGGGAACATTGACTCCACTGGTTGCACAAAATAATAGTGAAATCGACGGACTTGGTTTCCACTTTGTTAATTGTGCCTCCGCTGATTTTTCAAGCGACCATTTGCTGAACCGTCCGGGGGAGCGTTCGAGTAGTCGGGGCGTAGCGCGAAGATGACGGATCTCATCGCCAGTGGTGATCTCTTCGCGAACGGAGTCGCTCCAAAGCCGCCGTTCTCCCGACGGACTCAAACCGCCCCGCCGAACACACCCACTCTGAAATCCGGTTGTCCGACCGCTTCACGCCGCGCTTTTCGCGGACGTAAGGAGTAGACATGCCCAATACCGCTCCCCCGTACACGTTCGGCGGCATCACCCGGCCGGCGCTGATTTTCGATAACGCGGGGAATATCATTCTCACCCCCGAAGCGGCCGCATTTGCGGCAGCCTACGGCACCAAGGCGCTCTATGTCGGCCTGCCGGCCAACACGCCCTATCCGCCGGTGGCGGCGACCTTGTCTGCGCCGCTCGACAATAATGGCGGCATCAACAACGTTCTGGAGAATGCCCCGGTCGGCACGCAGGTCGGCATAACCGTCCAGGCCAACAATAATGGCGGTCCGCCGGTAACTTATTCGCTGACGGACAGCGCCGGCGGACGCTTCCAGATCAATGCCACCACCGGCATTGTCACGGTCGCCGCTGCGCTCGATTTCGAGACCGCCCCTGGTCAGGCCTATAACATTACCGTGCAGGCGAACGACGGCATCTTCACTTCGTCGCAAACCTTCACCATCGGCGTCGGCAACGTCAATGAAGCGCCCGCCGGCACCAGCAACACGATCACCGCGAGCGAAGACACCAACCGCGTCTTCACAGCGGCCGATTTCGGCTTCACCGATCCATCCGACTCCGTCCTGCCGAACGCGCTCAATGCGGTGCGGATCACGACCCTGCCTGCGGCGGGTACGCTGCTCAACAACGGCAACCCGGTAGGTCCCGGCGATTTCATTTCCGTCGCGGATATCAATGCAGGCCTTCTGGTGTTCGTCCCGACGGCCAATACCAGCGGCGCCGGCTATGCCAGCTTCACCTTCCAGGTCCGCGACAATGGCGGCAACGCCAATGGCGGCGCCGATACCGATCAATCGCCGAACACCATGACGATCAACGTCACTGCGGTGAACGACGCGCCGACCGCGACCAACCTGACGCAGTCACTTGTTCTCACCGAGGACGCGGCGGCGACCCAGCTGTTCACCGTCGCGCCTGCCGTGGGCGATATCGATAGCGCCACGGTCACGGCGACGCTGACGCTGGATGCGTCGGCGGGCGTGCTGGTCGGCGCCGGAGCCGGCGTACTCAACACGGGCGTGCTAACCTACACCATCATCGGGACTCCGGCCGCCGTGAACACGGCGCTGGCGGCCGTAACTTATGATTCGGCGCCGAATTTCCACGGCACGGCTAGCGTCGGGGTCACCATCGACGACGGCGCCAACGGCCCGCAGGGCACCAACCCGACCGGCACCGTCAGCATCACCGTCAACGGGGTGAACGACGCGCCGGTCGCGACCAATCTGACCCAGTCGCTCATCATCAACGAAGACGACGCGGCAACGACGCTGTTCACGCTGCCACCGGTGACGTCGGACGTCGACAGTGCCACGGTGACCGCGACCCTGACGCTGGACGCGGCGGCGGGCGTGCTCAACGGCGCCGGAGCTGGCGTGCTGGCGGCGGGCGTGCTGACCTACACCATCACCGGAACCGCCGCAGCGGTAAACGCCGCGCTGGCGGCCGTGACCTACGATTCGGCCGACAATTTCAACGGTGCGGCCAGTGTCGGCGTCACCATCGACGACGGCGCCAACGGGCCACAGGGCACCAACCCGACCGGCACCATCAGCATCACCGTCAACGCGGTCAACGATGCGCCGACCGCAACCAACCTGACGCAGTCGCTGACGATCGGCGAGGATGACGCGGCAACGACGCTGTTCACGCTGGCGCCGTCCGTATCGGACATCGACAGCGCCGCGGTAACCGCAACCCTGACCCTGGATGCGGCGGCAGGCGTGCTCACCGGCGCCGGCGTTGGCGTGCTGAACGCGGGCGTGCTGACTTACACCATCACCGGAACTCCGGCGGCGGTCACCACGGCGCTGGCCGGGGTGGCTTTCGATTCCGCGTCTGACTTCAATGGAATCACCGACGTCGGCATCACCATCGATGACGGCGCCAACGGACCGCAGGGCTCCAACCCGATCGGGTCGGGCACCGTGACCATCAATGCGGTGAACGACGCGCCGACCGCGACCAACCTGACGCAGTCGCTCAGCGTCGGCGAGGATGGCGCGCCGGCCACGCTGTTCACCCTTGCGCCCGTGGTGGCCGATATCGACAGTTCGAACGTGACCGCGACGCTGACGCTGGACGCGGCGGCAGGCGTGCTGACCGGCGCCGGCCCCGGCGTATTGAACGCAGGCATCCTGACCTACACCATCACCGGAAACGCGGCGACGGTGAATGCCGCGCTGGCGGCGGTCACCTACGATTCCGCCGACAATTTCAACGGGCCGACCGGTGTCGGTGTCACCATCGACGACGGCGCCAACGGCCCGCAGGGAACGAATCCGACCGGGACCATCAGCATCACCGTCAACGCGGTGAACGACGCGCCGACCGCGACCAACCTGACGCAGTCGCTTGTCATCAACGAGGACGCCGCCGCGACCACGCTGTTCACGCTGCCGCCGGCAACGGCCGACATCGACAGCGCGAACGTCACGGCGACGCTGACCCTGGATGCGGCGGCGGGCACGCTCAACGGCGCCGGCGCCGGCGTACTCGCGGCGGGCGTTCTGACCTACACCATCACCGGAGCCCCGGCCGCGGTGAACGCCGCGCTGGCGGCGGTGACCTACGATTCCGCGCCGAACTTCTTCGGCACGACCAGCGTCGGCGTCGCCATCGACGACGGCGCCAACGGCCCGCAGGGCACCAACCCGACCGGCAGCGTCGGCATCACCGTCAATCCGGTCAACGATGCGCCCACCGTAGCCGCGACCGCGAACAATCCTTCCTATGTGCCGGGCGCGGACCTGTTCTCCGGCGCGACCGCTTCCACCGTCGAGAGCGGCCAGGTCATCACCCAGCTGGTGCTCACGGTGACCAACATTTCCGACACCGACGAAAGCCTTACCATCGACGGCGACATCGTTTCGCTGGTCGACGGCACTGTGAGTGGCGCCCCGACGGCGACGCTTGGGGTGAGCTATTCCGTTGCCGTGTCCGGCGGCATCGCGACCATCACCATCACCAGCCCCGGCCTGACCGGGCCCCAGACGGGAACGCTGATCGACGCGCTGACCTACACCAACACCGTGGTTTCTCCCGGCGATCCCGCGCGCGTCGTCACCATCGTCTCGCTGACCGATGACGGCGGTACCGCGCTCGGCGGCGTCGACACCGGCACACCCGGCCTCGTCTCCACCGTCAACTTCAACATCGCGCCGACCGTCGACGTCGACGGTGTCGTCAACTATGTCGAGAACGACGCCGCCACGCCGATCGATACGAGCATCACGGTTGGCGACGCCGACGACACACATATGGAAAGCGCGACCGTCGCGATTACCAGCGGCTTCGCCGTTGGCGAGGATGTGCTGACCTTCATCAATACCGCCAACATCACCGGCAGCCTGGTCGGCAACACGCTGACCGCGACCGGCCACGCCACCCTGGCGGAATACGAGACCTTCCTGGAGTCCGTCCGGTATCAAAACACCAGCAACGATCCCTCGGTGAGCGATCGTATCGTCACCTACACCATCAACGACGGTTCCGTGGACAGCGCCCCGGACATCGCGACGATTCACGTCGCCGCGCGCAATGACGAGCCGACGCTGTCGGCAACCTCGGCCAGTCCGGGCTTCACCGAGAATGGTGCCGCGGTCGACCTGTTTTCGAGCCCGTCGGTCTCGACGGTCGAGGCCGGCCAGACCCTCGATCAGATCATCTTCACCGTCACCAACGTGGCCGGCACCGGCGCCACCGAAAGCCTGCTGATCGACGGCACCACGGTCGAACTCAGCAACGGCAATTCCGAGGTCACCGCGACCAACGGCATGACGGCTTCCGTCGTACTCGCCGGCGGCACCGCGACCGTGACGGTCTCACGCGCCACCGGCATTTCAGCCGCCGATATGGCAACCCTGGTCGACAACCTTGCCTATGGCAACACCAGCGAGGATCCCGGCAGCGCCAACCGCGTCGTCACCGTCACCTCGCTGCGCGACGACGGCCTCAACGGCGGCGGCAACGACAACATCAATTCGACGCTGGCCGTTTCGTCCACGGTGACCGTCACACCGGTCAATGACGAGCCGACCCTGACCACGACTGGACTCAACCCGGGCTTCACCGAGAACGGCGCGGCGGTCGACCTGTTCTCGACGCCGGTGGTCGCTTCCGCGATCGAAGCCGGTCAGAACCTCAATACCCTCGTCCTCACCGTCAGCAACGTCGCCGGTACCGGCGCCACCGAAAACCTGACCATCGACGGCACCATCGTCGAACTCACCAACGGCAATTCCGAGGTCACCGCGACCAATGGCATGACCGCTTCGGTGGTGCTCGCGGGCGGCACCGCAACGGTCACGATTTCGAAGGTCGGCGGCGTCTCCGCCGCGATCATGCAGTCCGTCGTCGACGGCCTCGCCTACGACAATACCAGCGATAATCCGGGCGCGGCCACCCGCGTGGTCACTCTCACCTCGCTCAGCGACACCGGCCCGACCGGCGGCGCCAATGACAACATCGCCTCGCTCGCCATCGCCTCGTCGGTTGCCGTCACCCCGGTCAACGACGCGCCGCAGATCGACCTCGTCCCCGGCGGCGGCATCGATACGACGGCCACCACCGCGACCTTCAGCGAAGGCAGCGGTCCGCCCTCCACGGCGGTGTTCGTCGTGCCAAGCCTTGATTTTTCCGACGCCGACAACGGCAGCCTGGCCGGCGCCACCGTCACCCTCACCGATTTCGTCGCCGGTCAGGACGTGCTGACCGTCTCGGGCAACACCAGCGGCTCGATCGGCGGCGTCAGCTATTCCGTCTCCGGCAATGTGGTCACGTTCAGCGGCACCGCGTCAGTCGCCGCCTACGAGGCCGCGGTCGAGGCGGTGCAGTACAACAATTCCAGCGAGAACCCGGCACCGGGCGCCCGGCATTTCGACATCCAGGTCACCGACGGCACCGACGCCAGCACGGTCGCCACCGCGACCGTGAACGTGGTCGGCCAGGACGATGCGCCGGTCAACACCGTTCCCGCCGACAACGCGGTGCCGACCGCGTTCTCCAACACCGACACCGCGATATCCGGCATTTCGATCGCCGACGTCGATGCCGGATCGGGCATCGTCACCACCCAGCTCTCGGTCACCAACGGCACCGTCGCCGTCACGCTGGCGGGCTCGGCCTCCATCAGCGCCGGCGCCAACGGCACCGCGACGCTGACGATCTCCGGCACGGTGGCTGACATCAACGCCACGCTGGCCAACAACGTCAATTTCCACAGCACCGACGGCTTCACCGGGCAGGCCAATCTCACTGTCTTGACCAATGACGGCGGCAACAGCGGGACCGGCGGGCCGCTGACCGACACCGACGTGGTCGACATCGGCGTGGTGCCGCAGGTCTGGTACATCGACAACACCAATTTCGCGGCCAACGGCGCCGGCGGCACCGGCACGATCGCCGATCCGTTCCGCAGCGTTGCAGACTTCAACAATTCGGCCGGCCCCGGCCAGAGCGATTACATCGTGGTCCGCACCGGCACCGGCACCTACACCGGCGAGGGCCTCGACCTGCAGAACGGCCAGCAGGTCTGGGGCGCGGGCGAGACGCTCAGCTTTACCAACCCTGTCAACGGCAATGTGGTCAACATTCCGAACGCCGGCACGCGGCCGACTATCAGCGTGACAGGCGGCGACCAGGGCGTCGACCTCGCCTCCAACAACGTGATCCGCAATATCAACATCTCCACCGCTTCGGGCACCACCGGCCTCGACGACGGCAGCAACGACGTCGGCACCCTCGTCATCCGCAACATGGATATCTCCGGCGCCGGCCAGGCCGTCGATATCGACCAGGGCGGCACGCTCGACGTGCAGCTCGGGACCGTCAGTTCATCCGGCGGCACCTTCGGCATCCAGCTCGCGGGCACCGCGGCGGCCGGCGTCGGCCTGCTGTCCGGCAGCTTCTCCGCCACCGGCGGCGCCATCAGCGGATCGGCTTCCGTGGGATTCCAGGTCGGCAATGGCGCCGGCGGCGCCAACACCGGCGGCACGGCTGTTATCAGCTACGGCGGCGCCATCAGCACCGGCGCCGGCGTGCATGTGGTCAATATCCAGGACCATGCGACGGGAGCAGTGACGCTCTCCGGCAGCCTGACGCATACCGGCGGCAGCGGGGCCTCCATCGTTCTCGACGACAATTCGAGCAATTTCACCTTCTCCGGTTCGGCGCTCAACTTCAACAGCGGGTCCTCCACCGCCATCAACATCACCGACCAGACCGGCGGCACCACGGTCACCTTCTCCGGCACCGTCAACGTCGACACGACGGTCGGCACCGGCGTCAACATCGGCGGCACCAACGCCGCCACCTTCAACTTCACCGGCGGCAACATGACCATCGACGTCACCGGCAGCGGCGCCGGCTTCGTCGCCACCGGCGGCGGCACCGTCAACGTCACCGGATCCGGCAACCACATTGCGACCACCACCGGCACCGCGCTGAATATCAGCAACACCACGATCGGCGCCAGCGACGTTACCTTCCAGGACATCAGCGCCAACGGCGCCGCCAAAGGCATCATCCTCAACACCACCGGCAGCAACGGCGGTCTTCATATCACCGGCACCGGCACCACGGACGGCTCCGGCGGCACCATCCAGAACATCACCACTCGAGGAATTGAACTGATCAACACCGCAGAAGTGTCGATCAACAATCTCAACCTCACCAACGCCAACACTTCCGACGGAATTTCGTCCGATCTGGACATCAGCGCGTCGAATGCCGCGATCTACATGAGCGGCGTTACCGGCGCGGCGTTCGACAACATCAATATCAACGCCACCGCCGATAACGGCATTACCGGCCTCAACGTCAGCAACTTCACGCTGGCCAACAGCACGATTACCCAGGCCGGCAATGGCGCCAATGAGAGCGGAATCGAGTTCAGCAATCTTTCGGGCACCTCGTCCATCACCAATTCCGATATCTCGTTCTCGGAAACCAACAGCGTCGACATCGTCAATACCGACGTCAACCTCACGCTGACCGTCACCGGCTCGACGTTCCGCGACACGCAGACCGTGTCGTCGGGTGGTGCGGCGAACTCGAACGGCGAGGGCGGTCTCCAGTTCCGCAGCTTCAGCAACGCGGCAGGCTCGCCCCTGACCAATCTGATCATCGATAACAACGATTTCCTGAATCTGCGCACGCAAGGAATTCAAATCATCGGCGAAGACGATTCGACCGTGAACGTGGACATAACCGACAACACCATCGACAGCGGAGCCGACATCGGCACCGGCATCGACATCAACGGCAACGACACCGCCGACGTCAATTTCAACATCTTCCGCAACATCGTGCACAGCCGCAACGGAGCGGCAATCAACATCAGTTCGTTCCTCGATTCCGAAGTGATGGGCCGCATCAACAGCAACAGCGATCTCACCGTCGCCGGGATCGGGTCGGCCGTCCGCGTGCTGGCCCAGGAAACGTCCCACACGATCGTCGAGATAAAAGACAACAACATGACGATGGCCGCGCTCAACAACAGCTCCGCCGTCGATCTCATAGCCCGTTTCCAGAATGCCCGGCTCGACGTCACCCTCGACAACAACAATATCAACTCCGAGCCATCCGCGGTCGCGGACATCAACCTCCAGTCCGGGTCCTCGGCTTCCGGCGAAACCAACCAGATCTACGCCGACATCAAGAACAACGACGTCATCGCGGGGGGGCCGACCAACGTCCTGCGGTTGCGGGTGAGCGATCTTGACGGAACGTCCGATCCACGAATTTTCCTAACCGGTTTCGTCGAAGGCGGTGCTGGAATTGAAGATGACGCCGTTGCAACGTGGAACGCGAAGGCCAACACGCCAGCGGTTACGACGGCGACCGTCAACGTCAGCTTGACCGGCACTGCCGTCGCGCCAAGCGCCGGCACCGCGCTTACTCCCACCAATCCTTTGCCCTCGACACTGCTTGCCGCCAGTGGCGGCGTGCAGGCGGCGTCGCCCACGGCGGGCGAAACCCATCTCAGTCAGGCGCAGCTCGACTCCGTCATTGCGGCGGCGATGGCGCAATGGGAAGCTGCAGGCGCCACGCCGGCGCAACTGGCCACGCTGGCAGCGACCACCCTCACCCTCGGCAATCTTTCCGGCAGCACCATCGGCCTGCATGTCGGCAGCGTTATCGTCATGGATACCGATGCCGCCGGCCATGGCTGGTTCGTCGATTCGACGCCGAAGGACAGTGTCGAATTCGCCCATGCCTCCGGCAACGTTCTGACCGCAGACCCGACCAGCGCGGCGGCCGGTCATCTCGATTTGCTGACGGCGGTGATGCATGAGATGGGCCACCAACTCGGGCTGCCGCACAGCGACGAGGTGGGTAACGTGATGTTCGACGAACTGGTCGATGGCGTACGCCGGCTGCCCGACGATCTGGTGAATACCAACGTGGCCCAGGCGCAGGCGCAGGCCCAGGCGCCGCTGCTGCCGGTCATCCGCGGCACCGCCGGCAACGACGTGCTCGACGGCGGTCTTGGAGGCAAGATCCTGGTCGGCGAAGCCGGCGCCGATCACTTCGTGTTCGCGAACCTGCCGGCCCCGACGGCGCCCACCCATGTCGCCGACTACAGCTTCATCCAGGGCGACAGCTTCGATTTCTCGGCGCTGACGTCCGCGTTCCATGGATCGGGCATGAGCGACGCACAAATCGTGCGCGCGGTAGGAGACGCCAGCGGCAGCTTCGCCACGCTGCAGATCAACACCGCCAACGCCAGTTGGGGTACCAAGGCCGGTCCGGTCTGGACTTCTGTCGCCCAGATCGACGGCGCCCATGCCGGGGACGACGTCAGCGTGCTGATCGACGGCGACGCCTTGCACATGGCGCATCTTCATGTCGGCCTGCTGGTCTAGCGTCGGCGTATCTGATCGGACTGGATCGCGGCCATTCGGCCGCGATGCCGATTTTGAGGGTTTTACGCGGGCCAACCGCCGAGGCAGGGGCGACTGCTTTCGCGACCGCGGGCCTCCCGATCCTGCTGCGAGTGACACCCCCTCAATACAACCGCAAAGAAAATCGTCGACTTGTCGGTGCAATTTGGCATACTGCCTTCCTTAGGTAGAGTGCAGTTATTGAATTGACGAGGCGATTATGGCTGAGCCATTTCTTGCAGAAATCCGAATGATGTCGTTTGGTTACGCCCCCGTTTCGCAGGGTTGGGCGTTGTGCAACGGCCAGCTGCTTCCCATCAACCAGAATCAAGCGCTGTTCTCGCTGCTCGGCACCACTTACGGCGGCAACGGACAGACCAATTTCGCGCTGCCCGACCTGCGTGGAAAAGTCCCCATTCACATGGGCCAGAGTCACACGCTCGGCGAAACCGGTGGGCAAGCAGCGCACACGGTGACCATTTCCGAGATGCCGGAGCACTTGCATTTCTTGCAGGCAACCACGGCGACGGCATCAACCAATATACCGGCTAGCACGCTATTGCTCGGAAACACGGCGCCGAACGATCTTTACACGGGCGCGGCATCACTCGTGGCCTTGCAGCCCGCCACAGTCTCCAATGTCGGCGGCAGCCAGCCTCATTTGAACATGCAGCCGTTCCTGACGATCAGCTTCTGCATCGCATTGCAGGGCATTTTCCCGTCGCAGAATTGAGGTAAGCAGCCATGGCTCAGCCATATGTTGGCGAAATTCGCATGTTCGGCGGCAATTTCGCGCCTGTCGGCTGGCATTTCTGCGACGGGTCGTCACTTGCGATCTCCGAGAACGAAGTCCTGTTCAACCTGATCGGCACCACCTATGGCGGCGATGGCCAGGAGACATTCAACGTGCCGGATTTGCGGGGCCGGATTCCGATCCATCAGGGTAACGGCTTTGCCATGGGCGAGACCGGCGGCGCCGAGAGCGTCACTCTCACCGTGACCCAAATTCCGGTGCACAGCCATGCCATGCTTGCATCAACCAATGTAGCGAGCGCAGCGCAGCCGACCAATAACGTGATCGGAAAGTCAGCGCAGATCGATGCTTTCATAAATGCCGTCCCCGGCGATCCGCTCAGTTCCAATGCGATAACGCCCGTTGGCGGCAGCCAGCCGCACGACAACACGCAGCCCTTTCTCTGCGTCAGTTTTATCATTTCGCTGTACGGGATATACCCGCCTGCCAGCTAAGAGGACATCATGGACCCCTTCGTTGCCGAAATCCGTATTTTTCCGTTCTCCTTTGCGCCCAAAGGCTGGGCCTTGTGCAACAATCAGTTGCTGCCCATCTCGCAGAACACAGCGCTGTTTTCGCTGCTCGGCACCAATTATGGCGGCGACGGCAAGAGCACGTTCGCGCTTCCGAGCCTGCAAGGCAACGCGGCGATGTTCTGGGGCCAGGGTCCAGGCCTGACAGACCGCGCCATCGGTGAAGAAGGCGGCTCGCCGTCCGTGACGCTGCTCCAAAGCGAAATTCCTTTTCATACGCACAATCTCAATACGGCGGCGGGTGATCCGGCCGAGTCAAACGATCCGACCGGTAACGCCATGGCGAGATCAAGCCTCTTTACCTATGCAACTCCCGGACCGATGGTCACGATGTCGCCGAATGCGCTGACGCCTACCGGCGGAAGTACGCCCCACAACAACATGCAGCCGTACCTTACCTTGAATTTCTGCATCGCAATGCAGGGCGTTTTCCCGCCGCGCGGATGAGTTTTGAAGTGGACCTTGCCGTGCCGATCACGTGTGACTGGGCGCGTGCGACCGGCGCAGGCCTGGGTTTCCGTCGCATGGCGGAAGGCGATATGTCGTTTCTCGCGCGGGTCTACGCCTCGACCAGAACAGAGGAGCTCGCCGCCGCACCGCTCAGCGACGCGCAGAAGGCCTCATTTCTTGCAGAGCAGTTCCGCCTGCAGCACGCCCATTACCAGAAATATTATCCCGATGCCGACTGGCTGGTGACGATGCGCGGCGGCGAAGACATCGGCCGCCTCTATGTCGAGCGTTGGCCGACCCAGCATCGCATTATCGATATCGCCTTCCTGCCCGAACATCGCGGCAAAGGACTTGGCGAAGCGCTGCTGCGTGACCTGATGGACGAGGCGGCGGCGGTGGCCAAGGACGTCTCGATCCATGTCGAGAAATTCAATCCAGCCATGCGTCTTTACCAGCGACTCGGATTCACGACCGAGGAAGACAAGGGCGTCTACGACTTGATGCGCTGGACCGCCGCAAGAAACTGACCGCGCATCGGCGCATCAGGTGAAAACCGCGTGATAGCCGTTGCCGCCGCTTGTGGGCCCAACCGGCACCAGGAAAATTTCCATCGTGCCGAGCGCGGGATGCCGTACCGGATAGATCGACTGTGGCAACCATGGACCGGCGGGTGCCACAAACAGCAATGAAAACGCACCGCCCTCGCGAATCGCCTGCCCGCTGCGTTCGGTCTTTGCAAGCTTCAGCGGCACTATTCCGGCCGGAGACGCCATCTCGAACACGGCATCGAGATGCGGCTCGAAATCGTCGAGCTTCAGTTTGCCCAAGTCTGCCGGTGACACCATTTCGATCTCCTGGATCAAGCGGTGGCCATACCATGTCATGAGCGACGAGTCAGCGAAAATGCCGCAGGGCCACCGCCCGCGTTGCACCGCAACCGCGGGATAGTGTTGGAATAACATCCCGGAAGGCGATATGGAGCGGACGCCATCGCGCCCGGCAAGGCGAAGGCCGACCGGATGATCCGATAAGAGGTCCACCATGCACGCGCCTTCGTCCCATCCGTCGTCCGGCGCTGCCGCGGCGCAACATCCGAAACATGGTGCCGATCACATCGCGCCGGATTGCGCGGGACAGAATTTCTATGCCGTCGATCGCGGCCTGCGCGACCTGCTCCGGCTCTATCTGCAGCCCAACGACTTGTCCCGGCTCGCGCCCCATTTCGACCGCCTCGGCCGGCTTTCCGGTGGCCGGCTCGACCAATTGGCCAGAGCCGCCGACAAGAACCCGCCGGTGCTGCAGGCGCGCGACCGGTTCGGCCGCGACGAGGACTGGATCGACTACCATTCCTCCTACCGCGAGATGGAGGCGATCGCGTTCGGCGACTTCCAGTTTCACGCCATGAGCCATCGCGCCGGCACGCTGGGCATGGACCGGCCGCTGCCGGCGGTCGCCAAATACGCGCTGCAATATCTGTTCGTGCAGGCCGAGTTCGGTCTGATGTGCCCGATCAGCGTCACCGACACCTCGATCCATCTGATCCGCAAATTCGCCAGCCGCGAATTGCAGGATTATCTACTGCCGAAGATGCTGTCCGGCGACCTCGCCACGATGTGGAAGGGCACGCAGTTCATGACCGAACGGTCCGGCGGCTCCGATGTCGGCAGCATCGAAACATCAGCCCGCAAGGTCGACGGCGTCTGGCGGCTCACCGGCGACAAATGGTTCTGCTCGCATGCCGACGCCGACGTAGCACTTCTGCTGGCGCGGCCCGAGGGCGCGCCTGCCGGCACCCGGGGGCTCGCGCTGTTCGCGATGCCGCGCCGGCTGAGGGATGGCAGCCGCAACGCCTACCGGATCGTCCGCCTCAAGGACAAGCTCGGCACCCGCTCGATGGCGTCGGGCGAGATCCTGCTGGAGGGCGCCGAGGCCTGGATGGTCGGCGAGGCCGATCGCGGCCTCAAGCAGATGATGGAGCAGGTCAACCTGTCGCGGCTGTCGCACGGCGTCCGCGCCGCGGCGATGATGCGGCGCTGCGTCAACGAGGCGCTGATTTGTGCGCGCCACCGCGCGGCGTTCGGCAAGACCATCATCCAATATCCGCTGCTGCGGCGCCAATTGCTCAAGATGATCGTGCCGGCCGAACAGTCGCTGTCGATGTTCCTGTTCGCCGCCAGCGCGATGGACCGCGCCAATGCCGGCTCCAGGCCGGCCGAGGACTGCCTGCGCATTCTCACGCCGCTGCTCAAATTCCGCGCCTGCCGCGACAATATTCCGGTGGCGACCGGCGCCATGGAAGTCCGCGGCGGCAACGGCTACATCGAGGAATGGGTGCATGCCAGGTTGATCCGCGACGCCCATATCGGCGTGCTCTGGGAAGGCACCAGCAACATCAACGCGCTCGATATCGTTGCCCGCGCGGTCGGCAAGAGCGGCACGCACCGCACGCTCGCGGCCGCGCTGACCAACCTGCTCAATCACGCGCGACTGATCCCCGCCGCGTTCCGCGACCGCCTGCGCACTGCGCTGGCACGCTCGCTCGCCCTGGTCGAGCGCGTCGCGGCCGGGCCGGCTGAGGAAGCGAATGCGCGGCAGGCGGCAAGCGCGCTCTATCACATCACCAGCGCCATCCTGATGACCTGGGAAGCCGCGCAGCCAGGCGCCGATGCCCGCCGCGCGCTCTACGCGCGCCTGGTCCTCGATCACCGCCTCGGCGCGCAGGATCCGCTCGATCCCGGCGACGGAGATTTTGAGCGCCAGGCCGCGGCGCTCGTGCTTTCGGAGCGGAAGGTGGAGTTGTCCGAGGCGGTTGCGCTGTTGGAGAGATAATTCTTCCTCATCCTGAGAGCATCGCCAGCGGCGAGGCGTCTCGAAGGATGGAACGGCATGTGGCAGATGGTTCGAGACGCGCATCAAGCAGCGCGAGCGCGCTGCCTGCTTCGCTCCTCACCATGAGGGAGCAGAGCATGTCGCCCGCGAGCCACGATCAAACTCAACCGCTGTCACGCAAAACCAGTTCAAAACCGAGATCGACCTGGCGCGGCCCGGTGCGCGTCAATATCAGCTTGGCGGCGGTGCGGCCGATGGCGTCACCGTGAACGCGGATCGTACTGAGGCTTGGCGCGATCAGCCGACCCATTTCCAGATCGCCAAGCCCGATGACGGCCACGGGCTGCTCGGCGGCCGGGCCGTTGCGCAACAAGCCCGCCTTTCGCAAGCCCGACATGAAGCCGATGGCATGCGCATCGTTGGCTGCAAACACCGCGTCGACACCGGGAAGTTCTGCATGCGCGACGACACTGCCGGACGCGTTGCGGTCCAGGATCAGCCGGCGCGGCGCCCTGGCGCCAAGCGCCTGCGCGGTGTCGTTGAATCCATTCCAGCGCCGCGTGGCTCTGGGATCGTCGCCGCCGATGAAGGCGAGACTGTTGCGGCCTTGCCCGACGAGATGTCGCGCCACGGCGACGCCGGCTTCGTAATTGTCGAACCCCGCCACCGCATCGATCGGCGCCACCGGGAGCTCCCATGTCTCCACGACCGGAATTCCGGCACGCCGCAGCAATCGCGCACCGTCTTCCGTGGCGGGCGAGCCCACCATGATGATCGCCTCGGGGCGCCGCGACAGCAAAGCCGAGAGCATGTGATCTTCACGCGCGGCGTCGTAGCGCGACTGTGTCAGGATCACGGCGTAGCCGAGCGGCTCCAATTCGTCGGACAGGCCCTGCACGGTATCGGCGAAGATCGAATTGGCGATCGTCGGCACCAGCACGCCGATCGAACGGGTCCGGGCCCTGGCCAGCGCGACCGCAAGCTGGTTCGGCACATAGCCGAGTTCCCGCATCGCCGCTTCGACCCGCCCCCTTGTTTCCGGCGCCACCAGATCGGGCAGGCGCACCACGCGGCTGACCGTAATCGACGATACCCCGGCCAGTTTGGCCACGGCCGACAGGGTCGGAGCGGAATGGAACTCTTCGGGGCCTGCGTTGCTCATCGCGACGGAGTTTAGCGAATGCAGGTCAGGAATGCACGATGCGGCTTGTACGGCGCCAATGACAACGTTAGCATTCTAAATGACAACGTGAACATAAGGGATGGAAACCGATGATTTCAGAGAAGGATGTGCAGGCTTATCAACGCGATGGCGTGATCGTCGTACCGGAGGTGCTGGCGGCGGATACGCTCGCCCAGGTGCGCTCGGTTATCGCGGAACTGGTCGCGGGATCGGCCAAGACCCTTGAACACACCGACGTCTATGACCTGGAACCGGGCCACAGCGCGGAAAGCCCGCGTGTGCGCCGCATCAAGGCGCCGCACAAGGTGGACGCCCTGTTCGACCAGATCGTGCGCAGTGCCCCCGTGCTCGACATCCTTAAGAAGCTGATCGGCCCGAACCTGCGGCTGCACGGCTCCAAGCTCAATATGAAGTCGGCGCAATACGGCTCGCCGGTGGAATGGCATCAGGACTGGGCGTTCTATCCGCACACCAACGACGACGTTCTGGCGATCGGCGTCTTGCTTGACGATTGCGACCTCGCCAACGGGCCGATGCTGGTGACACCCGGCACGCACAACCGCGAGGTCTGGGATCATCACGGCGAGGACGGCTGCTTTGCCGGCCTGATCGATCCCGATCTCATCAAGGACGAGATCGAACGCGCGGTGCCCTGCATGGGCCGCGCCGGCAGCATGTCGTTCCACCATGTTCGCGCGCTGCACGGCTCGGCCATGAACACCTCGGACCGTCCGCGCAATCTGCTGCTCTACGAAGTCGCGGCCAGCGATGCCTGGCCGCTGATGGGCGTGAAGGATTTCGACGAGTTCAACAGCCGCCTCCTGACGGGCGATCCGGTGATCGCGCCGCGGATGACCAACGTTCCGGTGCGCCTGCCATTGCCGCCTGCCAAGCGGCAGGGCTCGATCTACGAAACGCAATCGGCGGCGAAGAAATCCTATTTTACCCGCGCGGCCTGAACTTTTGCGCGGCCTGAAGCCTGCGACCGCGCCCGTGGAGCCACGGGCGCGGACTACACCGACCACGAACAGACAAACAAAATGACAAAAAATCAAAACAGGGGAAACAACAATGACGGAGACCACAGCCACGACTGACGACCGCTCGCGTTTGCGCGTGATCCTGGCGGCCAGTATCGGGTCCGCGCTCGAATGGTACGACTTCTTCCTGTACGGCACTGCCGCGGCCCTGGTCTTCGGCGAACTGTTCTTTCCGAAAAGCGATCCGGTGGTCGGCACGCTGCTGGCGTTCCTGACCTTCGGCGTCGGCTTCGTGGTGCGGCCGCTCGGCGGCATCCTGTTCGGCATCATGGGCGACCGTTTTGGACGCAAACCCGTGCTGGTGGCGACGCTGTTGATGATCGGCGTCGGCACCACGCTGATCGGCGCACTGCCGACCTATGCGCAAATCGGTTATTGGGCACCGGCGCTGCTGGTCGCCATGCGCGTCGTGCAGGGATTGGGCGCCGGCGCCGAATATGGCGGCGCGGTGATCTTCCTGGTCGAGAATGCGCCGGCCAAACATCGCGGATTCTGGGGCAGCTTTGCGCCGCTCGGGGTCTCCATCGGCAATCTGCTCGCCGCCGGCGCCTTCGCGCTGGTGACCCTGCTGCCGCGCGAAGACCTGATGTCGTGGGGCTGGCGCATCCCGTTCCTCGCCAGCTTCCTCCTGATCATGGTCGGCATCTACGTACGCCTGAAGATCACGGAAACGCCTGTCTTCACCGAAGCCGTGCTGGCGCGCGGCAAGGTCGAGCGCAATCCGGCGATGGAAGCGCTGAAGCGGCATCCCCGAAACTTCTTCGTGGTGCTGGGCGCGCGGCTGGCGGAGAACGGCCTCGGCTATCTGTTCCCGGTATTCGGCCTCAGCTATTGCATCGTCACCCTCGGTGTGCCCCGGGGCGACGCGTTGAGCGCGCTGATGCTGGCCTTCGTCATCGAGCTGTTCACCATCATGGGCTTCGCGGCACTCTCCGACCGCATCGGGCGGCGACCGGTCTACATGTTCGGCGCGCTCGCCGGCATCGCCTGGGCGTTCCCGTTCTTCCTGCTGGTCGGCACCAAGGAATGGATCTGGATCGCGGTCGCCTTTATCGGCGCACGCGCCGTGGTGACGGCGGCGATGTTCGGCCCGCAGGCCGCCTACTTCGCCGAGCTGTTTCCACCGCAGCGGCGTTTTGCCGGGTTTGCGTTCGCGCGCGAACTGGGCTCGCTGCTCGCCGGCGGCCCGGCGCCGTTCGTGGCGGCGGCGCTGGTGGCATGGTCCGGAAGCTGGTGGCCAGTCGCCTGCTACGCCGCCTTCCTGGCCGCCTGCACCGCGGTCGCGATCTATTGCGGTCCGGAAACCTTCGAGGAAAGCATCACGGTCGACAACACCACCGATGGCGTCGCGATGCGGGCCGCGGTAGTACCATTGCGAGCCTAGGAGCAAGACCAGTTCCATGACGCAGCAACTTCGCATCCTGCAGTCGCTCTGGGCGATGGAGCGGCGGCGGGCCGATGAGGCGGAGTGGCCGCTGCGGACGCAACTTTCGATGATCCGCGACGCCGGCTTCGACGGCGCCGGCGTCCGGTTCATCGATCCTGATTTCGCCACCGAGGTCAGTTCGTTCCTGCGCGATCACGGCATGATCTGGCAGGCGCAGTGCTACCCGACCAATGTCGATGACCTGAAACCGGTGCTGGAACTGGTCGCACGCCTCGGCGCCGACCACGTCAACCTGCAACCCAACGTGCGGCCGCAGCGGATCGCGGACTGCATTCCGCTGCTGGAGGGATGGCGGCGGCTGGCCGATCGGGCCGGAATTGCCGTGCATGTCGAGACCCACCGCGACCGCATGACAACGGATCTGTTCTTTACGCTGCAATTGCTGGATTGCTTTCCCGACCTGCGGCTGACGGCGGATGTGTCGCACTATCTCGTGGGCCGCGAATTCGCCTGGCCGGTGGACGAAGTCAATCATGCCATGATCCACCGCATTCTCGATAACAGCTGGGGCATCCATGGACGGATCGCCAGCCGCGAGCAGGTGCAGATCTCGCTCGGCTTTCCGCAGCACCAGGGCTGGGTCGAATTGTTCATGGGCTGGTGGGAATATGCCATCCGCTCCTGGCGGAAACGCGCCGGTCCCGACGCGGTACTGACGTTCCTGTGCGAGCTCGGCCCGCCGCCCTACGCCATCACCGGCCCGGACGGCGCCGAACTGTCGGACCGCTGGCAGGACGCGCTCGTCATGAAAGACATGGTGCGGGCGCTGTGGCAGCGCATTGAAGACGAGGATGCCCGCGAACCGAAACTGCGCAGCGCGGTGTAGCGATCTTCCCCTGTCATTCCGGGGCGCATCAAAGATGCGAACCCGGAATCTCGAGATTCCGGGTTCGACGCTATGCGTCGCCCCGGAATGACGCAGCATTTTCTGGTTTCCCTCGCCACGGACTTCGCTAGATTGTTCCCAAGGCCGCCAAAGGCCAAAGTTTTGGGAGGACAGTCGCGTGCACAAGGGGCGTGTCGTGTTCGGCGCCATGGACGAGGTGGTTTTCGGAATCGCCGCCGCCGAGGCTGTTGTGGCGCAGATCGACCGTCTGGGTCTTAACCGCGCTTTTCTGATGGTCAGCGGCACACTGAACCGCGAAACCGGCGAGATCGCCAAGATCAGGACGGCGCTCGGCCCCCGCTGCGTCGGCACCTTCGATGCGATGCCCGCTCACACGCCGCGCGCCGCTGTCATCGCGGCGGCCGAGCAGGCCCGCGCCGCCGGCGCCGACCTCATCGTCACGGTCGGCGGCGGCTCGATCACCGACGGCGCCAAGGCGGTGCAGATCTGCCTCGCCAACGATGTCAGAACCGTCGAGGATATCGACAGGGTCCGCGCCGGCAAGGACGGCGTCCCGAAACTGAATCCGCCTGTCGTGCGCCAGCTCAGCGTGCCCACCACGATCGCCGGCGGCGAGTTCAGCGCCATTGCCGGCGTCACCAACGAACACACCAAGGTCAAGGAACGGCTGGCTCATCCCAAGGTGATGCCGCGCGCCGCGATCCTCGATCCCGCGCTGACGGTGCACACGCCGGAATGGCTGTTCCTGTCGACCGGCATTCGCGCCGTCGATCACTGCGTCGAAGGTATCTGTTCGCGCGAGGCGCATCCTTACGCCGACGCCCAGGCGATCAGGGGATTGTCGATGCTGGCGCAGGGCCTGCCGCGGGTGAAGGCCGATCCCGGTGATCTCGACGCCCGGATGGATTGCCAGATCGGCACCTGGCTTTCGATGGGGCCGCTGTCGTCGGGCGTGCCGATGGGCGCCAGCCACGGCATCGGCTACGTGCTCGGCGCCGTGTTCGACGTGCCGCACGGCTACACCTCCTGCGTGATGCTGCCCTCGGTGATGCGCTGGAACAAATCCGTCAATGCCGAACGGCAGGCGCTGGTGTCGGCGGCGATGGGCCGGCCCGGCGAGGACGCCGGCGACGTGCTGGACGCCTTCATCCGCGGTCTCGGCATGCCGCGCAGCCTGCAGGACGTGCGGATCGGCCCCGAACATTTCGACCGCATCGCCGCGCAGGCGATGGGCACGCCCTGGGTCCCGCGCAACCCGCGAAAAATCGATTCCCCCGCGCAGCTGCGCGAAATTCTGCTTCTGGCCGCTTAGGAACAACGGGAGAGAAAATGTACACCGGCAAGCATGCTCACCTGCGTCCACTGCAGCCCGCCTTCATCATGGCGGGGTCCGGCGAGACCGTGACCTATCGCGAGCTGGAGGCGCGCAGCAACCGACTGGCGCATCTGCTGCGCAATCTCGGCCTGAAGCGGCTCGACCACTATGCGATCTTCATGGAGAACAACAGCCGCTATCTGGAAACCTGCGGCGCTGGCGAGCGGTCGGGATTGTATTACACCTGCGTGAATTCGTATTTGACGCCGGGCGAACTCGCCTACATCGTCGGCAACAGCGAATCCCGCGTGCTGTTTACGTCAGTGGCAAAACTCGACGTCGCCCGCGAGGCGCTCAAGGACTGCCCCAAGGTCGAACTCTGCGTGGTGGTCGATGGCCCCGGCGAAAGCGACCGCATCGTCGGCCTGCGCGAAGCGACGGCGGGGCTACCCGGCACGCCGATCCCGGACGAATTTGTCGGCACCGCGATGCTCTATTCGTCCGGCACGACAGGGCGGCCGAAGGGAATTTTGCGACCGCTGCCGGAGCAACCGGCGACACAGCAGCTGCCGCTGTTCGATTTCCTGGTCAAGCTCTGGCAATACCGCGAAGGCATGATCTATCTGTCGCCGGCGCCGCTGTATCATTCGGCGCCACAGGCCGCCGTCAACCTCGCGATCAAGAGCGGCGGCACCGTCATCATCATGGAGGCGTTCGATCCCGAGCGTTACCTCGAACTCGTGGAACAATGGGGCGTCACCCATACCCAGCTGGTGCCGACCATGTTCTCGCGCATGCTGAAGCTGCCGGAAGCGCGGCGCACAGGCCATGACCTGTCGTCGCTGGAAATCGCCGTCCATGCCGCGGCGCCGTGTCCGGCGGCGGTGAAGGACGAGATGATAAAATGGTGGGGCCCGATCATCCACGAATATTACGGCGCCACCGAGGGCCTCGGCTTTACCGCCTGCAACAGCGAGGAATGGCTGGCGCATCGCGGCAGCGTCGGCCGCGTGCTGCTCGGCGACCTCCATATTCTCGACGAGGACATGAAGCCCTGCCCGATCGGCACGCCCGGCACGGTATGGTTCAAGACCGCGACGCCGTTCGAATATTTCAACGATCCGAACAAGACGAAGGAGGCGCGCTCGCCGGACGGCAGCATGAGCACGGTCGGCGATGTCGGCTATGTCGACAAGGACAATTTTCTGTACCTCACCGACCGCGCGACCTTCATGATCATCTCCGGCGGCGTGAACATCTATCCGCAGGAATGCGAGAACCTGCTGATCACCCATCCCAAGATCGCCGACGCCGCCGTGTTCGGCGTGCCCAATGCCGATCTCGGCGAGGAGGTGAAGGCCGTGGTGCAGCCGATGCCGGGCATCGCGCCCAGCGCCGATCTGGCCGACGAGTTGATTGCCTTCTGCAGCCAGTCGCTGTCCCGCCAGAAGGTGCCGCGCTCGATCGACTTCGAGGCGGAGCTGCCGCGGCTGCCGACCGGCAAGCTCTACAAGCGGTTGCTGCGCGACCGCTACTGGGGCGACAAGACGTCCCGGATTCTGTAGCGGCGACAACAGGCCTGTGGTCCGCTATCGCGCGGCGAACGGATCCGCCGCGGCATAAGCTTTGAATAGGCCTATGCCCGCTAATCCTGTACGGATGGCACCGGACCGACCGGAAGGGAAATAAGTGGCCGCGCCGATCAATGTCGAAGTCTACAGCGATGCCCTGGTCGTACTCGGGACGGCCGGCATCGTGGTTCCCATGGTGCGCCGTTTCGGGATCAGTCCCGTGCTCGGCTACCTCGCGGCAGGGGCGGTGCTGGGCCCGCTCGGACTGGGCTCGCTGATCAAGACCTTTCCGTTCCTGTACTGGGTAACGGTGGTTGACGCCAAAAACGTCGCCGGCATCGCCGAACTGGGGGTGGTGTTCCTGCTGTTCATCATCGGCATGGAACTGTCCTTTGAACGTCTCAAGCTGATGCGCCGCCTGGTGTTCGGACTGGGAAGCCTGCAGATCGTCGTGACCACGGCCGTGATCGGCAGCATCGCCAGCCTGTTCGGCAACCCGCCCACGGTATCGATCATTCTCGGCGCGTGCCTTGCCCTGTCCTCGACCGCGATCGTCATCGAGGTGCTTTCCAATCATGGCCGGCTCTCCACCACTGCCGGCCGCGCCAGTTTCGCCGTCCTGCTGGCGCAGGATCTGGCCGTTGCCCCGATGCTGCTGCTGGTCTCCATCATGGGAAGCCGGACGGACAGTTCGATGATGACCAACATCGGCTTCGCCTTCGTGAATGCGACGCTGGCCCTTGCGGCGATCGTGATCGTCGGCCGTCTGCTACTGAGGCCGCTGTTCCGGCTGGTCGCCTCCACCCACTCGCCCGAACTGTTCGTGGCGGCGGCGCTGTTTGCGATCATCGGCGCCGGTTTTGCCGCGGCGCTGGCCGGACTTTCGATGGCGCTGGGGGCGTTCGTCGCCGGTCTGCTGCTCGCCGAGACCGAATTCCGCAAGGCGATCGAAACCACCATCGGCCCCTTCAAGGGGCTGCTGCTCGGAATATTCTTCTTTACCGTCGGCATGAATATCGACATCCGCGAACTCATCCGCGAACCGTTGCTGCTCGTTGCGTCCGTCGTCGGACTGATCGCCATCAAGGCCCTCCTGATGCTCGGCCTCGCGCGGATCTTTCGCCTGCCCTGGTCCACCACGATTGAAACCAGCCTTCTGCTTGCCCCGGGCGGCGAGTTCGCGTTCGTCGGCATCGGCCTCGCCACCTCGCTCGGACTGGTCGCCTTCGATGTGTCCAGCTTCACCTTGACGGTGACGTCGATCACTATGGCGCTGATTCCGGCGCTGGCTCTGGCGGCCCGGCGGCTGGCGCCGAGGTTCCGGGAGCCGAGGGTGATCGACCCCGAGCTTGCCGTTGTACCGGCGGGCGGCACCGGACATGCCATCGTCGTCGGCCATGGCCGGGTCGGACAAGTCGTCTGCACCCTGCTGGACCGGCACGGCTGTCCCTATCTTGCCGTCGACAATGACGCTGCTGCCGTGCCCGAACAGCGGCGAAGCGGACGCGAGGTCTATTACGGCGACGCCACGCTGCCGGAATTTCTGAGGACTTGCGGCGTCATGGACGCCAAGGCCGTGATCGTCACGGTTTCAGCTGCGGACGCGATCGACGAAGTGGTGCGGCAGGTGCGCGCGCTGCGAAGCGACATCGTGATCGTCTCGCGCGCCCGCGATGCCGCCCACGCGCGCCACCTCTACGCGATCGGCGTCACCGACGCGGTGCCCGAAACCATCGAGGCCAGCCTGCAATTGTCGGAAGCGGCCTTGATCGGCCTGGGGCAGGCCACCGGACTTGTCATCGCCTCGATCCACGAACGGCGCGACGAATTCCGGCGCGAGTTGCAGCAGGCGGCCGGGCTGACCGGGGATGAACCGACCAATGCGGTTCGGCGCAAAACACTCCGGCGGCCTTAATGGTTGACGACGATGGCGGCTCTCACGCCGCCGCGATCAGCGAGCCCAGCGGCACGTCCAGCGCGTAGACAAACCCCGCGGGAGCGTAGCTGAGCTGCACCTGGCCGTTCAATTGCTGGCCGAGCGACTCCATCATCCTTGTGCCGAAGCTGCGTCGTTGCGGCGGTTGGACCGCCGGGCCATTCTTTTCGGTCCAGGTCAGGCGGAGCCGCTGCTTGTCGTCGTCGATGCTCCAGGCGATCTCGACGCGGCCGGTCGGGATCGAGAGCGCGCCGAATTTCGTGGTGTTGGTGCAGAGCTCGTTGAACGTCATCGCCAGCGCGATGACCGCGCCCGAGGTGATCCGGATATCCGGTCCGTTGAAATGAAAGCGCCGTGCTCCCTGGCTTTCGAACGGCTCGGTCGCACCGCTGAACGTGTGGGTGAGGCTGGCATTGGACCAGCTGATCTGCATCAGCAGATCATGGGCGCGACCAAGCGCCAGCAACCGACCCTCCATCGCCTGCTGTCCGTGTTCGACGGTGGGCGCGGCGCGAAAGCTCTGCGATGCGATGGCGCTGACGGTGGCGAGCGTGTTCTTGATGCGATGATGCAGTTCGCCCAGGATCAGCTTCTGCAGCTTGTCGGCGGCCTCGCGCTCCTTGGCGTCGATGCCGGCCTGCGCCAGCAGAACCTTGGCGTCGATACCGGCCTGCTCGAGCAACACCCGGAGGCTGTCGTTCTCCGCCGACAATACAGCCTCATGCGCCGAGAGCGGCTGCTCGTTCGGCGCGGCGGCCTGAATGGGCATCGCCGCCGGAACCGTCTCCTCCGCTGCGGGAATGACCGGGCTTGGAACGATCTGCAGCGCGCCATCCCCCACCATGGTCTGCAATTCGGTGATCATTTGCTGCATGCCGAGCGGCTTGCCGAAGAAGCGGCTGTCGGCCGGCCGCTCCGCCTCGGACGGCTTCACCTGGCCGGAGACAAGAATGATCTTGATGTCGGGCCAGCGGTTGTGCACCGTGTGGGCGAGCTTGAGCCCGTCCATGCTGCCGGGCATCTGGATGTCGGTAAACAGCAGGGATATGTCCGAGCGGGATTCGAGTATCGCCATCGCCTCGTCGGCATTGACCGCTTCGACCGAATGAAACCCGGCATCCTCCACGATATCGACGGCGCGCATGCGCAGCATCATTTCGTCTTCGACGATAAGGACGTTCGGCACCTCGGTCGGATTTGCAGACATGGAAAGCTTGACTCCTGCTCGAGCGAGCCGATGCAAGATCGACCGGCGGAAGCAGTCATTGCTGCGCCCATCGCGGGCAAATAGCGAGTTAAATCGGGAAACACCGCCTCCCCGTGGAACGATTCGCAGCTCCGGGAATTATGGCCCTAACGATAATTCTGCACCCGGCGTGTCGCCGCGGGAATTCGACGCCCATCTTCTCGCCAGCGCAAATTTGCCGGGCAAATGTCTTTGAAAGGCGCGTGAAAATCGGCTGACTGCTTGTATTTGACGGGGCTGGTAGCCATTTCCGCAAGACAACCGCCATTTCCTGAATGCGCGGACGGATTGATTGCGTCGGGCGTCACCGGCTTCAAGCGACAAATCGTGTCGAGCAAATTTCAGACAGCTATAACTTCGAGGTATTAAGTTGAAGATACGTGTCGGCTACGAGATGATTTACGACTTCCCGCAACCCACCCCCATGATCATGGTGCTGGGCGCGCATTTCACGCGGGCGTCCGACGTCATCATTCCTGATTTTCTCACCGTCAGCCCGTCGGTCGAGATCATGCCCTACCGCGACGGTTTTGGTAACTGGTGCAGCCGCATCGTCGCGCCCGCCGGCCGCGTGCGGCTTGCGGCTGACGGCATGATCCGCGACAGCGGCCTGCCCGACCCGATCGTGCCTTCGGCGGTTCAGCACGCGGTCGAAGACCTGCCGGCCGAAACCCTGGTCTATCTGCTGGGCAGCCGCTATTGCGAAACCGACCGGCTGTCCGACGTGGCCTGGAAGCTGTTCGAGAACACGCCGCCGGGCTGGGCGCGGGTCCAGGCGATCTGCGACTACGTTCACAACCACATCAAGTTCGGCTATGAGCACGCCCGCGCCACCAAGACCGCGGCGGATGCGTTCGACGAGGGCAAGGGCGTCTGCCGCGACTATGCCCATCTCGCCATCACCTTCTGCCGCTGCATGAATATTCCGGCGCGCTACTGCACCGGTTATCTCGGCGACATCGGCACGCCGAAACCCTGGGCAGCCGGCGATTTTGCCGGCTGGTTCGAGGCCTATCTGGGCGGCCACTGGCACACCTTCGATCCCCGCAACAACATTCCGCGGATCGGCCGGATCCTGATCGCCCAGGGCCGCGATGCCTCCGACGTGCCGATCACCCAGACGTTCGGGCCCAACACGCTGGTGAACTTCAAGGTCTGGACCGACGAGGTCGAAGAAGCGTGATGAACTGAGCGAGCCGGACTTACTTCTCCCTCTCCCCGTTCTTCACGGGGAGAAGGTTGGGGTGAGGGGCTCTCTCAACCGGAACGGCTCGCCGAGAGTCCCCCTCACCCGGATCACATCTGCGATGTGATCCGACCTCTCCCCGCAA
>JAZJYY010000021.1:0-7591 GCA_040390145.1 Pseudomonadota bacterium
CCCCGCCGCGCGTTACACGCGCGTCGACCCTCCCCCTCCAGGGGAGGGTGAAGAGTCCCGATCCAGCACCGGCGGCCGCGCCAGTCCGAAATGTCGCAGCAGCTCCACCATTTCGGCGAGCCGCTTCTCGCGGTAGGCATCGAGGTCGAGGCCGGAGTAATCGAGAAAGCCGGCGCCGGTGCGCATGCCGATGCGGCCGTCGCGCATGTTGGTGGCGATCACCTCGGGGGCGCGGTAGCGGTCGCTTTGCAGCGCGCCTTCGAGATAGCGGCTGGCGTAATACAGAATGTCGCCGCCGCCCCAGTCGATGAATTCCAGCAGGCCCAGCACCGCGTAACGGAAACCGAAACCGTAGCGGATCGCCTTGTCGATATCCTCGGCGCTGGCGACGCCTTCCTCGACCATCCGCGCCGCCTCGTTCATCGCCAGCGCCTGGATGCGCGGCACGATGAAGCCGGGCGTCGCGGCGCAGACCACCGGCACCTTGCCGATACCTTCGAGCAGCGCCTTCACCCGCGCGATGACATCGGGATCGGTCGCAGCCCCCGGCGAAATCTCGACCAGCGGAATCAGATAGGCCGGGTTGAGCCAGTGCACGTTGAGAAAGCGTTCTGGATTTTCGACCGCGCCTGCGAGATCGTCGACCAGGATGGTCGAGGTGGTGGACGCAATGACCACATCGGGCCCGACATACTTCGCCGCCGCCGCCAGCACCTCGCGCTTGAGGTCGACCACCTCGGGCACGCCCTCGAACACCAGGCCCGCGCCACTCAGCGCGGCAGCCATGTCCTGCGCCGGCACCACGGAGACGCGCGCGAGGATGGCATCGGCGTCATGGCCAGCAAGCAAACCGAACCGCGCGAGGCTCGCCAGCGTCTTGCCGACCTCGCCACGCGCCTCGGCTTCGAGCTTCGAAAATTGTTCGGAAGATCGCGCCTTGACGTCGATCATGATGACGGCGTGGCCGGCATAGGCGAACGCCACCGCGATGCCGCGGCCCATGCGGCCGGCGCCGAGACAGGCGATGATGGGGCGGGCAGTGGTCATCGCTCAAAATCTCTGGCGCAGCAGCGCCTGCAATTCGCCGCGTTCGAGATGGCCGAACCCGAGTGTATCGAGAGTGCGTCCGCCCTCCATGAACTCTTCGTCGCAAATGGCACCACCGATCGCGAGGAACGAGCCGGCCAGCGGCGTCGCGACCCCGACCAGTTCGGCGACCGAGACCAGAAAGGATAAGCCGAGCCGCAAATCCTCGCGCATGTAACGATGTTCCCGCAACACGATCCGCTCGCGCCAGTCGCCGGAATCGGTCAGGCGGTCATGCGAGCCGCGACCATACATCCACTGCTCGCCCTCGCTGGCATAGTGATGCGCCAGCGGAAAATGCGGCGCGCCATACCCCAGCGCCTCGCGCACCGCGATGCGTTCGGCATCGAGCGCGTCGGTGACCCGGCGGATCGCAGCCTGCGTGCCCTCCTTGTGGATGTCCCATTTCTCAAAATGCTCGAGCGGGCCGGCATTCATCACGATCAGCGGCGGATGGATGATCGGGCCGGCATTCATCAGCGCCCCCGACAGCGCATCGCCGCATGGCTCGATCACGCCGGGAAAGGCGCGGCCGATCACGTCGAGCGCATGCGGCGCGGTATCCAGCGGAAAGACGCCGACCGGCAGCCGCTTGGCGCGGATGGTGATGGCGACCTCGAACGGACCATGCTTGCGGGTCAGCCATGGCAGCGTGCCGGTCTCGGCGAAACTGACGCTGGCCTGATTGCCGGCCTCGTGCGCCGCCTTGGCGAAGATCATCGACCCAAAAGTGGCCGGCGGCAGGAACACGACCTGGCCGTCGGCCAGATGCGGCGCGAGCAGCCGCGCGATATCGGGCTGCGCGAAGGCCGGGGCAGGGCAGAGGATCAGCTCGGCGCCGCCGACGGCCTCGGCGATGTCCGTGGTCACCAGCGCCAGTTGCACATCGTGCCGGCCGTTGGAGTCCTTGACCGTGATGCGCGAGCCCGCGGCGCGATGCTGCGCCACCAGCTCCGCATCCCGCCGCCACAGCCTGACGTCATGGCCCTGCAAGGCAAAATCACCGGCCGCCGCAAAGGAGCCATTGCCGCCGCCGAGCACTGCGATCTTCAAAGCGAGCCTCCTTGTGAAGCCGGGGGCATGTCGAGCTGGCGCAGCATAAAATGCTGCACCTTGCCCAAGGCGGTGCGCGGCAGATCGTCGACGAACACGATGTCGCGCGGCACCTTGAAGCGGGCGAGCTGGGCGAGCACATGCGCTCGCAAATCATCTGCCTCGAGCGAACAGCCGGCGCGCCGGATCACATAGGCCACCGGCACCTCGTCCCATCGCGCATCGGGGCGGCCGATCACGCCGCATTCGACGACATCGGGATGCTCCAGCAGCACACGCTCGACCTCCGCCGGATAGACGTTCTCTCCGCCGGAAATGATCAGGTTTTTCTTGCGGTCGTGCACGAAGAAATAGCCGTCGGCATCGCGCAGCCCGATATCGCCGGTGCGATACCATCCGTCATGCAGCGCCTCGCGCGTGGCTTGCTGGTTGCCCCAATATTCGTAGAACACGTTGGGGCCGCGTACCGCGATTTCTCCAGGCTTGTCCGGCGGCAGTTCGGCGCCGGCCTCGTCGATGATGGTAGCCTCGCAGCACAGGCCGGGCAGGCCAGTCGAGCCGATCCGCGAAAGATCGCCGCCGAGCCTTGTATAGACCGCGACCGGGCAGGTTTCGGTCGAGCCATAGACCTGCAGCACCGGCACTCCGCGCGCGACAAAACGCTCGATCAGATGCGGCGGCACGATGGTCGATCCGGTCGAGACCGCCTTCAGGGCGGACAGGTCGGTGGCGGCCCAGGCGGGATGCTCGGTCACCGCCTGGATGGTCGCCGGCACCAGCACCGTCAGGGTGGGGCGGTCGCGTTCGAAGGCGGCGAGGGTCGTGTCCGGCGTGAAGCGCGAATGGATGGTCACGGTGGCGCCGGCATGCAGCGCCGGCGTGGTCTGGATATTGAGGCCGCCGACATGGAAGAACGGCAGCACGGTGAGCACATGATCGTCGGAGGTGAGGCCGTGCATGTGCTGGCTCATCACCCCGTTCCACAGCAGCGCCTCCTGCCGCAGCACCGCGCCCTTGGGCCTTCCGGTGGTGCCGGAGGTATAGACGATCAGCAGCGGGCAGGAGAGATCGGTGTGGGGATTGCGACCGTCGCCGCGAGCTTGCATCAGCAACGCGTCGAATGCGCTGCCCCGGGGCGGCGTGAAATCGAGCCCCACGACGCTGGCCTCGGGCAGGCTCGTGTCCAGCGCGGGCAATACCCCAGCGAAGGCCTGTTCGAGCACCAGCACCTTGATCGAAGCGTCCGACAGGATGAACAGCTGCTCGGCCACTGCGAGCCGCCAGTTCAGCGGCACCAGCATGGCGCCGAGCCGGGCGCAGGCATAGAGCAGCACAAGGTAATCCGGCCGGTTCAGGCTGAGGATGGCGACCCGGTCGCCGCGGCTGACGCCGTATTCCGCCTTCAGTGCCCGCGCGGTCTGTGCAATACGGGCGCTGAGTGCCGCATAGCTGAGGACTTCACCCTTAAAAATAGTCGCGGGCTTGTCCGGCGTGAACGCGGCGTTCCGTTCGATGAGATCGGAAAGGTCCATTGCGAACTAGTCGTCCGTCTCGCCGGTCTCGTACAGCGCCTCGCGGCCGATGCGGTCGAGACAGAGTTCGGCGGTCCATGGCAGCATCAGCGAGCCGCAGCGGCTGTCGCGATAGATCCGCTCCAGCGGCAGCGACTTCAGCATCGCCTGGCCGCCGCAGGTGCGGATCGCCAGCGTCGCGATCTCGTTGGCGCCCTCCATCACGGAATATTGCGCGGCGTAAGCGCGCAGCACCTGCTCCTTGCTTGGATTGGGGCCGGCTTCGGTGACCGCCTGAAACCAGATCGCCTTGATCTGCTCCAGCTTGATCTGCATCTGCGCCACCGCGATCTGCTTGGTCGGATACATCCGCCGCTTCACCGGCGGCGTGCCCGGCATCTCGCCGCGCAGATAGCGCACGGTGAAATCGTAGGCCGCTTGCGAGAGGCCCATATAGGTCGGCGACAGCGTCAGGAACATGTGCGGCCAGCGCATCGCCGCCTGAAAATACACGCCGCGCGGCATCAGCGCCGCATCCTCGGGCACGAACACATCCTTGAACAGCAGCGTGCGCGAGACCGTACCGCGCATGCCGAGCGGATCCCAGTCCCCGAGCACGGATATGCCCTGGGCCTTGGCGGGCAGTGCGAGATAGAGCGTATTGCGCCGGGAGGCCTTTTCGCCCTCGGCGACCTCGGTGCAGAGCACGCCGTAATAATCGGCATGGCCCGCCAGCGACGCAAAAATCTTCTTGCCGTTGACGATCCAGCCGCCGTCGACCGGCTTGGCCTCGGTGCCGAACGCGACGCCGCCGGCCGCGGCCGCGCCGCCTTCGGAAAACGGCTGCGAATAGACCGCGCCGTCGCTAACGATGCGCCGGTAATGCACGGCGCGTCGCGCCTCGTGCTCGTCGCGGGTGGCGGCGTCCATGTCGAGGTCGTCGGCCAGCGGGCCGGACCACAGCGTGGAGCAGACATGCATGTTCCAGGTCAGCGCCGTGGCGCCGCAATAGCGGCCGATCTCGGCGGCGGCCAGCGCATAGGTCTGGTAATCGGCGCCGAGCCCGCCATGCTTTTTGGGAATGGCGATGCCGAGCAGGCCGGCGTGGTGCAGGTCGCGATAATTCTCGGTCGGGAATTTAGCATCGCGGTCATAGGCTGCCGCGCGGCCGGCGAACACCGCCTGGCCGAGCTGGCGCGCGCGCGCGATGATTTCGGCCTGTTCGCCGTTGAGGCGGAATGCATGGGGATCGAAGATCGGCGCGTCCAGAACCACCCCGTCGATCGCTGTTGCGCTCTTGCCTGCCTGTACCGTCATCACGCCGTCACCTGGGTTGCAGCCACATGATCCCGGAGGAATTGATCCAGCGCGGCGTTGAACGCACCAGGCCGTTCCAGATTGGCGAGGTGGCCGACGCCTTCGAGCTCAACATATGTTGCCCGGGGAATATAGCTCGCCATCTTCGCCATCATCGGCGCCGGCGCATTGTTGTCCTTCGAGCCCGACAACACCAGGCAGGGCACCGCGATGTTCTTCAACGCGCTGCGCTGATCGAACCCCAGCAGCGCCAGCATGGTGGCGCGATAGGTCGCCTCGGGAACGGCGGCCATGCAGTCGCGGGCGAGCACCATGCCGTCGGCGTCCGGATCGTCGCCGACCAATTCCTTCACCAGCGTCGGCGCCAGCGAAACCATGGTTTCACCGCGATCGAGCGGGCCGAGCCGGGCGTCGATAAAGGATTTCTGCCAGTCACCGTCGGCTTTGCCGAAGGCCGGGCTGGTCTGCGCCAGCACCACGGCGCTGGCGATATCGGGGCTGTTCGCCAGCAATTGCTGCACGATCATTCCGCCGATGGAATGCCCAACCAGGATGGGTTTTGTCGCGCCGACCTGCCGCAGGAAATCACGCAAGGCGTCGGCGAGAGTGGCGATGCTGACGGCGGCGAGCGGCGCCGAGCCGCCATAGCCCGGCATGTCCCAGGCGAGGGCGCGATAGCGGCCGCCGAAATGATCCAGCTGGCCGCGCCATCCCCGCGCCGCGCCGCCGATTCCATGCAGGAACACCAGTGGCGGGCCGGCATCGCCCGAAGCCTCATAGCCGAAATGGCCGGTTTTCAGGGGCGCAGAATCGGGCAAGCCGGACCTCCGGTAATGTGGAGCTTGCCGACCTCAGCAGGCGTCCAACCATGGTGTCGACGCTACCTGCGGGGACGGTGCTGTCAAGCTCGCCGCGGCCGGGTTTCTTGCAAAAGCTTGAAGTTTAAAATATATCCAAAAGGGCACGTCGAGAGCTCGATCGGGGGGAGACCGCTGATGTCCGGATTGCCGCATTCCCCGCATGCGCTCGTCACCGGGGGCGGGCGCGGCATCGGTCGCGAGATCGCTTTCGCGCTGGCGCGCGCGGGCGCAACGGTCACTGTGCTCGGCCGTGATCGCGCGACGCTGGATGCAGCCGTCTCCGCCGGCGCGGCGCATTTCGCCGGGGTCGCCGACGTCGCGGATCAGGCCGCGGTCAGCGCCGCCATTGCGGAAGCAGCAAGCCGGCAGCCGATCGATATCCTGGTCGCCAATGCCGGCAGCGCGGAATCCGCGCCGTTCGGCAAATCCGATGCGGCACTGTTTCGGCGCATGATGGATATTAATTTCATGGGCGTGGTTCACACCATCCAGGCCGCATTACCCTCGATGAAGGGCCGGCCTTACGGCCGGATCGTCGCCGTAGCGTCGACCGCCGGCCTCAAGGGCTATGCCTATGTCAGCGCCTACAGCGCGGCCAAGCATGCGGTGGTCGGACTGGTGCGTTCGCTGGCGCTGGAACTGGCCGCGACGCGTATCACCGTCAATGCGGTATGCCCCGGCTTCACCGATACCGACCTCGTCGCCGGCAGCATCGACAACATCATGAAAAAGACCGGCCGCAGCCGCGAGCAGGCGATATCGGAACTTTCGAAACACAATCCGCAGGGCCGGCTGGTGACGCCGCAGGAAGTCGCCGACACCGTGTTGTGGCTGTGCGGCGAGGGATCGAGTGCGGTTACAGGACAGGCCATCGCGGTAGCCGGTGGAGAGATTTGAAGCGCCGACCTTGATCCCGTCATTGCGAGGAGCTCTTGCGACGAAGCAATCCAGCTTTCTTGTGGCTCGACAAAAAAGCTGGATTGCTTCGCTTCGCTCGCAATGACGATGCAACAATAAGGGAAACCCCATGAACCGTCCCGCCAATCCCGTCACGCTGCCGCTGTCGGATTATTCGCCGAAGCATTTCCTGCTGGCCGTGAGCGGCGGCGTCGCCACGGTGACGCTGAACCGTCCCGAGCGAAAGAATCCGCTGACCTTCGAGAGCTACCGTGAGCTGACGGATTTTTTCCGGGCCTGCGCGATGGATGACGACGTCAAGACCATCGTCGTGACAGGCGCCGGCGGCAATTTTTCCTCCGGCGGCGATGTGTTCGAGATCATCGGGCCGCTGGTCAAGATGGATACCAAGGGTCTCACCGCCTTCACCCGGATGACCGGCGATCTGGTCAAGGCGATGCGGGCCTGCCCGCAGCCGGTCATCGCTGCGGTCGAGGGCATCTGCGCCGGTGCGGGGGCGATCGTCGCGATGGCGTCGGACCTGCGGCTGGCCGCGTCAGGCGCCAAGGTTGCCTTCCTGTTCAACAAGGTCGGGCTTGCCGGCTGCGACATGGGCGCCTGCGCGATCCTGCCGCGCATCATCGGACAGTCGCGCGCCTCCGAGCTGCTCTATACCGGCCGCTTCATGACCGCCGAGGAGGGCGAACGCTGGGGCTTTTTCAGCCGCATCGTGGCGCCGGCCGAGGTGCTGCCGCAGGCCCAGCAGCTGGCAAAGCAGATCACGGAGGGGCCGACCTTCGCCAACACCATGACCAAGCGCATGCTGGCGATGGAATGGGCGATGTCGGTGGAAGAGGCGATCGAGGC
>JAZJYY010000022.1:0-64438 GCA_040390145.1 Pseudomonadota bacterium
GAGCACGTCATTCGTAATGACGGGGTCACAGGTTCGAGTCCTGTTTGCGGCACCAGTTTCGTTCTGATTCCCCGGGGACGATTGCGCGGCTCGTTCAAAGGGATTTCCTGACGGCAGACCCTAGCCCTGCCACCTTCGGGCCCTTCGAAAGACGGCAGAAGGCAGTTCGCCGAAAAGATTGCGATAGTCGCGGGCGAAATGACCGGGATTCTGGAAGCCGCACTTCAGCGCGATCTGTATCACCGAGCCACCTTCATTTGTCTGCTCAAGCATTTCGCGCGCGCGGTTGAGGCGCACCCGCTTGGCAAAATCCGCCGGTGAATAGCCGCGGTCCTTCCTGAACTGCCGGAACAAGCTTCGTGCGCTGACCTTGGCCACCGCGACCATTGTCTCGATGTCGATCGGCTTGTCCCAATTGGCTTCGATGAATTCCTCGACCGCCCGCACCGCAGTTGATGCAACCGGAAGCGGCTCGCGCAACAGCAAGTGCGTATAAGTATGCCGGTGGCACATCAGGAATTTCATGATCATCATGCGCTGGACTTCGGCAGCAGCCAATTCGGAGAAGAATCTGCCGCGTTCATTGTAGTCGATGGCAAACTGAAATATTCGCCGCCGCAACGCATCCATCGCCGGTTGGCGCGTCGGAGTTTCGTCGAATACCAGCTTTCGTCCGATATCCTGACCAAGCAAGGCACCAAGATTGCGCAACAGTGCGTCGAATTCGATTCGCAGCACAAGTTGGCGATAGCCGGACCGGAAGTTGAGCTTGAGTGGCTGCTGCGCGTGCAGAACCGGGCTCCATGAGGCAGGTGTTATCTCTCCCGACTGCGAGCCTGCCGCGTAGCGCGCCGCACCTTCGATATTGAAGAACTGCCGCACGAAGGAAGCTTCACCGAATCCGACCGATACATCGCTGCGGTAGTCGCAATAGGAAAGTCCGAGTTCGCCGACCTGCAAATGATTGGCGTTAACAGCAAAAGCCCGATTTTCTCTCCCGGCATCGAAGCTGGTAGCACCGTACACGGTGAATAGCCGATCACGCACGTATGCGGGATCGCTGGAGTGTACGACGGGATAGCTGCTCAGCGGGGCGGAACGGGTTTGCATGATTTTCTCGGTGCATTTGATCGTACCAGACGATCGAAGCCCGGATTAATCCGTAGTTTTACGGGTCGCCAGTTGGCTGGCAAGGCAAATTGCCGCATCAGCAACCGAATCATGCCAGCAATGTACGCCCTCTGCCATGGAGCGGGAATGTTTCGAAAAGCCCGCTCGGCGCGTGGCGGAATCCGGATATGTCTGTCGGCACGCGGCCTTAACCATCGCTAACCTGACTCACCTAGTTTGTCGTCGAGCACTTGCGATGGCTTGCTGCTCGCGACGACGGATCAAGCATGTCAGAAATTGTCAGTCTTCAGAAAACACGGCGCTCACCTGCAGCATCGGGGTTGAAATTTGCAGAGGCCATCGATGCCGATGCCTCCGTAATGCCTCTCCGTGCTGCCGGCTGGCCACTTCTTTCCAAGGACGACATCTACCGCGCGATCTTTTTGCTCGACCTTGCCGCTCAGCATGCGCGTCTGCTCGTGAAGCAAATCGTTGAACCTTCACGAAGGCAGAATTTCGCAGCGAAGATCGATGCCATCGAGCGACTGATTCAGATCGCCAGGCATCTGGCATCAAAGCTCTGAAATCGCGCGGCGGTCATCTTCATCCTACGCACCTAATTTCCAACAGGAAGCCTGAAATGCGCAACAATCTGCCGGTTACTCATGTCGAGTATCCGATTACGGACGAAACTCTCATCGTCTCAAAGACCGACCTCAAAGGAAGGCTCACTTACTTCAACGATCAGTTCGTCGAGGCTTCCGGATTCACCGGACAGGAGTTGATGGGACAACCCCATAATATCATTCGTCACCCGGACATGCCCACGCAAGCGTTCGAGAACCTCTGGGAGACTCTCAAGGAAGGCAAGCCCTGGGCCGGTGCGGTAAAGAACCGACGCAAGAACGGCGACTTCTACTGGGTCCTCGCAAGCGCAACGCCAATCTATGAAAACGGCGCTGTTACCGGTTACATGTCAATCCGGTCCAAATTGCCGGCCGATCAACGCGAAGAAGCTGAACGTGTCTACGCTCTATTTCGCGCTGACAAGGCCGGTGGGTACAAGGTGGAAGCCGGGTCGATCCGCAAGCGCTCCACTTCCGATGCGTTTTCTCCCTTCATAGGCACGCTGAAAGCGCGTCTGGTTACGCTGGTCGGCGGGCTCGTTGCGGCTATGCTGATTGTCGGTTCTGTCGGCCTGTTTGCCATGAATCAGGTCAATTCGCACGCCAAGTCGATTTACGAAGACCGCGCAGTACCGCTGGCAAAGCTATTCGATATCAACGACCGGATGAAGGAAAATTCCCTGGCATTGTATGACGCCGTCGCCAAGGGTCGCGCGGGGCAGCCCGTCGGTGATGTGGCGGGCAAGGTAGCCGGCAACGTCGAGGCGATCGGCAAGGTATGGGCCGAATACATCGCCACCTATTTGACGCCGGAAGAAAAAGGCGTGGCGGACAGCTTCGTTCCAAAACGCAATGAGTACGTCGAGAAGGGACTGAAGAGCGGGCTCGCGCTCCTTGCCGATGGCAAGTATGACGAACTTGGTGGGTATATGGCAGGCCCGGCAGCCCAGCTGTTCGCGGAAGCCAAGGTCGATCTCGACAAGCTCGTGGCAATCCAGATCAAGGAAGCCAAGGCGGAATATGATCTCGCCGAACGCGCTTACATGCTCTCAAACGTCATTGCGATTGCAGTTTTGTGCTTCGGCATGCTGATCGGCGGCTTGCTCGCCGTCGCGACGATCCGCGCGATCATTCGTCCACTCGCTCACCTCAACGAGATCATGTCGAGGATCGCGCAGGGAAAATTCAACAGCCCAGTCGCGGTGGAGCGTGACGATGAGGTCGGAACGGCCCTGCGCAATCTTCAAGCGCTTCAAGCCAAGCTTGGGTTCGATCGGGAAGAGCAGAAGGATACCGATGCGCGAATTGCCATGCAGCGCAAGTCGGACATGCACAAGATGGCTACTGCTTTCGAGTCCGCCGTTGGCGAGATCATCGAGACCGTTTCGTCGGCCTCGACCGAGCTGGAGGCTTCCGCCTCGACGCTCACTTCGACCGCCGAACGGGCGCAGGAATTGACCATCCTCGTGGCGGCGGCATCCGAGGAGGCATCCACCAACGTGCAGTCAGTCGCCTCCGCGACCGAGGAAATGTCATCCTCCGTCAACGAGATCAGCCGGCAGGTGCAGGAATCGGCACGGATCGCCAACGATGCGGTCGATCAGGCGCGCAAGACCAACGATCGTGTCGCCGAACTGTCGAAGGCGGCGGCGCGGATCGGCGACGTGGTCGAATTGATCAACACCATCGCGGGACAAACCAACCTGCTCGCGTTGAACGCCACGATCGAGGCGGCTCGCGCCGGCGAGGCCGGCCGTGGCTTCGCGGTCGTCGCTTCGGAAGTGAAGGCGCTTGCCGAGCAAACGGCGAAGGCGACAGGTGAAATCGGCCAACAGGTTGCCGGCATCCAGGCGGCAACGCTGGAATCGGTGGGGGCCATCAAGGAGATTAGCGGCACGATCGCAAGGCTTTCCGAGATCTCCTCAACCATCGCCGCTGCGGTGGAGGAGCAGGGCGCGGCGACGCAGGAAATCGCTCGCAACGTGCAGCAGGCCGCGCAGGGCACCCTGCAGGTCTCGTCCAACATTACCGACGTCCAGCGCGGCGCCACCGAAACCGGATCGGCTTCGTCGCAAGTTCTCTCTGCGGCACAAATGCTGTCCGGGGACAGCAACCGCCTCAAGACCGAGGTAGGGAAGTTCCTTGAGACAGTGCGGGCGGCTTAGAAAAAGCACGGTTCGCAACGATCCAGGCAACGCGGCTTCCCATGTTGGGCCGCATTGCCTGGGCGCGATCTGGGCCACCACGGGCAGGGGCCGGTATCAGGTGCGAACGTTTTCAGACAGATTCGAGTCCTGTTTGCGGCACCGGTTTTCCAGGTTTCCAACGTGTTTACAGCCTCTCCAGCTTTTTCGATGCTGCGTGACCCACCTCACATAATCGCATTCCCGCCCGCCCTAGTCTCCCCGCAACGCTGAACCACGGGAGATTTCACATGCGCCAATACCTCTTCATCGCCGCGATGATGCTGGCATCCACCGCCGCCCAGGCCGGTCCGACGCGAAGCCTGACGCTGGCATCGAACGAGCCGCCGGCGGTGGCGGAGCCAGCCAGACCGGTTGAACAGAAGGCGGTGCAAACGCCGGCCGCCACCGAAACGCCGGCCTATGTCGCGCGGCCCGCGGCGGTCGGGACCACGACGGAAGCGTCGAAGGCCGAGACGACCAAACCCGTCGCCGAGAAAGCCACCAGGACCAGCAGCGCCGACAAGCCGAAGCGCCGTCGTGAATCGACCGAGGCGCGGGTGATCCGCGAACTGCATCGCCACGGCATCTATTGGTAAAACGCCAATCCCGTCATCCAGACTGCCAACGCGACGCGCGAAAGCGCGTCGCGGCGTTGCGCAGGGCAGACCAGGTCATCACTCGCGCGTGAGCCGGCGGCACGGTTTCTGAAATAATCGTGAGCTGTGAAGCAGTTCACATCCTGATTTCGCAGCTGCGGTAATACGCGGGCGAAACCGAACGAGGGAGGCAACCATGCCTTCAATGGACCATCAAGGCAGAATGAACCGCACCATCGACCGCCTGGGGATTGTTCGAATCCTGCTGGTCCAGGTGATGGTTTTGCTCGCGTTGGCCGGCGCCGTCGTTCGATGGGTCAACTGGTCGTCCGACGTCGCCATGCAGGAGTTACTCAACTCGACCGCACCGACGCTGGCCGGTGCCAGCGGTCAGCCGAAGTCGCAGCCGGAGGCTCCGGTGCAGACCGTCAAAGGCAAGGCGGCCTGCGCCAAGAAGGCTTGAGAAGAGAGCCTGAGCGGACGCGTTATTCCGTCACCGTCTGGATCACGCTGCTGACCGGGCGGCTGGCGACCGCCGGCAGTTTCATGTCCTTGACCAGCAAGGCGTCGTATTCCGCCAGCGTCTCCAGCTGCACCTTGGCCTTCATGTGCACGACCTTGTAGCCGCCGGCCTTGAGGCGGCGCAGCAGCGTGGGCAGGGCTTCCGCCGTGCGCTTCTGCAGGTCGTGCATCAGGATGATGCCCTTGCCCGCCTTGTCGAGTTTGGTCATCACGGTGGTGACGATCTGCGCTGCGTCCCTGGACTTGTAATCGAAGGAATCGACGTCGGTGGAGAACATCGCGATGTTGCGGGTGCCGAGATAGTCCACCGAAGCCGGCGTATGCTGCAGTCCGGGAAAGCGGAAGAACGGCGCGGGCGCGGTGCCGATCGCCATCTTGATCGCGCTGAAGCCCTTTTCGATCTCTTCCTTGACCTGCGCTTCGGTCAGCTTCTTGCTGTCGAGATGCGCATGCGACCAGGTATGCGAGCCGACGGTGTGGCCGGCGTTGTAGACCTGCTTCAGGATCTCCGGATGGTAGGTGGAGTGCTTGCCGACCGGGAAGAACGTGGCCTTGGTGCATTCTTCCGCGAGCGACTTCAGCACCGAGGGCGTGGTCGGCCACGGACCGTCGTCGAAGGTCAGCACCACTTCCTTCTCGGTGAGAAAATCGAGTTGCTTGAATTGCTGGAAGCCGAAGCCCGGTCCGCCCGTGGTGTCGGCGACGACGACGCGGCTGACGCCGAGCGCATCGGGGTTGGCGCATTTGGCCTGCACGGTTGCGGCAGGCCTGGCGGGCGCCGGCGCCGGCGCGGAAAGCGCCGCGGTGACCTGCACGTCGTCGCGCGGCGCGGGTGCCTTGGCGGCTGCGGCCGGAAGCGGTTCGGCTTTCCGTGCATTGACGGTCTGGGGAGGAACTGCGGCATCCGCACGCGGCGAAGAGGTCCAGTACCACACGGCGGCGATCACGACGGCCGAAACGACAGTCGCGCACATCAGGCCAAACGCATTACGCATCGTTACACTTTCCACAAAATTCACCACAACCCGTACAAGCCCCATTAATGCAAACGAGGTCTTAACGCCCCACCAACGACCGCCGGTCCAGCCAAACTATTTTTTGCGGGAAGCCCCGTGACGAAGCGTCGCCGGGGGCCAATTGCGTCGCTGAAGCCGGCAAGTGAGGCGCAGGAACGGTGATCGTGGCCGGCGTGGGGTGGCCAAAAGCAGGCCGGATTTGCTGTGTGATGGACGTCACAGCGGTTGCGCAGCCGCTCGGGCACTGTCCCGTCATCAACAACGGGCCCGCCGAGCCGGGCCAATGGGAGCCAGAAATGACCGCATCCATCAGCAAGACCATCCGCCAGGCCGGTATCGTGTTGGCTTTCGCGGCTTCGTTCTCCGCCATGTCGGCGACCTCGAGCTTCGCCTACAGCTCCGAAGCCCAGCAGATGTGCACCGGCGACGCCTTCCGGCTCTGCAGCGACGAGATCCCGAACATCTCGAAGATCACCGCCTGCATGATGAAGAAGCGCGCCAGCCTGAGCACCGGCTGCCGGGCCGTGATGGACCGCGACCTGGCGCAGAAGTCCAACAAGGTCGCCGCTCAGTGATTTCCGTCTCGTCATTCCGGGGCGATGCGCAGCATCGAACCCGGAATCTCGAGCTGATTACCTCTGGCTTTCGGGTTGGATGCTGCGCATCGCCCGGAATGACAGACAGTCCAAAAGTCGTTGCGGCGCCGGTTTGCGCGCATTAGAACGCGCTCAAGTTCATGACCGGGCAGGCGTATCGACATGACCAGATTCCTTTTGATTGTTCCGTTTATTCTGTTCGCTTCAGCGGCTTCGGCGCAGCAGGGGCAGGATGCCTGCGGACGCGATGCTTCGCGGTTCTGCCGGGCCCATCTCGGTGAAGGCGACCAGGTCGTGCTGGCCTGCCTGAAGCAAAACCGCGCCAGGCTCAGCAAGGGATGCCAGGCGCTGCTGGCCAGTCACGGACAGTAATGTCTTCCGTCATTCCGGGGCAGCCCGCAGGGCTGAACCCGGAATCTCGAGATTCCGGGTTCGCTCGTCGCGCCCCGGAATGACGACTACGTAATGCTGCCCGCGGCCGTCGCGACCGGCAACACCTCGCTCGTGGCGCGGTCCGGCGTATCATCTTTCCAGCGCACCGATCCGAACGGCCGCTCCAGCATGCGGCGCACCCGCACCGGATCGGGCCCGAGATGAAAATCCATCGCGCGCTGATGCAGCGCGCGTTCCGATTGCGTCGAGCGATTGCGCTGGCGCAGATAGTCCAGCCAGGTCGGGCAGTGATAGCGTTCGGTCCACAGTTCGGGGTCGGCGATGTCGCGCGCGATCGACCAGCCATAGGCGCCGTTGCGCTGCCGGCTGAGCTGCACTTCCTGCATCACATTGTGGAAGGCGCGGGCGCTTTCCTGGGCGACGCGGTATTCGATCTCGACCACCAGCGGCCCGCTGCGGCCGGTCAGCGACAGCCGCACCTCGGGGTCGGCCAGAACCTCGGCATCCTCGTTGCGGGCGCCGACCGGCGGCATCCGCAGCCACAGGCCGAGCAAGGGCGAAACCAGCATCGCCGCGGCGGACACCAGCAGCGCGGTCTGCACGCCGGCCATGTCGGTCAGGTAGCCCCATCCCCAGCTGCCGATCGCGATGCCGCCGGCGATCGAGGCCTGGAACGCCGCCAGCGAGCGGCCCGCGACCCAGCGCGGCGCGGAGAGCTGGACGCCGATATTGAACAGCGCCACTGCGGCCATCCAGACCGCGCCGGCTACCACCAGCGCCGCCGCGGTCAGCACCGGGTTCCGGCTCAACGCCACCGCGGTGATGGCACCCGCCATCGATATCGTGCAGGCGCGGATCGCGGCCTCGCCGCTCATCTGTCTGCGCAACGTGCCGATATTCATCGCGCCGATCACCGCACCCATGCCGAAGGCGCCGAGCATGATGCCATAGGTCTGCGCGCCCCCATCCAACAGGTCGCGCGCGACCAGCGGCATCAACGCCGATACCGATCCGCCGATGATGCCGGTGACCAGGGTGCGCGCCAGCACGGTGCGGATCGACGGCGAGTTGGCGATGTAGCGCACGCCCGAGACAATGGCGCGGTTGAGCCGTTCGCGGGGCAGCCTCGACGGCTCGGTGGTGCGGTTCCAGAGCAGCAGGACGATCAACAGCGGAATGTAGAGCACCGCATTGACGGCGAAGGCCGCGAATGCACCGGCGGTCGCAACGATGACGCCGCCGATCGCCGGGCCGAAGCTGCGCGCGATGTTGTAGCTGATGCCGTTCAGCGCCACCGCCGCGGGCAGATGTTCCGCCGGCACCTGTTCGCTGACCGAGGATTGCCAGGCCGGGCCAAACAGCGCCATGCCGCAGCCGACCACGAAACAGAACGCCAGCAGGATATTCGGCGTCGCGAGATTGAACCACGACAGCACGGTCAGCGACGTCGCACCCGTCAGCGCGATCGCCAGTGAAACCAGCGCCACGACACGGCGGTCATACATGTCGGCGATGGCGCCGGCCGGCATCGAGATCAGCATGATCGGCAGCATCAATGCCGTCTGTACCAGCGCCACCTTGTCGGCCGACGATGTCATCTGCGTCATCGCCCAGGCGGCGCCGACGCCCTGGATCAGGAGGCCGAGATTGGAGACCAGGCTGGCGATCCAGATCCGACGGAACTCGGCATGCCGCAAGGGGGCCGCGAAGCCGTCCCCTGAAAACATCGAGCGTTTCGGCGCTTCCGGCATTGCTCGTTCCATGTTTTGCCGGTCGCGGCCCGGCCTTGATTTCTGCGATTTGCCCAGTGATGCCTGCGAAACTCCTTGGCTGTCCAGTGTTTAGGTCGCTATCAGCATTCATACGGCGCGGCTAAAAGACCAGGAAGTTTACGGGAGGTCACCACATGAGCCTATCGCGGCGGACGTTACTGAAGGGCGCCAGCGCCTTGCCCCTGGCAGCCGGCACCTTCGGCCTGCCGGCCCTCGCGCAGACGGCCCCAACCGCTCCCGCGCAGGTTCCACCCATTCTGTTCGTGCATGGCAATGGCGATCACGCCCCGCTGTGGATCACCACGCTGTGGCGGATGGAATCGAACGGGGTTCCGCGCGACCGCATGCTGGCGATCAATTTTACCGATCCGCTGGCGCGGTCCGACGATTCGGTGGCGCAGCCCAACCGGTCCTCGACCGAAGACCAGCGCCGCGAACTTGGCGAGGCGATCAAGGAACTGCAACGCCGCACCGGCGCGGCACGCATAGCGCTGGTCGGCAACTCGCGTGGCGGCAATTCGATTCGCAGCCATATCAAGAACGGTGGCGGCGCCGATGTCAGCCATGCCGTGCTGTGCGGCGTTCCCAATCACGGCATCTTCGATTGGGACGATATGCGCGGCAGTGAGTTCAATGGCCGCGGCCCGTTCCTGCGCGGGCTGAACGAGGGCGACAGCGAGCTGACGCCGGGCACCGCGTTCCTGACCTTGCGCAGCGACGGCATCGACAAATACGCCCAGGCCGATGGCCGCTTCGTCGGCAAGCCGGGCATGCCGACCGGCGTCACCTCGGACAGCCCGGCTCTCAAGGGCGCCACCAACCTCGTGCTCGGCGCGGTCGACCACCGCGAGACCGCGTTTCATCCGCGCGCGTTCCGCGAGATCTACAAATTCATCGCCGGCCGCGAACCGGTCCGGATCGCCATTGCGCCCGAGACGGCCGTCAAACTGAGCGGCCTCGTGACGGGCACGCCGGGCGGCGTTCAAACCAACCGTCCGGTGGCGGGCGCCTCGGTCGACGTGCACCGCGTATCGCCGGATACCGGCGAACGGATCGGTGGTCCGATCCATTCCTCGCAGACCGGCGCGGACGGGCGCTGGGGTCCGGCGCAGGTCGATCCCACCTGGACCCTCGAGATCGTGCTTGCCTCGCCCGGCTCGACCACCACGCATCTCTACCGGTCGCCATTTCCGCGCTCCTCCGACATTGTGCATCTGCGCGCCTCGCGCCCGCTGGGACCTGCCGACGCTGGCGCCGGCGCGGTCGTCATCCTGTCGCGGCCGCGCGGCTATTTCGGTTTGCCCCGCGACGTCGTGCTGCTCGATGGTCAGGAGCCCAGGGATGTCAAAGCCGGCGTCCCGACCGACTCGATCACCACCGTGCGGCTGCCGGCCGCGGAGGCCGGGCGCGCCGTTGTCGCGCAGTTCAACGAGGAGCGGATCGTCATCAGGGCCTGGCCGGCGTCGGAAAACAGGATTGCGATTGCCGAGCTGACTTACTAGCTGTTGACCGGTGCCCCCCTTCATCCGCCTTCATGGCGCCCGGATTTCCGGACCTGATGGGGCGGCGCCAGACCGGCAGATCTGTCCCTGCGAACTGCGAGGCCGTCCATGAGCATAGCCGAAGCCTGGGACCCGCCGGTCGCGCGGGCGCCGCTGGTGCCGCCGGCACCGCCGCGCGCGCCTGACAGCATGGGCCTGTTCCGCCGGGTGATGGCGATGCGCAACAGCGCGATCGACGTCTGGGGCGACCGTTCCTACGAGGAAGACATCATCCGCAGCCGCTTCTTCGGGCGCTCAAGCTTTATCCTCAACGACCCCGACGCGATCCGGCATGTGCTGGTGGACAATTACGAGAATTACGTGCGCACGCCGGCGGCAATCCGGGTGTTGCGCCCGGTGCTGGGCGAAGGCCTGCTGATCGCGGAGGGCCGCACGTGGAAACATCAGCGCCGGACGCTGGCGCCGGCCTTCACGCCGCGCGCCGTGATGCCTCTGATCCCGCACATGCTGGCTGCGACCGACCAGACCATTGCAAAGCTGCAGGCCGCCAGCAACGCGCCGGTCGATCTCCGCGAGGCGATGCAGCGCATGACGCTGGAGATCGCCGGGCGCACGATGTTTTCGTTCGGGATGGACCGGCATGGCGGCGCGTTGCGCGACTTCGTGATGGAGTACGGCGCGAATCTGGCGCGGCCGCATTTTTTCGACCTGGTGTTGCCGCTGAGCTGGCCGAGCCCGCAGGATTTTGCCCGCGCCCGCTTTCGCAAGCGATGGACACAGTTCGTGGCCATGCTGATGGCGGAACGCCGCGCCGCCGGCAAGCAAGAGGGCGCGCCGCCGAGCGACCTGTTCGACCTGATGGGGGCTGCGCGCGATCCCGAGACCGGCGACGCCTTTACCGATGAGCAGCTCGGCGATCAGGTGGCGACCATGATTCTCGCCGGCCACGAGACCACCGCCACGGCCCTGTTCTGGTCGCTGTATCTGCTGGCGCTCGATCCCGGCTCACAGGACAAGGTGGCCGCCGACGTGAAGGCCGCCACCGTCAACGGCGCACTCGATATCGAGCGGCTGAAGTTTACCCGCGCCGTGATCGACGAGACCATGCGGCTCTATCCGCCGGCGTTTCTGATTGCCCGCGCGGCCGGGGCGGCCGATACGATCGGCGGCATGCCGGTGAAGAAGAACGACATCGTGCTGGTCGCCCCGTGGCTGTTGCACCGGCACGAAAAGCTCTGGCGCGATCCGGCCGCTTTCATTCCCGAACGCTTCATGCCGCCGTCGCCGCCGCCCGATCGCTTTGCCTATCTGCCGTTCGGTGTCGGCGCCCGGGTCTGCATCGGCGCGCATTTCGCGCTGGTCGAGGCCACCCTGGCGCTGGCCAAGATGATCGGCGCGTTCAAGGTAGAGCTGATCGACAAGACACCGGTGCTGCCGGTCGGCGTGGTGACGACGCAACCCGATCGCTCGCCGATGTTTAGGATCACCGCGCGCTAGCAAGTGTTTTCGAGCGAAGCATGCCCTCGGACTGGCTCTGCGGGTCGCTGCCGGTTCGCGTTACGCGTAAGAACAAGAGACTAGTAGCGCCGGCTAGCTATGCGGGCCTTGAACAGTTCCCATGCATCGTTGATGTTGCCCGTGCTTGCGAGCCTGTCTTCGAGCGCTTGCAGATCGGCTTGCTCCTGCTCGTCGTCGAGCGGCGGCTGGTTCGGGTTCTGCGAGTTAGTGCCCGCTTTCCCGGCGAACATGCCCAGCGGGCCGCCCGCGTAGTTTGCATCATCAGATGGAACAAGCGGTGCTGCCAGGGCGCGCGGGTCATAGGCGGGCGCTGACGATACGCTGTATGTCCTGCTGCCCAGCCTTCGTTCCGGAATGCTGCCGGCCGTTTGCGGCGGCGGCTCGGGCGGCGTTGGATTCCGGGAGGTGAGGCCCGCCAGCAGATTGAAGCCGTCGTTGTTGCCGGACGGATTGGAATTATTCAACAGCCCGCCGAGCGGCGGCGGTGTTGTCCATGATGGCATCGGCTTGCCGGTAAATATCCCGAGCGGCCTCACGGCATGCGGCGGCGGCGCCGGATCCGGATCCGGCAGCGCCATGCCGGGAAACGCTGAGCTGATCCTCCGCAGCGGCGTGTCAGGGCTCGGCACGCCCGGCGCAATTCCCGATCGATCGCCGAAAAGTGGCTCTTGGCCCGGGAAAAATGGCGTCAGCAGAAGCGCTCCTTGTGGAGGTGGTGATGCGGCCTCCGCGGGCGCGATCAGGCTATCCCAGAACTTGCCAAGAATGCCGCCGGTGCCGGCAGTATACGGCTGTGACGCGGGGGTAGCAGGAAGCGCACCTTGCGCCGAAGACGGCGTGGTGCCGTCGGGAGCGGCTGATCGACTCTGCGTCCCCGGTGCAGGCAGGGCCGGAGAACCGTTCGGGGGCTGTGGGTTGGCAGGGCTCATCGCGTCGCCTGGCCTTGCCCAGACCGAATCTGCAAATTGGGTAGAGTCGCGCTGGCTGCCGTCGGCATTGCTGAATTTTTGTGTTTTGCGAATAACGTTGTTGTTCGGATCGAATTCCCTAATCGTAGATCTGGATTGGAATCCGCTGCCGGCAGCCTCGGTAGGATCCAGGGTTACTGCGGGGGAATCTTCGCGAATGATCTTGCCGTTGCCGTCCAAATATTGGGTCGTCCCGTCGGGACGCGTGACAATCGCACCTTGGCCCAGGGCGCCCTTCATCACGCCCATGTTGCTGCCGGATCCAACGTATATCCCACCATCAGAGTTCAGATCAGGCGTGTAGATTCGGGATTTGGCAATTTGCGCGGCTGCACCGTCGGTCATGCGTTCTTTACCCAGCGTATAGTACGTGGTGATGAGCCGAGCCTGCTCTTCCGGACTATATTTATTCCAACGTGCCTGTCCCATATTCGAGGTATACCAATCGACGGCCTCCAAATTCATCAACCCGGACAGCTTGTATGTTAGGTGAATTGCTGTTGCGCTGGTGTTGCTGTTCAGATCCCGCACAAGCTGGTCGAGATGGCCGTCATACTTGAAAAGATCGAACGGATCCTTGGCGAAGCGGCGGTCGTTCATATAGGCCTGCAAGAGCGATGCCGCGGTCGCGATTCTAAACTTGCCTGGCCCTATGTCGTTCAAGGCGGGATTGGTCAACCGGTTGTAAATACCTCTAATGGTACTGGTGCGGTTAGTTGGGTCGTTCTTCAGAACGTCGTAGTAATTCTGCATCAAGCTGTCATTGGTACCGGAAACGATCGCGTTCCGGAGAGGAACGAATATCCGCGGATAGTCGATCTCGTTTTTGTTCATTTCCCGTGCAACGGGACTGGCAATACCGAGAGGCGTAATCGAAACGCCCGTTGCTCTACTTATCTCGGTCGCGATGTTATCGATTGTCTTCGCATTATTCTGAATCGCTGTGATGGTTTTTTTAGTCAGCGGTTGGGGGTTTTCAGCCATCGGATATTCCTTTCAGGCAACCGTCTTCGATTGATCTGTCTTTCGTCGCTAATTTGCGAGAAGCGGTAGTTTCAAGATAAAGTCCACCTGAGGCAGGCACTCCACGCCATAAATGCGGTGTACCTCGACCTGCCGCGGCGTCAGCCGGTCAAAGTGTTGATGCCAGTATGACCAGTTGCGCCATTCCATTGCGCCGCCCGCGTCGATGGCAAGCAGCGCATGGAACGTATACTGGACGGAGCCCCTGGAGCCTCCGGGGGGGGAATCAGGGGCTTCCAAGGTGAACCCATTCAATTCCAGCAATGAAGCGACTGGCCTATACCGGAAGTGATCACGAGAGACCTCGATGCAATAGGGCCGGCCGTTCGCGTAATACTGAGCTTGCGCGGCGATCAGGCCGATTTGCGCGAATGGCCAAACGAGGGCCACGCCGATCACCGCAAGAATGATTTTCGTTCGAAACCGCATTGTTATTGTCCGGGTCCTCATGCTGCCATCCAATATTCGACATACTGCGCCCTACCTGTCGCCGATAATTTTCAGGATATTTTGTGCAGGGGTAATCGAAGGGCGTGGTCAGCGGTGCGGATCACGCCTCAACGTGATTGACGTAGGCGGTCTCCTGGTGCGCCTGGTCCTCGGGCCGGACCGGCTCGAAGCGGACCGCTTGGTCGGACCCCGCAAAGAATCCATCAGCGGGGCGCATCAGGCCTTATGGTGTCGGCGACATCGGTGGAGACCGCGTGCGAGCGGCCGTCCTGTCCCGGCATGTCCTTGAGATATGGATTTCCGATCTGACCGATAAGGCTTCGTTGCCATTGCGCGCCGACGGCGGGGGCCACGGGATCGCGAATGTGCGCCAGATCGCCGCGATACCCGGCTCTGTGAGATACAGACGCGGCCCGATGCAAAAAGCCCGCAACCGGTTTCCCGGCGCGGGCTCAATTCTTGCGATGTTGAACATATGCGGGTGATTTGCCCGACGTGTCAATTGCGGGCAACGGCTCAGATGCCGGCCGGTGAAAGCCAATCGGCGTCCAGTCTGGGGCCTCGGTTCCGATTCATTCGGAACCGGGCAGGCCCGGGGGCCCATTGCATGGACCCGCCCGCGATCCCATCTAGTGTCCCGGTATGAGCGACACCGATGCCCAGTTTTCCGTGCTGAAACAGACCGCCGATCCGGCGGTGGCGGATGCTATCCGGGAGCTGATCGAGAAGGGCGAGGATCACCAGCTCAACCGCATCAATGTGCTGGATTTCGCGGCGCGAAGCGGGCTCGACGAAGAGCGGGTGATTTCCGGCTTCCTGCATGCCTCGCGGCTCGGGCTGTTCGATCTGACCTGGAATGTGCTGTGTCCCGGTTGCGGCGGCGTGCTCGATGCCCATTCGACGCTGAAATCGCTGCGCCACGACGACTATCACTGCGGACTATGCGCCTGCGGCTACGAGGCCTCGGTCGACGAACAGGTCGAGGTCGCCTTCACCGTCAGCCCCCGCATCAGGCGGATCGCGGCGCACGACCCGAACACGCTGCCGCTCTGGGAATATTACAAGCAGGTGTTCTGGAGCTCCGGCGTCGATTTCAACGAAGCGTCGTTCGCGGAGCTGTCGAACGACGTCGTGCTCGACGCGCTCGAACTGCCGGCCGGCGAGAAGGCGGTGCTGTCACTGCAACTGCCGCCGCAATTCATCATCGTGTTCGAGCCGGTGACGCATTCGGCGCAGTTCATCGACGTCCAGGGCGAGCCGACCAAGGAACGCCAGCAACTGTCACTGCTCTACAACAAGAATCCGACGCCGACCGGCGGAGCCATCACGATGCGTCCCGGCCCGTTGCGGCTGGCGCTCGACAACCAGGCCGGGGTGCGGGTGCTGCCGTCGGTGTTCATCGCCGCCGATGCGCTCCATCATCTGATCGGCAAGCGCAAGCCGTTCCTCACCGCCAAGCGGATGCTGACCAACCAGACTTTTCGCGATGTGTTCAAGGCCGACAATCTCAACATCGATCAGCGGCTCAAGATCACCTCGCTGACGTTCCTGTTCACCGACCTCAAGGGCTCCACCGCCCTGTATGAGCGGGTCGGCGACCTCGCCGCCTTCGATCTGGTGCGCGCGCATTTCCACGCCCTGCTGGAGATCATCTCCTCGGAGAAGGGCGCCGTGGTCAAGACGATCGGCGACGCCGTGATGGCGACCTTCATTCGGCCGGAACATGCGATCGTCGCGGGTCTGCGGATGCGCGCCGCCATGGACGGGCTCAATGCCGCGCGCGGCACCCAGGATCTGGTGGTCAAGATCGGCATTCATGAAGGGCCCTGCCTCGCCGTCATGCTGAACGAGCGGCAGGATTATTTCGGCCAGACCGTCAACATCGCCGCCCGGGTTCAGAGCCTGTCGACCTCGCAGGAAATGCACATCACCGGCCCGGTCAACGATGCGCCCGCGGTGGCCGCCATTCTGCGGCGGGAGGCGATCACGCCGATTCAGAAGCAGGCGGCGCTGCGCGGCATCGCCGACAAGATCGTGGTGTACGAAATACCGTAGCCTTGCCGGTCTCTCTCCACGTCATTGCGAGCGAAGCGAAGCAATCCAGCCTTCATGCGATAGGCAAGAAAAAATGGATTGCTTCGTCGCCAGCGCTCCTCGCAATGACGTGGAGAGGGCCGTGCTGGCGACATGCAAACGGCATTTGATTGCCTAAACGTAATTCATCTCGGGGAACCGGCGCGGATTGCGCGGGTTGATTTTCCGACCCATATATTGGCGACAAGCCGATTGCGGCGAATGAACCCGAATAACCCACGGATTTCGGCAGGAAAATTAATGCTGGACGGACTGCGCCAATTCATTGCCGACGTTGTTTCTCCCATCGCGGACCAGGATCGGAAGTTCGACGATACCGGGTATCGTCTGGCGGCGACGGCGCTGCTGATTCACGTCATTTCGATCGATGGCGAGCCGTCCGAGGCCGAAAAGCGCAAGCTCCACAGCCTGATCGAAAGCCGCTTCGGGCTCGATCGCGGCACCGCGGATCAGCTGATCGCTTCGGCCACACTGGTCGAGGGCGAGGCGGTCGATCTCTATCATTTCACCAGCGTCATCATGCGATCGGTGGATGAGGAAGGCCGGCTCCGCATCGTCGAAATGATGTGGGAACTGGTCTATGCGGACGGCCAGGTCAGCGAGTTCGAGGACAATGTGGTCTGGCGCGCGGCGGATCTGCTGGGCGTGGCCTCGCGCGACCGGATCGATCTGAAGCATCGCGTCGCCGCACGGCGACCGGCGGCGGCAGCCGACATGACGAAAATTTAACCTGCCGGGGTCCGTCGTCGCCGGGCGGCCCAAGCCCTCAAAAACAGCACTTCAATGGCAGCATTGGGCGGTTGTCCGTGCTGATATGCCTGCAGGTGGCTTGCATCTGCCCTCCACCCTATGCTCTCGTCCCGGCTGTTAGCCGCATTTCCTTCAATTGATTTATGAGTATTCAATCGTGACCGAGCGTGTGACGCTGATTACGGGTGCCTCGGCGGGCATAGGCACCGAGCTGGCACGCGTTTTCGCATCGAACGGCCACCGCGTGGCCCTGGTGGCGCGACGCGCGGATCGCCTGGCGAAACTGGCTGACGAAATCGTGGCCGGCGGCGGCGCCGTGCCGATCGTGATTGCCTGCGATCTCGAGCAACCCGATGCCGGTGACAGGATTGCCGCGATCCTGGCCGCCGAAGGCGTCGAGGTCGACTACGTCGTCAACAATGCGGGCTTCGGAATGTTCGGCAGGGCGATCGACCGCGACCGCGCCGAGCAGCTCGGCATGATCGACCTCAACGTCCGCACCCTGACCGAACTGTCGTTGCGGTTTTCCGACAGCCTGATCCGGCACCGCGGCGGCATCCTCAATCTCGCTTCGATTGCCGGCTTTCTGCCGGGTCCCGGCATGGCCGTCTACTACGCGTCCAAGGCCTATGTGCTGTCTTTCACCGAGGCGTTGCGGGCCGAACTGGCGCAGCACGGCGTGCGCGTCACGGCGCTATGCCCGGGGCCGGTACCGTCCGAATTTCAGTCACGGGCGGGGTTTCTGCCCGGCGTAGATTCCATGATCCTGAATGTCACCCCGGCGGATGTCGCGCTGCTGGGGTATCGCGGGCTGATGGCCAACAAGCGGACGGTGATCCCGGGGCTTGGCGTCAAGATCGTGCCTTTCCTGCTCCGGCTGTTTCCGCGCGGGTTTATCCTGGCGGCGGTCGCCCGCCTGCAGCTGCGCAGGCGCTGACCCGAGCAGGCTGTTCTGGCCATCGGGCGCCGTTCTGGCCCGCGATTTGCTTAAATTTTGTCGTGAACGCAACCGAAGTTAACGGCGACTTAAGTATGATTCCGGCTTGATGGTCGCCGGACAGAAAAATTCGATGTTTCAGTCGGACCAAATATTGGACGAACAGATCCTGGGCGAAAATGTCCTGCGCTTCCCCGGTGGAGCGGCAGCGGCTTCGTTCGCGCCTTCGGCGGCCCAGTCCCTGCTGCCGGTGCTGGTCGTCCTGCACCAGGAGTGCTCGACGCCGGGCCGGGTCGGCAATGCGCTGCGGGCGATCGGTCACCGGCTGGATATCAGGCGTCCGCGGTTTGGCGACCCCCTGCCGGAAACCCTCGATGACCACGCCGGCGCGGTGATTTTCGGCGGGCCGATGAGCGCCAATGACCCCGACGAATTCGTCCGCCGGGAAATCGACTGGATTTCGGTTCCGCTGCGGGAGCAACGGCCGTTTCTCGGCATTTGCCTGGGCGCCCAGATGCTCGCCATGCAGCTCGGCGCGTGGGTCGCACCCCATCCGGAAGGCCGGGCCGAGGTCGGATATTACCCGATCCGCCCGACGCCCGCCGGGCTGGCGCTCTGCCCGCACTGGCCGGGTCACGTCTACCACTGGCACCGCGAGGGATTCGAACTTCCCTATGGCGCCGAATTGCTCGCCGAAGGCGGCGACTTCCCGATCCAGGCGTTTCAGACGGGCCACGCGTTCGGCCTGCAGTTTCATCCCGACGTGACCTACGCGATGATGCATCGCTGGACCACGCGCGGCTATGACCGCCTGGACGCACCGGGCGCGCGGGCTCGCCACCATCATTTCGAGGATCGCGCGATCCACGACGTGACCGAGCGCGCCTGGCTGAAGGCGTTTCTCGACGACTGGCTGACGCGGGTGCCGCGCTCGCTGATGTCGGAAGCCGCGGAATAACGCGGCAAAGACAACGCCGCGATATTCCGTGCGGCGGTTCTCCGGTCCTTTCTCCCAGGCCTTTTCAAATCCGCGGATGTGCTAGTGTCGGCCGTACAAGCTTGCGGTCAATCAGCAGGCATCGGGAGGCGGAAAACATGACGCAGCAACAACGCGCGGCCGCGCAAGCCGCCGGCAAGCCTGAAGAGAATCCGGTGGGCTATCAGCACATCCTCTACGAGGTGAGCGAGAAGATCGCGACCATCACGCTGAACCGGCCCGACCGCATGAATGCGTGGACGCCGATCATGGAGCGCGATGTGCGCCACGCCATGGAGGCGGCCGCCGCCGACGACGATGTGCGCGTCATCGTGCTGACCGGCGCCGGCCGCGCCTTCTGCGCCGGCGCCGACATGGATGCGCTGAAAGGGCTCGATCCCGACGACGTCAAGCGCGCGCAGAGCCTGCCGCCATTCGACATGAACCGGCGGCCGGACTGGCAGAGCCGCTACGGCTATTATCCGTCGATCTCAAAACCCGTCATCGCCATGCTGAACGGCGCCACGGCAGGCATTGGCCTCGTGCACGCGCTGTATTGCGATCTGCGTTTCGCCGCCGACAACACCGTGTTCACGACGGCGTTTTCGCGCCGCGGCCTGATCGCCGAGCATGGCATCAGCTGGATGCTGCCGCGCATCGTCGGCCATGCCCATGCGCTGGATCTCCTGATGTCGGCGCGCCGGGTGCCGAGTGACGAGGCGCTGCGCATCGGTCTGGTCAACCGGCTGTACCCGCCCGACCAGCTGCGCGAGCAGACCTACGCCTATGCCCGCGATCTCGCCGATTTCGTTTCGCCGAGCGCGATCGCCGTCATCAAGCGGCAGCTCTACGACGTGCCGTTCCAGACCCTGGCCGAAGCCACCATCGACGCCAACCGCGAGATGGTGGTGGCCCTGCGCGGCAGCGATTTCCGCGAGGGCGTCGCGAGCTTCATGGAGAAGCGGCCGCCGCGGTTTACGGGGAAGTAGGGGAGGGACTGAAGCGTTATTCGGCCCGTCTTCGCCCAAGCGGGCTTCGCCGGGCACCACGCTTCGCCCTTCAGGCTCTTGCGCGGCTGCGCCACGCGTAGCCCGAAGGGCGAAGCGTGGTGGAGCCAGGCGGGATCGAACCGCCGACCTCGTCATTGCGAACGACGCGCTCTCCCAGCTGAGCTATGGCCCCATCGCGGCGGTCCGAAAGGTGAGTTCCGGCGGCCGGCAAGTGGCGCCATTTACAATCCGCGCCAAGGTCAAGTCAAGAACGGTGAAATCGCTGTTTTTCGGGAGGTTTCGCCGGGAACTTCCCTTGTTTGCAGGGGGAGGAACCGATATCTACCGGGCAGCCGAAACCTGCGATCGAACCGCGAGTAGCCCAGCCCATGCGAGCCATTCTCGACATCATCATTATTGTCCTCGATCTCTATGTCTGGCTGCTGATCGCCTCCGCCATCCTGTCCTGGCTGATCGCCTTCAACGTGGTGAACACGCGCAACGCGTTCGTGGCGGCGGTGGCCGAGTTCCTGTTCCGGATCACCGAACCGGTGCTGGCGCCGATCCGGCGGTTCATGCCCAGTTTCGGCGGTCTCGACATCTCGCCGATCATCCTGATCCTGATCATCATGTTCATCCAGCGGGTGATTGCCTACTACATCTATCCAAACGTGGTCTGATCGCGGCCCGGTGGAAGGCTCCATGGATCCCTGGCGCTACTCCACCGAGGGCATCAGTGTCGCGCTGCGCGTGACCCCGCGCGGCGGCCGCGACGACATCGACGGCATCGAGACGCTCGCCAATGGCCGCAGCGTGGTCAAGGTCCGGGTCCGCGCCATCGCCGAGGGCGGCGAGGCCAATCGCGCGGTCACGGAATTGCTCGCCAAGGCGCTCGGGGTGCCCAAGCGGTGCGTGCGGGTGCTGTCGGGAACGACGTCCCGGCACAAGCAGATTGCCGTCGACGGCGATCCCACGAAACTCGGCGACACCCTGCGGAAGCTGACCGCGGCGAAGCCCGACTGATTCACCCAGGAATTTGCAGAGGACAGAGATGGCGGCCCGAATCATCGACGGAAAGGTCATCGCAACGGAGCTTCGCGCCCGTGTCGCCGACGAGGTGGCGCGGGTGCAGGGTGCGCACGGGCTGACGCCCGGGCTCGCGGTGGTGCTGGTCGGCAGCGATCCCGCCAGCCAGGTCTATGTCCGCAGCAAGCACAAGCAGACTCAGGCCGCCGGCATGGCGTCGTTCGAGCACATGCTGCCGGCCGACGTCGCGCAGATCGAATTGCTTTCGCTGATCGGCAAGCTCAATCGCGATCCCAGCGTGCACGGCATCCTGGTTCAGCTGCCGCTGCCGAAATCGCTCGATACCGAAGCCGTCGTCAACGCCATCGATCCCGCCAAGGACGTCGACGGGCTGCATCCCAGCAACGCGGGACGCCTCGCCGGCGGTTTTGCGGCGCTGTCGCCCTGCACGCCGCTCGGCTGCATCATTCTGACCAAGAGCGTGCACGCCTCGCTCGAGGGCATGAACGCCATCGTGATCGGCCGCTCCAATCTGGTCGGCCGTCCGCTGGTGCAATTGCTGCTCAACGAAAACGCCACGGTCACGATCGCGCATTCGCGCTCGCGCGATCTGGCGCAGCTCTGCGCCCGCGCCGACCTGGTGTATGCCGCGGTCGGCAAACCCGAAATGGTGCGCGCCGACTGGATCAAGCCCGGCGCCACCGTGATCGATGTCGGCATCAACCGGCTGCCCGGGGCCGACGGCAAGGACCGGCTGGTCGGCGACGTCGCCTTCGCCGAAGTTTCGGAAGTCGCCGGCGCGATCACGCCGGTGCCCGGCGGCGTCGGCCAGATGACCGTGGCGTGCCTGCTGGTCAACACGCTGCGCGCGGCCTGCGCGATTCACGGGCTGGCGAAGCCGGCGGTGTGACTCTCTTCTTCTCCCTCTCCCGCTTGCGGGGGAGGGCCGGGGTGGGGGTCTCTCAACGGGCACAGTCTATGAGACTCGAAGATCACCGAGAGAGCGTGCTCGTTGATAGAGCCCCCACCCGCCTCGCTGCGCTCGGCACCCTCCCCCGCAAGCGGGAGAGGGGGAAGAAAGAAGCGCGCTTCTACCCCGCCGTATTCTCGATCAGCCTGCGGTAAAACCGGATCATGTCGGCATAGCCCTCGACGCTGAGGCGCTCGTTGGTGCCGTGAAACCGCTTCAGGTCGTCCGATGTCGCGCGCACCGGCGAGAAGCGCAGAATGGTGTCGGTCACGCCGGTGAAGTGGCGCGAATCGGTCGCGGCCACCATCAGGCCGGGGACGACGATCACGTCGGGAAAAATCTCGCGGATGGTGCGGTTGAGCATGCGGTAGGATGGACCCGCGGTGCCCGTTACCGGCGGCGGATCGGTGTTGCCGGGAAACGGCTCGACGGCGATGCGTTCGTTGCCGACGGTGGTACGGATATGGTCGATGACGCTGGCCTGGGTGTCGCCGGGCATCAGCCGGAAGTTGACGGTGGCCGCGGCATTGCCGGGCAGCACGTTGTCCTTGTCGCCGGCGTTGAAGATGGTCAGCGCCGTGGTGGTGCGAACCGTCGCCTCGGTCGGTCCGCTCTTTTCGAACTCGCGCAACACCAGCGGCTTGAACAGCCATAGGTTCGACAGCACGACGCGGTTGAAGCCGCGCATTTCCGGCGCCAGGGTGTCGAACATTTCCGCAACGGTGCCGCGAATCTGCATCGGCAGGCGATGGTCTTCCAGCCGCGCCAGCGCCGCGCTCATCATGCCGATCGCGGTCTGGCGCGGCGGCATCGAGGAATGGCCGGGGGTCGCCTGCGCGGTCAGCACCAGCGTTGCATAGCCCTTTTCCGCGACGCCGATCAGCGCGGCGGGCTTGTCGAGACCCTTCATGATGCCGTCGGTGATCAGCAGGCCCTCGTCGAGCACGAAGTCGAGCTTGACGCCGCGCGAGGCCAGCGTCGCGGCGATCGCCTTGGCGCCCCTGATGCCGGAGACTTCCTCGTCATGGCCGAATGCGAAATAGACGGTTCGCTTCGGGGCAAAGCCCTGCTTTGCCATCTGCTCGGCGGCCTCCAGCATCGCATAGAGGTTGCCCTTGTCGTCCCACGATCCGCGGCCCCAGATGAAGCCGTCGGCAATGACACCTTCGAACGGCGGCTGCTGCCAGTCCTTCTCGGTGCCCGGCGCCACCGGCACCACGTCCTGATGCGCCAGCAGCGCGATCGGGGTCGCCTTGGGATCGCTGCCCTGCCACGTGTAGAGCAGGCTGTGGCCGCCGATGAGCTCGCGCTTCGCCGCGGCATGAAATGCCGGGAAGCTCTTTTCGATATGCCCCCTCAGGCCCCGCAGCGCCTCGGCATTTTGCTCGGGATTGAGAAAATTCGAAATGGTCTGGAAACGGATCGCCTCGGACAGCCGCATCGGCGCGTCCTGGTCGACCGCCGCGCGCGGCACCGCCGCGACCTCGATCTGCCGCGAGCCGTGCGAGAACACATTGAACAGCAGGATGGCTGCGAGAAGAATGACGGCCGCGATCAGGAGCAGCAGGAGATTGCGGATTATCCTGATCAGCCGGCGCATATCGATCCCTACTCCCGCAACGTCATTGCGAGGAGCCCTTGCGACGAAGCAATCCATGTTGCCGCGCCAGGAAAAAAGATGGATTGCTTCGCTTCGCTCGCAATGACGATCTTTAATTCTCAATGCACTGCGTCAAGGACGCCGGAGCCTGCAAACCCTACTTCGCTTTCGCCTTGGCCCGCTCGATGCCTTCGATGATCAGCCGGTGCGCATCCTCGGCGTCGCCCCAGCGCACCACCTTGACCCATTTGCCGGGCTCGAGATCCTTGTAGTGCTCGAAGAAGTGCTGGATCTGCTGCAGCGTGATGTCAGGCAGGTCGCTGTAGGTCTTCACCTTGTCGTAGCGCTGGGTCAGCTTGGAAGACGGCACCGCGATGATCTTCTCGTCGCCGCCGGCCTCGTCTTCCATCAGCAGCACGCCGACCGGCCGCACGCTCATGACCGCGCCAGGGACGATGGCGCGGGTGTTCGCCACCAGCACGTCGCAGGGATCGCCGTCCCCCGACAGCGTATGGGGAATAAAACCGTAATTGCCGGGATAGCGCATGGCGGTATAGAGAAACCGGTCGACCACAAGCGTGCCGGCTTCCTTGTCCATCTCGTATTTGATCGGCTCGCCGCCGACGGGAACTTCGATGATGACGTTGACGATGCGCGGAGGGTCGATTCCGAGCGAGATGGCGTCGATGCGCATGAATGGCTCCGCGTGGTAAGATTGCTACCGACGTCATACGCGGGCTTGATCCGCGTATCCATCATACTTTCAGAAGACGCCTGGAAAAAGGATGGATGGCCGCGTCATTCCCGATCAAGTCCGGGACGGGCGCCCGTCAATGACGGGTGGAGCGACAGGCCGCCCTCAGCTGTTCCAGGCGAAGGCGACCTTGTCGAGCGACTTCGCGCCGAATTTCTCGGAGCTGCGCGCGACCATGCGGCCGCCGAGGGCGCGATAAAACTCCGTCGCCGGATCGTTGTCGGAGAGAGCCCAGATCACCATGCTCTTCAGCCCGCTCTGCAGCAGGTCGCGCCGCGCCGAGGTGAACAGCCGGCGGCCGAAACCCAGTCCCTGAAATTCCGGCCGCAGATAGAGTTCGTAGATCTCGCCTTCGAAGTGCAGGCTGCGGGCGCGGTTGCGGCCGTAATTGGCATAGCCCGCGACCTTGTCGCCGAACACCAGCACGCTGACGCGGCTGCCCTTGCGGATCGCGCTGTCCCACCATTGCGGGCCGCGGCGGTTGATCAGCTTCTCCAGCTCCGCGCCGGGGATGATGCCCTGATAGGCCGAACGCCAGGCTTCATCATGCGTAGACGCCACCGCGGCTGCATCCGCAGCTTTGGCCGGTCGAACCTCGATCAGGGTTGTGCTCATGATCCTATCCAAGCAAGTCAGCGCGTCCGCTTCAAGGTCTATCGTTAATTATCGGTTAACCTGTGGATTTTTTGCATCAGTCCTGCCGGCCGGCTGTACCGAAAAAGGACAGAAGCCCGGCGGAAGGGCATCCGCGGGATGTTTTGGCGCTGCGAACGATTCTTAACGGTGCGTTTTGCCGCAGGGTTCACGGAAAAATGCCCCGGAATTGATTCGTCACGGGTATTCTGTTCCGCACATCCGGGCTCGCCCGTCGGCCCGCGTCAGGCAAATTCATGCGGTCGTTCAAAGCGTATTTCGTCCTGGTTGTGCTCGCGGCGAGCAGTATCCAGAACGCGCTTGCGCAGGACAGGCTCGGCGCGCAAGGCGCGGAGGCTGAGCCGCATCGCATGCAGCCATGGCTGGTGCCAGCGCCCGCCACGGACGTTGCGGCGCGCGCGCGCCTGTTTCGCCCGCCGGGCGACGGGCCGTTCCGGTTGGCGGTGATCGCGCACGCCTCGACGCAGAACGTGCTGCGTCGCGCGCAGATGCCGCAACCCGAATACCGCGCGCTGGCGGCTTGGCTGGTGGCGCGCGGCTTTGCCGTGCTGGTGCCGGAACGTCCCGGCCACGGCGCCACCGGCGGCCGCTATCTGGAGGATCAGGGCGGCTGCGTCGAAGCCGACTACGCGCGTTCCGGTCGCGCCACCGCGGATGCGATCGCGGCTGCGGCGGGTTTCGTGCGCAAGCACCCCTTCATCCGGCCGGACGGCATGGTCATTGTTGGGCACTCTGCCGGCGCCTGGGGTGCGCTGGCGCTGGCTGGCGAGACTCCGAAGGAGGTCTCCGCCATCATTGCCTTTGCGCCCGGCCGCGGCGGCCACGCCAATGACCAGCCGAACAAGGTATGCGCGCCGCATGCGCTGCTGGCGGCGGCAGCCGAATTTGGCAGGACTGCGCGCGTCCCGGTGACATGGCTGGTGGCGGCCAACGACAGCTATTTCTCGCCGGAGTTGTCGCGGCGGATGGCCGATGCGTTTCGTGGCAGCGGTGGCAAGGCCGGCTTCCACGTGCTGGCGGCCTCCGGCAGCGAGGGGCATTGGCTGGCGGAAAGCGAAGCCGGCGTCAAAATCGCCGGGCTAGAAATGGAGCGCGCGCTGAAGACAGCGGCCTCGGCCGCGGCGAAAAAGCGATGACGCTGTATTTCATCCTCAAATACCTGCACGTGCTCGGCGCCATCGTGATTCTCGGCACCGGAACCGGCATCGCCTTCTTCATGCTGATGGCGCACCGCAGCGGCGATCCCGCCTTCATCGCGCGCACGGCTTCCTCCGTCGTGATCGCCGACATGCTGTTCACCGCGTCGGCGGTGCTGCTGCAGCCGGTCACCGGCGCATGGCTGATGTGGTTGTCCGTGACCGCGCTCACGGAGCGCTGGCTGGCAATGTCGCTAGGACTATACGCCGTGGCCGGGCTGTTCTGGATTCCCGTTATATTCATGCAGATTGAAATGCGCGATCTGGCGCGGAGGGCGGAAGCGCGGGGCGAGCCGCTGCCGCCGCGTTATTTCACGCTGTTTCGCCGCTGGTTTTTGTTCGGCATTCCCGGCTTCGGTTCGGTCATGCTGATTCTCTGGCTGATGATCGCCAAGCCGCAATTCTAGAAGGCACCGGTATGAGCCAAGCGCGGAAGATTTTGGTACTCGGCGCCTCCGGCCTGATCGGGCGGTTCGTCACCGACGATCTGCGCCTGCGAGGCTTTGACGTGATCGGGGTCGCGCGGCGCTACTCGCCGTCGCAGCGGGCCAGCGCACTCGATCTGGAAATGCCCGTGATGTCGATGGATACGGCCACGCTGGCGCGGCTGATCGGCGCGCATGAGATCGATATGGTCGTCAATTGCGTCGGCGTGCTGCAGGACGGTCCCGGCAGCGACACCAGCGCCGTACACCGCGACTTCGTCGAGCGGCTGCTGCGCGCGATCCGCGAGAGCGGACGCGCGATCCGTCTGGTCCAGATCTCGATACCCGGCGCGTCCGACGAGGACCGCACCGCGTTCAGCCAGACCAAGCGCGAGGCCGAGCGGCTGATCGCGGTGTTCCGCATCCCCTATGCGATCCTGCGGCCGGGTTTTGTCATTGCGCCGGCGGCCTATGGCGGCAGTGCCATGCTGCGCGCGCTGGCGGCGTTTCCGGTCGATTTGCCCGCGGCTGAATCGGCGGTGCCGTTTCAGCCGGTCGCCGTCGAGGATATTTCCGCCACGATCGCATGGCTCGCCGGCCGCGACATCGGCGATGAAGTGGCGAAAGACGTAAGCTGGGATCTGATGGCGCCGCAGCCGGTCACGCTCGGCGCCGTCGTCGACCAGTTCCGCCACGCGCTCGGAACGACGGACATGCCGCGCATTCCGATGCCCGGGTTTCTGCTCGGCCTCGGCGCCAGGCTCGGCGACCTCGCCAGCCTGCTCGGCTGGACGCCGCCGATGCGAACCACCGCGATATCAGAATTGCGTCGCGGCGTGTCCGGCGATCCCTCGGCCTGGATGCTTGCGACCGGCATCGTACCGAAGACGCTGGCGCAGGCGCTCGGAGCGCGCGCCGCCACCATCCAGGACAAATGGTTTGCGCGATTGTTCCTGATCAAGGCACTCGTCATCGCGAGCCTGGTCATGTTCTGGACCGTGTCGGGCTTCATCGCGCTGGTGATTTCCTATGACGCCGCGGCCAACATCCTGCGCTCGCACGGCTTTGCGCCGTCGCTGGTGGCGCCCGTCACGGTTCTCACCAGCCTGATGGACATGACCATCGGCGTCCTGATCGCCTTCCGCCGTACTTGCGCGGCCGGCCTGATCGCCGGCATCGTGGCCTCGCTCGGCTACATGGTGGGCGCCGCGATCCTGACGCCGGACCTGTGGGTCGAGCCGCTCGGCGCACTGGTCAAGACCGGCCCGGCCATCGTGCTGATGGGGGTGGCGCTGCTCACGTTGGACAACAGGTAGCGTTTTCAAGCGAAGTGGTTACCGGTTCGCGTGAAGAAAACGCGTCAAGAAAAGAGTCCTTATGACCACATGGCCCGACGATGACGTCATTCTCTACGACGGCGTCTGCGTATTCTGCTCGCGCTGGGTCCGCTTCGTCGCCGCGCGCGATGTGGCGAAGCGCTTCCGCTTCACCGCGATCCAGTCGCCCTATGGCACCCGTCTGGCGCAGGCATTTGGGATCAACCCGGAAGATCCCGACACCAACGCCGTGGTCCATGACGGCGAGGCGTACTTCAAATCCGACGCGGCGCTGACGGTGCTGTCGACCCTGCCGGGGTGGGGCTGGACGCGCGTGTTGTATGCCGTGCCGAAGCCGCTGCGCGACGCCATGTACAGCCTCGTCGCGCGCAATCGCTATCGCATTTTCGGGAAGTATGAAGCGTGCTTTGTACCGGATGCGGAGATGCGGGCGCGGGTGATGGAATAGGGCGGCGCTGGAAGATTGCGACGGGCCGCTGACGGGGCCTTGCAAGATCAAAATCAACCATGGATAATAGTTCTGTCATCATGCAACTACCGGGGGCGGTTCGTGGCATCAATTCATCCTGAAATGTCCGAGACTGATGCGGGGCAGGCCTCGCACCGAAAGCGGACGGCGGTGCTGGTCGTGCATGGCATAGGTAGCCAGCGCGCGCGGGAAACCGTGCGTGGGGTCGTCGATGCGGCCTGGCTTCAGGATGCGAATGATCCCGGCTCTGCCGACCCGCCGCGCCAAGTGTGGACGCATCCGGAATATAGCGGCGTAGACATAGATCTTTCCGTCACCACGACCAGCGGGCTGTCGGTCAGCACGCCGGGCGGATATCAAAGACGCAGCATCGACTTTCACGAGCTGTATTGGGCGCATCTGATGAGCGAGACTCGCGCCGTCGCGGTCTTGCTGTGGCTCTTCGATCTGGTGCGGAAGGGACCGCGGTTGAAGCCCGGGATGGGCGCTCTGTGGTGGGTCAGCACGGTGTTTCTGTGCACCGTGCTCGCCTCGCTTGTCCTGATCGTTCTCCACTTAATCAGCCGAATGGCGTCGCTCGATGGCTACAATCATGTCCTGGCGCTCGCCCCGCTATTTGCGCTGTTCGTGCTGTCCGCCAGCGCGTTGATCGCAGCCCTTGTCTCGACCGCCTGGCGACTGTTCGTTTTCCTGCTGTTGGCAACGATCGCGCCCCTGCTGGCGTTCTGGTTCGGAATCGAATTTGAGTCGGCCACGCGACTTTACGCGACTCTCTATCTGGCGCCGGTCTTATCCGTACTGGTGGCCTGGGTCGCGATGGGTTCGTGGGGCGCGCTGGTTATGGCGCTGACCTTCGCGGTCGCGTCGGCAAGCGTCCCCTTCTATACGTGGGTAAGGGCTGATGCGAATCCGCTGGCGGAATGGGGCGCATGGAGTCTGGCCGAAAGCTGGAGTGCGGTGGTCGCGTGCGTCATGATCATCCTGTATTTTGCTTTTAACGCCCTATTCCTTCAGTCTTTCCTCGGCGATGCCGCGCGATATTTTCGAAATGCCCCGGGCAACGTCGCGGTCCGACGCGAGATACGCAAGCAGGCCGTCGATACCCTCGATGCGCTCCATGCCTCCGGCAAATACGACCGTATCATCGTCGTTGCGCACAGCCTCGGCACCGTGGTGGCCTATGACATGCTGCGCGCCTACTTCAGCCGCGTCTGCAAAAACCTGCCGGACCCGGCGGCGCTGGGTCCGGAGATCGACGCCATTGACGGCCTGATCGTCAAGCCGGACCATGCGCACGAGCAAAAGCTCCTGCTGCGGAATGGCGCGAGGGAGATCATCCGGAGCATCGCCACCGTTCGGCCGACGCCGGGTGCGCCTGCCAGGACCACCAAGTGGCTGGTTACCGATTTCGTCACGCTCGGCAGCGCGCTGACGCACGCCCACTATCTGATGTGCAACGGCGATACCCATGCAGAACTGCTGAAGGATTTCGACCGGCGCGTCGGCGAGCGCGAATATCCGACCTGCCCACCGGTCCGTCGCGATGATGACGGCCTGCTGCTGTTTGGAAATCCGGCGACGAAAAAGCGCGGATTTCATCACGGCGCGCTGTTCGGCCTGACGCGCTGGACCAATCTGTATTTTCCACTGCGTCAGCTGTTGTGGGGCGACGCCATCGGCGGTCCGCTGGCACCGATCTTCGGGCCGTATATCGAGGATATCGAAGTCTCGACCTACGCGCCGCCGCGTCCCGCATTCTTTACCCATACCGCCTATTGGAGCCTTAAATGGCCCGGTGGCCGGAAGGCGCCACAGATTCAGGCGTTGCAGGCGGCGATCAACCTCGAGGACAAGACGGCCGTGTAGTCCGGGGGGCGGGACCCGGAGCCTGCCTGAACTCAGCGTTAGGGTTCAATCCCCAGCACTTCTCGCGCCGCTCTCTCCCCCGAATCCCTTGCCCCATGCGCGGTCGAGAAAAAATGCGGCGAGGTCGCTTCTCCCGCGAAGAACAGCCGGCCGTCGACCGGCGCCGCCAGCACCGCGCGGGCGCCGGCGTGGCCGGGCAGAGCGTGCGAATAGGAGCCGCGGGCGAAGGGGTCGTGGGCCCAGCGCGATTCCGCCAGCGGCTTTAGTTTGCGGCGATAATCATTGCCGAGAAAACCGACGATTTCATCGATGCTTTGTGCGGCCAGCGCGCCGTCGCCGGCGTCTTCCAGCGCTTGCGCAAACCGGCCGCCGAAAAAGCCTTCGATGCAGGGCTGGCCGAACGGGCGCAGATGATAGGTGCCCATGTCGACGCGCATGGTGGCGCCGCGCAGGCTGCCGTCACTGGGAAGCAGCTGCGGCTCATCGAGCGCCAGCATCACCTTGTCGGCGAGGCCGAGCGGCAGGCCGCGCGCGGCGTCGACCTTGGCCGGCAATGCCGGGTGAAAGCGAAGCGCTTGATCCGCGATCAGGTTGGTCGGGACCGTCACGATCACCTTGCCGGCCGTCAGCGTGCCCCGCGAGGTCTCGATCCGCAGCCGTTGTCCGGAATGGTCGATCAGCGTCACCTGGCAGTTCAGGGCCAGCGGGCAGGTTGCGCCGTAGGCCGCCATCAGCGCGCCGTAGCCGCGGCGCACCCGCCAGTTGATCTCGGTGTCCTCATAGGCGTCCATGTCGAGGATCGAGACCCGGTCGAGTTCGGCGCCATTGATGTAGGTCGAGATCGCATCGATCATCGGGTTCCAGCGGTTGCCGGGTTCCAGATAAAGATTCGCAGCGGCGTCGCGGCCGGTTCGCCGGGCTTCTTCCGCCGCTTCCTCGGCGCGGTCGTAGAACGCGTCGAGCGCGTCGATGAATTCCGAGCGCAGCGGCGGCGGGAATGCCTGGTGCACGGCCTGCTCGCGCCATGGCGGACGGGTCTTGTCGATTTCGAAATTCAGGCGTTCGGCGATCGGGACGAAGGAATTTTCGTCGGCCGAATGCAGCCAGCCGCAGCCGAGGTCGAAGGTGATGTCAGGGGCAGCCTGGATGGTGTGGCCGCGCCCGCCGACGCGGTCGCGCGCTTCCAGCACGATGACCGAGCGGCCGGAGTTTGCCAGCGCGTGCGCAGCGCCGAGACCGGCGGCGCCGGCGCCGATGATGGCGACATCGACTTCGGAGGGGAGGGACATGCGTTGTCTATCTCGTCGTCATGGCCGGCTAAAGCGCAAAGCGCGTCTTCGCGCAGACGTTCCGGGCATCCACGTCTTACCTTGAAGTATCCAAAACAGAAATGGCCGGGACAAGCCCGGCCATGACAGTTTCGTCGTTAAGATAGTTGGTGGCTTACGCCACCGCCTGCTTGGTCTTTTCCGCGCGCTTGCGGTCGTTGGCGTCGAGGTGCCGCTTGCGCAGGCGGATCGACTTCGGCGTGATCTCGACCAACTCGTCGTCCTCGATATAGGCCAGCGCCTTTTCCAGCGTCATGCGGATCGGCGGGGTCAGGCGCACCGCTTCGTCCTTCGAGGTGGTGCGGATGTTGGTGAGCTGCTTGCCCTTGAGGATGTTGATCTCGAGGTCGTTGTCGCGGGTATGCTCGCCGACGATCATGCCCTTGTAGACCTTCCAGCCCGGCTCGATCATCATCGGGCCGCGATCTTCCAGCTTGAACATGGCGTAGGCCACCGCCTCGCCCTGGTCGTTGGAGATCAGCACGCCGTTGCGGCGGCCCTGGATGTCGCCCTTGTAGGGCAGGTAGTTGTGGAACAGGCGGTTCATGATCGCCGTGCCCTTGGTGTCGGTCATCAGGTCGCCCTGATAGCCGATCAGGCCGCGGGTCGGCGCGTAGAACACCAGCCGCAGACGATTGCCGCCGGACGGGCGCATCTCGATCATCTCGGCCTTGCGCTCGCTCATTTTCTGAACCACGACGCCGGAGAATTCCTCGTCGACGTCGATCACGACTTCCTCGACCGGCTCCAGCAACTCGCCGTTCTCGTCCTTGGTCAGCACGACGCGGGGACGCGACACCGAGAGTTCGAAACCTTCCCGGCGCATTTGCTCAATCAGGATGGCCAGCTGCAATTCGCCGCGGCCGGAGACGATCATCGAGTCCTTGTCTTCGGCCTCGACGACCTTCAATGCGACGTTGCCTTCGGCCTCGCGCAGCAGCCGGTCGCGGATCAGGCGGCTCGTGACCTTGTCGCCCTCGGTGCCGGCGAGCGGAGAATTGTTGACGATGAACGACATCGATACGGTCGGCGGATCGATCGCCTGGGCCTGGATCGGAACTTCGACGGAGGGATCGCAGAAGGTATCGGCGACGGTGCCCTTGGGCAGGCCCGCGATGGCGACGATGTCGCCGGCTTCGGCGAGTTCGAGTGGCACGCGCTCAAGTCCGCGGAAGGCGAGAATCTTGGTGATGCGGCCGGTTTCCACGACCTTGCCGTCGCGCGACAGCACCTTCACCGCCTGGTTCGGCCTGACCGAGCCGGACGAGATGCGGCCGGTGATGATGCGGCCGAGATAGGGGTTGGCTTCGAGAATGGTGCCGAGCAGCCGGAACGGGCCTTCCTCGACCACCGGCGGCGCGACATGCTTGATGACGAGGTCGAACAGCGGCTTCATGCCGACATCGTGGGAGGCGTCCGGGGAGTCGGCCATCCAGCCGTTCTTGCCGGACCCGTAGAGAATCGGGAAGTCGAGCTGTTCGTCGGTCGCGTCGAGCGCTGCGAACAGGTCGAACACCTCGTTGACGACTTCGGTGATGCGGGCGTCGGGACGGTCGACCTTGTTGATGGCGACGATCGGCTTCAGGCCAAGCTTCAGCGCCTTGCTGACCACGAATTTGGTCTGCGGCATGGGTCCTTCGGCGGCATCGACCAGCACGATCACGCCGTCGACCATCGAGAGAATACGCTCGACCTCGCCGCCGAAGTCGGCGTGACCCGGGGTGTCGACGATGTTGATCTGGGTATCTTCCCAATGCACCGAGGTGCACTTGGCCAGAATGGTGATGCCGCGCTCTTTTTCCAGATCGTTGGAGTCCATCGCGCGCTCGACCTGGCGCTGGTTGTCGCGGTAGGTGCCGGATTGCTGCAGCAGCTTGTCGACGAGGGTGGTCTTGCCGTGGTCGACGTGGGCGATGATGGCGATGTTGCGAAGGTTCATGACTGTTCTTTTGGCTCGGACAATGGCTGGAGCGCGATCTCGCCGGAAAACCGGGACCCACTTTTCCGGATCACGCTCAAAACCTGGAATTCTGAGGGCGCCCTTGGCGCCCAAAAACGAAGCCCGGCCAAAAGGACCGGGCGTACCTTGCTCGTTGCGGCGCAATATAGTCAGAAATTGCCGAAAAACAACGGCTTGTTTGCGATTTGGTTAGCCGATTTGGGCGCCAAACCAGCCAGTTCAACGGCTTTGGGCCCGTTCGGCGGCATTGAGCCCCCCGGCGCCGGCCCGGAGCGGTTTCCGGGGCCCCGGTGGTCCGGCCTCAGCGGCCTTTTTCGTGGGCCGGGTAGACGCCGCGCAGAACCTCCTCGAAGTGATTCTTGACCGCCTCATTGCAGAGGCAGGCCCGGATGCGCAGGGCGTTGCGGTTGCGGACCATGATCGAGCCGCGGCGGGTTTCCAGCACGCCGTCCGCCTTGAAGGTCTGGATTACGCGGCTGGTATAGCTGCGGCCGACCCCCAGCAGGGTCGCCAACTGCTCATGTGTCAGCGGCACGACGTCGTCGCCCTCGGTGCGCTCCATCGCCGAAATGATCCATTTGGCGGTGCGCTGCTCGATCGAATGGATCGCGTTGCAGGCCGTCGACTGGAAGATCTGGGCCAGCATGCAGTCGGCATAGCGCGCGAATACGTTGCGCATGCTGGCCGAGGTGGACTTCGCCTTATCGAGCTTGGCGATCGGCAAATGAACGAAGGGGCCGCCGAACTTGACCATGATGCGCGTGTAGGCGGGCAGATAACCCTGGCTGACGATACCTCCCACCGCGCCTTCGCGGCCGATCAGGATGGTCTCGACGTCACGGCCATCCTCATTGGGCACCAGATAGGACGCCAGGCTCGGGCCGCAGGGAAAATGCACCGTTTCGACGTCGTCGCCGGGATTGTAGAGCAAGTCGTTAGGCGCGGCCTCTGCGGTCGCCAGATGTGGCGCGATCAAGGCAAAATCGCTGGCGCTGAGCCGCCGCAACAGATTGTTGTACGGACGGTCGCTCCTGTCTGGTGCGTTGCCGCTTCGTGCCATCATTTCCGTATCCCCTCGCCCGCCGGACAATAAACAATCGCACCGGCTCGGTGTGTGCACAAGTGAACAGACAGGCCGGTGGGAACGTGATGGTTTCATAACTGGAACCGGTCGGTGCCGACCTCTCACTGCGTGGCGAAAAATGGAATCCGCAACTTCCGACGGCGTGCCCGGCAATGTGTTGATTGTCGAGGATGACCCGATCATCGCGCTCGATTTCGAGGATACCATTCTCGGTTTTGGTGTGAAGGCGGTCCGGACCGCGGGAAACGTCGTCAAGGCGCTCCAGATGATTGCCGATCAGGCCCCGGATTTCGCGCTGCTGGATGTCGGACTGGTGCGTGAAAAGAGCTTTGCGATTGCCGAGCGGCTGGATGAGCTGAAGATTCCCTTCATCTTCGTCACCGGATACGGCGTCGATGTCAGGCTGCCGGCCGCGCTCGCCGGCATACCAAGGCTGCCAAAACCCTATTCGTCGGATGCGCTGAAGGCACTGCTGCTGCGTTCGGGCGACAAGAGCGGGCGCTGAATCTAACCTGGCTTGCCCTGCCTGGGATCGAGCGTTGTCGACCACAGCGCCACGTCGGCGCGGTCGCGCAGGGTCACGACCATCTGTCCGGTCGCGCCGTCGATTTTGACATGCCCGAAGAACTGCATGCCGGCAGAGGGCGGCAGGTTGCGCTGGCCCGGCGCGGGGGCCTTGATGAATTTCACCTCCGGCCCGAACGTGTTGTCGAGTTCGTTGGGCCCGAATGTGCCCGCATGAAACGGGCCGGCGACGAACTCCCAGAACGGCTCGAAGTCCTGAAATTGCGCCTTGTCAGGATTGTAGTAATGCGCCGCGGCGTAGTGCACGTCCGCCGTCAGCCACACGGTATTGACGATTCCGGCTGACTTGATGAAACGCAGCAGATCCGCGATCTCGAGTTCGCGGCCGCGCGGCGGCCCGTCGCCTTGCGCGAACGCCTCCGAACCGCTCCGGTTGGCGGCGTCGTCATAGACGATGATGCTGAGCGGCATGTCGGACGCGATCACCTTCCAGGTGGCGCGCGAGTTCAGCAGCCCGCGCTTCAGCCATGCCAGTTGGTCGGGCCCGAGGAAGTAGCTCTCGGGGCCGTACTCGGTCTGCAGGTTGGCATTGTTGGCGGCGCGATAGCTGCGCTCGTCGAGCATGAAGACGTCGAGATGCGGTCCGTAATTCAGCGTGCGATAGACCCGGCCCGGCTCGACGATGCTTTCGCGTATCGGGTACATCTCGTGGAATGCGCGGGCCCCCCGCGCGGCGAGCAAGCCGATGCTGCGTTCCTTGTAGGCGGCGGGGAGTTGTTTCGAGGCCGACCAGTTGTTGGTGACTTCGTGGTCGTCCCACTGCACGAAGATCGGCACCTCGGCATTGAAGGCGCGCACATTGTCGTCGAGAAAATTGTATTTGTGCGCCGCGCGAAACTCGTCGAGCGTTTCGGCGACCTTGGCCTTTTCCGGGATGGTGACGTTCTTCCAGAGCTTGCCGTCGGCCAGCTTCACTTCGGCTGTTATGACGCCGTCGGCGTAGATGGTGTCGCCGGAATGCAGCAGGAAATCCGGCCGGTGCCCGCGCATGGTGGCGAAGGTGACCATGCCGCCGTCGTCGGGATTGATGCCCCAGCCCTGTCCGGCGACATCGCCGCCCCACACGAAACTGACGTCGCGGCGGCCGGCCGGCGCCGTGCGGAAGCGGCCGGTCACCGGCTCGCTCGAAATGGCGGGGTGCGCGAGATCCCGGAATTGGATGCGATAGAAGATCTCCTGCCCGGCGGGCAGATTTTCCAGCAGCATCTTTGCGGTGAAGTCGCTTTCGGGCAATGCGGCGATCGGCGGCAACACCCTCGCATCGCGGAACGATTCGGTGGTGGCGACCTCGACCATCATCTGTGACGGTCGGTCCGCGCGCGCCCACACCACGCCGCCATCGGCGCCGACGTCGCCGGATTGCACGCCATGGGTGATCCGCGGCCGGTCGGCGGCGCGGCTGAGATAGGGCATCGCCAAAACGCCGATGCCCGTCGCCGCGGCGGTCGTCAGCAAACGCCGGCGGGAAATCCTGATGGTCATGCAAGGCTCCTCGGATCGACCGGCAGAATGCTTCGAACGCGGTGACAGGCCTAGATGGATTCTGTGACAGGGCGATTGCGCCCGGTGTTTCGGACGGCACCGCTTTCTTCCCCCTCTCCCGCTTGCGGGGGAGGGCCGGGGTGGGGGTGCTGCAGCGGGCATACCGTTTGACGATGATGCGGAGGAGAGAGCCCCCTCCCTAACCCTCCCCCGCAAGCGGGAGAGGGGACAGACCGCCTGCCGCCGAGCGAGTGAAGATAAACTTCGACGCATCTTTCGACGACGCTTACAACGTGCCGGTCGCCCGGAACTGGGCGCCCGCGCGTTGCAGGCCTTGCGGCATGCTCATCAGCACCGCCTTGCGGTCGGCCACCGCGTTGTGGAATTGATCGAGCGCGATATTGAAGGCGGTCAACGAGCCTTGCTCGATGGTGCCGTGCTCGAAGCAGCGCAGGGTATCGCGCAGGATGTCGTCAGCCTCCGCTTGCATCCCGTCGAGTTCGTCGGTGGAATCGCTGTGCCGCGCGACGGCGATCATGTCGAGCAGGCGTTCGCGCAACGTGCTGTTGTTGTGGCGCTCGTCCTTCTTCAGGTAGCCGGCGAACCAGGCGCCGGCCGAGCCCATCGCCGACAGCCCCATCAGCCCCCACCAGATGAAATCGCCGTAGCGGTCGAAGAAGGTCTTTTCCTCGCCGTCGACATAGGCCGCGGCGCCGGGATGCACGGGGAGCACGGCGTCCTTGTCGGTGTCGGGCGTTTCGATCTGCGCCGCCAGCGGAAAATCCGTCTTCAGGTTCTGGCGGACCCCGAACAGTTGCCGGGTGAAGGCGGCGACCGTCGATTCGCCCAGGCCTTTGCGGGCCACGATGTGGTGGGAGAAGCTGATGGTCTTGATTTCTTCCTCGGGCCTGGCGGGCGAGCCGCCGAAGGCGCCGGCAGGTATTTCGGAGACCTCGTAGACCGGGTGGTTCTGGGCGATGGCCGCGGCCGAATCGATTGCGAGGAAGGTCGGCACCCCGCCATCCCGGGTCGAGGCCGCGATCGCGTCCGCGGTGATCTTGCTGTTGACGGGGCCGGCGGCGAGATAGGCATCCGCCTTCTGGTTGCGGATGGCCTCCGCGGCCTCATTGGCCGGAAACTGGACGATCTCGACCTTGGTCGAATCGACGCCGTATTGCTGCAGCACCATCTTGAGCAAGTTGACATTGGCCTCGGTGCGGCCGACCACGCCGATGCGGCGCCCGGCAAGCTGAACGATCTTGGTGATCTTCGGCGCCGCCTTCTTGCCCTTGACCCTGGTCGCCGGAGGAACCCACAGCACCGCGACGTTCTTGCGCAGCGTGGCCACCGCCTGGGCATTTTTCGGTACGTCGAGATCGCCGCGGATGATGGCGAGATCGGCCTTGCCTTCCGCCAGCGCCAGGGCGCTCGCCTTGGCGCCATCGGTCTGCATCGGGCGCAACCGGATCTGGCCGCGCGCCGGGAGAAAGGCCTGTGTCAGGGTTTGAATCACCTTGACGTCTTCGCTGTTGGCCGGGCCGACCGCGATCCGCAGCGTCACCGGGCGCATCGCAAAATAGTAAGTCCCGGCGACCGCGCCGACCACGGCGAGGATCCCCGCCAGCATGACGAACATCAGCCGCCGCTTCGCCGAGCGCGGCGACCGCGGCCTCGGGGCTTCGACCGGCTCCAGTCCTCCGGCCGATCTCGCAAACAATCGTTTGACGTTCAAATTCATGCTGCCAATCGGTTGAAACAATATTCTAGCAAAATTTCCTGTCGGCGCGGGGTTACATCTGCGTCATGGTTACCGCGGGAGTCTGGGCCGGCTTTACCGCCTTATTGTGGCATGGATCCCCCGACCCAGCTTGGGCGTTAGGGTAAAGTTCACGTGAAACGGGAGGTTGTGATGGCGGAACGGTTGTCGGCGGAGGCGCGCAAGGCGGCGCTGCTGGAATTGGTGCCGGGGTGGACCGACGCGCTCGGCCGCGAGGCGATTGAGCGAACCTTCGTCTTCAAGGATTTCAGCGAAGCCTTCGGGTTCATGACCCGCGCCGCCCTGGTGGCCGAGAAGACCGACCATCACCCCGAATGGCGCAATGTCTACAAGACGGTGGAGGTGGTGCTGGCAACCCATGACGCCGGCGGCGTGACCGCCCTCGATATCGGGCTCGCCAAGGCCATGAACGCGATCGCCAGGCAATTGGGCGTCGCCTGAAGGATCACCCTGCAATCCCGGCAGCTTGCAGCCGGGGCGCAGCATCCCCAGCTTGAGGGCATCAGCCGCGGCGATCCGCCGCGCCAGTTTGGGGGAGCCTCGGGCGATGGCATCCGAACATACCGTGGGTTTCGAGCCGGCCGACGAGCTGGCGAAGGACCGCGAAAGCGTGCGCCGGCGCTTCTGGATCAAGCTGAAGCGGGTGGCGGGGAAACTGCCGTTCGCCGAGGATTTGCTCGCGGCCTATTACTGCGCCTTCGACCGGCAGACGCCGCGCCATGTGCAGGCCGCGCTGCTCGGCGCCATCGCCTATTTCATCATCCCGTTCGATTTCGTCACCGACGTATTGCCGGTGCTGGGCTTTACCGACGACGCCGCGGTGCTCGCCACCGCAATCCGGATGGTCGCCACCCACATCCTGCCGGAACATCGCGCCGCCGCCCGCGCGGCGCTGCAGCGGGGCGTCGACGGGCGCGACGTCGAAGTCAGAAGCGACGTCGAAAAGTAGTTCGCGCTAGTTCCACAAATACGACTGTCGTCCTCCGCGAAAGCGGGGGACCCAGTACGCCGCGGCCTCACGATTCGATTTCTGCCGTCTCTGGAATACTGGGTCATCCGGTCAAGAAAGGCCGGGCGATGACAGCGGAGTGTGATGCACAGCCTGCAAACCACGCGTACAGCGCAAGCCTCACGGATGCAGGATCACCTTGCCCATCGCCTTGCGGCCGGCCAGTACCTTCAGCGCGTCGGCGGTTTGCGCCAGCGGGAAGGTGCGGTCGACATGCGACGAGATCTTGCCTTCGGCGGTCCACTTCACCAGCTTCTCCAGATTGGCGCGGTTCTTCTCCGGATTCAGTCTCGCCCATGCGCCCCAGAATACGCCGCGGATGTCGCAGCCTTTCAGCAGTGCGAGATTGAGCGGCATCTTCGGAATGTCGCCGGCGGCGAATCCGATCACCAGGAAGCGGCCTTCCCATGCGATCGAGCGCAGCGAGGCCTCGGCATAGGCGCCGCCGACCGGATCGAAGATGATGTCGACGCCCTTGCCGCCGGTCAGGCGCCGCAGGCCCTCTTTCAGATCTTCGGCGGCGTAGTTCAGTCCAAGCTCGGCGCCATGCGCCCTCGCGAATTCAAGCTTTTCGTCCGATGACGCGCAGGCGATCACCTTCAGGCCCATCAGCTTGCCGAGTTCGCAGGCGGCGAGGCCGGTGCCGCCGGCGGCTCCCAGCACCGCCATGGTCTCGCCCGGCTTCAGGCTGGCGCGGTCTTCCAGCGCATGCAGCGCGGTGCCGTAGATGATGAAGATGCCGGCGGCGCGATCGAAATCGAGATTGTCGGGAATCTTCACAATGGAGTTGGCCGGCAGCGCGATCTTCTCGCGCGCGCCATTGTGGCCGCAGGACGCCGCCACGCGATCGCCGACCTTGAGGTCGGTGACGCCTTCGCCGACGCTCTCGATCACGCCCGCGACTTCGGCGGCCGGCGAAAACGGAAACGGCGGCTTGATCTGGTATTTGCCCTGGATCATCAACAGGTCGAAGAAATTCAGCGCCGCCGACTTGATCGCGATCACGGCCTCGCCGGGTCCGGCGACGGGATCGGGCACATCGGCCAGCACGAGATCGTCGGGGCCGCAATATTGCGAGCAGAGAATGGCTTTCATGGACACACCTGAGTTTCGGACGCACAAAGAGGGCTGAATGCTTCATGCCGGATTTGCGGTCGGGCTACAATACAGGGCGGAGGAATCAAACGATGTTCGAAAAAGGCCTGCTGGCGAAAAAGCGCATCCTGGTCACCGGTGGCGGTTCCGGGCTGGGCGCCGCGATGGGGCGCCGATTCGTCGAGCTCGGCGCCGAGCTGATCATCTGCGGCCGCCGGCTCGAATTGCTGGAGGCCACGGCGGCGCAGATGCGCAGCGAATTCGGCGGCAAGGTCAGCGTCGTCAGATGCGACATCCGTGACGGCGCCGCGGTCGATGCGATGATGGATGCGGTGTGGCGCGAGGCGCCGCTCGACGTGCTGGTCAACAATGCCGCCGCGACCTTCATCGCGCAGACCGAGCAGCTGTCGTTTCGCGCGGCGGACGCGATCCTGGCGCCGACCCTGCACGGCGCGATGTATTGCACGCTCGGCGCCGGCAAGCGCTGGATCGACGGCGCGCACAAGGGCGTGGTGCTGAGCATTCTCTCGACCTCGACCATCACCGGCCGCGCCTTCACGGTGCCCTCGGCGATGGCGAAGTCCGCCATCCTCGCGATGACCAGGAGCCTCGCGGTGGAGTGGGGACCCAAGGGCATCCGCACCGTGGCGATTGCGCCGGGCGCATTCCCGACGCCGGGTGCATCGGGCCAGCTTCGGCCCCAGGGCCGCGACGACGGATGGTCGTCGAAAAATCCGCTCGGCCGTGTCGGCGAACATGGCGAGCTTGCCGATCTCGCGAGTTTCCTGATTTCGGACCGCGCCGGCTACATCAACGGCGAGATGGTGGTGCAGGACGGCGGTTCGCATCTGCGCAGTTCCGGCGCCGAGGATCTGCTGCAATGGACCGACGCGCAGTGGGAGCAGCAGCGCGCGGCGCGATCGAAGGGCTGAGGGTGCTGCCTTCCCAAAAAAGCATTTACCGGCTATCCATGGGTGCGTGATTTGGCGATGTCGGGCCATCTTCCAGTCACAATAATGAGGGAACCAGATTTGGTCATGTCCGTGCGGCGAATTCTGATATCCCTGATGGCGAGTGTGGTTGTGTGCGGGATCGCGATCCCGGCGCAGGCGCAGACTGCGCCGTCGAAAGGCGCGAAAGACGCGGCCAATTCTGCTGCGAAGTCTGCTGCGAAACCCGCAGCCGCCAAGCCGGAAGCCAAGCCCGCTGCTGCCGCGGGCGGCGCGGAACCGACGCTGATCGGCCAGTTCGGCACCTGGGGCGCCTACACCGCGACGCCGAACGGCAAGAAGGTCTGCTTCGCGCTGGCAAAGCCGTCGTCGTCGAAAACCAATCCGCCGAATCGTCCGCGTGACCCGGCCTACGCCTTCGTCTCGACGCGTCCGGCGGAAAAGGTCACCAACGAAGTCTCCATCATGATCGGCTATGCGCTGAAGCCGGGCTCGGAATCGTCGCTGGAAGTCGGCGGCGCCTCCTACGCCATGTATACCCAGGGCGACGGGCTCTGGATCAAGAACGCCGCCGAGGAAGAACGCATGGTGGAAGCCATGCGCAAGGCCGCCGAAGTGACGGTCAAGGGCATGTCGGCCAAGGGCACCGAGACCACGGACACCTTCTCGCTGAAGGGCCTCGCCCAGGCGCTCGACCGGCTGGCGCAGGATTGCCGGCGTTAAGCGGCTTTTGACGCTGAAAACGATGTATTTGGTGGCTTTCCAGCAGGCTCTGGAAGGCCTATTTGATGTCCCATGACTGATACCCTAACTACTGACACCTTGATCCATTCGACAGAAGCCGGTTCCGGCGGCGGCGCGCCATTGGAAAAAGCCGCGCTCGAAACCTACGTGCCGCTGGCAAAACCGTCGCTGGTGGGGCTGTCGCGCGCGGAGCTTTCCGACCGGCTCGGCGCCATCGGCGTTCAGCCGGCGCAGCGCAAGATGCGGGTGCAGCAGCTGTGGCACTGGATCTATGTCCGCGGTGCGCAGAACTTTGCCGACATGACCAGCATCTCCAAGGATATGCGCGCGCAGCTGGAGACGCATTTCACCGTGGCGCGGCCCGAGGTGGTCGCGGAGCAAATCTCCAACGACGGCACCCGCAAATGGCTGCTGCGATTGCCGAGCGGCGATAGCGTCGAGAAGGCGCATGAAGTCGAGTGCGTCTACATTCCGGAAACCGACCGCGGCACGCTGTGCGTTTCCTCCCAGGTCGGCTGCACGCTGACCTGCTCGTTCTGCCATACCGGCACGCAGCGGCTGGTGCGCAACCTCACCGCGGGCGAAATCGTCGGCCAGATCATGGTGGCGCGCGACCGCCTCAACGACTGGGCCGACAGGGAAACCCCGACCGGCAGCCGCCTCGTCACCAATGTGGTGATGATGGGCATGGGCGAGCCCCTGTATAATTTCGAGGCGGTGCGCGATGCGCTGCTGATCGTCTCCGACAATGAAGGCATCGGCATTTCCCGCCGCCGCATCACGCTGTCGACGTCAGGCGTGGTGCCGAACATCGCCCGCACCGGTGACGAGATCGGCGTCATGCTGGCGATCTCGCTGCATGCGGTGCGCGACGAATTGCGCGACGAGCTGGTGCCGCTGAACCGTAAATATCCGATCGCCGAACTGCTGCAGGCGTGCCGCGACTATCCCGGCTCGTCCAATGCCCGGCGCATCACCTTCGAATACGTCATGCTGAAGGGCGTCAACGATTCGCTCGACGACGCCAAGCTGCTGGTCAAGATGCTGAAGGGCATCCACGCCAAGATCAACCTCATTCCGTTCAATCCCTGGCCGGGTACGCGCTACGAGTGTTCGGACTGGGACCAGATCGAGAAATTCTCCGAATACGTTTTCAACGCCGGCTACTCCTCGCCGGTGCGCACGCCTCGCGGCCGCGACATCCTGGCGGCCTGCGGCCAGTTGAAATCGGAAACCGAAAAACTGTCGGCGCGCGAGCGCCAGGCGCTGCGCGCGATGGCGATGACCGATTGAGGCATGCAGTTGGCGTTGCCGGCGATCCCCATGGGGAGGAGGCTTTGGTAGCTTCCGCAGCGGCAAGCTCAAATCCCTCATGGTGAGGAGCGCGTCCGGCAGCGCTCTTGCGCTGCGGGACGCGCGTCTCGAACCATCGGGCACACGGCCTGTTGCCATCCTTCGAGACGCCGCGCAAAGATGCGCGGCTCCTCAGGATGAGGACCTGAGAGACACATGAGAAGAATCCGATGGCACTGATCGGCCGCCTGTTCGTCATCCTGTTTGCCTTCCTTGCCGCCTGCCTGGTGGCGGGGATGATCGTGGTTGGCGCGGTGCTGTTTCCGGAATTTTCCGATTTCGCGGGCGGCCCGATCGATCCGGATGTTTTCAAGATCGTGGTGGGTTTCGGTTTCATCTTCCTCAGCGGCTTTGCACTGTTGCCGGCGACGATCGTGGTTTTGATCACCGAGGCGTTCTATATCCGCAGCATACTGGCTTATGCGCTGGGCGGCGGCATTGTCGGTCTCGCCTGCTATCTCAGCCTGATCCCGTTCGATCCCGATACGCTTCGCTTTGACGGTATCGTCCGGCGCCATCTCGAAATCATGACCGGCGCCGGCATCGTCGCCGGCCTCGTGTACTGGATGATCGCGGGCCGCAACGCCGGCGGATGGCGCGAGCCGCGGCGTCCGCTGACGCCCCCGCCGCCGCTGCCATCGCATTCGCCCGCACCGCCTCCGCCAGCGTCATGATTTCCGCGGTCGTCATTCCGGGATGGTCCGTAGGACCAGACCTCAGGTGCGCAGTGCGCACCAGGGAATCTCGAGATTCCGGGTTCGGCTCTACGAGCCGCCCCGGAATGACGCGGACGCCTTTTCATCCCCGGCCGCCTCGGCTAAACCCCGCGCCATGAACCGATCGGGACTTTATACCGCGCTGGCCCTGGCGCTCGTTGTCGGATTGCTGTTCGGGATTTATCCCGAGCTCGACCTGCAGCTCGCCGGCCTGTTCTTCGATGCATCGAACAAGACCTTTCCGCTGAAATTCAACACGCTGGCGATGTTCGCGCGCGACGCCGCGATGTGGATCGCGTGGGGCATTGCGCTGCCGTCGATCATTGCGCTGGTGGTGAAACTGGCGCGGCCCGACAAGCCGCTGCTGGTCTCCGGCCGAACGGTCATGTTCCTGCTGGTGACGCTCGTTCTCTCCGCCGGCGTTCTCACCAATCTCACCTTCAAGAGCCATTGGGGCCGGCCGCGTCCCATCGTGGTCACGCAATTCGATGGCCAGCAGCAATTCGTGCCGTGGTGGGACCCGCGGGGCACCTGCGGCCGCAACTGCTCGTTCTTTTCCGGCGAGGCCGCCACCGCGTTCTGGACCTACGCGCCCGCGGCGCTGACGCCGCCGGCCTGGCGGCCGCTGGCGTTTACCGCCGCGACGCTGTTCGGCGTGATCACCAGCGGCTTGCGGATGGCGTTCGGCGGCCATTTTTTCACCGATGTCGCGATTGCCGGGCTGGTGACGTTCATCGTGATCTGGCTGGCCTTCAGCTACATCTACCGCTGGCCCTCGACCAGGCTCACCGACGCGCGCATCGACGCGGCGCTGACACGGTTCGCCTGGCCGTTCTACCGGCTGCGTCAGAAATGGCGCGGGCGCTCGGTGTAGTTCGGCCTCATCGTTCCCGGCGTCATTAAACGCGTGCCCATCGCCGCGAAATTTGTTATTCGCGCACTCAAGCCGCAATGGCGCAAAACACGTCCTTCATTTCGACCGATTGGAAGCCCGATGACCACGATCCTGAAAAGCCTGCCCAAGGGGGAAAAAGTCGGTATCGCTTTTTCCGGCGGCCTCGACACCTCGGCGGCGCTGCTGTGGATGAAGCAAAAGGGCGCCCGCACCTTTGCCTATACCGCCAATCTCGGCCAGCCCGACGAGACCGACTACGACGAGATCCCGCGCAAGGCGCTCGAGTTCGGCGCCGAAAAGGCCCGGCTGGTGGATTGCCGCACCCAATTGGTCCACGAGGGCATCGCCGCCATCCAGTCCGGCGCCTTCCACGTCTCCACCGGCGGCATCGCCTATTTCAACACCACGCCGCTGGGCCGCGCCGTGACCGGCACGATGCTGGTCTCCGCCATGAAGCAGGACGGCGTCAACATCTGGGGCGATGGCTCCACCTACAAGGGCAACGATATCGAGCGGTTCTACCGCTACGGCCTGCTGACCAATCCTGATTTGCGGATCTACAAGCCCTGGCTCGATCAGGCGTTCATCGACGAACTGGGCGGCCGCGCGGAAATGTCGGCGTTCATGACGTCGAGCGGATTCGCCTACAAGATGAGCGCCGAAAAGGCGTATTCGACCGACAGCAATCTGCTCGGCGCCACCCATGAGGCGAAGGACCTCGAGAGTCTCGCCAGCGGCATCAGGATCGTCAATCCGATCATGGGCGTGCCGTTCTGGCGCGACGACTGTGCCGTCAAGGCCGAAACCGTCACCGTGCGATTCGAGGAGGGCCAGCCGGTCGCGCTGAACGGGCAGACCTTCGCCGATCCCGTCGCATTGTTCCTCGAGGCCAACGCCATCGGCGGCCGCCATGGCCTCGGCATGAGCGACCAGATCGAGAACCGGATCATCGAGGCCAAGAGCCGCGGCATTTACGAAGCGCCCGCCATGGCCCTGCTGCACATCGCCTACGAGCGTCTCGTTACCGGCATCCACAACGAAGACACCATCGAGCAATACCGGATCAGCGGCATGCGCCTCGGCCGGTTGCTCTACCAGGGGCGATGGTTCGATTCCCAGGCGCTGATGCTGCGCGAAACTGCCCAGCGCTGGGTGGCGCGCGCCGTCACCGGCGAAGTGACGCTCGAGCTGCGCCGCGGCAACGACTACTCGATCCTGAACACCGAGAGCCCCAATCTGACCTATGCGCCGGAGCGGCTGAGCATGGAAAAGGTCGAGGATGCGCCGTTCACGCCGGCGGACCGGATCGGCCAGCTGACCATGCGCAACCTCGATATCGCGGATACCCGCGCCAAGCTGAAACTCTACGGAGCGACCGGCTTGCTGACGGGCGGGGAAGGCTCCGAGATCTTCAAGCTCGATAACGACAAGAGCTGAACGGCGCAGGAACGGAACCTGTTGGATGATGCCAGTGGCTTCACCAAGCTGGCGTAATGGAATTGTCATTCAGGGCCGGTAAGATTGCCGCGCGCCGCGCCTGCTCTTATGCGATCAATGTCGCCCCAGTGCCTGCGGCAGATTTTCTGACGCGGAGCTCCCTCATGATCAGGCATTTCGCCGCAGCATCCCTCATGGTCCTGGCGTCGGGGGCGCCCGCGCTTGCCCAGACCGTCTATCCGATCGACCGCGCGGCGATTCTCGCGGGCGCCAGATTCGACTTCAAGGTCGAGTTTGCGGATCGGGTCGATCCCGCGAAATTGAAAGTGACCGTGAATGGCGAAGACTTCGCCGCCGCGTTCGGCCAGTCCGGAACCTTCGTCGAGCGCGAGGAAGGCAAGGACCAGTCGGCGCTGACGCTTCGCGGCGTTACCCTGGTCAAGCCGGGTAACGTGACAGTGGAAGTCAGCGATGGCACGCGGACGCGGTCCGTCGCATGGACGGTCTACGACACCGGGCCGCGCAAGGCGAAGAACGTGATCCTTTTCGTCGGCGACGGACTGTCGCCGGCACACCGTACCGCCGCGCGGCTGTTGTCCAAGGGCATCGCGGAGGGCAAGAGCCTCGGCAAGCTCGCCATCGACGACATGCCGCACATGGCGCTGGTGGCGACCGCAGGCTCGGATTCGATCATCACCGATTCGGCCAACGCCGCCAGCGCCTACGCCACCGGCCAGAAGACCGCCGTCAATGCGATGGGCGTCTATGCGGATCGCACCCCCAATCCGTTCGACGACCCCAGGGTCGAAACCATCACCAGCCTCGCCAAGCGGCGGCTCAACATGGGCATCGGCATCGTCACCAATACCGAGATCGAGGATGCCACGCCGGCGGCGATGGTGGCGCACACCCGACGCCGCGCCGCCTATGACGAGATCGTCGCACAGTTCTTTGCGGCCAAACCCGACGTGCTGATGGGCGGCGGCAGCGCCAATTTCCTGCCGCAAGGCGCGGGAGGCAAGCGCAGGGACGACATCGATTACGTCGCCCGGTTCCGCGACGCCGGCTATCCGGTGGCGACGACAAAGACCGAACTCGATGCGGTGAACGCCAAACCCGACACACGCAAACTGCTCGGCCTGTTCGCGCCCGGCAACATGGACGGCGCGCTGGACCGCAAGTTTCTGAAGGGCGGCGGCGTCAAAAAATTTCCCGACCAGCCCGATTTGACCGATCAGGTGAAGGCCGCGCTGAACATTCTGTCGAAGAACGATGCCGGCTTCTTCCTGATGGTGGAATCCGGACTGATCGACAAATACGCGCATGTGCTGGACATGGAACGGGCGGTCTACGACACCATCATGCTCGACAATGCGGTGCGTCTGGCGCGCGACTGGGCGCGGGCGCGCGGCGACGATACGCTGATCCTAGTCTTGGCGGACCACAATCATCCCAACAGCCTTGTCGGCACCATCAGCGACGACATGAGCACGACGCCCAACGTGCCCCTGCGCGAGCGCGTCGGGGTCTATGAGAAAGCCGGATTTCCCAACTATCCGGCGCCCGATGCTGAAGGCTATCCGTCGCGGGTGGACGTCAGCCGGCGGCTCGCCATCTTCTCCGCCAGCCTGCCGGACCACTACGAGACCTATCGTCCGAAGCTCGACAATCCCAACGAGCCGACCGTCAAGGGCGATGATCCCAACACTTTCAAGGCCAATGACAAATACAAGGATGTCCCCGGCGTCGTGCTGCGTTTCGGCAATTTGCCGGCCATGATGGGCGCCAGCGTGCATTCGGGAGAAGACGTGATCCTGACCGCGACCGGACCGGGCAGCGAACAGGTTCGCGGATCGCTTGATAACACCGACGTCTTCCGCGTCATCGCCGACAGCCTTGGTCTCGCGCTGGCGGGGCCATAGCGTACTTTTCTTCTCCCCTCCTCCCGCGCAGCGGTGGGGAGGGGAGAAGAAGGTGCATCTACGAAACCGCGGGCGCCGCGAACATCAGCTTGACGCAGCTGCGGAAGATCAGGATCTGGCGTTCCAGCCGGCGCGGATCGTTCAGCGTCTTCGACAGGATGATGGCGCCGTCGACGATGCAGGACAGCATGTCGGCGAGATCGTCGAGGTCGACCGCTTCCTTCGGCGGATAGACCGCGGCAATGCCGTCGAAAATGCCGCGGAAGCGCGCGTTCCAGTCCCGCACCGACTGCGCGGTGAGGTCGCGCACTTCGCGATCGAACAACCGCTCCTGATAGCAGATGCTGGCGATCAGGCAGCCGGGATGGCCGTTCGGAAGATCTGCCATCACTTCGGCCAGCAGTTTCAGCGAGATCAGGAACGCCTGCAGCGGATCGTCCGACAGCTGCCGGCCGCGCTCGAAGATATGGTCGAACAGGCGATCATTGGTTTCGACGTAACGGCGAAGCATCTCGCGGGCCAGCGCGTTCTTGTCCCTGAAGTGATAGAAGAAGCCGCTCTTGGTGAGGCCGGCCTCCGCGATCACTTCCTCGATCGAGGTGGCGCCAAATCCCTTGGCGAGAACGGCCGCCTCGGCGATCCCGAGAATCCGCTCCCGCGTCGCTTCGCCTTTTCCCATGTCACACTCCGAAAAACTGTACTTGCGGTACGGATATTGGCGCGCAGTCCGACGCCCCGGGTTCGTCCGCGCCGTACAACTTTCTGATTTCGTATCGATTTTCAGCAAGAGGTTCAGCCGCACCACGCGCCTGCTGGCAAGCCGCGACATTATGCGTCACCAATTCCGCCAGACCGAAGCCGCCGTCGCGAGACGTAACGTGCATACGGGCCCCACCGATCACGGAGATGACTGAAGTGACAAAATACCGACATGACCTGCCGCAACGTCGCGGCGGCATTTTTCTCACCGACGGCGGCATGGAAACGACGCTGATCTTCCACGAAGGTCTCGAATTGCCGCACTTCGCGGCGTTCGTGCTGCTCGACAGTCCGGAAGGCCGGCAGAAGCTGAAGCAGTATTACCAGGCCTATCTCGCGGTCGCGCGCGAGCATGGCACGGGATTCGTGCTCGACAGCCCGACATGGCGCGCCAACCCCGACTGGGCCGCCAAGCTCGGCTATGACGCCGCCGCGCTCAGGGCGGTCAATGTCCGTTCGATCGCATTCCTCGAAGGCTTGCGCGCCGATTGGGAAAGGCCGGGGGCCGCGCCTTACGTCATCAGCGGCGCCATCGGCCCGCGCGGCGACGGTTACAAGGCCGGCAATATGGATGCGGCGGAGGCCGAGGCCTATCACGCCCCGCAGATTGCCGCCTTCGTCGAAGGCGGCGCCGACATGGTGACGGCCTATACGCTGAACAGCATCAATGAGGCGATCGGTATCGCGCGTGCGGCCAGCGCACAGGGAATTCCCGCGGTGATCTCGTTCACGGTGGAAACCGACGGCCGCCTGATCAACGGCGAAACGTTGCGCGACGCCATCGAGACAGTGGATCGCGAGACGTCAGGCGCGCCGGAGTATTTCATGATCAACTGCGCGCATCCCGTGCATTTCGAGAACGCGCTGCAGGCGGGTGAAGCCTGGGTCAAGCGCATCCATGGCGTGCGCGCCAATGCATCCACCAAAAGCCATGCCGAGCTGGATGAATCGACCACGCTCGATGCGGGTGATCCGCGCGACCTTGGCCAGCGCTACCGCGACCTCAGGCGCGCGTTTCCCGCGATGCGCATGCTGGGCGGCTGTTGCGGCACCGACCACCGTCACGTCCAGGCGATTTGCGAAGCGGTGTTGCCGCCACGGGCGCTCAGCGCCTGAACATTCGATTAGTCTTTAGCTCTTTCCAGTTCACCCGAGCCAGTTCGCCTTTCTTCTCCCCTCCCCCGCCCCGCGCAAGGGCGCGTGGAGGGAGGGGAGAAGAGCACGATAGGCGAGGGAGAAAAATTAGAAGTGGGAATTGCTCTAAACGAAATGGCCGGGATTTCTCCCGGCCATTCCTTCTGTCTTGTCTTGCCTTAGCGCCGCGGGGGCGCGGTGCCGGGCGGCGGGGGCGGCAGCGAGGCCGTTCCACCGTTCAGCAGCGGCGTGATGTTGCGGATGGTAACGCGACGATTGACGACGCTCGGCCCCTCCGTATCCTCTTTCGGATATTGCTCGCCATAACCCTGCGAGGTCAGGTTTTCCGCCGGCACGCCGAATTGCTGCGTCAGCAGCGCGGCCGCGGACTCGGCGCGTCGATCCGACAGCGACAGATTGTCGACGTCCGATCCCACCTTGTCGGTATGGCCTTCGATCAGGAATACCGCGCGCGGGTTGGCCGTGATGGCGCGATTGAGTCCGTCGGCGATCGCCTGCAGCTTCGAGGCCTGATCGGGGGGAATCTCCCACGATCCGGTTTCGAAGTTGATGCTGTTGAGGTCGATGCTCGGCATGCGCTGGCGCACCGAGGCACTGTAGCGGATTTCGTCGAGCGAATAGCGCCGTTCGAGCCGTTCCACCGGCGGCGCGATCATGGTGTCGTAGAGCAGGTCCGGCGACGCATCGTCGGCTTCGACGATGTAGCGATTCTGCGGAATGCGCAGGATCGGCGGCGCCAGGTCGACATAGAATCCACCGAAGCCACGAGGGCCGCGGTAGCTGTTGTCGATGATGATGATCTCGCGGCCGCGCTGATCCCTGCGAATCCGGCGCAGCAACTGGCCGTTGCGATCGTTCACCGTGATGATCTGCGAGCCGTCGGGACGGATCACGATGGTGCGCGTGTCATTGCCGACCCGCTCGGTCCTGATGTCGCGCGCGCCATAGCGGAAGCGATCCACCTCGTTGTGGCGGATGAACGACTGACCGCTGGGATCGCGAACGATGACCCGGCCGGGCTCGGTGAACACCGTACGCCCGCCTTCCTGGCTTTCCCGGCGCTGGCCTTTGAAACCTTCCATCGTCTTGGTTCCCAGAGCCGATGCGCCCGGCGCAATCGGCGTCAGGGCCTGGGCCGGGGGCGGCGCGGGCGGAATCGGCGCGCTGACGGTCGGCGGCGGGCGACGGTTTATCGGCGCGCCGGGCGGCAAGGCGGTCTGTCCACCTATGGCACCCGGGGCAGGCGCTGTGGTCGGCGCACCCGGAGCGCCGGGTGTTCCCGGAGCTGCAGGAGCCGCCGTGGGCGCAGGCACGCCCGGGGCGGGCGTAGCGGTCGGCGCAGGACCACCCGGAGGCGGACCGGTCCGTGCCGGAGGCGGCCCCGGAGGTGGGGTTTGCGACGGCGGTGTGCCTGCTGCGGGCGGCGCGCCTGGCGGCCGGCCTCCGGGCGGCGGCGTACCTGCGCCGGGGGTGCCTGCCGGGGGAGGCGTGGGTGTGGTTTGAGCCGGCGGTGCGACCGGAGCCGACGTGCTTGCTGGCGGCGGCGCCTGCCTGGAGCCGGCGGCCGGCGGCGGCACCGGGGGCGGTGCGCTCTTCTGCTGGGGTGCGACAGGCGCGACGCTCGGCGCGGCCGGTGGCTTCGGCGGCACCGGCGGCGCGGTCGCTGCTGGCGGCGGAGGCGGTGCGGTACGGGCAGCCGGTGGCGGCGGCGGAGGCGTCGCGGGCCTTGGCGGCGGCGGTGGAGCGGCAGCCGGCGGCGGCGGAGGCGCTACGCGCGCAGGCGGGGGCGGCGGCGGGGCCGACCGGGGCGGTGGTGCTGCAGCGGGAGGCGGCGGCGGGGGCGGTGCCGCGCGCGGGGGCGGCGGCGGAGGGGGTGGTGCAGCAGGCCGCGGCGGTGGCGCGGCAGCCGGCGGGGGCGGCGGCGCCGCGGGTCGGGGAGCAGGAGCGGCAGCGGGAGGCGCGGGCCTCGGCTTCGGCTTTCCATCCGGACCAAGTTCATCCTTGGCCTGCGCGACCACCATCGGTCGTGGCGAGCAGCACAAGGCGAAGGTGTGTCATGATGGTCTGGACCCCGGAGTATGGAAACGAGATTGGCAATCAACGAATAAGCATTGGCCGGATTGTGGCGGCCTGCAACGGCGACGCTTCTTTTATTTCAACGCAGGCAGCGCCTGAAGGCGCAATTATTCATTGCGCATTCAGACGCTGGTTGTGAACGCCATCGAAGTTACATCGTTCCCCCGGCAGATCCGATATATCCGGATATATCCGGACTTACATCGTCGCGGGATTGGGCGTGGTGGGCCCGCCCGGTCCACGCACCGGAAGCTCCTCGGGCGTCTGTCCGGGCAACTCCTCCGGCCGCGGGGGCGCGCCGGGCTCATGCATCGGCGGCGGAATATCAGGCTGCGGATTTCCCGGCGGGCTTTCCTGCGGGGGCTCGGTCGGTTGTCCCGGCTTGATCGGCGGATCCTCGATTGGCTCGTTTGCCATCTACATCGCCACCTTGCGGTTGTCGCCGATCTCGGGGCGAGTGCCGGTGACGGCCGCCGCAGCCATCTTCACGTAGCTGATGACGGTGCCCGGCGAATCCCAGAACTCGGCATCCTCCGGCGTGAATTTCAGCACGCGGATGTTCGGGTCCTCGGCCGAATCCCACCACGCCTTCGCAGTGGTCGTGAACAGCTGCTTGATCTTGGCGCGATCGTTGGAGACCACTGCCGTGCCGCTCACCGAGACATAATTCTGGTCGCTGGCGTCGGCGAATGACAGGTTGATATTGGGATTGCGGGCGATCTCGTCATCCTTGTGACGGCGCGCGTCGGTCAGGAAATAGATCGCGTTGTTCTCGCGCTCGAGATAGGCGCTCATCGGGCGGGCGCGCAGCTTGTCGCCGTCCCGCGTGACCATCATCGCAAACCCGATCTTCTTCATCAGGTCCCAGGCGTGGGCAGTGTCATCGCGGGTGGTATCGTTGGCCATGTTATCGCTCCATGTTTCTGGTGCGATAACGGTGACCCTCCCGCGATGTTCCGCCGGAACCGTTACGCCGGCGCGTGGCACACCGCTTCGATGTTGTGGCCATCGGGATCGAGCACGAAGGCGCCGTAATAATTGGGGTGGTAGTGGGCGCGGATGCCGGGCGCGCCATTGTCGCGTCCGCCCGCCGCCATCGCCGCCTGGTAGAAAGCGTCCACCGCGGCGCGGTCCTTGGCCGCGATCGCGACATGCAGCGGCTTGTTCAGGCCGCCTTCGCCGCCGATCCAGAAATCGGGCTTGCCGTCGGCGCCGAAGCCGGCCGCGGGGTCATGGCCGGTTTGCTCCTGCGTCACTTCCATCACCAGGCTGTAGCCAAGCGGCGCCAATGCCTTGAGATAAAAAGCCTTTGCGCGCGGATAGTCGGAAACCGGAAAGCCGATGTGGTCGAGCATCAGAATCTCCTGTGCTTCGGGTGGCGGTTGGGGAGGCAGAAGCGGCGCATGGATAGCCGATTTTAAAAGTCACTCCAGCGTTCATGGCCCCTCTCCCGCAAGCGGAGAGGCAAGAACCGGGCTCACACCGCTTTCGTCGCCGCCGGCTTGCGGTGGCGCAGGAAGCGGCCGAGCAGGCGGCGCTTGCCCTTGCGCGGGATGAGTTCGATGTCGCTGACCAGCTTGGCGCCTCCCTTGCGGCGTTCCAGCACGATCTTGCGGCTGTGGAAGGCTTCCAGCTCGGGGCGATGGCCGACGCTGACCACGGTGGCATTCGGCAGCTCCGTGTTCATCAGCTCCATCATCTTGTCCTGGCTCTTTTCATCAAGCGCCGAGGTGGCCTCATCCAGCACGATGATGTCGGGGCAGTGCAGAAACAGCCGGGCAAAGGCCAGCCGCTGCTTCTCGCCGCCGCTCAACGTCTGGTCCCATGGCGCGTCTTCCTCGATCTTTTCCTTCAGGTGCCCGAGCCCGACCTTGTCCAGCGCCTCGCCGATCGCTTCCACGGTCCAGTCCTCGGCGGCGCCGGGATAGGCCACCGCGCGGCGCAACGTGCCGGAGGGCACGTAGGGCTTTTGCGGCAGCATGAACAGCCGCCGGTCGGGATGGAAATTGATGCTGCCGCCGCCCCACGGCCACAGCCCCGCGATCGCCCGTACCAGCGTGCTCTTGCCGGTGCCGGATTCGCCGGCCACCAGCAATCGCTCGCCGGGCTCGATCACCACCTCGGCTTCGCCGACGACAGCGGTGCCGTCATCCAGCGTCACAGAAAGGTCGTTGAGGCTGAGCATGGCTTCGCCTTCGGTCTCGCCGCGCTGAATCCGGCCGATGCCGTCGCCGCGCTCGGCGCGCTCCAGCCCGTCGAGCGACATCATCAGCGAGGCGATGCGGCGCGCGCAGGCGTTCCAGTCGGCCAGCCGCGGATAATTGTCGACGAGCCAGCCGAACGCGCTCTGCACGATGGTGAAGGCGGAGGCCGCCTGCATCACCTGCCCGAGCGACATGCTGCCGTCGAGAAATTTCGGCGCGCACAACAATAGCGGCACCACCGGCGCGATCAGGCTGGAGCCCTGCGACACCAGCGTGGTGCGCATGTGCTGGCCCGCCAGCCGCGCCCACTGCCGCAATACGTTGGTAAAGTTCTTGTCGATGCCGTCGCGTTCTTCTTCCTCGCCGCCCAGCAGCGCGATGCTCTCGCCGTTCTCGCGCACGCGGATCAGGGTGTAGCGGAATTCGGCCTCGGCCTGGTTTTTGTCCTCGGAGACCTGCACGAAGCTGCGTCCGATCGTCATGATCGAACCCGAGGCGATCGCGGCATAGAGCACCGCGGCAATGACCAGGAAGCCGGGAATGGTGATGGTCGAGCCCGCCACCGTCACCGTCAGCGCGCCGCCGATGGTCCACAGCACGATGATGAAAGTGGTTGCCGACAGGAATGCCGAGGTCACGCCGGCGGCAAAATCCACCGGCGCATCGGTGGAGACCCGCAGATCCTCGGCAATGCGATGCTCGGGATTCTTGTGATCGCCGCTGACGAGGTTGAGCTGGTAGTAGCGGCCGTTGCTGAGCCAGCGCGACAGCACCGAATTGGTCAGCCAGGCGCGCCAGCGGCGCTGGATTCCCATCCGCGTGAAGACCTGGACCACGCCGAGCAGGACGCTGCCGATCGCCAGCGGGAAAAACACCGCGGTCAGATGCAGCACGCTGGCCGAATCTTTTTTCTCGATGGCGTCGAAGATCGCCCGGTTCCAGACATTGATGCCGTACTGGAAGCCGACATTGGCGACGATCAGGATCAGAAGCCCGATCGAGAAGATCCACGCCAGCCGGTCGCCGCTTTTGCCCCAGAAGCCCTTGGCGCTGATCCAGAACCGCGTCAGCAGATAGTCCTTGCGGACCTGCTCGGCCTGTTCCGGCGTCAGCTCCGGATCGGGCTCCAGCAGCTCCGGCGGCGGCGGTTCGACGTGCTGCCCGGCCTCGGCGGCGATCTCGACGAATTCGGATTTCTTCGCAGCCTTGTTTGCCGTCTTGGACGTCGCGGGAGGTCTGGACATGCGCAGTAACGCAAAGGATATCAAAAGGTTCCATCGGGTTCCCGGGCATCCGCAGCTCGCAAAATCCTCACTCCCTCATGGTGAGGAGCGCGTCCGGGAAGCGCTTGCGCTGCCGGCGCGCGTCTCGAACCATCTGCCACGTTCCTTACTCCGCGGCGCCGCGCTTGCCTGTCCGCCAGCGGCCGACCTTGTGCAGGATGCGCGACAGCTGCTCGATCGAATAGGGTTTTTGCAGCAGCTCGAAGCCGTAGCTGCCGTTCTGCGCCAGCACGTGGCTGTATCCGCTGGTCAGCACCACCGGCAGGTCGAAATGCTGGCGGCGGATTTCCTGGGCGAGTTCGATGCCGCTCATGCCGGGCATCACCACGTCGGTGAACACCACGTCGAAACGGGCGGCGTCGGTCGCCAGTTCTTCCAGCGCATGGGTGGCGCCGCCGACCAGCGTGACGGCGTAGCCGAGTTCGGCCAGCGCATCGGCGGCAAACTTGCCGACCTCGGGATTATCCTCGACCACGAGAACCGACATGCCGCGGCCATCGACCGCCGGCGCTTCCTCCACCGGCAAAGCCTGCGGCCGGCTGTCTTCGGCGACCCGCGGCAGATACAGCGTGAACGCGCTGCCCTTGCCGACCTCGCTGGTCACCGTCACCTCGCCGCCGGATTGCTTGGCAAAACCGAACACCTGGGACAGGCCGAGCCCGGTGCCCTGGCCCACGTCCTTGGTGGTGAAGAACGGCTCGAAGATGTGTCCGAGCTGGCCTGGCGGAATTCCGACGCCGGTATCCTCGACCGACACCGCGACATAGCCATGCGGCGATTTCGGCTGCGGCGAGGGGCCGGGCAGTTCCGCCACGCTGCGAACCGCGATCGTCAACAGGCCCTCGCCGCCCATGGCGTCACGCGCATTGACCGCCATGTTGATCACCGCGGTCTCGAACTGACCGACATCGGCGTTGATCAGGCAAGGTCCGCCCGGCACGCGGGTGACGATCTCGATCCGCGCGCCCGTCAACGTGCGGATGATTTCGCTCAGCGTCTGCACGCATTCGCCGACGTCGAACAGTTCGGGCTTCAGCGCTTGCCGGCGCGCGAAGGCCAGCAGCTGGGCGGTCAGTTTGGCGGCGCGCGTGACGGTATCCGAGATCGCCTCGATATAGCGCAGCCGCCGCTCCTCGGTCAGATGCGGCCGCCGCAGCATGTCGACGGAGGCGCGAATCACGGTGAGAAGATTGTTGAAGTCGTGGGCGACGCCGCCGGTGAGCTGTCCGAGCGCTTCGAGGCGCTGGCCGTGCTTCAGCGCCTCCTCGGCCTCGATGCGCCGGCTGGCCTCGGCGTACAGGTTCCGGGTCCGCCGCAGCGCCAGCGCCAGAATCAGAAACAACAGCGCGGTGGCGGGCAGACCGAAGATCAAATGCTGGCCCATGGTGGAAAGCCAGCGCGCCCGGATTGCCGAGGTTTCGAGTCCGGCGCTGACATAGAGCGGATAGGCCGCAAGCCTCTGGTAGCCGATCCGGCGTTCGATCCCGTCGGCCTCGGATGTCACCGTGATCAGTCCCGCCTTGGGGCTGGCGGCGATCTTCTGCCCGGCAGGTCCATGGCGGTCGACGCGCAGGTCGCGGCCGAGGGCGGGCAGGCGAGCCAGCACCATGCCGTCGGTCAGGCCGAGCGCTAAGAAGCTGCCGGGGTCGCGGCCGATCCGGGCGTAGAAATTCTCGAAATATTCCGGAAGCACCGAAGCCTGGATCACGCCGGCGAAGCTGCCGTCATCGCTCGGGCGGCGGCGGCTGACGCCGAAGAACGCCGCGCCCTGATAGGGCGGACGCGGCGTCAGCGCATCGCCGATGAAGGTGCCGATGTCGCCGGCGACAAGCGCCTTGAAATAATCGCGGTCGGAAAAATCGATCTCGGGCGGCGGCGACACCAGGCTGTTGACGAGCGCGTGGCCCCTGGCGTCAAACACCCAGGCCGATTTGACCTGTGGCAGCGAGTCCACCAGATCCTTCAGCCGCAAGTGCAGCGCCGGTTCGCGTTTGGAAACCTCGGCATCCGGAAGGCCGCGGGTCATCTCGGCGATTTCCGACAGGCTGCGGTCGATGGTCTCGAACACCTTCAGCGCATGTTCATGCGCGACATCCAGCGTGCGCTCGATCTCGCGATCGGCGGTCTGGTGGGTCGAGACCCAGGACACCGCGGATGTCAGCGCGAACAGCGCCAGCGGCAGCGCCAGCGAGGCGCCCATCATCCATTGCAGCAGTCTCAGCGAATTGCGTTGCGCGGTCTGCACGGCTGCCCCATCTGCGGCGGAGCTTACTGCATCGTGCGGATGTCACAAAGCGGGAGTGGGGATGGAACCGAAGTCCCGTAGCCCGGATGGAGCTCTTGCGAAATCCGGGACTTTCTCGGCGAGCACCCCGGATAGCACCATCGGGCGCGGCGCTTTGCGCCGACCCGCTGGCTCCATCCGGGCTACCGGAGCTAGATCTGCCGCTCGACCATCTTCAGCTTGAGCTCGGCGATCGCCTCGGAGGGGTTGAGTCCCTTCGGGCAGGCCTTGGCGCAGTTCATGATGGTGTGGCAGCGGTAGAGCCGGAACGGATCCTCGAGGTTGTCGAGCCGCTCGCCGGTGGCTTCGTCGCGGCTGTCCTTGACCCAGCGCGTCGCCTGCAGCAACGCGGCGGGGCCGAGGAATCGCTCGCTGTTCCACCAGTAGCTCGGGCAGGAGGTCGAGCAGCAGGCGCACAGGATGCATTCGTAGAGGCCGTCGAGCTTTTCGCGGTCCTCGTGGCTCTGCCGCCATTCCTTCTGCGGCGTCGGCGTCGACGTCTTCAGCCACGGCTCGATCGAGGCGTATTGCGCGTAGAAATTGGTCAGGTCCGGCACCAGGTCCTTGACCACGGGCTGGTGCGGCAGCGGATTGATCTTGACCGCGCCGTCCTTCACGTCGTGCATCGACTTGGTGCAGGCCAGCGTGTTCTGGCCGTCGATGTTCATGGCGCAGGAGCCGCAGACGCCTTCGCGGCAGGAGCGGCGGAAGGTCAGCGTCGGATCGATGTGGTTCTTGATCCAGATCAGGCCGTCGAGCACCATCGGCCCGCAATCGTTGATGTCGATATGATAGGTGTCGACGCCGGGATTCTTGCCGTCGTCCGGGTTCCAGCGATAAACCCTGAACTCGCGCGTCTCGGTCGCACCGGCAGGCTTCGGCCATTCCTTGCCGCCGGTGATCTTTGAGTTTTTCGGCAGTGCGAATTCAACCATCTGTAATGCCTTTGCGGTTCACCTCGTCATTGCCGGGCCTGACCCGGCAATCCATCTCGCGAAAAAAGATGGATGCGCGGGTCAAGCCCGCGCATGACGAGCAGAGATCAATACACCCGCGCCTTCGGCGGGATGTACTGGACGTCGTTGGTCATCGTGTAGTCGTGCACCGGGCGGTAATCGATCGCGGTCTTGCCGCCGTCGTCGATCCAGGCCAGCGTGTGCTTCATCCAGTTCTTGTCGTCCCGATCCGGAAAATCCTCGCGGGCATGGGCGCCGCGGCTTTCCGAGCGGTTGGCGGCCGAATCCATCGTCACCACCGCCTGCACGATCAGATTGTCGAATTCCATGGTCTCGACCAGGTCGGAATTCCAGGTCAGCGAGCGGTCGGTCGTCGAGATGTCGCCGATGCCGCCATGCACCTTGTGAATCAGGTTCTGGCCTTCGGTCAGGATCTCGCCGGTGCGGAACACGGCGCAATTGTTCTGCATCACATGCTGCATGCTGTCGCGCAGCTTGGCGGTCGGCGTGCCGCCGGAGGCGTAGCGGTAGTGGTCGAGCCGGCTCAGCGCCTTGTCGGCGGAGCCCGCCGGCAACTCCGGCTGGCTGGCATTCGGCGTCAGCTTTTCGGCGCAGCGCAGCGCGGCGGCGCGGCCGAACACCACGAGATCGATCAGCGAATTGGAGCCGAGCCGGTTGGCGCCATGCACCGAGACGCAGGCGGCTTCGCCGAGCGCCATCAGGCCGGGCACGGTGGCGTTGTCGTCGCCGTCCCGCTTGGTCAGTACTTCGCCGTGATAATTGGTGGGAATGCCGCCCATATTGTAGTGCACGGTCGGCGTGATCGGGATCGGCTCGCGGGTGACGTCGACATTCGCAAAGATCTTGGCCGATTCGGAAATGCCCGGCAGCCGTTCCTGCAGCACCTTGGGATCGAGATGGTCGAGGTGCAGGTAGATGTGGTCCTTCTTCTTGCCGACGCCGCGGCCTTCGCGGATCTCGATGGTCATCGAGCGCGAGACCACGTCGCGCGAGGCGAGGTCCTTGGCCGACGGCGCATAGCGCTCCATGAAGCGCTCGCCTTCGGAATTGACGAGATAGCCGCCCTCGCCGCGCGCACCCTCGGTGACGAGGCAGCCGGCGCCGTAGATTCCGGTCGGATGGAACTGGACGAATTCCATGTCCTGCAGCGGCAGCCCGGCCCGCAGCACCATGCCGCCGCCATCGCCGGTGCAGGTATGCGCCGAGGTGCAGGAGGCATAGGCGCGGCCATAGCCGCCGGTGGCCAAAATGGTTGTCTGGGCGCGAAACCGGTGCAGCGTGCCGTCGTCGAGTTTCAGCGCGATCACGCCGCGGCAGACGCCCTGGTCGTCCATGATCAGGTCGATGGCGAAGAACTCGATGAAGAATTCCGCGGCATGGCGCAGCGCCTGGCCGTACATGGTGTGCAGCATGGCGTGGCCGGTGCGGTCGGCGGCGGCGCAGGTGCGCTGCGCCTGGCCCTTGCCGTAGTCCAGCGTCATGCCGCCGAACGGCCGCTGATAGATCTTGCCGTCTTCGGTGCGCGAGAAAGGCACGCCCCAGTGCTCGAGCTCGTAGACGGCCTCGGGCGCGTTGCGCACCATGTATTCGATGGCGTCCTGGTCGCCCAGCCAGTCCGACCCCTTGACGGTGTCGTACATATGCCAGCGCCAGTTGTCCTCGTGCATGTTGCCGAGTGCGGCCGAAATGCCGCCCTGGGCCGCCACCGTGTGCGAGCGGGTCGGAAACACCTTGGTGATGCAGGCGGTGCGCAGGCCGGCTTCGCCGCAGCCGACCACGGCGCGCAGCCCGGCGCCGCCGGCGCCGACCACCACGACATCATAGGTATGGTCTTCGATCGGATAGGCGTGGCCGTTGGTGGCGAATGTCCCCGTGCCGCTTGCGCCGTTCCCCTGGCCGTTCCCCTGGCCATTTCCCTTGCCATTTCCGCCGACGGCCATGGGCTAAACTCCGGATGACAGTTTGAGGATGGCATAGATCGAAGCCAGCGCCACCGCGACCGAGAAGAAGTTGTTGGCCATCACGCTGGCGAGCTTCAGCTTCTCGTTATGAATGTAGTCCTCGATCACCACCTGCATGCCGATCTTCATGTGCCAGGCGCTGGCGACGATGAACAGCAACAGGATGATCGCGATCAGCGGCGAGCCGAGAATCTGCGCCGCACCGGCATGGTTGCTGCTGAGCAGCATCATCACCACGATGATCACGGGCACGATCAGCAGCGTCATCGCCACGGCGGTAATGCGCTGGCGCCAGAAGTCGCCGGTGCCGGAATGCGAAGAGCCGAGGCTGCGGACGCGGCCGAGCGGGGTGCGCATCGACGGCGGCTTGGCCGACCCATGCGACTCGTTGATGCTCATTTTCCGGCTCCGAATGCATAGGCGACGATCCACACCAGCACCGTGAGCGAAATGCCGCCGATCAGCGCGGCCCAGGTCAGCGCCTCGCGTTCGCTGGCCTTGAAGCCGTAGCCGAGGTCCCAAACGAAATGCCTGAGACCCGAAACCAGGTGATGCATCAGCGCCCATGTGTAGCCGAACACGATCAGCTTGCCGATGATGCTGCCGGTGAAGGCCTGCACATTGGCATAGGCGCCGGGGCCGGAAGCGACCGCGATCAGCCACCAGGCCAACAGCAGGGTACCGAAATACAGCGCAATACCGGTGGCGCGATGCACGATGGACAGCGCCATCGTCAGGGTCCAGCGATAGACCTGCATATGAGGCGAAAGCGGTCGTTCGATCCTGGCGGTCATCGGCGGCTTTTGATGGGTTGGCGGGCTGCGAAGGCCCTTCGTGGATCGCGATAGACAAATTCTATTTACGAACTCGAAACAGTGAGCGCAACGAGGAAAATCGCGAATTGCGAACCGTGATTCACACCTATGGATGTGCCCTGCAATTGTGGCCGTTGACAAGGTCCGCGGGTGCTGTTGGCTGGTATACCTGAAGCACGATTCATGAACGCGCGGACGCGCGCGGCAAGACCGAGGGAACCTGGGATGGCAATCGCTGGGCTTGATGTCGCGGAGCTTGCCCAGCTGGCGCTCTTGCTGGTGGCGGTGGGGGCGCTGTCGGGCTTTCTGGCGGGGCTGTTCGGGATCGGGGGCGGTGCCATCCTGGTTCCGGTATTTTACGAATGTTTCCGGCTCGCCGGCGTCCCGCTCGAAGTCCGGATGCCGCTGTGCATCGGCACATCGCTCGCCATCATCATTCCGACCTCGATCAGCTCCTTTCGCGCCCACTACCTCAGGGGCGCCGTGGACATGAAGATCCTCAGGCAATGGTGGCTGCCGGTCGTGATCGGCGTGATCGCCGGCGGCATCACCGCGCGTTACGCGCCGGAGCGCCTGTTCAAGATCGTGTTCGTAATGGTGGCGTATTCGGCCGCAACCCGGCTGCTGCTGGCGCGCGAGACGTGGAAAATCGGCGAAGACTTTCCGAAGGGCCCGCTGATGAAGCTCTACGGCTTCGTCGTCGGGCTTCTTTCCACCCTGATGGGGGTTGGCGGCGGACTTTTCCTGAACCTGTTGATGACCTTCTACGGCCGGCCGATCCATCAGGCGGTCGCGACCTCGTCGGCGCTGGCGGTGCTGATCTCGATTCCCGGCGCCATCGGCTACATCTATGCCGGCTGGCCGGCCGCCATGAGCTATCCCGACGTGCTGGCGCTGCAGCTGCCGTTCGCGATCGGTTACGTCTCGCTGATCGGTGCCGCGCTGGTGATCCCGACCGGGCTATTGACCGCGCCGCTCGGCGTCAGGGCCGCGCATTCGATGTCGAAACGCACGCTGGAGGTTGCGTTCGGCTGCTATCTGTTCATCGTCGGCAGCCGGTTCGTGATCAGTTTGCTGTAGCCATCGGCTCGTACTCCGGATGAAGCGAAAGGGTCGGCGCGAGGCGCCGCCCGACAGCGCAATCCGGGATTCGCGGTGAGGCCGGCCCCGGATTTCGCAAGCGCTCCATCCGGGCTGCGGGACTTGCGATCTCGAACGCAATGCCCACCGACCTCATCCTGAGGAGCCCGGCGAAGCGCAGCGAAGACGGCGTCTCGAAGGATGGCAGCAGGCAGTGTGCCAGATGGTTCGAGACGCGCGAAGACGCGCTCCTCACCATGAGGGAGTGAAAATTACTTCGCGTAAATCTTCGCGTAGGTATCGCGCAAAATGTTCTTCTGCACCTTGCCCATGGCGTTGCGCGGCAATTCATCGACCACGATCACCCGCTTCGGCATCTTGAATTTCGCCAGTCTGCCGTCGAGCGCCTTCAGCACCGAGGCTTCGTCGACCGCGGCGCCCTTGTCGCAGACCAGCACCGCGGTGACGCCTTCGCCGAAATCGGTGTGCGGCACGCCGATCACGGCGGATTCGATCACGCCAGGCATGGCGTCGATCTCGCTCTCGATTTCCTTCGGGTAGACGTTGAAACCGCCCGAGATCACCAGATCCTTGCCGCGGCCGAGAATGTGCACATAGCCCTTGGCGTCGATCTTGCCGAGGTCGCCGGTGATGAAGAAGCCGTCGTCGCGGAATTCCGCCTTGGTCTTTTCGGGCATCCGCCAGTAGCCCTTGAACACGTTGGGGCCCTTGACCTCGATCATCCCGATATTGTCAGGCTCAAGCGTCTTGCCGGTTTCGGGATCGGTGACGCGCACCGACACGCCGGGCAGTGCATGGCCCACCGCGCCGGGCACCCGATCGCCGTCATAGGGGTTGGAGGTGTTCATGTTGGTCTCGGTCATGCCGTAGCGCTCCAGCACGGCGTGGCCGGTGCGCGCAAACCATTCGCGGTGGGTGTCGGCAAGCAGCGGCGCCGATCCCGAAACGAACAGCCGCATGTGCCTGGTCGACTCCTTCGTCAATGCCGGGCTCTGCAGCAGCCGCGTATAAAACGTCGGCACGCCCATCATCACGGTGGCGCGCGCCATCAGCTTGATGATCAGCTCCGGATCGAATTTCGGCAGGAAGATCATCGACGCCCGCGCGAACAGCGTGACGTTGCTGGCCACGAACAGGCCGTGGGTATGATAGATCGGCAGCGCGT